>DYJP01000016.1 GCA_020723065.1 Candidatus Micrarchaeum sp.
GGTGACAAGATGAGTGCTCTAAAGACAAAAATAGATGTTAAAGAACAGGCGAAATGGGATATTTACGAATTACTAAATGCGATAAAACCAGCAAAGAAAATCGAAGTTTATAAAAGGATAAACAATCGCAGAAAGAACGATCAAAGCTATGATAAGGCTTATTCCGCCGAATGGAGCAAATTAAGCAAAGAGAATCAAAGGAATTTCAGCAAAAACTGGAAAGAGGCCGCCGAATTGGTGAAGAACGAAACATCAAATAGCCTATTGGATGCATTGAAGAAAGAAATGCCGAACACCAGGAGCATCGAGTTCTACGTGAGCGGAAGCGGAACCGAAAAAACCGCAACAGATGGCGCAGCAACATATGACGCACAGATAAAAATAGAAACAAGAGACGGAACTACCAAATGGTACGGAATAAGAGGCTCCAGAGACGGCGAATACGGATACAGCTATGAATATATCGGTAAGCGAACGCAATCAGATAAGGAAATGAAAGAATGGGAGCTGTGGGGAAAGGATCTTGTCGCAGTTCTCAGCAATTGGGACGGAGCGAGTGGCAGATTCGCGCAGTTTAGGCGCTCATTGATCGAAACGAACAGCTCGACATACTTCTTTGTAAGTGGAGAGACTGGAATCGGATCGTTTGTTAATATAAAGAACGAGCCGGACGGAAGCACAACTTTGAACGTCCAGGGATCGCCGTCAAGCTTCAACGTCCTGTGGCAAAGGATAATCAACGACAAGGAATTTTACAAGTACACCGGAACCTGGCAGGCGATAAGCAACATAGGCCTTTTAAACAACATAAATTCGGTCACGGATCTGAGCGCGCAGCAGATGATAATGCTTGCGAACGGAGATTTGAAAGTCCAGATGTCTGTAAATGGAAAGAAAAACACTGAAATATACAGGGGCGGAACAATCAAGGTTGGGGACTACTACATCGCAATATCTTCCCCGTTCATAGAAAAGACGCCGGACATGGAAAAGCCGGAAATGTATGTCCTTGTCTATAAGATGGACAAGAAGGGCAATTTCATAGGCTCCGAAAAGATAGAAATCGCATCCGAAAAGACATTGGCGATAAGGGATGTCATATTTAATCTAGAAGTTACTCCTTCAAAAAGCTCGATGAGCCAGGTAATGGACCTGCTGAAGAACGAAACATATGTCCTGCATATCGATGGCACCGCAATCCCGCTCACTCCTTCAGTCAACAATTCTTACATCTATCATAGCAAAGATGGAGACTACAAGATAACCCTGAACGCGATAAAGCCTATTGAGCCTATTTTAAGCTCGAAACTGGATCTGCAGGGAGAACTTACAATCCTGAACATGAGAACTGGTGAAAAGAAATCAGTAATATTGAACCCGAAGACTGAAAACAAAATAAGAATAGGAGAAAGTTCCCTCAGGATACAGCTGGATGCCCCGGACAACATGACGATCACAAACAGCGCGGAATACATAAGCGCAAGATACAACCTGAACACGACAAGGACGACAAACAATAAAGGCGACGTATATTACATTAATACGCTGACGTACGACAAGACGATGAGAAGCAAGATATTCGAGGGCGAGGAAATCCAGATGGGCGGAAAGCTAATAACCCTGTCGACCGGGCCGTTTGAAGAAAAGCAGAAAGAGCTCGAGGCGAAGAAGAGCCTTACAACAAAAGAACAGGAGCTGAGAAATGAGGCGCTTGCAATATATCAGTCGCTCGGAACTGCGCTGGGCATCAAGATGGAAAACATCATAGGCTTGTCCTTCAATGCAAATAACGCTTCAGGACAGGGGATATGGGGAGTAGTATACAACCCGACGCCGCTGATCGAAAGCGGAGTTACTTCAAGCGGAGATGCTTTAAGCCAATTGACCATTAAGACGAAGAAAATCGGATGGAACAGCCTGGCACTGACTGGAATGACCGCTTATGAGCAAAAACAGCTTGCAAAAGAAGACGAAAAGATTGAAAACCTAAAGGACGTGACAGGGTTGGGGCTCTGGCTCTCTTTCGACACGTTTGCATTGCATGGAGAAGGAAAGGTCACAACCGAAGCTGTTGAAGAGATTGTTACAAGAAACGTCGATGTGCAAACAAAGGGCACCAGAAAAGAGGCGATTTTCAGCACATTCGACCAAAACAGAGAAGGATTCCAAATTCTTTCATTAAGATACAATAAGGAACAAAAAGCAGGAAAGGCTGGCGGAACGGCAGTCGACATAATCAGGAGCGACTACACCACGAGCGCGGGATACAGAAAGAACCTAGAGCACGACTGGATCAATTCAATATACGGAAGACTGGACCTGCAAGGCTACAAGAGCGTCAATGAAGACTTGATGACCTCTTCAGGAATGACAACAGAACAACTTGCAAAGAGTGTATTTGACCAATGGAACCCGGTTTTGGGGGTGTCAACGACCAAGGGAGCGTATGAAGTCAGTATAAAAGGAGCGACAACAGAGGAATATAACAAGATAACGTCTCAGAGCGCATCCACAGTAAACTGGACTGAAACGAAAGAGAAAGGATACAAGCTCATTGCCAATGGAATTCCACTGTTCAGCGGCAAACTGGAAGTCGATGCGAGCTACGACAGGACCAAGCGGGACAGCATAACTACAAGAAACGACATCATGAACTCGTTCTCTATAGGCAAGGATCAAATAATCGAGATTCAGCCGTTGGCCAAGATAGGGCCGGACGCATATGTATATCTGAATATCAACACCCAACTGAGCGAGACGATGACAACAACAGGAACGTCCAAGACTGAAATAACAAGCAAACGAAAGGAGATAAGGCCAGGTTACAAGAACGCCTGGATGGAATTGAATGCATTCTACATAACAAACGAGGATGAAACCGCCTCGAACATAATAAACAGCCTTTCAAAGACAAAGCAAAAACAGAAGCAGCTCGGCCTGAACCTGTTCGGAAAGGCAAGCGAGGATGTGAAATTCAACCTCTCCTATACCAGGACAACAGACAGCTCGGGAATAAGCTGGCTAATAAACGGTGGCCTCAGCGTAAAGCTTGGGCCTAAACAAAAGGAAAAGAAATAAACCGAATAGTTAAACCTTTTATTCTTTTTTTCCCCTATATTTATCAGTGCGGGGTTCGCATAACCTGGTAGTGCGCTAGTCTCGAATAAACTCTTTGGAAAACAGTTTAATTAGAAGTTCTTTGATTAAACTTTCTTTAAAAGAAAGTTTATGAGAAAACTAGTTCCCGAAAGGGTATATGGGTTCAAAAGAAACTTTTCCGAGAAAAGTTTCATCAAAAGTGCATTGCGTTTCTGATGAAACTCTCTTTGAAAGAGTTTCTGAAAATCCCATACCCCGCGCTTGTTTCTTCAACATTGCTAATTGAATGAGCGGAAAATCTGTAATTTTCCTTTAATCTAATTATGAACTTATCTAAAATGATAAGTTTAAATAGTTTCTGAAAGATAATAATACATGAAAACAGAAGAGTTCCTGAAATCCCCAACAATAAGATTCAATGATATTGCGAAAAGGACAGCGAACCGGGAATATGCCTGGATTTTAGTGCATCGTTTAGTAAAAGAAGGAAAGCTAAAGAGGATAACCAAGGGGGTGTACACCACTTCAGACGACATATTCTCGATTGCATCCAACATATATTATCCAAGCTACATCTCTTTTCTTGCCGCATCATATCTTAATGGATTCACTGAAGCAATCCCAAGAACAGTCTCCATTGCAACTGCAAAGGGGCACAAGCCCGTAGAATTCGCAGGATATCTAATAGATTTCGTCCGCCTTGATTCCATATGGGGCTACCATAAGGAAGGAAGCGGGGGGCACACTTACTTTATAGCTGATGTCGAGAAACTGATGATTGACTCCTTTCTGCGCCCGGACAGAATGGGAAACTTCGCTGAAATAGAGAACGTATTCAGCATGGCGGAAGGAGTAGAAGAGGGCAGGATGTCCGAATACCTTAAGAAAATCGGCTCCGGAATGCTATCAAGGAAGGTCGGCTACATGCTGGAAAAACACAGGGGAATAGACATTTCTGAAAGCATTAAAATAGACAAAAACTATTACCAACTTAACCCGTTCAAGAAAGGCAAAACGCTAAATAAGAAATGGAGGCTATTCGTATGAACATTGAGGAACTAAAGACGTATGCATTCAAGAGGGGACTGAACCTTGGGCAGGCGGAAAAGGACTATTACCAGACTCTTATCTTATTCATTATCTACAGCAAAGTCGCAAAAGAGCTTGTTTTCAAGGGCGGAACCGCTTTATCCAAGTGCTATGGCCTGAACCGGTTTTCGGAAGACCTTGATTTTACGGTTATGAAAAGGATTGAAGCAGTAAAGGCCATAAGAAAAGGATTGGATGATTTCGGCATCAAATACAGCATAGGGGAAGTGAAAGGCGCCGAAACGGAAAAATACCGAATAAAAATAAACGGCATCCTTTATACTGGTGCGGAGAAAACGAAGTGCAGCATCACGCTGGACTTCAGCCTAAGGGAGAAGACTATAATCGAGCCTAAAATAATGACGATCGGGTACTACATGGACATAATCCCTTCCTTTGAGGTTTACGCCATGGATGAAAAAGAGATATTTGCTGAGAAGATAAGGGCGATATACACTAGAGAGTCCGCAAGAGATCTGTATGACCTGGCTTTTTTAATAAGAAAGGGGATAAGGTTCGACAAGGAGATAGCCGATAAGAAACTGAAGATGTACGGATTAGAATTTGAAAAGAAGAGTTTCCTGTCAAGATGCAGATCCTTGAAGAACATATGGGACAGCGAACTGCAGTCGCTGGTAAGAAATATCCCAGATTTCAAGGATATAATTGAGCAGATAGGTAATGCGATTGAAGAATGAGGCGAACTTTTTGCCTTAATCTCAATTGAACCAACTGTTTGGCGTATCTCGAAAACTAGTTCCCGAAAGGGTATATGGGTTCAAAAGAAACTTTTCCGAGAAAAGTTTCATCAAAAGTGCATTGCGTTTCTGATGAAACTCTCTTTGAAAGAGTTTCTGAAAATCCCATACCCCGCGCTTTAAAAAATCGAATCATTCAAAAAGCAAGGTTACCTTCCTGAATCCTTTTTCATTAGGTTTGCCAATGGTGAAAATTAATGAATGGGCATTATTGTTGACCTTGAAAGTCCAACGCATCTCAAGTTCGCCGTTCTCTTTCTCCTTCCATTCCTCTTGTTTTACTTCCGTAACTCCGGGCCT
>DYJP01000017.1 GCA_020723065.1 Candidatus Micrarchaeum sp.
AAAAAAGACTCCTTGATGAAGAAAATAACTGAGATGTAGATCGAAACGAAAGGTGCCTGGATGGCGGCGGTGAATCCCGCCGAACTATCTCTCTAAGTACGATCAGGTTCATGTTTGCGCGTGTCGCCATCTTTGTGAGGGTCTTATTTATCATTATTTTGGTTCATGATTTATTCTCCCTTCGTACATTCGATCATTCTGAATATATCTGAAAACAAATTTTTTTCTTTTCGTATCCTCAAGCCGGAAAGCAGGATGTTTTTCTTAGTTTCTCTCAAAACGCTCGTGCCGACGGTGAATCTCATAATGGGTTCCATCAGATAGAGAGGGATATTTCTTAAAAATTTCGAACTCTTCATATGTTCCAGAAAAATAACGGTACCATTAGGTTTCAAAACTCTTCTTATTTCTTTCAATCCGGAAATTGGGTCGGGAACAGTACAGAAGACGAATGTCGAAATAACGAAATCGAATGTGTTGTCTTCGAATTTAAGGTTAGTCACGTCCATCTGAACGAGTTTCACATCTTTGTCAGAATGTTTTTTGGCCGCAAGCTCAGCCTTTGCCAGCATGCCTTCGCTGAAATCTATTCCAACAACTTTAACTCTGTCTGGATAATACGGTATGTTTTTTCCCGTTCCGATTCCAACTTCCAGAACACGTGCATCTCTTGGAAGCGTGTTCCACACGATTTTCCTCCATTTTCCGAAAAACCTTTTTTCGATTCCGGCTTCGAAGATATCGTACACCTTTGCAAATCTATCGTATTTTCTCTGCGTTCTTAATTCATGCTTTTCCAAAGTCTTCACTTGATGTTTACACCCTTGCTTTCTGGCATCTCCATCATTTCATCCATTTCAAACACCTCCACATCGTTTTTTGGCATCGTCGTTCCGTGATTTCTTAACCTCATTGGTAGTCTTTGATAGCTCGATACCGTATTGATCTCACCAATTTTGTCGTTGAGAGAATCCATCCTCATTTCTCAATTCTCCACCAGGAATTTTCCGTACATCCCGTTGGAAGCGTGGCCAGGAACCTGGCAAATGTAATAAAAATTCCCTGACTGTGCCGCCTTGAAAGTTATAGAAGCGCTGGCGTACTTTCCGGATGATTCTGGCGGAAGTGGTAAAATGAATGAATTACCGAAAACTGGACCGTCAGACATCATCGCACCCATGTACAGATAGGGCGGTGTTCCGGCAGTCACTACGACTCCGTGGTACATGTCGTTGTCGCCGTTGACGAATATAAGCTTGACTTCCGCACCTTGCCTGACGATTATCGTTGGATTGACTAATCCGTAGACGCTAAAGGAGTACATCGGGCCGTTTTTAGGACTTGCGATCATCGGAATGGTGACCTCGTAACCCGTGAATTCAACGGTGTTTGCCGTGGCGTTAACGATGACTCCGGTCGATGGCACACTTTCAAGTTCAGAAAGCGAAGTGGCGTTTAAAGTGACGCCCGAGTTTCCCGAAAAGGCCCCACTGTTTCCAAACCAGCCCATTCCACCGAACGCGAAAACTATCATTCCTATGCCGACGATCAAAAACACAATACTTGGTAAAATTCTTCTTTTTTTCATGTCATTCACCTCTCCATGTCCCTTTTCATAGTTTCGTATTCTTCGCGGCTTATTTCCCCTCTTGCATACCTCAATTTAAGCTCTTCAAACGCCTTGTCGTGGCTACCACGGCTGTTGTATCCTTCATACCTTCTTGATTTGAAGAGCCATCCTAAGAAATAAAAGATGCCCGTTACGAAGAGAATGAATCCGATAACGCCTATAAGCATCCAAAACCATCCGAATCCTCCCATTCCGTAAGCCCACGGACTTCCACTAAACCACATCATATAAGCACCTCCTTGACGTTTTTCATTTCTACTTTCAGTTCTCTATTCTCTCGAGATCGTGACCTTTCAGTCGTCAGATTGACCGAAACGGATGGAATGCCATCGAGTGTGAATATCGATCGATCTCTCAACCGCATTGACGCAGGATGCGTAAGTCATTTTCTTAATAACATACTCTTTGTTAGTTGTCATGTACTACATCTCCCTTCGATAAAAAACTTTATGAATTACGATTTCTGGTCTTTTTTGCTTTTATCCCCACCCACCTGTGGGGGGATACATCTTTTACTATATCCTCTTAAGATTACTTTGCATTTAAAAAATGATTAATTTACCATTTCACTCGGAATTAAAAACATCAAAAATCTCAATGGGAAGATGAGAGTGACTGCATCAAATGCACGATGATTTGTATTTGAGACGAACCATTGTATAATAAAATCAAACAGAGTCCTTAAAAGAAGGGGGATCCAGAGCATGCTGAAGACATTTAAATTCCGTATCTATCCCACAAAAGATCAAATAGTTAAGCTCAGCATGCATTTCGGATATGTGCGTTTCATGTATAACTACTTTCTTGACTATTCACAGGAACAATACAAAGCCGGAATACAAGCCTGTGGAGATCTCGTAAGACCTGTCGTTATGAAGGCGAAGGTCAATGAAACAGGAAGCCCTCAGCTAAAGCTGAGGGTAGTTCGTTCTTGAAAGTATACAAATTTTGTATTATAATTATTACATCTTTGAAATTAATTCGCTATTCAAAATCGGAAGATTTGGAAGGGAGCGATTAAAATGATACCAACTCAGCAATTGCTTGCTGTGCCGCATTTGATCTTTGGGATCTTTAATTTATCAATTCCAAACATAATCGCATGGGTTATTGTAATTGGTGGTTTCCTCTTTGCCTCGTGGATAAGGTTGCCCAAAATTTTTGAGGGAAAGGAGGATGCAAATGAATCTAACAAGAAAAACTCAAGAAATAATAAGAGATAACATGTCGATGGAAGATGCTCTGCCAACGAAGATGCCGATTTATGTCAATTCATTTGCCTACATTTTTGGTGTTGCAACGCTTTCAGCACTTGGTTTCGTTGTGATAACGGGAATAATTCTTGCAGCTTTTGGCCCCCAGTGGTATCATTTTTCGAATGCAGGGCATTTTGTTAATTCTTTACACTTTTGGGGAGTACAGGTTTTTTTCGCAGCTCTTCTTGCTCATTTGCTCACAAAATTTTTCATGGCAGCCTGGAGAGATGGCAGGTGGAAAACATGGATTATCGGTATGTTTGCATTTGCCCTGTCCATCTTTGAAGCTTATACTGGCTATCTCTCTCAAACAAATTGGGATTCTCAGTGGATAGCGGTCCAAGCCAAAGATGCTATGAATGCGCTTGGAATAGGAGGCTTTTTCAACACGATGGACACAGGCCAAGTTTTAACATTGCATGTTGCCGTAATTCCTCTTATACTCGTTGCCTTTGTGCTTATTCATCTTATCGTCGTCAGAAGCGATGGACCGGTAAAGCCGATGGAAAACGGAGATCGGAGGCAAAAAAAATGAGTCGAAAAACGGACGATTATTTCAAAAACGTTCCGATGAAATCTTACGATCTCATAAAAGAAGGGTTGATTGTTTTTGGCATCATGTCTGTATTGATAATTATACTCGCGATAATTTTCAGCTCACCGGACTATCCAACGGTCAATGCAAAACAAATTGCAACTTATGAACCTATAGCCTATTTAAGAACCTTCACGGATATACTTCAAGGAAAAAGTGAGATAAGTAACTATGGCCCTCCCTACGATAACGATGTTAAAAATTCTCAGAGTCTTTTTGGAATAGCGCCTTCGAAAGTTTTGGGAGTTACCATACCCATAAATGCCGTAAATGATTTCGTTATAGATCCTCTCACTCATCTTGCGGTTATAGATAAAAATGTCCAAACATCTCTTGAACAATTCAAAAATGCATCGCCTCAGCAGCGCCAAATATGGATCGATAATTATTCGTCAGCGCTTAGCAGTGCAACTGTTGTAAATGAAAAAGTTCAAATGTTAAGTGGAGATTATGGTCCATTACCTGAGATGATGAGCGGACTGCTTTTGTTGGGCAAATCCGGTCTTTTGGACGGGGCTCTTCAAAAAAATGAATCTTCTTACGATTTTTACAATTTAAATTACACAAAGCCGCTTTTGCTATTTCAAGGTAGGGTGTATCATGGCGTAGCGCGATCTTTGGATATGCTCGGAGAAGATTGGGGCATTTCAAATGAAACCGGAAATTATCCGGGTGCGTGGTGGCTGTGGCCTTATACGTTTTGGTACCAGATTCCTCCCATGTCGACATCTCCCAATGGAGATCTCGAGGTCGGGCTCATAATGATAGGTTTGTTTTTGGTACTTTTGCTTTTGCCGGTAATTCCGATTTTGAATAAGATCCCAAAATGGTTCAAAGTTTACAAAATCATATGGAGAGACTGGTACAAAAAATGAGCGAGATGATAAACTCCATCTTCACAAAC
>DYJP01000018.1 GCA_020723065.1 Candidatus Micrarchaeum sp.
GATAATATCAAGGGTCGTTTACTCATAGATGAATTGTTATCGAAATAAACATAGAAATTAATTATGCCTAGCACACCTATAGGTGCTTTTATCTATTTGGTTCAGGAGACCGTTGAGGAAATTAGACGTAGAGGAAATCATAACAAGGAAATTGTCGAAGACCTTAACAGATCGAAACTCGAACGCCTAGTGCCGATTTACAAGAGGGAGCAGAATGCCGGTGAAGTTCCCTATGTCGTTTCCTTGGTTGGTCTGACCAACGTGGGAAAATCAACGCTCATGGAGGCTCTTCTCGGAGTTCCTGTCGCTCCGAGAAGAATGGGACCGGCCACGGCCAT
This sequence comes from Candidatus Micrarchaeum sp., assembly GCA_020723065.1. Classification (GTDB taxonomy): domain Archaea; phylum Micrarchaeota; class Micrarchaeia; order CABMEP01; family CABMEP01; genus DTQF01. The sequence continues at coordinate 339 of DYJP01000018.1, forward strand.
ACCTGTCGAATACAAATACAAAAATACGTCAAAATGGAAGATATCAGTTCTCCATAGGGACTTCAGGACTGAGGAAGTCATATTCGAAGACGTGGAACAGCTGGGGCAGGAACTCAAAAGAATGGTTATAGATGTCAACAAGTCGGACGCAGTGAAGACGGAGTGGGTCACAGTCAGTGGGCCAATGAACCTCCTAGATGATGGTTTGATAATGGCCGACACCCCTGGCTTTGGTGCCGCGCAAATTGGTGAGGAGGACGGTTTGCGCCAGCGGAAATTGGAAGAGTTTATCGCGAGACGCGTCCATCGTGCATATTTCTGCGTTGCGGCGGGAGACACATGGGCTATTCAGCCTTCCGAGAAGGACTTCTACTCGAAGATAAAGGATATATGCGGGCATGTAGTTGTAAATAAGTGGAGAGGTTCGGAAGATGAAAAGCTGAAATACAAGGAGCAATACGCAGCGATCTTCCCAAGTGCTGAATTCATATTTGTTAATACAAGGAGGGACAAAGACACCATCGATGATTTCCGAGAGCTGATCAGCCGTTATTCCACACCGGAAAAACGCCGTGAGATGTGTGATCCTGAATTAATTGCTGCTTGGTTTGATATTCATCGTCATCTTGAAATCAAACACCGCTTATCTTCGATCCCGTGGAGGTTTGATTCATTAAATCAATTCAAAGAAGCATGCACTCGGCGATTAGCACTGGCTCCATTACTGGAAGACTTGAATGATAGATACTATAAACCAAGGGAGGATATGAAATGAATATTTTCATTGTAGGGCCGGAGGGATCAGGAAAGACTGTGTTTGCAACAATGCTTAACCATCACATATCCAGCCACCCTGAATGCGGTCTCACATTCAGAGCTGGAGATGCAAAAACCAAGCTCTATTTTTCTAATACGCTAAAACTACTAAAAGATGGTGAATGGCCTAGTTCAACGAAGGGAAAGCTTATGGAGCTCTCTTGGGACTGGGAGCTTGAAGGGGAAATATCGAATGTCCGTCTAGTGGATCCTCCTGGGCAAGAAATTCGTCGTGAATTGTGCGGGGAAGCAAATGAACTAAAAATAGTTGAAAATATCAAGAAAGCCGACATCATAATATTAATAGTGGATATTTATGGTCATATGAGTGCGTCGGAGGACACGAGGATAGAAAATGCGTGGATAATGGAGCATACTCTTAAAAATATGGCAGGTTCTCAGCGTCTTATATTCGCAATTTCCAAGGCCGACCTTCTAACAGGTTCAATTCCTACAGAGCACTGGAGCGACCAGAATGCTCTTATGGGCCATCTTCCCAAAATGATCCCAGAGTTTAATCTTGATGGATACGCGAAAATCCTGAAGAAATGCACAACATTGGCCTTTTCAGCAGTTGCAGTAGAAAGCAAATTAAATCCAGCGAATAATAATCTCGAAAGAATCCCCCAAATGCCTTTGACTTCTAACGGGCTCGACTTTTTTATCGAGGAGATTAAGAAACACATGTTAACTTCTGTTGAGGAAGAACATGAGCGCCAGACTCTTGAGGGTTGTAGAAAGTTTCTAAAAGGTGCCAGTAAAGGAGTCTGTGTGATCATTGCGATAATAGTAATAATTATGCTAATAAGAGCATGCTACAAACCTCTCGAAACGGTACGCGAGCGTGAATGTCCAAGCTGCGGAGGAGATGGAATAGTGAATGACGATGATTGGATTCCATTTAACGAGAAAAAGTGTGACAGGTGTTCCGGAAGTGGTCGTATACGGGAATAGAAGAAAAATGAATTGTCCAAAGTGCAATGGAACTGGTAAAATGTGGAAACAATAGGATTGGCATATTCCTGTATGAGTGTTTTGCTCCCTAAAAAGATTGAAGATTCAAGTTCAGAGTCTCGAACGAAGGGTTCTGAACAGGTGGCTCTTTGCACAAAAACAGAGCAGGCCAAATCACCACCGCACGGCATCACTGCATGGCGCTTCGTTCTGGCCTTTTGCGTGGCTGTGGCGGCTGATACCGTAGGATTATTATTCGGGGAGGCGTTGGTAGTTGTTTTTGATGTTGTCGTTGCGCTCATTCTTTTGTTCGTCCTTGGATTCAACTGGATACTGATTCCGGCATTGCTTGCTGAGGCGATTCCCGGTGTTGGTTTGTTCCCTACATGGGCGTTGGCTGTTCTTGCAGTGGCTGGATTAAATACTTTTAACACAAAAAAAGACAATTAAAAACAAAGAGGGTCTAAACGATGAACAACGAGCACAAACTTTCATATGATATATACGACCCATCTTCTTCAGTTTCTGGTGACTACTGGCAGCTCGGGACAGCAAGGACTTCCATGGATAAAAGTGATTGGCAGGCTATTTCAAATTGCATCAATCAGGGACTGCCAGAGCGTGAGGACGAAGCATTTCGATGCAAAGAGCCTAGACCGGAATACGAACTCTGGGGATGCATAAAATGGTGTGACTACTACTGGATTTACCGTCACTTCCTTACCGGCCTTGACAATTTTGCGCGGCCAGGGCGTTATTTCTTTGTGTTGTTAAGGTTGGGCTCGGCCACCGAATTACGCGATACCGTTCTGTCGCGCTTATTCGCCAATCTTGAAAAACAACGAGGAATCCCTATCGACATCGAAGGTTTGAAGTATGATATGGCATTAAGGCCCCTCGGACTGACTGACCAAGTACTTGGGACTCTACCCTCAAGTTCATTCGGATTGGATACTGTTTCAAGAAACATTTCTGAAATCCCGGACGGCGCACACATTGGATGGATTATCAAAGACGGAGCACTACTTAGAAAGTACGATGATTTACCATCGCCATCACAGCATATCAATCAACCGAGAAAACAGCAACAAGAGATCGAAGCACCAATTATGTCCAACCTCAAACCAATTTCTTCGCAACCAAATGTAAAAGGACCACTGGAAGCACCTCCGGGAGCTAAGAGCAATCAGAGACGGTCTAACAAGCCTGGTATATTTTCTCACAATACAAGCACTTCAATATCGGTTGTTGTGATGCTATTGCTTATATCGATCTTGGCCTTATATAAATACTACGAGCTGAAAAGTTCGCTTGGTAAGGATATAAGGGACATGAAGGAAAGTCACAACAATGAAATATCAATATTAAAGCAACAGCTGGCGGACGAGAAGAATAAAAACAAAGACCTTAGAAATGAGCTGGAGAATGCAATAGCGGCAAAAAAATATTATTTAGAACTGCTGAAGCAAAATAATATAACCATAAAACAGCAATAAGCTTCTATGAAAAAATTAATCTCTATTCTGCTTCTCGTAATTTCAATAGTAGGTTGTCGTTCGGTTCCTAATGTGCCTGATTTGAATGGTACATGGGACTACAAAATGATAGATGAGGTATCCAGAAAGGAGTATGTAGGAAGCATGGCCTTACGGTCTGAATATTTCGAGGTCAATGGAGTTTCGAATGATATCTTTGGAAAATGCAAGGTAAGCGGGACTGTAGCGTTGTCAAAGTTTGTGTTGAAATTTATCGATTCCAATAAGTCTGTAATCAATACGATCAATGTCGAAATGACATCTCGCGATGAATTCTCCGGGACATTCAGATCGTCAAATAATATGCGTGGGACAATCAATGGAGTGAGGCGCAATTGAGTTTCGCCGACGTGAGTTGCGCCACGCGAGCCGAGTTGGACACGTCCGCGTTATCTTCGCAATGCGGCAGGCAACGTGAGCTTGCCGAATGGGCGGACGGCAACGGCGTGCCGTCCCTACCTTCCAATTCTCCGGACGGCTTCCCGCCCCCCTTCAAGATCGGGACAAATTCGTGCCGATTTGTGGACGAAAGATTTTTTTGTTATTTGCAAGGAGCGATTCTCTTTTTAGCTTAAATCGAAATAAGGGCGATTGACCTTGAGGGCTATGGCGCCAAGCCTTTCGGGTGTGCAGCACTCCACGA
>DYJP01000008.1:0-20103 GCA_020723065.1 Candidatus Micrarchaeum sp.
TATGGAATTACCCAAGAGAAGACAGACTTACCAGGTGAAGGTTGGAAAAATCACTATTGGAAGCGGAAATCCGATCGCAGTGCAGTCAATGACCAACACCAATACTGCGGACGTGGAATCTACCGTCAGTCAGATAATAGAGTTGAACAAGGCGGGCTCCGAGCTCGTAAGGTTCACCGTCAAAGATGAGACCATGGCTTCTGCCGTTCCTGAGATAAAGAAAAGACTTCTCGATCAGGGATACGATGTTCCGCTCATAGGAGATTTCCATTACAACGGCGACATACTTCTTTCAAAGTATCCGAAATGCGCGGAAGCGCTTGACAAATATAGGATAAATCCAGGGAATGCGGGAAGCGATGATAGGTTCGCTCAAATGATAAAGATAGCGATAGATAATGGCAAGCCCATAAGGATTGGAGTGAACGGAGGATCTCTTGATCAGAAACTACTAGCGAAGATGATTGACAAGGATATGAAGAAGCCTGCGGAGAAGCAGCAGGGCTCACATAAGGTGTTCCTTGATGTCATGCTAAAAAGCGCATTGATTTCAGCCGAATCTGCAATAGATATCGGAATGAAGCCAGAACAGATAATCCTTTCCAGCAAGATATCCAACGTCAGGGATCTCCTTTACGTTTACCAGACATTAGGAAAGAAATGCAAGTATCCCCTTCATCTCGGATTGACCGAGGCGGGCGGAGGTTCGAAAGGAATCGTGGCCTCGGCTCAGGCGATAGGAATACTTCTTAACCAGGGGATAGGAGATACGATTCGAGTATCTATAACTCCAAGGCCCGGGCACAGCAGGACCGAGGAAGTAATAGTCGCTCAGGAGATTCTTCAAACCCTTGGATTAAGAAACTTCTTCCCAATGGTGACAAGTTGCCCGGGATGCGGAAGGACTACGAGCACAGTGTTCCAGAGCATAGCAGAAGACATAAGCAAATATCTTCAGGCGCAGTCTTCAGTTTGGAGAAGCCAGGGCTACAAAGGATTCGAGAGTATGAAGGTCGCGGTAATGGGGTGTATAGTCAACGGTCCGGGAGAATCCAGGGAAGCCAACATAGGTTTGAGTCTCCCTGGGACGGGAGAAACCCCTTCGGCGCCCGTGTTCGCAGATGGAAAGCTACTCACCACGCTAACTGGCGACGCGAAATCAATCTCCGAACAATATAAGAAGCTCATAGACCAGTATGTGGATTCCCACTACAAGAACTAGTCAAGAATTTTGCATTATCTCGCAGCAGGATATTCTATGGCTGGATAATCTGTCTGTTTTGGCTGATTAAATTGTAGTGACATGCCATTAGGCTTATTTTATAAACTCTATGTCACTACATCATCTGCCGGAGTCATTCAAAATCTTCCAGATCATAAGCGTAATATCCATCAGATCTCAATTTATGTTTTCCATCCATTTTTTTAACTACGATGCCAAATTTCAATTCGGAAGGCAACTTCGGAACGAATTGATTTATTCTGCAGGTTCGTTAGTATGTTTAAAGCTTCAGCACCGCTCAATTCACGCCATTTAAATTCAAATACGCAAGCCGTTTTCCCATTTTTTCCGACCATATCAATTTTGTAAGCGTTTTCTCCTTTCTTGGCATCCTTTATCTTGCCCTATTGTCGTTTTGCTTCGGACAATTCGAGCTTCCAGACAAGGAAATCCCTTGCAACTTTCTCGAAAGTTCTTCCATAAACTGTTCAGATTCTTCTTCAGGCCTTCCATGGATTCCGGTCTTCTTGCAGCGTAATCTGAATAATTCTTGTATATGTTGGAGAACCAAAACTGAATGAGCGGATGTCTTATCACATAGACGCCCCTCTTGCTGTTAAACGGCATTTCGAATTCGATGAGTTCGAAATAATCCGCAGCTCCTTCATCTGGCAGCCAGAGTTTCGTGCATGAATCGTTTTTAGACAGCTTCTCAACGCTTAATACCAATATCAACGAAACCCATCATGTTCTTTCTGCCTTATGCCAGAGAGGGCTCCTGAATGCAGGTTCTATTTCGCAGGAAGCTCTGAGATGTTCGGCAAGGTGGAGGAACACCTCAGACAGAGAGGACAAGGTTCCACCCGAGGTCTCCGTACGGAATAAGCAATGACAGGCTTTTATCTCACCATAAATTACAGGGAGGCATATAACATGCATGCCTCTTCAGGAATACTATTCAACCACGAATCCCCAAGAAGAGGATTTGAGTTCGTCACTAGGAAGATAACCAGCACCATCTCAAGGATGAAGGCAGGACAGACCAATGTCTTTGTAATCAGGAACCTGGAATCAAAGAGTGACTAGGGCTTCGCGGGAGACTATGTCCAGGTCTCAATGGCGCCAGTCCAGATTGTTCCGACAGACGTGCCTTCCGTGCCTGGAACCGTCCTGAGCTACATGGAAATCAAGGTCGGAACAAGCGTCTCCAACTTGGGCGAGTCAACCCTGACCTTCAATATCAAGAAGTCAGATTTTAGGCTGAAGAACTTAGATCCTTCCACAGTGAGGATGATGAGGTATGCGGACGGAGCCTGGCAAACCCTGACCACGACAATGGAGTTCGAGGATCTGTCCACTTACACCTTTGAAGCTACAACTCCTGGATTCAGTTACTTCGCAATCGTAGGAGATGAGTTCGAAGCCGCTGTGACTCCTGTCGTAACTCCTAAAAAGACCGAAGAGGAGACTGTGATCCTACAGTCGACCGAGGAGAAGAGCGGAGTCAACCCGCTGATATTCCTCGCAGTAATCGTCGTCATCGCTGCGGTTGCGTACCTCTACTTGAGTGGACAGAAGCCGTGGAAGACTAAGTAACGGCCTTTCATCTAATTCTTTTTTTCTTTAGTTTTTGTTTGCTTTCGTTTCCTATACTTTTTTATACTTATTCGGTCTAATTTAGCATATAGGTGTTGTTTATGGAGATATTGATTGCCGAGCCGAGTGGTTTCTGTTTCGGAGTGAAGAGATCGATTGACATGGTGGAGAAGGCTATAGCTGAAAAGAAGCCGAACATCCAGATTTTCGGGCCGATCGTACACAATCCACAACAGATAAAGGCTCTGGAGGACAAGGGAGTGAAAATGGTCAACTCCATAGAGGAGATTCAGCCAGGAACCGTCTTTATCAGGGCGCACGGAATATCCCCGAAAGTGTTCCAGCAGCTCAAATCTAAGCAAGAAGTAGAGCTAATTGATGCAACATGTCCTTTCGTGAAAGTGGAGCAGGAAAATGCAAAGAAGCTCTCAGAAGAAAGCTACCAAGTCATAATCATAGGTGAAAAAAACCATCCTGAAGCGTTGGGAGCGCAGGGATTCGCTGAAGGTTCCATTATCATTGGAACAGTAGAAGAAGCAAGGGCCTTGAAAGAAGTGCCGAAGATAGGTGTTGTGGTTCAGACTACTTTGGAGCCGGAAGCGGTTGACAAGATAGTGGCTGAATTGTACCACAAGGCGAAAGAAATAAGGGTTTACAATACAATATGCCAGTCCACCAAGATGAGGCAGCCTGCAGCAAGGAATATCGCTGAAAAAGCAGATCTTATGATAGTTGTAGGGGGAAAGAACAGCGGCAATACAAGAAGGCTTGCGGAAGTGTGCTCAAGAATCAAACCTACGCATCACATAGAGACTGCAGTAGAACTTAAGAAGGAGTGGTTCAAAGGAGTCAGTAAAGTGGGAATAAGTGCTGGAGCCTCCACGCCAGACTTCATAATAAATGAAGTAGTGAATGCAATAAAAAATATGGATTCCGATCATGTGAAATAAGGCAAGAAAAAGAAGTAACTTATCTTTAGCTATTTACGTCGTTCTAATCATTTGGACAGGAACTTTGCATGGACTTTTGACCACTTTTTATTAGATGTTTTTTCAGCCATTGAACATATTTGTCGATGAACTCAAGCTTTTCCTTCTCGTTTTTCCTTATGTCCTTCTTGAGCTTTCTTACATTTACGTTCGGGATTTTCATTTCAAGCACCTAACTTCTTCACAATGGTTTTAGGCACTCCCATCTTATAAATTCAATTTTTCAGATATTGCTTGTTGAGTTTTTTTTCAAATAGCTTGAAAAGGAATCTTGCGTCTTCTATGTTTTTGATGGATCCAAGCAGAAGTTTGTATGCTATCTGCAATTCAAGCGGGGATATGAAATGCTTTTCGCATTTATCTGCAGTCGTATCGCATTATTCAAGAAATAAAATAAAATCAGTTCATTCTTCACGAATTTGAATTCAAAAATTCAGTATGATTTCCTTTTTCATAAAATTTGATCCCGATCTTATTCTCCAAATAATCTACATACACATCGCGAGCATTGCTTGTATTTATGCATTCGTATTTTTCTTAAAGTGAGTCATAAATTGTTGAATTGTTCAAAACTTACTTTTTCAACAAGTATATAAATGTCTTATGTATTCCTGATTCTTCCAAATGCGATGGCAATATATCTTAAAACAATCACATATTTGATTTTTTTCCTTTCAAGTATTTTGCAGAAATCAAAAACGAATTTATTTAGGTTGGACATTGTTTTTTCTCATTACAATTTTGTTTTTCAAATAAGTCAGTTCTATCTCAATACCTTGTCTTTTCCTTTCATTCGTTCAAATGTCAATGAATTCTATTTTAATCCTTGATTCCGTCGGTTGTGACTTTGAATACGCATTCCCCTTCTGGCATGTTTGGGGAGTCGATGAGCCTTGCAATCCTCTTCTCCTCCTTTCCTCTTCTTACATAAACCCTGTAGGTGGACTGGTGTGCAATTACATGTCCTCCGATGGGGGTGGTAGGATCTCCGAACAGGATTGCAGGGTTGTCCATAACTTGGTTAGTGATGTAGACTGCTATGTTGTACTTGTCGGCAAGCCTCTGTAGAGCCCTTATGTGCCTGTTAAGCTTCTGCTGCCTTTCGCTTAATGCGCCACGTCCTATGTAGTCCGATCTGAATTGGGAAGTCAATGAGTCGACTATGATGAGCTTGATATTTTCCTTCTGGATTATGTCATCCGCCTTTTCAATGAGAAGGATCTGGTGGTCTGAATTCAGCGCCCTTGCCACATGTATGTTCTTCAGCACTTCGTCTGGGTTCATTCCCGAACCTTCTGCGATTTGTCTTATCCTTTCAGGCCTGAACGTGGCCTCGGAATCTATGAAAAGTACCTTTCCTTCCAGGCCTCCCTGGTCCTTTGGTTTTTGCACGTTGACTGCAAGTTGGAATCCCATTTGACTTTTACCTGATCCGAACTTACCGAAGAATTCTGTTATTGCTTGGGTTTCAACTCCTCCGCCTAGGAGATCGTCAAGTTCCTTTGAGCCAGTGGTAATTTTTCCGATTTGTTTTCTTCTTTCGAAAACCTGCTCACCAGTTTCGAATCCCACTTCAGACGACTTCTTTGCAGCCTCTATCGCTTTCTTAGCGTTGTCCACGCTGATGTCACCTATTTCAGCTAACTCGTGCGGCGATGCAGTTGCAATTTTTTCAATAGTTTCGAATCCTTCTGCCCTGAACTTCTCTGCAGTCGCAGGGCCTATTCCCGGAAGGTCTTCAAGTTCCCTAACAAAATTTGATTTTTCCTTTGCCATACTCCCACCAATTATAATCATTTATCTTTCTGTTCTTTCCCGCATAATATTATAATTAATACGTCATGCAAGCGTTAATCAATTAATGTATAAATAGCTTTTTATATGCCGTCATACCTGATTTCCGGTGATTTTAACTTCGAAAATTATTCTTTGACAAAGTTCACAAGCCTTGAAAGCGATTCCTTTGGAGACTCCACTGTATTGAGAAGGATTATGTCGCATCTTTTGAGGAGTTCCATGAATGCTTTCTTCCTTACTTTTGTTTTCCATTTGTTGTGATGTATTATGTGTGGATTGAAGAAGTCGTTCTGCACAAGATATCTTAGCGCCTGCTCTGGCTTTAGTCTTTCTACGACTGGCTTTCCTTTCTCCCTTTTGAGAAGAACCATCTTGTGGATGTCCGCACTGTCTGCGACTTTTTCTCTTCCTACTGCAAGGGATATGTTCACGATCGCCCTATCTTTGTTATCTACTTTCGCGTATTTCATTATGTTTTTGTATTCCTTCCAGCTCTGGGCGAGGTCTCCTCTTATGTAGGTATTCTTCTCACTTCTGAATCCTTGGGCGCAGCTATTCACGAATTTGAAGTAGTACCAATCGTCGGCTATGATTTTGGTGTTCTTTTGAGTAAGCAGGCCGTAGCTTAGCGTAGTCTTGCCAGTTCCGGAAGGCCCGATTATTGCTACACCTTTATTGTCCATGCTAAGAAGTGCACCATGGCAGGAGAATATGTTGTGGTTATCCTCGAATACATCTCCCATGAGTGCAAGGGCCACGGACTTGAGCCAGCCGTAGTAGTCGTTGTTCTCAAAGAATACTGTCCTTGAAATCGGTTCATATTTGACTGTAGGAATCCCCTTGGCCTTTGATCCAGAATTGACCGAATATAGTTTGGCGTGAGACCTTATGTTCTCATCTATAAAATACCAGTTCTCGTCCCACTGATCTTCCCATTCCATGCTGTCAGAATAAAGGTGGAGGCAGCCTCCACTGAGGTTCGCCTTCCTTTCAAAAATGATCGAAGGAATGTATTTTTTGTAAAGTCTTTCCTTCTCTTCTATGCTTATGATCTTCTTCGCGTAGCCGCCTTTCTTTGTCATAATCCTTGTTATATAGTAATATTTAAATACGTTGATAGCATTTTCCTTGTTGGAAAAGCAACGCTTCGAGTAATATTTATAATCTTTACATCCGTATATAAAACGTAAATAAATACTGATAAATGGTGATAAACTATGAATAAACTAGGAATCGCATTTGCTATCTTTCTCTTAGGAGGGTTAGTGTTTGCGCAGACATCATCCACTGCAACCACAAGCGTTAAGACAGCATTGAGGACAGTGTGCGACTTCGCAGCATCTTTGCTCGGACCGGCGGCATTCGTATTGTTCATTCTCGCAGGATTGACATACGCTGCAGGCCAGTTCTTCGGAGCTGAGATGAGGGCGACAGCATCAAAATGGGCAATGTCCATGATCAGCGGCGCGATAATCGCGTTCTTGCTTTGGATAATCGGTCCCATGATAATCTCTGCATTCGGAGGCGGAACCTACACAGTAGGCGCAAGCGCATGCTCTGGTTTCTAAACTGTTTGATTTTTTAAGCAGGAAATAGAGGGAACCCCTCTATTCTTCAATTTTTTTTTCAGAGGTTAATTATGCTTAATTTTCCAGGATCTAGCATTAGTCGCCTAAAAATCAAGACTAATCCCACTTTTTTGCTAGTTATATTCTTGGCATATTTATCTTCATTCTCATTTGCAGCTTCAACTACCACTGGAACATCCCAGAAGCTCACCGCAGCTTTGTGCTCGATATATACTGACTTAAATTCAGTAATACCTACTGTGGCGTTTGTTCTTTTCGTGCTTTCGGGCCTGGCATATGCCGGAGGCCAGTTCTTCGGAGCTGAAATGAGGGCGAAGTCCACGAGCTGGGCGATGTCCATGGTGACCGGAGCGGTCATAGGCCTTCTCATAGTGCAGTTCGCATCTTTGATAATAACTAACCTTGTCCAGCAGGACCTTTCCGCGATCTGTCCTATGTCCTGAGCTCTTCTATGGATAATTTAAATATTTATTTATATACATAAACATAGATGTGATATTATGGAAAACAAGATTCTTTATGGATTCATGCTTTTATCCCTCCTTTCGCTTTCTTTCGCGCAATTCGGAGAGACAAGCGAAGTGACCCAAAGGCTGATATTGGGATTGAACAACCTGTGCGTCAATTTGACAAGCATACTACCGATCATCGCCATACTGCTTTTCGTTCTTGCCGCAGTGATTTATGGAGTAGGTCATGTTTTCGGGGCAGAAATGAAGTCCAAGGCGACAGGATGGGCTACATCCATGGTAGTTGGAGCAGTGATTTCGTTGCTCATATTCCTACTTACAAAACCGGTTCTGAGCGTTTTTGTCCCGGAAATAGAGACCACTGACTTCTGCACGGAAGAATTCGGTTAATTCTTTCTTTTAATTTTTCTTTTAATTTTAATTTTATTTTTCTATTTATTCCCGCTCTTTTTTTACTTTTTTTCAGCTTGCTTTTCAGTCCTGTTTTACGTCTTATTCCTATTAAGTAGTATTTAAAAAGCTTCTAACAAAATAGATATTATGGCACTTGAATTTACAACTAGACAGATGGCCTATGCATCTATTGGTCTTTCTATTCTTGTATTTCTTATACTCGCTACTCTACCCGGTGGCAGTATGATACAGATTGGTGCGGCATTAGTTGCTGTTTTTGGGGCAGTCTTCTCCTTTATACTTTGGAAATGGGGATATGTGTTCCTGCCTTTCTTTACCAAGAGGGCGAACATAATTGAGGTTCATGACGGGATATGGGAAACAACTCCAGCTCAGGATGCAATAGTGAAGAAAGTCAGCGACGAATACTACGCATCTATTTTCCTTCACATAAAGATGTACAAGTCAACGACTGAAAGAAGCCAGGAGGAGAACATGGTATTCATAGATTCGTTTGAACGTGCCATCTCGAACATAAAATATCCGATCAAGATATCCACTCTTCTTTTTGCAAAGGACATAGCGAAATACAGAGAAGACATCGAGACGAAGAAGTACGAGGCCCAGCTTAAGCTCCAGAGGGAGAAGGAAAAGTCAGAACCGGACGTGCTTGCACTTGACAGGCTTGAGAAGGAAGTTGGGATGTACGAGGCTGAGCTCAACAGGATCGTTTCCGGTGACAGGCCGATGGGGCTCATCGCATATGCGATGACCACTGGGACTGGGGTCACGAAGGACGCTGCGGTGGCAGTCGCAAAGAACCAGGCTGCAGAGATAAAGACCTTGCTTGCGAACGCTCTGAACGTTGACGTTTCTTATCTTTACGGCGAGGATATGAAGAAATGTTACGACATGGAGTATATGATTCCTCCAACTATAAAGGAGCTTCAGAAATTCATAGAAGCGTAATCTAGCTAATACGGTGAACAGATGGGAGAACTGAAAGTATTGGATGTCCAGAATACAGATATAGGGCGAAGGACACTGCTGGTCAGCCCGCCCGAGCCACCGGCAGAGTATCTCATTGGCGATCCAAAGGATTCCATTTACATCGGAAGGACCGCGGTATTCAACGTCCCATTCCACTGGACATTCAAGAGACTTACAAATCCCCACATAGCGATAACAGGAATCACCGGTTCAGGTAAATCCTATCTAATCAAAACATTTCTTCTCCGTGCCGCGCTCGTATGGAATGCAAATGCCATCATCATCGATTGGGCGGGGGAATACAAGGCCTGGGTAAAGCAGGTTAACGGAATGGTTGTTGCACTTGGTCGCGGAGCTTATCTAAATCTTCTGGATCTAGGTGGGATGAAGCCATCCGATCGGATAAAGCAGGTCATACGCTCATTGGAAATTCTTACAGATATAGGCCAGTATCCGGAGCAGAGAAGACTCATAGAGGAGGCGACAGAAAAGGCTTATCTCAACGCTGGTTTCAAGCTTTCGGAAAGGGACCAGAAGGACGCCCTAGGAAATGCATTAAGACCTCCCACGCTCAAGGACGTGCAGAAGAATCTACAGCAGATGCTCGAGGCTGGAACATATGAGTTCCCCGCGGAGCTTGAGAATGCGATTTACAAGATAAAGAAGTTCACTCTCGAAGGAGACGACTACTTCGCGGAGCAGTCCACAATAGACTTAGACAAGCTTTTGTCTTCGGGTCTGGTAGCGATGGACCTTTCTGGGCTGCCTGACGAAACATTCAGGGCGCTTGCAGCGCTGACGATCCTTCAATTCGTAAAAGAGAAGATGAGATTGGAAGGATGGAAGCCGGAAAGGGGGGTCAAGCTCTGGGTGGTCCTGGACGAGGCATGGAAGATTTCCAAGGACGAGAACAGCGATGCAGTCATGATTGTCCGTGAGGGTCGTAAGTACCAATTCGGGCTCATAGTAGCATCTCAGACTCCGACAGACATCAGCGAGGTCATATTTAGCAACGTGGGAACAGTCATGATGCTCAGGCTGAAGTTCGACAAGTACCTAGATTACTTGCAGAACTCCCTGAAGTTCAGTAACTATATAAGGCAGCAGATACTTGGGTTCGGAATGGGGCAGGCCGCAATTTCAATGGCCTACGAGCAGACCACTCCGTTTAGCGAGACGTTCATTTTGAAGAAAGTCGATGGCGAGGAGCCGATCATAGACTACTTCATAGACATTTTGTCTGTGCTCACAGAGGCACAACGCAGGGATGATACTATGCCGAAGAGTTTTTCAATGGAAAGGACCGCATTCAAGAAGCGTCTGAGGGAGATGGGCCTCAAGGACGAGAGGGTGGAGGAACTGTCCACAATGATCGAGAAGAAGGCTAAGCACATGGATGCGATAGACTTCGTAGTCGAGATGGAGCGAAGCGGAGTGAACAGGAAGGCAATAACCATGTTCTTCAGGGAGCTCGGAATCGATGACAGTACGATAATCAACATATTCACGAAAGCGGATCAGAAGAGGATGGGCGTGACCGATAAGGAGCTCACTCAGGTCACGCTTGATTAAGCCTAGACCGGTTGCATCTTGGTTTTGGCGCCTTAACATTTAAATATTCCAGGGAGATGTGTTTTTATGGTCAAAGTTTGCATCGTAGGAAAGGAACAAGTCAAGAGCGGATATCCAATAAAGGAAGACGCAGTCATAAAGCTGGTAAGGGCATTCAAGGAGAAGCTCAAGATATCGACTGGAAATGAGCTCGTGGTTTGCGAAAAGCACCTCGAAGAGGCAAAGAAGAAAAGGAAGGAGTTCGAGGGATCGGTTATAAAGCTGGTCGCTCTGGTTAGTGTTATCGCTGTCATTGCGATAGTGCTCGCAATTCTGAACAATACGTTCAATCTCCTTCCGGCAACCTTTGCATTGCTTTTCCTTCTTGGACTTCTCATGGTGGTCCTTTCTCTCTTCAAATATTACCCTGCAGTTGAAGATAGACTGGAGCCTACATCAAAGGAGGTAAAGAAGTCAATATCTGCAAGGAAGAAATCTAGAAGATAAATAAAAAAAACCAGTGAAGAGTGTATAATTTAATAAGGGGAGTCAAGTATGACAACAATGAGTCAACCAGTCCAGAAAGACCAGCCGCAAGCCAGTTCTTCAAGAGAACCGTTCGTAGAGGGATTCAAGATAGAAGCAAAGATGCTTAAGAGCAACGACGAAGTCATTAGCACCCTTTCCCCGTTGCAGTTCCTCGAGATAGTTGAGACGAAGAATAACCTGGTGGTCATAAACGTTGAAAGAAGGGACATTCAGAAGAATCCCTATCTTTTTTCCATAACTTACCTTAATCCGGAAAGCATAGAGATAGTATACAGCTACAGTCCGGACGAGAGCCCCAAGAAGAGAAGGCTCGAGGTGCTCAGGTATTTCCTCAACCTGGTTACACTTTTGGAGAACGTCTACTTCATAAACCACAAGCAGCTTTTTCAGATAATTGACAATTTTCTAGCAAGGATGCTAGAATACACCGCGTCTTCATACGAGGAATTGTTCTCAAAATATGACGCGACCAAGGAGGAATGCGACAGGATCAGGAAGCAGATAATTGAGCTGACTGGTGCAAATGAAAATCTTAGGAAGGCGAACCTGGAAATGAAGAACAGGCAGAATGATCTGCTCGTGAGGATAAATGAGCTTGAGATCGTCTCGGACGACGTTCTCATCTCAAAGATACAGACCTGGCTCGATGAGCATAACTACGAGATAAACATCTCTGATTTCTCGAAAATAAACAAGGTCAGCGAGCAGAGAGTAGAGGAAATCCTCAACAAGATGGTGAGAGAAGGTTATCTCAGCCAGAGGGAATGAGAAAACAGGCTAATTTAAGAATCTCAGAGGATAGACATGGCAGAAGAGAGAGAATTGAGAAAATTCGCGAAGGTGCACCGCTCGATCTATTCCTTTAATATTAGGAAGCTTTTCATACCTATCAAGCGATTTGTAAAGAAGTCCACCGAACTCACTCCTGAGAAGCTGAAGGAAATGATTCTTTCAGTGTTTTCCTCTTCAAAGCCTGTTAAAGGAAAACTCGGAGCCAAAGGGACTGTTCCGACGCAGAAGTCCAATCCGTTGTTCAATGCATTAATCATTCTTTTTCTTGTAGTGGTCGTTCTAGGGGGCATATTCCTATTTGTATATTTGTCGCCAGAGCAGACAGGTCCAGCCGGGCCTGTTTTCGAACCCACAGTTCCTTCAGTGAATGTCACGGTTCTGAATTCAGGGTTTCTTGATTCTGCAGGCACGGCCACAAGGTGGTTCGCACTTCTCGATATAAAAGCTTTGAATGCGACAAAGCTTAATGTCGACTTTGTGATACAGCAAAATTTCATTCCGAGTGACGTCTACATTCTGAGAATTCCGAACTATCAGTTCGCATCCAATTATGATGAATTCTATACCGTCCTGAAAGATACCCTTGAGGAGAAAGGGATATATCTTTCAGAGATAACAGTAGACGAGCTTCTCTCGTTGCCTAAGACAAGGAAGATAGTACTTATTGTTCCGTCTGGAAACTTTCCTTCTGTCTTAGTCGGAAAGGAGTCTTCCTCTTTTGACATGAAGACATTTGCCAATGACGGAAACGTTCTCATATATATAGGGTACAAGCCTTCCGATGGAATATTGTATCGAGACTCTCCAGCTCCTCAGCCGATAGGCGAAGGAGACCTTTCCGATTTCCTGCTTTCATTTGGCATTGAGAAAGAAACATCTTCGGTGTTCTCGTTCCAGTCTTCGTTGTATTCAGTCAAGGCCGTTGGCGCGCCATCAGTGCGCCCAACAGTCAGCGGAAGCGCAGGAGCTTATTCAGTTAGATGGGAAGGTGATGGATTCGTCTATTTCATACCCACCACTGTGGATTTCTGGTGGCAATTCGCTGGATCTAATTCATCTAGGGAGCTTGCGAATGCGATAGTGAACGCGAACTGGGGCGTTGGTCTTGCAAGAATACAGAAGACGATAGAGCTCAACGGCTCCATAGATCAGCAGATAGTCGTTTTCTCCTCGCCTTTTAGCTTTTCTGATAAAACAAGAGTTTCCAAATCCTACGGAAGGATCTATGTTCAGGCGGTTAACGAAGTGGACGGCAAGTCAGAGCTCGTAGGGATTTCATCCCAAGTCAGGTTCCCGACAAGGCCGAACGGGATACTTACGCATGACGACAGGGCGATAAACTCTATTGTTACAGGACAATATCTTGAAATGACATATTCATTGAATGAGGCTTCTGATTCTCTCAAGAGGCTTTATCTCAGCGCAATATCCATGAATAATACAGAAATGTTCTTCATTCCGATAACGGCGGGTCCCGTATCACTCAAGCTTTCTAATGCAATATATAGATTCAGCAATTCGCTTCCAAGTGGGCAATACATAATTAGGATCACTGACGACCAGCGCAATGTTTTTGCGCAGTCCTATCTTGATATGATTTCATTTAGTGTCCAGCCCTACATCTTCGACTTTGTTAGGGGCAATTTCGTTTTCGATGTTTTCCTCCAAGGAGAGACTGAGAGATACCTCGGAAGCCTCCCGAACATACAGGTTTCATTTGACGGCGGAGAGGCAACTTCTGTTTCGTTCAGAAATGGGCAGATTGCATATAACGCGACACCCACTTCTGTCGCAGGTAACCATACATTCAAGTTTGTATTCGGTTCAGATACTATCATTTTGCCGCTTGAATATTACAGGCCAGTTTCGATGTTTGAGAAGCCAGAGAATATAGCAGCAATTCTGCTCACCGTATTGCTTTTCGGAATAGGTATACTTGTAGCAAGGCCGGAGAAGACTTACTACTGGATCGACGTTCCAGACTTTCCGCCTCTTCAGGCTATAGCAGTTCCGATAAAGAGGGAGACTGTAGTGAACATGTTCGACAATGTTAACAAGGATCTCAGGTGGCAGAATACCCCTCTCACGATAAACGATCTCAAGATGGGATTCAAGAAGATCATGTTCAGGGGCAAGCCGCTCCTTGTCGGGGACTATAATCTTGAGATGATACTCGACAAGCTGAAGGAAGAGGGCTACATCGAGCAGTCCATGGAATATTATGGGCTGAAAAGATGGGAAAGAGAGACTAGGAGGTCGATTTATTACCTGGCTTTAGTCAGGGCCCTAAGGGACATTTTCGTTACAGAAGGGATTCCGTTCTTGGCATTTGGTCAGAGGGGAGATGCCGATACTGTGATAAGTTATGGTGGCGAAAAGATCTATATTCACATCTTCGAGTCCGACAAGGTAATAAAGAAGGCGATAGAGACCTCGTCCGTTGGAAGGACATTGATAGTGTTCGAGAACGAGGTGATAATGAACGAATTCCTTTCAAGGCTGCATTCACCAAGTCAGTTGAATGTGGTGTTCAAGATGCTCGTTGACAATGGAAAGATATTTGTGACTCCGATAAACAAGTTCATGGATGTTCTTGAAAAGAAAGTCATTTTCACCTACTGATTCTGCTTTTGTTTTCAGCCTTTGTCTTATTTTAAAAAAAGTTTATACTTCGTATGGCATGCTAAGGAGTTCCCGGTATATCGCAAGTTGTTTGTTTATGGACTTGTCGATGGAATGCTCCCGTGCAATCTTCAAAGTATTTCTGCCCAGGCGCTTTTTGTTCTTTACGCACTTCAATATTGCGTTGGCACATCCCTTTACATCGTGCGGCTTGAACAAGTACCCATTGTAGTCATCCTTTACAAGGTCTGGTATGGCGAGATAGTCTGCTCCTGCGACAGGTAGGCCGCATGCCAAAGCCTCAAGGCATGAGAGCCCCTGAGTCTCAAACATCGAAGGGAATACGAAAACATCAGCATTCTGGTAGTACTGCACGATATCCTTATGCTTTACCCCGTTTATGAAGAGGAAAACATCGTCGACCTTGTGCTTCTTCGCCATTTCTTTGTAAACTTCTCCCATAGGGCCGTTCCCTATGACTACGAAGAGTGCGTTAGGTATCTCTTTCCTGACCCTGTGTGCCGCCTTTATGACCACTTCAAGATTCTTTTCCTTCACGAGCCTTCCTGTGTATAGTATCACTGTTCTGTCCAGCCATATCGTCTTTTTACCTGGCCTGAATCTGTTCAAGTCTATCCCGTTCGATATTGCGACGACATTTTTTATCCCGTTAGCTTCGCACTCCTTCTTCATGTATTCGCTCGGAACTATGACCTTGTCGCATTGGTTGTAGTACCATCTTAAGTATCTCCATGCGATATTTTTCATGATCTTCTGCATTGGCTTAATTGGTATGACATAATGCGTGGCTTCCTGTATATTCGTGTGAAGGGTTCCTATCAGCGGTTTGTTCAGTATCGATGCTACATAAAGCGCCGCCAATCCCATCGGACCCATCCCATGAGAATGTACTAATTCTATCCTTTCCTTTTTCGCTATGTCTTCTGCATCAGGATAAGGGAATATCGCTATCTTGTAGGTAGGGTAGGGGATGAAGTCAACAGATGGAAAGATGTAGACATCCTTGTTTTTCCTTCTTTTCTTCAGGTCTGGGGTTCCTGCCGCGAATATGATAATCTCATTCTTGAGTTTCTCCATCCTTTCCTTGGTGTTGCTGAGTGCGACCACTACTCCGTCTACGTTGGGATACCATGTCTCCGTAAAGAATGCAATCTTCATAATTCCACCGTTCATCCTTTCATAACTTCCTTAGCTTCCTGCGGGTCGACGTTAAGCCTGTACCTTATCATCAGGGACTGCAGGTCCTTTATGTTTTCTTTTGCCAGAAGTTCCTTCAGTTCCTTTCCGGTTATCTTAGTAAGCTTCATCTGCTTTGCCAAGGCTGCAGCGCCTGCTTTCGGATCTTTCGAGATCAGCTTCAGCAATTCAGGAATTGCTGACTTGACTATTCTTCCTTCCTTGTATAGTAGTAGGGTCTCCTTTATGCTTTCTTCGCCTATCTTTCCGACGTCGAAGTTGTCTCTCCTTAGGGTTTTCAGCGTGTCTTCGCATGTGACAGCGGCAAGGGTCGGTTCTATTCCTTCTTCTATCAATTCGAGGAAAAGGTTCAGCTTATCAGACCTTATCATCTTTTGGGCCATTTCTGGATTCAAAATCTTCTTTATTTTTTCTTCTATTTCTTTGAAAGAAGGAGCGCTTTCTGCCTTCTTTACTATTTCTTTGGTTATCTTTAGCGGCTGAACATCTGTTTCCGGATACATTCTTGCAGCTCCTGGAAGCGGCCTCATGTAATGGGTCTTTCCTTCGAGGTCAGCCCTTCTTGTCTCTTCTGGAACTTTTGTTTCATAAGCGCGCTTGTACACGAGAGCAAGTGCGGACTCGCATTTCGGTTTCTCTCCTACCACCATTATCCATCCGTCATCATCTTCGAGTTTCAGTTTCTTTGCAAGCTCGGCTATTTCTTCTGTAAATCCGTACTTATTCATGTCCTC
Source organism: Candidatus Micrarchaeum sp. (assembly GCA_020723065.1). Lineage (GTDB taxonomy): Archaea > Micrarchaeota > Micrarchaeia > CABMEP01 > CABMEP01 > DTQF01. The sequence continues at coordinate 16,513 of DYJP01000008.1, forward strand.
ATCGCAGTGTATTATCCCGCCCATTCCTTGGGTTTTGGCATATCCGCTCAGTTCGCTTCCGTATCTGAACTCGGGATAGAGTTCAGTTCCGAAGAAACCCTTCATGGATTTTAATTTTGCTGCGAGGACGGAGTTTCCCTTTTCCACTGCCTTTTTTATAAATTTGCTCTTAGTGTTCTTGAAAATATCCGTGACATCTTCTATCTTCAATTCGCCATCTATATTCGGATTCTTCTTTTTGATCTCGTTTATCTTCTGTATCAATTCTATGAGCTTTTTTTGCCTGCTTATCTCATTGTCCACTACTTTTTCGATCAAGTCCAGGTCCTGGACTCCCTTGACTTCTACCCTTGCTCCACCAGGAACAGAGATATTTATATCCTGCCTTATAGTTCCGATTCCTCTCATCATTTTTCCTGTGGACCTCAGCATGAGTCCAATCGTTTCAGCGACTTCCCTCGCTTCCTTTCCGCTTTTTATAACCGGGGTGGTTGCGATTTCGACGAGTGGAATTCCCAACCGGTCCAGTCTGAATCTTTCCATGCTTCCTTTCTGCTCTCCGATTATTCCGCAGCTCTCTTCTTCTATTGCGATTGTCTGTATTCCCACTTCTTTTTCCTTTCCGTTTGAAAGTATTACCATAATTTTTCCGTTTAGGCCGACTATGGCGGTCCTTTGGAATCCTGAAGTATTCGATCCGTCAATTACAGTCTTTCTCATGAAGTGTATCTCGTCTATGTTCTCCGCGTTCATCATTTTGTTGATTATGATTCCTATCTCAATTGCTTCCTCGTTTATTTCATGTGGCGGCTCGTCATCAGTTTCCACCAGGCAGCAGGTGCCTTTGTAAAAATCGTAAGTATGGAGTGGAGCCTTCTTAGATTCGAAAAGTGCGGCAGGGTCTATCTGGCCGAGCTCGCTCGGAACCGCATGGAGCTTTCTTTTTATTTCCCTTGATTTGTCTTCGTTCCCTTTGGTAGAGCATTTGCAGAAAAGCTTGTGCTTTGTAGAAAGCCTTTGATGGAGCTCAAGCCCCACTTTGACTCCTTCTGTTGTCTCCTTATCCATTTTTTTCACTGATTATTTTTGAAATTATTCTTCCTGCCTTTCAGTTATCTCTCCAGCCAGGCTAGTGTTCATCATTTCCCTGATCTTTCCGATTTCCTTAGAATGCCCGAGTACGAACATGAGCTTGACGAATGCAGCCTCCGGGGTCCAGTCAAGAAGATGCCCGATTATTTCTGCATCCTGCATGTTCCTTCCTGTCTCGTATACATTCAGGTTGAGCCTTCCATATATTGTTTGAGAGGTTATCGCCACCGGCTTTTTTGAAGAGAATTCCTTTGTGACATCTATGAGTTCTGTAGGGATGTGTCCGAGTCCGGTTCCCATAAGTACGGCTCCATCGTGATTTTGCAACATTTCCTTCAGCTGCTGCCTTTTCATTCCCGGATATATGTAGATCAAAGCTACATTCGGATTGAGTTTGGTGTCAATTGCGAACTTCGTCTTTCCTCTTTGAGTGTAATCAGATAAGATTTCTATTCTTTCATTGTCAAGATCTACCTTTGCAATTGGTTGCTCGTTGATTGATTTGAAGGCGTCCCTTCTGCTGGTGTGCATCTTCCTTACTTTTGTTCCTCTATGAAGATAGCAGTAGTCGTCGTTCTCCGTCGCGTGCATGCACACGGTCACTTCAGCAATGTCGCTTTCTGCAGCAAGAATCGCTGACAAAAGGTTCATCATATTGTCGGACGAGCCTCTGTCGCTGCTTCTTTGGGCTCCGACAAGAACTATCGGAACCGGGGTTTTCACCATGTAGGACAATGCAGCTGCAGTGTAGTGCATGGTGTCTGTTCCGTGCATGAGCACTATCCCTTTGCAGCCTTTCTCCATTTCTTCTTTTATTGCGTTCGCGATCTCTATCCAGTGCTGTGGGGTGACGTTTTCCGAGAGCAGAGAAAAGAGCATTCTAGTCCTTATCTTTTTCTCCTTTAGCTGCGGGAACGATTCCACGAGCTCCTCGCTCGTTATTGCAGGAAACACGGCGCCAGTTTTGTATTCTATCTTGGATGCGATCGTGCCTCCGCATCCGAGTATCACGACCTCTTCTTTCGGATCCACCTGCTTCTTTGGTTTTGCAGATTCTACTTTGTCCTTTTTCGGGGTTTCCTTCTTGGATTCCATCTTGCTCATCTCTTTTATCCTTTCCGCTTCTATGCCTATGTTGTATCCGTTGGAAAGCTTGAGTATTATGCAGTTTGTGTCTCCGGTTTCTATTCTCGGCATCACTAGGCCTTCGTACTCGTTTCTGTCGGTCTTTATTCTTACGGAATCCCCTATCTCCACTGCCTTGGAGTTGAGAAGCTTTGCAGCCTTTGTTCCATACATAGAATTACCTTTCGCTGATGCGGATTAATCTAATTTCTATTGTGATGAAATATAAATTTATGCATCTCGTGTACGTTATTTCAGCATTCTTCAAAATAAAGAAAGAGAAAAAGAATAAATAACAATTCAACCTATGAAGTAGCCTAACAATCCCACCATGGTGTAAAGCGGCTCAAGGGTGATCGGGAACAGGAGTATTCCATTCTTGCTTGCCTTGATGTCTCCAACTACGTCCGACTTGACATTGAGCTTGACATCGTGGTTGTGCTTGAGCTCGTCGCTCGAAAGAGACTTCACGATTATTGTCGGCGAGTATTCCTTCTCCTCGTTCACCGCTATTTCGTAGAATGTGCCGATGGTCTGTCCTGCTGCAACGTGCACTGTCTTCTTTATGCCCCATGCCGGGACCCCTTTCGCGCTTATCTCGAAAACATCGCTCGCGCTTCCCTTGTTCTCAATCGTCAACGGGTATCTTGCTGGCTGCCCAACTCCGGTCGTTATGGAGGAGGTCTGCACGGAAGTGGAGAGCACTTCCCTGCTCACCGTTATCCTTCCAAAGAAGGTTACACTGCCCAGTCCCTGCTTGGCTTCGCATTCTTCGTTTGCGCTTTCGCATTCAGTGAGCTTGAACTTGACCATGTAGTTTCCGTCCGCTGCTGCCGGTTCCGCCTTGACCGTCGCCCTCATGTTCTGAGCGTAAACCTTGCTGTCGAATCCGCTCCAGCCGTCGGGAGTTTCCATCACTCCTAGGATTCCCCAATTTGCCTCAAGTTCGTCTTTTCCGACTGCCTTTCCGTTGACTGTCACGGCAAGGGTCTGTCCCGGCCCTATGGTTCCAAGGTTGACTACGTCTCCATCCGAAACTGTCGCGACAACCGGTTCTATCATCTCGATGCTGGCTGCCATTGCCAATGCGGAGAAAAGCATAAGTGCGAATGCCAGTTTGGAAACTGCGGATTCCATAATATTACCTCGTTCATGGTCGTTTATTTTATTCAATTATTATTTATTATTTAATTTATTATCTTATTATTAATTATTTTATTATTACTCATCAGAAAACCTTTTAAATCAATGAGTTAAATGTTAATAAAAACAAGTTGATATTCAGTAAATAACATACGGTGATATGTAATGAATAGATTTACAGTAATATTTGCGGTGTTGCTTTTGTTAGGAGTGATTTTTGCTCAGAGCGGG
>DYJP01000008.1:20203-23007 GCA_020723065.1 Candidatus Micrarchaeum sp.
AAAATGCAATATGTACAGTATATTGTCTTGTCAATACACTTCTTCCGACTATAGCGTTTGTTCTGTTCGTATTAGCGGGAGTCGCCTACGCTGCAGGCCAATTCTTCGGAGCTGAGATGAGAGCGAAGACTGTTGGTTGGGCAATGAACATGATTACAGGTGCGATTATAGGCTTAATACTGGCTGCGATTGGTCCGTCTATACTAGGTGCATTGTATAGTGGTTCAGGAACTTTGAGTGTAAACTGCCAATGTTAGTAAGTTGATATAAATTAGAAGTATTCAAGGTGATTAAATATGATGTTCTCTAAGAAACAAGTGGGATTCTTCGCATTCGTCGCGGGGCTTTTCATCGCTGCATTCGTGGCAGCGACATACACCACATTCCAGCCAATTCACATCTATGCGCTGGGGCTTTTAGGATTGACGATCGGCCTTCTTAACGTGGAGGCGAAGGAAGTTTGGGCATACATGGTGGCATCGATAGCTTTCATCCTGTCCATTTCGGCTTTCAGCTCTGTTCTTTCCGAGCTGCCAATTGTGAGTCATTTCCTGATCAGATTCCTGGCTGCATTGATGTACGTGATATTCCCAGGTGTCGCAGTCGTGGCGCTTAGGATAATCTACGAGGCTTCAAAAAGCCCTGCCTCTCTTCCGCACCCACTGAGGGGAGAGAAGAAGGCAGCAAAGACAAAGTCGAAGAGAAGGAAAAGATAAATTCTTTTTCCTATTTTTTTTCTTTTTTTTAATTTAATCTTTTTTTAAAATTCAAAACAGTACAGTAGTATGAAGATGTTTATCTTTTACTCGATGCTAGCGCTAAGCTCGCATCAAAATAAACAAGAAAATAAGAAGTAAAAATTCAAATGAAAAAGATTCAGATTATTCCGCAACAGGTGCTGTTCCATATATTTCGTCGATTACCTTAACCTTGTAGGATCCAGGGAGCTTTATTCTCGCCCTCCTGAACGCCTCTTTTACAAATGGAAGGTTCTTTTCAAGCACTCGTGCGGTGTATATTATCGTTCCATTGTAAGCTCTTGTCGCTCTATCAGATGGCTTGCCCCAGGCATGCTTCATACCCTTCTGGATACGGTCTGCTCCTGCTCCGAACACCATCTTGATTTCTCTTATGACATGGTGGGGCTGTACTCTGAGGAATAAGTAATATTGGTTCGGTATCTTGGCTTCAAGGTACTTGTTCGCAGCTTGTCTCGAGGATTCAAGCGCATTGTCCCTTATCTGGATCGGCCTCTGAGAGACGAGGTCTATCCTTTTGGTGTAGTATCCCTTCTGGTTTCCCATTGAGGTGATCTGCACTGCATTGTGCGGAAGAGACTTGACGTAGCTCTTTCTCGGCTTTTTCGTCGAGTACCTTGTCCATGCCTGTTTGGTTATCTCTCTTACTATTCTTCCTGGTCTTAATCCCATAAAAACACCTTGTGTGATTGATATAAATATCGTCTGTAATTCTTTGCCTGTATCATTTATAGTCTGCAGTATCTTCACTCTTGCATTGTAAAAAGAGCTTAATACAAATCTATTTTTATCAAAGTAAATTTAAATACTTTTCTGTTTAAACTTTTATCAGTGAAAGCGACCAAATAATATGCGAAATGTAGATTGCACAGCATAAACAGGTAGTATCAGTTGCGCGTATTTTTGTGCCAGTTATGGTGTCTAAGATAAGGTTTATATATAATAATAAGTATATATTTTATAGCAGTTAAGCAGTGGTTGTGTCATGGAGAACGGAAAATTCGCCAGAAATCAGATAGGACCAAATAAGACAACTAATCTTACCGGGTTCATTTCTAGTTTTGTTCTAATTCTCCTGTTGTTTGCAGGTTTTGCCTTTACGGTGACATGCGGTACGCTCGACCAAGCAGGAACATATGTCCTGACACAGAACGTCTCTTCCTCCAGCACATGCTTCACGATCGCAGCAAATAATGTTACTCTTGACTGCCAGGGATATACAATCAACCACACAGGTTCTGGTTCTGGAATTTACTTTAGCGGTCGCAGCAATATCACAATAAAGAACTGCAACATTGTTGGAAATAGCTCCATCCCTGATAATTACGGCATCTATCTCAACTCCAGCTCCAACAACATCATCTCCAACAACACCGTCACCTCGAACAACTACTTCGGTATCCTCCTCATCTCCAGCTCCAACAACATCATCTCCAACAACACCGCCACTTCGAACAACTACAGCATCGGCCTCCAATACAACTCCAACAACAACATCGTTTCCAACAACACCGCCACTTCGAACAATTTCGGCATCTATCTCTACTCAAGCTCCAACAACAACACCATCTCCAACAACACCGCCACCTGGAACTACAACGGCATCCTCCTCATCTCCAGCTCTAACAACACCATTTCCAACAATAACGCCACCTCGAACGACTACGGCATCGGCCTCGACTCCAGCTCTAACAATATCATTTTCAACAACACCGCCACTTCGAACAACTACTTCGGCATCTACCCCCACATCAACTCCAACAACAACATCATCTCCAACAACACCGTCACCTCAAACAACTACGGTATCGGCCTCGAATACAACTCCAACAACAACACCATCTCCAACAACACCGCCACTTCGAACAATTTCGGCATCTATCTCAACTCCAGCTCCAACAACACAATCTACAATAATCTCTTTAACAATACAAACAATGTATATTTCGACGGAACTGTTTATGAAAACTTCTGGAACACTACACTTGCTTCAGGAACAAATATTGTTGGAGGTCCATATATAGGGGGCAATTTCTGGGCGAATCC
>DYJP01000019.1 GCA_020723065.1 Candidatus Micrarchaeum sp.
TGCCATTTTGGGGGCATAGACGAAATAGTTCGGATAGGAGCAGTTATATGAAATTGCCCAAAAAGACAATAATAAACCGGAGATAATAAAAATTCGGTAGAGAAGGAGTGCGCAATATGGGAAATGAAAGTAAGAATCCTTTGTGGAAAGAACACGTGGATAAAAGGCTATCGTCCAAAGAAGAAAGTAAAGCCCTATGGGATGGCATCTTTGATAAGTTTGAGTCTGAATCCGGCGGAGAGCCCCTATTAAGAGCCTTTATCAGGGAGAGATTTGATTCCTTGGAAAGTTCGATTCTCTCTAAGATAGAGGAAATTAAGAAAAAACTTCCAGAGGAATGATTTTTATGACAGAAAAGTTCAGATTGGAATCGATAGTTATTGAAGGGTTCAAAGGCTTTACATCACCACAAGAAATTAAACTTAACGGCAAGTCAACATTTGTTTTTGGGCCTAATGGTTGGGGTAAGTCCAGCATATTGGAAGCAGTTTCATGGTGTATGTTTGGTTTGGATCGAGAAAACGAGTCAGAAATCCGAAATAGAGACTATTATCTTGGTGACTGTAGGGTTGAAATTAATCTTATCAGAAATAAAGACAAATTGAAAATTATTAGGAAACTTAGGGCTGATTCTGGGAAGTCAGATGTAAGAATTGTTTCACCTCAAGGGGATGAAAAAAAATTGACTGAAACCTTTCCGCAACTCCGAAAGTTAGGAGGATTAGGTGCTAATGTTCTATTTGCAGGGCAAGGCACGGCACATAGATTCGTGGGCGATCTGAACAAATTTAAGGACGTAATTGATGCTTACTTAGAACTGGACCGGTTAGAGAGACTGAGAAAACTGCTATTTGATGAGGCGAAGGACCGGAAAGAAAACCATTATGAAAAACAAATAAAAAAGGTTTGGAGCGAATTTGAAAAAGAGATAGATAAAAAAATCGGGGATGTGGGAAGCAGATTGAAAAATATAAGTTCGAATCCTCCTTGGGAATCTACTGTTCCTCCTACCGAGTCGGAAACAAAGACGAGATTGGAATCTCTCTATAAGGATGTATGCAGTTTTCAAAATATATCCCCAGAGGATTCCATATCTACCTTACCGATGAAGAAGATAATTGACAAAATATCGCTGATACTCGAATCCCCTACATTCGGGGCAGGACTAGAAGATACTATAAAGCAGAAAAAGAGTTCTAATTCCTCTTTAGAAGATGTTAAAAGGAGATACGAGTCACTATTGAATGATATAAACCGAAGGCAAAATGACAAACAGCGATGCGAGGGGGAACTTAACAACCTACTTTCAACAGAGAACGAAGAAAAACTGAAAAAGAGGATTGAGAGCTTAGAGATAGAATGTAAAAATCTTTTGCAGGAATTGGAAACCGCTCTCTCTGAGTATAGAAAAATAGAAAATAATTGTGCTATTAGATTGCCCGAATTAGATAGTGAGATTAAAAACTTGAAATTAAAGTTGGAAAGGTTATCAACTCTGGACCAGGAAATTTTGAAAGTTGAGCAAACACTTGGAACTCTAACTAAAGATATTTCTGAGGATGAACTTACTAAGCAATTAGGGGAGGCAGAAAATAAAGCGGGCAAACTAGGTGAATATTTTGATTTAATAAATAAAACAGCTGAGTATTGTTCAAAACACGCATGTACTCAGTGTCCAATCTGTGAGTCAAACTCTGAATTCTTACAAAAATTGTCAGAAAAAAAGAATGATATCCCTGAGCAAATTAGCCATACAAAAAAGGAGAAAGCATCGTTAACGGAGCAGCTCATGAAGATCCAAGGAACGAGGAGCAACTTTTTAATATTGAAAAATGAGAAAGAGGACATTGTTCGCTCGATACCAGAAAATCCAAATCAAAAGATGCGAGAATTAGAGAGAGAAAGAGGAGACCTCATACAACAAAAAGAAATAGCCTACAGCAAAAAAGAAGAAATGAGCAAGGAAGTTCCAGAGAGACGTGAGGAAATACAGAAAGAGATATTTTCTATTAAGCAGACCCTAGAAACAGTCACCAATTTAAAGACACAAATTCAAAATTACGAAACAGAATTAAGAGATTCTGATGATAAAAAAAGAAAAGTCGAAAAAGATGTACGAGATATACTTGGCTTTTCTGCCGATACAGAAATAGATTTGAAAAAATTGGAAAATGCGATTATCAATATTGGATCTGAAATACAAAACCTAGAGCGTGAATTAAATGAGAAAACTTCAGGTTTAAATACATACAAGTCTCGCCTAAAAGAACTCAAAAGGGAAGTAGATTACCACCATCTGCTTAAACTTAGTGCCAATCTTTCTGGATTCAAGACTAGCGAAGAGTGGCGAGAGGTGGAAGAACAAATTAAGGAATATCTGGCAATGTTAGATTCGTTCCAGGAAATTTATGAGGCTTTAGGTGATGCTTATACAAAGGCATTTAATGAACACCTAACTGCCATCAACCAAACGGTCTGTGAGGTATATAAAACATTAACTAACCAGGTTTCTTATCCAGACGCAAGAGTTTCGCAAATTTCCTCTGACTCAGGTTCCATAGAAATTGTCATTGAGGTCGGGGTTTCTAAAAAGGACATATGGAGAAAACCTACAGAAGTGCTCAATGAACAAGCCAAAAATGCTGTTGTATTGGTGCCGTATTTTGCTTTTTCAGAACTCGGTATGCTTCAACACGACCTGGATTTTTTGTTAATTGATGACCCGTCAAGAAGTTTTGATGTCACACATTTAGAACTTCTTATGAAGCTATTAAAATCCGCCTCCGACCATGCCCAGTTAATATTAGTTACACACGAAAAGGAAAAGTTTGAAGGATCGGTAAGAACTTTATTTGGAATAACTGCAAACACTCTTGAGGTTATAGGTTTCGAGCCGGAATCTGGGCCCAAAATTAAAGAGGTGTCGCTTTGACCGAGATAACCCCATGGATTACCACACAATCAATTTGGAATATTATTGATACATTGGGAATAACAGAATTCGGTTTCGTGGCACAATCGCTTCTTGGAATAATTTTTTTTCGCTTAGGTGGGAGAATTAGAAGTATTAAAAACAAAGGGCATCCAGATATTTCTCTCTTTTATGAAAACAAGAATTGGAAGATTGAAGTTGAAGTTATTGGGAAAGACCGATATGAACATATAATCAAAAATGAAGATTTATCCGCCACAAAAGCTATGCAATCTAACGACACTGGGTATTTGGCGCTCCTAGATACGCATATGCCCGCCAGATGGTATATGATTAGAACCGAGGATATACTCAAGGCTGGAGAAAAAACATACACACTATTTGAGCTAAGAGTGCAATCCGACAAGAGACTTTCTGAAATATGCACCCAAGAACTCTACGAAACAGTCGCAAAACATAAAGATACAATACTAAAAAAAGGATATTCCGGGCTGGTTCAGATTCTTAAGGAAAAGGACGACGAGATTCTGTTTGGGGAGGATTAAATTATGTGGGTAACTTCACTTAACACGGGCTATACGGCTCAGCCAGTTAATGGCTTCGCCCAAATTTGCTCCCTATGGTCGCAAACTTCGTATAGCCCGAAACCGTTATATGAAATTCCGAACCCCATTATGGAGGAAGAAAAATGGAAACTGAAA
>DYJP01000002.1 GCA_020723065.1 Candidatus Micrarchaeum sp.
TTTTTGCCAAGTTCAAATAGTTTAGACGCCTTAAGTTCTGAAATCTGTCTGAGTATTGGCTTCAATTTTTCCAATACCCGTTCAGTGGAATTTTCAGTCTTAAATACTATTCCAGGCGACATAATAGAATAACCACTTTCTTATTTAAAATGTTATCTTTTTTAAGTATTAATGTATACTATATATTGTGCCCCGGTAGCTCATCGGTAGAGCGCCTGACACCTTTTGGCAAAAGCCATTGGTTGGGCGAATCTCGTAAACAGGAGGCAGAGGGTTCAATTCCCTTCCGGGGCTCTCTGTATGGCTTTAAAAAAAGCTGAAGATAAGACGGAATTAAAGAATATATCGTGAAAGTGATAATATGGAAAGAGTTTACAAAATAGCGAAAGACAAGAAGAAGCAGCTTGACGAGCTGCTGGCGAATGACCCGTACGCACCGATATCGTTCGGAAGAATCGCTCCAGTAATAAAGGAAATGGAAAACGACATATTCTTATACGTCAAATCCGAAGAGGACGCGGTCTTTAAATTCGTAGAAGAGCAACTCAAAACGATAGAAGGCGAGCGTGCAAAAAAGGAAGAGGAAGAAAGCGTCATAGACTTAGTCCACAAGGACGAAGAAGCGGCGGCAGGCGGATTCGGAAACATATTTGGCTGAACATGCAAACGCTTATTAAAACAGGAATGCAAATATTAGCGAGATGATGAACTTTATGAGTGTTGAGGATCCGCAGGGCTTCGACCCGGCTGGGTCCTATGAGAGCGGTCTTGAGTTCTGATCAACATATCAATGTGAGAAAATGGTTTCCCTTAGAGAACTTCTGAGCAGAAGAATAAAGAAAGAAATGGCAATCCAGGAGGACGCACACGTCTCGATAGCGGAAACCATCACTCCTGCATTCGTAGGCGGCCTTATAATTGGCATTATGCTCGGAATACCAGGATTAAACATCATCCTGCCGGCTATGGCAATCGGTGGATACTATGCAGTCGCGATGGTAAGAGAATACTATGAAAAATACGTGACCATGACGGATGCGCTGAAAGTGGGCTTCGCCGCGGGAATAATCGGAGCGTTCATAGGCACGGCACTCCTTTTGGTGCTTACAATACTTTACGGCGATTCGGTGGCTCTATTCTTCAGGGGAATATTCGACTTCGAAACTGCGGACATGATACTCATACTTTCCGGAATAGACCCTTATCTAACCATAGAGACTCTTAAACTTAGATTACTTGCAAACCTTGCGATCGGAATGGCAATGGGCGGCTTCGGCGGAGCGTACTACATAAAGAAGCATAAGGAAAAACTCACGGAAAAGAAAGAGGAATAGATTTTGACCATCAACCGAAGTAAGATTTATAATATCTGTTCTGCAGATATAATAAAAAACATCAGTTTTTGATTTGTTTTTTAGACGGTGAATAAAATGGGAGAAAACAGACCTTTTGATGTCCTCAATGGGGCATTAAACAAACCAGTGATAATAAGACTCAAAGGTGGAACTGAACTCAGGGGCACAATGACGGCATACGACGTTCACATGAACATAGTGCTCCAGGAGGCAGAGCAACTCGAGAATGGCGAAGTTAAGAGGAAATTGGGCACCATGCTCGTAAGAGGAGACAGTATAGTATTCTTCTCGCCTTCGTAAATTCCAGCAACTCCGTCGCATTAAGGCGGCGGAATGCTGAAAATATGGAAACCCTTAAATGCAGTAATAAGAAGCATCTTTTTCTTCAAAAAAGAACGCTATATACTTAACTGCAACTTTCCTTATTAAAATACAAAATCTAATCGCATTTGGAAAGACAGCTAATCTCTGTAGAGTCTGCAACATTGCATTCAATGCAAACTACAGTTGTTTAAAAAAATGACTCTATATAGATTGATAGCCATTCTTTCCGATATTTTTAAGAATATTTATCATTGCTTATAATACGGTAGGATTTAAAAACGTCAAGACCGATTAGTAATAAGAAATGATTGCAATATAAACAATTACATAACGGGCTCGTGGTGTAATGGTAACATGCTTGCATGGCATGCAAGTGACTTCGGGTTCAAATCCCGACGAGTCCATTGGTTTGAACTAAACAAGGGGATAATGTGATTTTGTTCCAAATGAAGATTATACAGCCCAAAAATGCTGAATTAGAAAAATATCAAAAGGAAATCGAATATTTCTCGAAGAAATGCAAATTAGAAAAAAGCATGGAAAGAAAGATAATGCAAATGTCGGAAAAATACAAATTAGCGCCTTCCCGAATAATCGAAACTATAGTTTTAAACGTCGAAAGAAGCGAAAACGGCCCGCGGATAGATGATTCTAAAATCAACAGTTATAAGATTGCAATAGAAACATTCAAAGCTAACAAAAAAATTCTTGAAAAAAAAATCAGGGAAAAGGAACTAGTGAAAAAAAATAATGAAGGAAAAATAAAGAAAATACTTAACAAAATAAAGGAGAAATTCGATCCGGACAAGAGAGAACTCGAATACCTCAAAAGGAAAATTGAAAGATACGAAAACATCAAAAACATAATAACTGAAGCACAAACCGAAAAGGAAATGATAAAAAGATTGGTTGAAAAATCCGGATTCAAGACCTTGGATGAATTATGGTACTGAAAAGACTTAAGATGAAGGTAATTGCATGGACTGTATATTCTGCAAACTTGCACAAGAAAAGAAGGAACACATAGCAGAAACAGAAAATCTTTTCGCAGTGTGGGACAAATTCCCTGCCTCCAAAGGGCACGCCTTAATAATTCCTAAGAGACACATTGTGACAATGTTCGAGATGAACGAAGATGAAGGAAGAGAATTCCCAATCATATTAAACAAGATAAAAAAAGCCATAGAGAAAAAATACGATGGCGAAAAACCGTCTGGCTACAATGTTGGATCCAATAACGGATTGGCCGCTGGACAGATTGTGATGCATCTTCACATACACGTGCTACCAAGATATAAAGGAGGAGACGGAATCCAGCTTTTAGGAAACGGGGAGCCGAAGGAATAATCTGATCCACTATTCTCCTATGATCTTTACAACCACTCTTTTCTTTCTCTGCCCATCGAATTCCATGTAGAACACCTGCTCCCAGGGGCCGAGATCAAGTTCTCCATTTGTTACTGGAAGCACTACTTGGTGATGAACCAGTGTCCGTTTAAGGTGAGCGTCACCATTAGTCTCTCCGGTCTTATGGTGCTTGTAGTCTCCAACTGGAGCGAGTCTCTCAAGCCACTCCATTACATCCTGTTTCAGTCCGGATTCCTCATCGTTCACCCATATTCCAGAAGTTATATGCATAGCAGAAACTAGGCAGAATCCTTCTTTTATCCCACTTTTTGCGACTAGCGCTGAAATTTGCTCGGTTATATTGACTATTTCATGTTCGTTTTTGGTATTGAACCAAAGATAATCAGTAAATGTTTTCATCTAAACCACAAAAAATAAATCAATATCAAACTTTAAAAAGACAAATGCCTATATAAGTATACTGTTGAATAATATCACATCAAGCGTGTCAAAAAGTGTCAAGCATTTTTTATGGGCCTGTAGTCGAATGGTTAAGACGCCACTCTGACACGGTGGAGACTCGGAGTTCGATTCTCCGCGGGCCCACTCACTCTTTCTTTTGGGAAGACAGGAACACTGAAAGCTGCTGAAGCTGGAACTCAGTCTTGATTCTTTCAAAAATATCGGAATATATTGCGCAATTTACGAATTTCCTCTCCATATCTCTTATCTTGTCTGTCCTACTTTGGATAAGAATCTGTCTAAATTTTTTAGCATTCTGGAAATTGTTCGACATTATCCATTCCCTTGCAGCCTCGTTCAGCTCGTCTTTACTCGCAGCCAAAGGCTTGTCCCTGAATGCCTGAAATATTGAGAAACGTATTAGGCCGAGCTGCTCTATGTTTCCGAAAATCGACTCGTCCTGAATCGGAAGAATATGATATTTCACACCGTTCTGCTTGACCTGAATGACATGCTCGAATCCGTTCAAAGTATTCTTTGTCCCAAGATCGTAAAGGAACTGCTGGTATTCCCCATCTTCAATAAGAGACGCAACCGTATACGCGGGCCCTACGTCATACTTGAATTTCTCGGACTCGATGTGCTTCTTGTGCTCAATCAAATCCTTCAATCTTGACCTATAAAGAGTGTCGTATTTGTCATTTAAATTGTCTTTATGAGAAAATGTACAAACAATCCCGAATTTCGGTCCGCATTTGACCGGGAGACAGATGCTCCTATAGTCTGTAAAATCAGTAAGGTCCATTATTTCTTCAATCTTAACTTCTATTCGTGGCCAAATAGAGATTTGGCTATTGTCGTTCGCATTTTTTTGTTTCTGCGAAATTTCTGTTTTGAAATTATCCTGCGATTCCATGCCTCTGACCAGATTTTTGTTTACGTATTATTGGCGCCTAAATTCTATTTATATCTTTCTATGATTAATTATACTGCTGTATTTTTAAATATGCGTGCTGCACGCTTAGAATAAAGCGGTCAATCGATGACCTTGAAGTCTATTACCGCTTCCAAAATTTCAGGCGAATACGCCCTAACTGCTCTTGAAAAAAGAATCTTTACCTTCCTTTTCTCTTTCTTTGCCGCTTGCTTCACTATTTCCTCCGCATCTTTAACTGAAAATGCAAAGAAATAGAAGTGTACTACACAGTTCTTCCTTGCCAGTGCAAACGCAACATCGAGAAACTCGTCTGCCGACATCGGGAGTGGCATGATTATCCTGTCGGCCTTCCTCCTGTATTTTTCCACCAGCCCTCTCGCATCCCCTGGAATGGGAATCACGTTTGAAAGCTTGTTGAGCTTGATGTTTTCCTTCAAGTACTTATACGCTTCCGGATTCAGCTCGTTTGCATACACTGTTGAATTTGGATGATACTTTGCAATTATGATTGCGAATGGTCCCACCCCAGCAAAAGGAACGAAGACGTTCTCACCGTCTTTTGATATGCTGTTTATCCTCTTTCTTTCAAAGCTGAGCCTCGGAGAGTAATATGCCTTGGAAACATCTATCAAAAACCTGCAACCCATCTCCTTATGAAGGGTGAAAGCGGATTTCTTTCCGCTTACTATCTTGAATGACCTTATCCTGTAGGGTCCCTTTATCCCTCCGGTCTTGAACGCGGCAGTCGTGATATTCTTGTGGTGAGCCAGGATTTTTTTCCCTATCTCCTTGGCTATCTTTTCCTTTTCTGAATCAGTTTTATCTTTATATTCTTTCGGAAGCTCAAAAATCGCGACCCCCCCTATTATGTCGAATGGAGGAAGCGAAACTCTTTCCCTATCCTGTTCTTTCAATTTTTTATTTACGATTGCTTCGATTTCTCCTGATTTTATCAGCTGCCTGATTTTAACTGATTTTTCATCTGAAATTGGAAAGAAAATGAAATCTTTCGACGATGATGGAAGATAGCCAAAATCAATGAGGCCGTTCTTGACTAGGAATCTCCTGACCTTTTCTGCGTTCTGCTTCTTTATCTTCACTGCTCTGGCCATAAGCTCACTTCGAATCATCTGACTGGCTTCTTTATCTCTTCCATTCTTTTCGTTACAAGGTCAAGGACCTTCTCCTCTGTCTCCTTTTCTGAACCGTCATTGATTATAATCGTGTTGGACTTCTTCAAACAGGCGCCCAAATTGACTCCGTAGTCTATCTTCTGACCGTGGTGACTGTACTCATCATCGATTTGACGGTCTTGCCTTCCCTTGAATTCCTCTTCGTCCTTCTTTTTAAAATCCTCGAAAGAAAGGAATTCTTCTCCTTCCCTCTTTCTGGACATCGCGCGCTTGTACCTTATTTCAACTGGGGCGTCTGTAAATATTAGGTAAAAGTATTTCTTGAACGTCTGCCTGAGCGCCTCAGCTTCCCAAGGATTCCTGATTGAATCTATTATTACCAAATCATATTCGCTGATTTTGGGGCCCAGCGCGGCTATCTTTTTTATTGCAAGCTCGCCAAGAACTCCAGGACCATGCTTTAATCTTAAACCATCTGCAAGATCGGTAAGGTTCTGTCTTGTCTTCTCTATTCCCTGCCTGTCCGCCTCGTCCCTTAATGCGTCCGACAAACTAAAAGAGAAGACTTTAAAATGAGAGGAAAGAATGTCCTTAATGAATCCTTTTCCCGCAAGCATTGTTCCAGATAGACCGATATAGATAACCATAAAACCAACTCTGCAAAAAAAAATGAAACGATATAAAAGTGTTAGGACAGTGTGTGCTTCACTGTTTCTTCTTCGAGCTTGAGTGCTTCCATTATCTTTCTTGTCCTTTCAAGCAGGACCTTCTGCTCTGCGCTCGCGACTATCTTCCTTGTCCTTTCTATAGCATCGGGATTGACGGACATGCTGGTCGCTCCGAACTCCACAAGCCTTTCTGCAATCTCGGGATAGACTGAAGGCGCCTGGCCGCATATCGAAACAGTGACCCCATATTTCCTGCAGGTTCTGATCACCTGTTGCATTGCCCTGAGCACTGCTGTGCTTCTCTCGTCGAATTCGGAGGCTATGCTCGCATTGTCCCTGTCGATACCAAGTATGAGCTGAGTAAGATCATTGCTTCCTATAGATATCCCGTCTATCCCTGTCTTGCACCATTCCTCTATCATGAACACCGTACTCGGAACCTCTATCATCACCCAGAGCTTGAAGTCCTTAGACTGGTGGAGGCCTTCCTCCTCCATTATCTTCTTTATCTCTATTATCTGCTCTGTTCTTCTTACGAACGGAATCATAAGCCAGAGGTTCTTGAGCGACATTTCCTCTCTTACCTTCTTTATCGCCTTAAGCTCCATCCTGAAAGATTCTGGCTCCTTGATGTATCTCATCGCGCCCCTGTATCCTATCATCGGATTTTCCTCTTCTGGCTCGAATTCCTTTCCGCCTTCCAGGTTCCTATACTCGTTTGTCTTGAAGTCCGTGGCCCTGTAGACAACTGGTCTCGGATAGAACGCTCCTGCGATCTTCGCCATCCCCTCGGAAAGCTTTTCTATAAACTCCTGGCTCCTTCCTTCTTTGAAAAGCTTGTTCGGATGGACACCTATTCCGGCCACCATAAATTCAGCCCTCAAAAGGCCGACTCCGTCGACAGGAAGCTTCGCTATCTTGTCGGCCATTTCCGGTTCTGCCAGATTAACGTAAATCTTTGTTGCAGTCACAGGAAGGATCTCTCCGCTTACTGTTGCCCGCTCTCTCGGTATCTCTGTCAGATCCACTTTTCCTTCGTATACAATTCCCTTGTGTGAATCCAATGTTACAACCATTCCGGTCCTAAGCTGCTTTGTGGCTACAGTTGTCCCGATGACTGCTGGAACTCCGAGCTCTCTGCTCACTATTGCCGCATGAGAAGTCAAACCGCCTTCATCCGTGATTATTCCTGATGCTTTTCGCATAGCTGGAACGAAATCAGGAGTGGTCATCTGAGTGACCAGAATCTCTCCAGATTGCATTGACGACAAGTCTGCAATGTCCAAAATAACCCTAACCTTTCCTGAAGTAAAGCCGGGGCTGGCCGGCAGTCCCTTGAATAGGACCTTGGCCTTTGAGGCTTCAACTCCGCGCTCAATCTTCTCTTCTTCTCTAAAACCCTCCTCGAATGTCTTATCTCCCATCTTAACCCCTTTTCTAAACGAATCGCCCACTTCCTTTCTCAAGGTAGTTATCGGGCGCGACTGAACTATGTAAATTTTATCGTTTTCCACCGCCCACTCTATGTCCTGAGGCCATCCGTAATGCTTTTCTATGTCCCTTCCTATCTTCGCAAGCTCGATTATCTTGTCATCCGAAAGCTTCTGGACCTGTTGATAGTCTGGCTTTATTCCTGCCTTAACGTTTGCGTTTTCCGACTTTATGAGCATCCATTCCTGTTTTGCGATGTGCCTACTTAAGATATCCAGATTCTTCTTGTCTATTATATATGTATCCGGAGTTACTGCGCCCGAGACCACAGTCTCTCCAAGTCCGAATGCGGCCTCGATCACCATCTTTCCAGTGTCTTGTGTGACTGGATCCACTGTGAAGAAAACCCCTGACTTTTCAGATTGAACCATATGCTGCACTACAACTGCAATCTTCACCTTTGAATGCTCGAATCCCTGCTGGACTCGGTAATAAATCGCTCTTGGAGTGAAAAGGGACGCCCAGCATCTCTTGACCGCGTCGATTAGGTTCTGGTCATTATAAATGTTAAGGAACGTTGCCTGCTGGCCAGCAAAGCTTGCACTCGGAACGTCCTCCGCAGTCGCACTGCTCCTGACAGCCACATATTCTACTTTTGAGCCTGTCTTCTCCTTCAGCCTTGAGTATGCCTCGATTATTTGATCCGCCATTTCTTCTGGCACAGGATAGGACATTATCGCATTTGATATTTTCTTGGAAGCATCGTTGAGCTTGTTCGTATCCTCAACATCCAATGAAACAAGAAGATCGTTCACGATAGAATCGATACCGTGGAGCTTGACGAACTCATAATAAGAATCAGCGTTCACTACGAAACCAGGTGGAATCGGAAATCCCGAATTCGCCATTTCGCCAAGGTTCGCGCCCTTACCGCCTGCAACGGGCAAACTGTCCTTGGACAGCTCCTCAAACCAGTAGACATGCTTCATGAAATTAATTGTAAAAGAATGTTTTTAAACGATGTGAAAACAAGAAAACCTCCTGCTGACGCTAAGGATTTTTGAAAATAAAAAATAAAATAAAAGAAAAAATCAGAAACTTAGCTGTATCTTACCACAATATCGATCGGCATCGACTTGACGAAGCTGTCGGAGCCCACCGGATAGTACTGGATCAGCATGGTGTCCTGGAAATAGTCCTTTCCTGCGGTCGGGTCGTCCAATGCGCTTGTCGATGTGCTGCAGTTGAACCTTACTTCCTTGGTGGACCCGGGGGATATCTGAACGTCATCGATATCTCTGAGTGTTCCGTCGTACGGGCATGCTGTCGCATTTATTGTGTAAACAACTGAACCGAGATTCAGGATGTTGACCCTTACAATCGTATCTGCGCCAACTTTACTTACAACATACTGATCTGCCTGGCATTGAAACGGTGTCGCAATTGTGCAAGATTCAACCTGCTGCGGCCTTACCAAATAAACGAGAATACCCATAATTGCAAGGACTATTAGGATAGCCCAGCCATATGTCATGAGATATTCCATAGCTGCTTGTCCTTTTCTTGAAACCATAATATCACATTTTAAGTTCAAATAGGAACTTATCTTAGATAAATATTGTAAACACAGCTTAAAAAGTTATCCCTAGAACTGGGAATAAACTATCCCTTCAGCTTTTTGAAATATTCGCAGTATCTGGAGATCGGGCACTCCCAACACTTTGGCTTGGCCTTACATATAGTCTGGCCATGCTGCACAAACAGCTCATTGATGTATTTCCACTGCTTTCTTGGAACTATCTTATAAAGCTCCGCTTCCGTCTTGTCCGGATGGTTTGTTTTGACCAAACCGAGCCTGTTTGAAACCTTATGGACATGAGTATCTACTGCGATATAATCTGGATTGCTGTATGCGTATGAAAAAAGAATGTTCGCAGTCTTTCTTCCGACCCCTGGAAGTGCGACTATCTCTTCGTATTCCCTTGGAACTTTTCCGCCATATTTCTCGACAAGAATCCGGCTTATCTCCTTTATCCTTCTTGCCTTAATATTGTACATTCCGACTGGCTTAATCAACTCCCTGAGCACATTCACTCTTGCGCTTGCAATGCTCTTTGCATCTGGAAACTGTGAAAAGAGCTTCTTTGAGCCGATTATCGTCATTTCATCACGTGTCTGGTGAGAAAGCACAGTGCCTATGAGAACCTGGAACGGCTCTTTAGTTATGTTCGAGCCGACAAAGCCGTCTGGATATCTTTTCTTGAGCAGGGAGATTATCTTGCTTATATTTTTTGCAGCGGTTCCTTTGCTTTTTTCGAATCTCGGCATTATAATATTAAGAATCAAAACATATTTTATATTTAGGATTGTAATAGGTTCATGGCGCAGATACAAGCGGTAGCCAATGAGCCGGCTTTGCTAATAACAGAGGAAAAGTCAAAGAAAAGGACCTTAGTGATAGGTGACTTACATATCGGAGTCGAAGTAGGGCTTGGAACGGAAAGAATAGCGAAAAAGGCAATAAAAGATATGATCGAGCACATAGCAGATCTTGCAAAACAAACTAAATCGGACAGCCTGATGCTTGTGGGAGATATCCGCCACAAGCTGCCTTCCGAAAAGGAGTACTGGCAACAAATGGACGAAGACGAGGAAGTCGCGCACCGGATATCTGTAGAGATACCAGACATGTTGTTCAAGCTTAAGAAATGCTGTGAAATAAAGGTCATCCCCGGAAATCACGACGGAGGGCTGAAAAGTTATTTCGAGACTTCAGATGAAATGGTGATTGAAAACATCGGAATAGTGCACAGTCACAAGTGGCCCAGCGAAAAGATGATAAAAAACATCGACACGTTAGTGGTGGCCCATTCCCATCCTGCAGTGGTGTTCAAGGATGAATTTGGATACAAAACAAGGGAGAAAGTGTGGGTGATGGGGGAAATTGATTCAAAAGAATTAAAAATACAATATCCGTATATTAATACGGGCAAAATAAAGGTAATCATCATGCCCACATTCAATCCGCTTGTGACAGGAACGCCTATAAATGAAAGATCTGAAAAGAAGTTTTTGGGACCGTTACTGAAGGACAAGATATTCAAAATTAAAAAAGTCGAAACATTTCTGCTTGATGGAACTTCTATAGCGATTGATTACACCGCAAAGGAGTCCAAGAAAAAAGGTGAAAAATATGGGAAGAGGAAAAACAACTCTGGTAAGATGTAACGCTTGTGGAAGAAGCGTTCCAAGGGCAAAGGCGGTGGTGGACTACAGACCAATCGTCTATACAACCGACCTTAGGACGGCAGATGACCTCAGATACATGGAAAAGAGGAAGGTCTATTACTGCGTATCCTGCGGTAAGAGTTTGGGAGTCTACGAAAGAAAGAAGAAGCAGCAAAGACGATATTAAACTTAACTCGGTAAAACTTATTAAAAATCTTGTTTTATTTTCTCTTTTTTTATTTAAACTGAATAAGGCACACTCTGTTTATGATCAAAAAAGATTATCTATCAACAGATGCGAAAGGAATCCCAAAAATCCCCAGAAAGAGATGAAAAGCGGATCGCTCAATCCATAGAGCATGGAAATAAGCAAAATTGCAATAGAATAGATCAGCCCTGCAAATATCCTGTGGATAGATCCTCTATGCCTGGGAATGAACCTCTCCAATACGGTTGTAAGTATAACCGCAAGAAACAATGAAACTGAAAATGAGACCAGAACCAGAAGGATCTCGTTGCTGAACGTCTTGTTTATGGCACTGAAATCTATCTTCACAAAATAGGAAACTGCAAAATACAGGAACAAGACAAATCCTATGATCAGAAGAGACCTAAATAGGTTGCGTATCTTGCTCTTAGGATGGTCGATGTCTGGGATGACCGAACCAAGAACTGTCGCTATTACTGCAGAAACAAGTATTGCTGAGTTTATTCCCGGATAAAGCATAATGCAAAGCAACGCAAGAATTGCCCCAGATAATGAATGTATGAACCAATTGCTCATCTGCACACCTATATCGCCATTTGAATGTAATTATGTAAATGATAAAAAATATAAACTGTACCGCACATACTACTACAGATAAGAGACTTTTATTTATGCGAACCATATGTAGTTTTAATTGGAGTGGTGATTATATGGCAAAAAAAAGAAGATTTCCTTTTGGATTCGGATTCGATGATGACGATTTCTTCGGAAGAAACATATTCGATGAGATAGAACGCATGATGAAGGAAATGCGCGGACTAGATATGAATGAGCTTGAAAAAAAATCAAGAAAAGGAAAGTCTTTCGTAATGGGATATTCAATAACGATTGGCCCGGACGGCAAACCTGTGATAAGAGAATTCGGGGACAAACCTACCATCACTCCAAAGGGAACTGAAGACAAGAGAGAACCCCTAGTGGACATAATAGAGGAAAAGAACAAAATAAAAGTAATAGCTGAACTGCCTGGCGTATCCAAGGCGGATATCGAGCTGAACGCGACAGAAAAGAATCTTGAAATCAAGGTCGAAAATGCAGAAAGGAAGTACTATAAGTCTGTTGAACTTCCTGCAAAGATAAAGCCAGACACCGCAGACGCGAAATACAACAATGGAGTACTGGAGGTTTCCATCGAAAAGAAGGAGCCTTCCAAGGAAGAGAAAAAAGGAAAGAAGATAAACATCAAATAAGAATTAATTGAAATAGGTGAAAAAAATGGCAATCAAGGGATCTCCAGATCTTAGCGTAATGTTAACGACAGCATTAGTTTTCGGATCTATTGCGGGACTGCTTTACGGGCTGTTCATGATCACGGGAACCGATGTCTCCATAATGGGAATGCTTGCGTTCTCGATCGTTCTTTTAGGGATTCAGTGGTACATCGGACCCACAATCGTTAGATGGACGAGCGGAGCCAAAGAAATAGCTTTGCAGCAGGCGCCGGAGCTTCACGCAACGGTTGAAAGGATTGCGAAAAAATCCGGAGTCCCGAAGCCCAAGCTCTATCTTGTAAACAGCCAAATCCCAAATGCGTTCGCATTCGGAAGGGGCAAGAATGATGCGGGCATTGCAGTGCATGCAGGGTTGCTTCAAAAGCTAAATAAAAAAGAAGTGGAAGCAGTTATAGCCCACGAAATGGGCCACATCAAGCACAACGACGTAATTATCATGACAATAGCGAGCGTAATACCTGTGCTCCTTTATTACATCACCATAATGATACTGAGCAAGGACGACGACAGACCGAACCCTGTAACTGCCTGGATTGGTGGGATTGCCGTACAGTTCCTCGGCCAGCTTATGATCCTCTGGCTTTCAAGGCAAAGGGAATACTACGCAGACGCGCACAGCGCAAGAATAATGGGTGAACCGATGCCGCTTGCAAGCGCATTAACAAAGATAACCTATAACATTCCGGCAAACACGGGAAACAGTTCCTTAAACACATTGTATGTAGCGGAACACGGCTTTGTATCTGAAAGCGTTGTCCGCGCGCTCAGCATGAACGATTCGAAGGCGCTCCTTTCCGCTGTCGAAAGTGAAAAGGACAGCCCGTTTGAGATAATCGGAACGCATCCAAGCCTGAAGAAGAGGTTAAAAAGTTTGCTTAGCTAAGATAAACATCTATTATTTAATTAACAGGGGGTTTAGCATGTTGACTATAAAGCATTACAGAAGGCCCATATCGGCAATAGCAATATCTGGAGAAAGAGCAAGGCTCACCCCCAATGTCTTGATGAAATTCATGGATCCGCTTTCCGCAAATAATATGCAGATATATGCAATAGCAACCGGCGAAAAGGAAGTAATAATTTTCATCGACGAGGCAGAAACTGACAAGGCAATGTTAGTTTTGACCGATACAGCAACGCAGAGTCCGTTCGAAAGCATTTCAGTGAGAAGGAACCTCGGAATGATCACAGTAACAGGACCAGAACTGGTAAACACGCCAGGTCTGCTCAACAAGTTAACAACACCGCTTGCAAAGCAGAAGATAAACATAGTATCCATAACTTCCGCATTCGACTCAGTTATATTTTTCTTCGATAAGAAGGACACGGAAAGAATATTCAACTTCTGGGAGAACTACGTACCTGAGAAGATAAATATCTTTAAGAAAACAAGCCAAAAGGTTTCAGGGCTTTTGAAGAATATAATCCCAAAAAGAAGATAGCTTATTTTTCAATTTCACATATCAACAAATACCACATACTGTACGTACCGACTTCGCGTTGGAAAGAAGCCCCTCTACAAACGGATTCGGCATGTAATATTCGTTGTAGATCCTGTTGGAGATCTCTCCATTGAATCCATTGTCTCCGGAAACTATTCCATACAATGAGAGATAGGCTCTTACAAGCGAATCATTCGGGAACGAATTCTTAGCCTTGTTTTCATAATATCCTAATGTCTGGGCCACGCAACATATGTTTTTCTGAATTCCTTCATAAGTGTCGCAACTGCAATGAGGATTGGAAAGGAACAGTTCTCTTGCTGGAATTCCTCCTGAATCATACTGCCCCTTGTAGGCCAATGCCGCCATCAGAACTGAGGCATCTATCTTATTTTCAGATGCCATATTTTTTATAAAAAGCGAGTTCTGCATGCAATAGCCTGCATCGAACGAACCAGGCAGCACGGACTGCATGTCTATACAGAAAAGATTCCCACATTGGGTGGTGCTCACCGTCTTCTGAAGGTTTATCTTGTTGTAATCCGTTACCTCAAGGTCGAGTATATCATTATTGTATCCATACTGGTTGCACTGTGAAGCGACATTGTCTCCTGCTTCAGAGAACACTGCGAATGATGAGTATGTGGAAGTGGGTGAACTGCTCGAATAGTATATTGTGCAGAACAGACCAAGACTGTTCAGCCCTTCCTTGGGCAAGGATGAAATGTCCTTAATTGATATTCCGATGACACCTGATCTTGAAAGGGCTGAAATTGATTTTATCAATGCTTGATAAAAGTCACCTATAGTTGTATTTGTCCAGGTGCAGGTTTCTTTCTGGTTGGTTCCCTGCCTTACATCTATGTCCAGAATCATGGTCGGCTTCCCGTATGTTTCAATGACGTGCTGCGCGAATGCTTTTATGGAGCTGTCCTTTTTCACATTTGAATCGGCATCATACTCCTTACTGTACAATATTATATTTGGCTCGCAACTTTCAAACGAATTTACATCCACCGTAAATCCTACAACATCTATGCTATCCATGTCTCCGGAAGCCTTGTAGAAATCGAGTGTTTCAGTATCATTAAACCTAACAACCGCTACAGTCAAGCATTTTGGACACCAGGACTTTATGGATGAAAAGGTTCCGCTTGGACTCCTTACGTTTTCAGTATTTAAGGATCTTTTTATAGAGTAACCAAAGCCGGGAGCAATAAACGCCGCACCTTTTTTGTTAGCTGCTTCGGCAAGCAGACTTGGGTATTCTAGATAATTGTATTTATAAAATGGGATTGTTCCGGAACTAAGGATGCAATCTGAAAGAAATTCCACTTCAGAAGCATCCACCTTTTGAGATTCCAATTTTAATATGATGAATCCCAAATTTCCTCCACACAACGACTTAAATTCCTCTCCCACGAATACAGAATCTCCAGTTCCAATCATTACGGTCTGTATGAATGTTCCGGTTGATTTCATAGTGTTCGATCCAGAATTTATTATGGCTTCAAGAGCCGATTTCTGCGTTGATTGAGTTAGATCAAACTTTTTCAATGAGCAGTTGCCTCCCGCCAAAGACGCCACTCCTATTTTTTTCTCAGATGTGAACATACTAACCAGGGAATCCCAAATCTTTGTAAATATAGATGCTTCCTTATAGTCACAAATGAGTGCAGTACAGGTATTCACTTCCTTGACCTCTTTCTGCTGATATTCTATAGTTTCTGCGGAAAGATATGAAGTGAACGTTGCCTTCTTAATGCATCCGAAAAGGAACAGTGTCGAAAACGCCAATAAAAGTAAAAGATAATTACTCTTCATAAGACCACTAAATGAAAGAGATTCAATCTGAATCGTCTGGCCCCTCAGACTTGTCTTTTGAATCCTTTTTCTCTTTCTTGTATTCCAAAAGCTTCTTCTCTTCATATTCAATTTCCTTCTTCTTTTCATACCATATCTACTTCTTTGGTTCATAGCCTATCTACTCCTTCTTCTCGTAACCGAGCTTGGGGGGGCTATATTTCCTTATGAACTCTTTCGCGTAAGTGAGCGCCTTGTCCCGGTATTCCGATTTCGGAGATGCGGAAAGGA
Organism: Candidatus Micrarchaeum sp.; assembly: GCA_020723065.1. Taxonomy (GTDB): domain Archaea; phylum Micrarchaeota; class Micrarchaeia; order CABMEP01; family CABMEP01; genus DTQF01. The sequence continues at coordinate 15,922 of DYJP01000002.1, forward strand.
CTATCTGTTCCCGTTCCATCTTGATGAGAAGATCATTGAGCGAATATCTCTGCATCAACCGCGTATCAAGAGTGAAGTCTTCCTCGACAGGATCAATGTTTCCTGCGAGCATCTCACTGAACGTCTTGTCGAACACTGTGCGCCCAATATCCTTGTTTTCAACTAGATCGATCCTTTCCAAGGCGAATTTAACCTCTTCGTCCTTTGCGTAAGGCGACATCAGTCTGTTGAAAAGAAGCTCGAAAACTTGGTCCTCATCCTTTCTTAATATTGTCGCATCAAACATCTGCCTCGCGGTTGTTTCGTCCAGCACCGGCTTGTCCCCGTAATAGTCCTCGGTCCGATTGTAAATATCGGCAAGAAAGCTATTTGCCTTGTTTGTTAGAATGTCGAAGGATATGAGCGAATTGAATGCGGATTGCTCCTTTGTTTTCACATCGTAGGAGCTGTTGTACTTTTCCACGTCGTGAAGGAACTTGTCTACGGAAGCCTCAAGGTTATTTCTTGCAGATATGATGTTGTCCATCCTCTCTTGGAAAATCTTGCCTTCCTGCTTTTCCAAGCCAACCAGAAGCGAAACGACCGCCTCTCTCTTTTCCTTTGATCCGAGAATCTCCTTTTCGATCTCGGCTTTTAATTTGCCGTCTTTTTCGGAGACATATTGGTCAAGCATGTTGTTTGAGATTCCCAACTTTTCGCTGACATTAAGCTTGTTTAGCAGTTCCTTGTATTCAGAATTTTTCACAAGGGAATCTTGTTTGGACACTATCTTAGTAAGAAGCGGGTCCAGCTCGCCCTTTTCAAGCTTCTGCACTCCGTCGTTCTTTACGGCCAGCTTGCGCTTATCGAATTCATTTAGTGTAAGATCGTTTAAAATGGCCGCAATCGAATCCACCCTCTCTTTCTCGGGAGTAATGGCGTTCATTGCGTTCTTATAATGCTTACTGTTCTGCGGATCCCCCATGATGTCCAGGACGTTTTTATTTATCATGTTCAGGCTCTTTATCATTTCGGCAATGTATATTCTTTCCAGCTCTATTTTCGTCTGGACTACTGCATCGATTTTCTTTGCGATTTCCGGATGTTCGGAAAAGTCCTTGGTCACCTTGAGCCCGACCTGCTCACGCAAGTCCTGGAAAAAGTTCGGATTGAGCGCCCTTCCGGGATCCCTTATGTATTGCACGTATTCACTAAGTATATACGTGTCTACGCTCTTCAGCTCTTCTTTTATAATTTCAGGATTAATGCTTTCCAGTTCCGCTTTTTTAGCAAGAGTAAGCGCGGAAAGCGCCTTGAGGTCCTTTTCGTATTCCTGGATCTTCTTGACATACTGCTGCATCATTTCATTTATCTTTTTTTCAGCCTGGTTTGCTCTCCAAATCTCCCCCTCCGTCCTTGCCTTTGCCTTTATCTTCTCTAATTTTTCCTTGCGCTTTTGCAGCGTGTTCACCCTACTCTTAGACGTTGCCAATCCTTTCATCAACTTGCTTCTCACCCCGAATTGGTTCAGTCTTCTTGCAAGCTTGAGCATCCTGTCCTGCTCTGATCTAGAAGTATAAACTTCCATTAGTTCTGCATATTTGTTTCTAGGCGTGTATTTCTCCAAAGTATTAACGGCCGAGAGCGAATTCAAATCTACATTTTTCGCTTTATAGAATGCAACGGCAACCGAAGTGAATACTTTTGCCATAGTACCTTTCATCACAGAAGTGCTTGTTTTTAACGAAAGCTTGGTAACGCGAGGCACCTTAATTCCTTTAACTTTGGGCATAGTTATGTCGAAAGCGGACATTGGCTTCCTTCCGGATGCGTAAAGTGCTGCTGCAAGAACACCTATAAACAAGAATACTATGAACCAACTTGAATCCACAAGCTCCTTAAACGAAAATACTGAAGATGAAAAGACGGTTTCGAATCTTTGAGTTGGAAAAAAAGTGGAATCGCCTTCAAAACGGACTTTTATTACTGCCTCATTTGAAGAAACTGTGGCAATGCAGAACCCTTTTCCTTCTGAATTGGTTATCCAGTTGCAAAGCTTAACTTGGTTAGATTGATCATTTGGATCAACCAAGTATGCAACAACCGATTGCCCCGCAACTGGCGAGAGACCGTAATTGCTAGATATGACTGATGGATCGATTTGGCCTGTCTGAGCATATTCAGCCAAAGTCTGTTTTGACTCTGGAAGAACGAAGCTAGATAATGTTGCGGATATGTTTAGGCTGGTAGTTGAAATGCTTGCAACTCTAAACTCTGAAAAATAAGTAGAAGTTTTAGTAGCGGCGAATATCATTTCAGAAAACAGAATGGTAACTAAGAAAATGCTTAGATATGAAAAGAACAGTTTACGGATGCAAGGCATTCCAATGCATTTTCTTCTTAAAACCATATCTCTCCCCATTATATTTAATTGATTTATATATAAATGCTTTCCGATTTGCTTAAATTTACAGATATAAGGCTATATGAGTTTTGCTAAACCTTCAGCAAAGTCCTGAGCATCCACATTAAGGAATATGGAAAATGACTTTATGAATGTATAAGCAAGAACTGCTGCAATAAATGGATAAGCAACTCCGAATATCACCATCTCCCCAATTATTCGCTGCGTATTGGTCATATATGAGATTATGGATGTACTTTGATATTCTGTTTCACCTATTGAGCTAGTAAATAAGTCCATTGTTTTTGAAAATATTCCAGCAGAAAGTATGTCTGTCAAAATCGGACATGGTACGGCAGATAAAAGTGTTGCACTGGTGACACCAGATGTTCCACAAAGGCCGTCAACCCCGCCCGAAGTTGTCCCAAGTACCATCAATATGCTGTATGATATCGGATAAACGAAATAAAGCCCAATTGAAACGGCAATAAGCAGGTTTCCGACAGAACGAACTACAGGAAAGCCCCTTAAGACCACTCCTACTGGAAGAAACACAGTAAGCATTGTTGTTTGAATAAAGAGCAGGAGCTGCTTTTGGAAAAAGAACATGTAAATTATGTATGAAATATCTGAAAGCAATCTGTTTATGGCACTTATCGGAACGCTAAGACCCATTTTAGCAATCTGAGTGACAAAGGAAGACGATGAAAGAACTGAAGATATGCTTCCTAGTGCTGAAGGAACTGAAATGCTCGAAATAACCTTATTTGATTCTATTGTATTCAAGACCATCGGAATAGCAACAAGGCAAAATCCATCCTCGTATCGCTTCTGGGCACACACGAGTGTTCGGTTCATATAATATTCTGCAACCACAAAGGGAGACTTGTCATTGGCCAAAACAGTTTGAAGTGCGATGCGGTCTTTCGACATTATTCCGACAAATTCTGCAGACTTGCTTGCAAGGACGTCTACGAACATAATTAGAAATGACAAAAGCACAACTGTAGATATTGCATAAATGAATTCTGATTTCGCAAGCTTCTCCAGGTCACTGGATTGAAAAAGCCTTCCAAACATGAATGTAAGAGCCGAAAATGAAAATGAAATAGTCACAGCTATTACGGCAATCAATTCCCAGGGAAAGTCAACCGAATACCAAGTCTTTGAAAGTTCCGAAGCAGGTGTTGTTGATGAAGAATAAGTTGACTGTGCTAATGAGATGGAAACGAAAGCCAGGAAAAATACAAACCAATTCGATATTCTTCGCATACGACCACTAAAAATTACAATACATAACTATATTATCTTCCATATGGAGGCAATATCCATTTCAGAACCAAGCGCGCTAGACAGGCCTCTTATTCCCTTAGATATTACCGTAAGATTAAGTATTGGAAGCAGAATTCCGGCAATGAACGAGACTACAACCAGATCGAAAAGTTTTCTTATTGATTCGGATATTGTCGAATCAGAACTGGCGCTTCCTACTATTGTTTGTGAATATGAAGATGTTAGCAAAGTTGTTTGTGTATCCAAAACTTGAAACTGTGCAGACGGTGACGTTTCGGAAATAGCATAGCTTGCTGCGAGAAGATAGTTTACATCAGATTCAGTCAGAATTGTCTTTGTACAAACTTCATTTGGAGCAGCACCAGTACAAGCCCTAGAGGCACACTCTCTCCAATCACCGCACTTTTCCCCATTTGATTTCTTAGGTATGCAAACCTTTCCACCTTCGATCTCATTTGAAACTGTTCTGTCCCCCACATAAATTGTACTGTAGACATGACTTGTCGAATTGCAAATGCCAGATATGCATTCCGAATCTTTAGTGCACTCTACCCCGTTTGCCTTCCCTATCTCACATTTTCCAGTGATTGGATTTTTCACAAAACCCTCACAGCATCGTATTGCAACCGAACCTTCTCCACCACAGGAACTACAGTTCTTCCCGGAAGAAGTCTGCTCACAGTATCCAGACTGGCATTGATCATCTGTCTCGCACGGCTGACCAACATCTTTCAATGGAGAACAAAGCTTAAGATTTTTAGATTGATCGAATTCACACATATGCGAATAGCAGTCAAAATTGTTTGTGCATGAAAGTTTCTCAAATATTTCATCTGAATTAACATATTTGTCTACCATTGCCTGATTCAAAAGCAAAACGAAAGGAATTAAGATATAAAGACTAATGCCTGCGCCAAGAAGTGCACCGCCAAATTTACGGAAAGGCAAGATGGATCTAAGAACCAACCCTATAGGGACCAAAAAGAACAATGTTAAATACGGGACTATCTTTATTATATGAAGCTGAACCACGGTCAACAAGTATGCAGACAAGGCTATCCCATAAAGAACAAACGTTGAATCGGAAACATATTTTATCGGGTCTGATAATATCTCGAATGTTTTAGATGGTGTTGCATAGCCTTCAACAGATACAGTGGAAAGAAGCTGCAAGCTTGCTCCTATCGCACCTATTGCGATAGTTGTTTTGCCTAAATATCCAGAAAGTCTAGAAAGATATGATTCGGCAGCAATGAATGTAGGACCTTCCTTGCCGAAAAGATCGCTCACAACATCGCTACACATAAAGCCGACTATCGCAGTAATTGACACCAGGATAAGTGCGGTGAATACTAGCTGATAAAACTCATTTTTAGACTTAGAAATGAAAGAATTGTCGATCGTAGAACCGTACATGTACATAAATCCGACCAGTAAAATTCCAATAATAAGCCCGATGAAGGCGGTTGCCCTCCAATCATTTATTGAAAGCATGAACTCGCATCCTGCTGTTTGCGCGCTTTCTGCCGTTACTGCGGCTTGAACAAAATAAGAAATGAAAAAGAATATGAATAGTGATCTGAATAGAACTGAATCCTGGAAAGTTCCTAAATTCAAATTAAATTTTTTGGAGTCCATTAAATCACTTATAATTTTTTGATTACTTCTGAGAAATCCACATCGGATCCGAAGAAGTACCCAAGCTCCTTTGCAACTATAATCGTTATAGTAAAGTCAATTATAGGTATTATCGTAAACAATAAAAATGCGAATGACGCTTCGTTGAATAAGACAAGCGGGTTCAAATATTCATTTAGCAACGATGGAAGTTTAGATACAGTATTTATGGAAAAAGCCAATGAAGCAAATATTGAATTCGTATCATCCTTAAATGAAGTTTCAAGATTCGTCATGAACTTGCCCATTTCTGTATTCTGGGTTCTTGCATCCAGAATATCACTCCATCCCCCTGGCTTATTCAGAAGTGTATCTACTATTGTTTGATTAATTACAAATGTAAGTGGATAAACTATGTAGAACGAAATTGCAACAACAATCAGAAAATTACCAACATTTCTTAAAAAAGAAAAGGTTCTTAATAATAAACCAACTGGCAGAATCAGAGTAAATGCAAGCTTATCTATAAAGTCTAAAAAGTATATCTGCATTGTAGTAAGTCCAAGAACTGAAGCAGAAGAGGTTAATATGAAATTGACCATGTTAATTATACTTTCAAAAATAGAGCTTATTGCCCTATCTATGTCAAATAAAGGTACTTCCGCAATTTTCGTAAGATAACTGTTGCCAACCACTAATGCAACTTTGAACATATTGGCTGAAGTGACGATTGAAAGCACATATTTTTGAACGGAAGAAAGATAGATCTTAGCGTTTTCTATCGCTCCGTTTGGATGCTCCACTGTGGCTGTAAATCCGTAAGCCTCAAAAACCATATTCTCTATCTTTATCGCTGAAAAGAATAGGAAAACCACTAGCGACATCATGATTACCTGATATAGCTCATTGTTTGCCCAACCGCCCAATTCCCTGACTCCAAAAACCTTGGAAACCATAAATGCAAGAGAGATAACACCGAGATTTAAGAAGAGCGCTGCAAGAACTATTATTTCCCACGGCAGCGCTCTTAAATTGTAAACTACGACCGAATCTTCCTGAGCGAATGTCGCTGGAATTAAAGCAATAATAATCATAAGAACAAAAATGAACGGATGGACACTATATGATTTGAAAGAAGCCGTTCCTGTTTTTTTAATTTCATTCATGTGATCACGATAAGTGTTATATAAGTTTAGAGAATCCAGCAAGATCCACGTCTCCTCCAACAAGCTGGGAGAATTCCTTAATGAATGAGACTAGTCCATAGATAGAAATTATGAATGGAACAAGGATCCATACTGAAAGCACCGAGAGATTATCAAGAAAACCACCGGGCATTATTGTTCTAAATATAGTGTATGATATTCGGTCAACTGTATTTCCTTCGGATGTTTCAACCCAAAGATATTTCGTAGTTAAATCCTTTGAGAATTTCACAACTCCTGTTGCCCAGTCTTTATTTGATTCATCGATATTTTCAGAAACTACTACAATTCCGCCAGTTCCTGCTGCGGAACTTTCAGAAGGAACGTTTGAAATTTGGGACGTTTCAGCGGTTATAAACTGGGAATTGTCTGAAAATGCAGATACAAACGCATTTGGATCAGGTGAAAACAAAGTCGTCGAAAATACTATAAGCATCGGATATATGAAATAAGTTCCGACTGCTATTGAGAAAAGAAGACCGCCCACCCCTCTGAATAATGATATTGACCTCAAAGCAAGACCCGCAATTATTAATGCTGGAAAGAGCGACTTCATTACAAAAAATAAAAACATTGAATTGGCCTTCAGAAGTATAAGAAGGTTGAAGCCGATTTGAATAAAGTTTGAATAGATTTGGCTTATATTGGAGAGAACCGCCAAGGGGGTCGCTTTAAACGCACCATAACCCATAGATACTCCGGCAAGGAGATCGACCCAACCTGCAGAAACCACTTTGTTTGCAAGATAATACCGCACCACATCATAAGTGTGCTCTAGCTGCGTTATTGCAATCACCATATGGCAAGGAAGTTCGTCTCCTCCGCAGCTCACCTGTACCATTTTAACTGCAGCATTGAGATTCTCTGGACTTTCAGTAATTATTCCGTACTTTTGGAATTCTATCTTATTGAATGTGCAGTAATCTGTGCTGCAAGAAAGGCTGAGCGCTGGATTTATCGCAGAAATTACGCCATACATCAGATTGTTCGCTATAGCGACCATGAGCACAGCAGAACTCAGAAGAAATGCTGAAGCAAAAATCTGGTATATCTCATTCTGGGCCCATTTCTTTAAATTGTCATTGTCGAGGGCCCTTGCGATCATGTAGAATAATGAAATGAAGGCTAAGGAAATCACCAAAATTAAAGAGGTGACGGGAGCCCAAGCCTGAAATATCATTTCATATACCATATAATCACTTTAAGCTTAATCTATGCTATCCAAGAAATTTGTAAATGTCTCTACAAATGAAACAGTAATTGTAAAATTGATCAAAGCGAGAAATGTCGCTTGCGGAATCAGAATCGCCATCTGGTCAAAGTAGCCTAAAACATCTATAATTTGTGAAGATAACTTAAATGTTTCTAAAGGTTCAATAGTTGTCTTTGCAAGACCGTTGAAATTCGGATCAATTGTGTTGTATATTGCATAGTCCATAACGTAGGTCATTGGAAATACAATATAAAGACCAAAGGCTAATGCCATTAGGAATGAGCCTCCTTTGCGCATCATTGGAATCGTTCGCAATACCATTCCGAGTGGAAGCAATAATGTCATCGCAAACGCCTCCGAAAACTGAATAAGTATCAATTGAGCATGAAGACTTCCTACTATCACATTGAACAAGGATCCAAAAAGACCTATTATCTTAGAAAAAGGAGTGAGCACTTTTCCTGGAGAGAATTTAACTGAACTCTTAGCCGCTGGAAGACCGGTTTTAATCTCTAAAGATGAAATCATGTCGATAATGAAACCACTGACCCAGAGATTTTGAATTGTCGGAAGCCCTTTCTTATAGATAAGGGTCGTAAGATATTGGCTGCTTGCGGTGAACTGGTTTCCTTCCCCTATAGTGCTCTGCACCAGATTCTGTGCTGCCCCGCAAGAGGCAGTGGCAAGCCCAACTATTACAACTGCAACTATCAATGCAACGAAAAGCTGACTTAGTTCTTTCTTTGCCATCGCCTCGAATTCGCTCTTAATAAGAAGCCTACCGAGCATAAACAGCAAGGAAACAAATGCAAGCGTGGTAATTGAAGCTAAACCTATGAAAGTCCAAACATCAATTACAGGCATGCATGCGTCAAGAACAACCATATAAACACCAAATCATATCAGTCTTCCCATTTCTATTATTTTTGTTTCGCCACCAAGTGTCTGTGATATTGACTTAAATGAACCTACAAATATCGCTATGGTAAGTGCAAATGTAAAAAATATCATCAATGGCGGAAACATTATCTTGTCTATATTATCTGTAAGATACAGAAACAAATAACCCGAGGAAACGGGACTCAGTGCGACACCAATTAATGATGCATCTGAAGCAGTTGAAAGCAGGCCCTTCATAAATGTATTGGTGCCGCTGAAAAATCCTTTTATTCCGGATGCAGTAAGCCTCAAATAGCTTATATCATTCAACTCATTTTCCTTTGTTGATGCTGACAATTTGCAATAAAAACTAGACCAAAGCCCTTCTTTGCAGGGATCTCCAAAATAAAAGCTGTAATTGTCGATATACTGCAAGTTCTTCTCTTCCGACTTAACAGCTAAAACGATCGTATTTTCATCGTCTGCCTTGAATGATGCAGAATTTAATGCTTGAGTTATATTCTGACCTACAGTAACTGCACCTCTTCCAGTAAGCTTGAAACAGTTTGTCACATCAAATTTAGATGTATATGGTATTCCATCTTGATCATAAGTGGTAATAGTTTCTTCTCTAATTGTCTTCCAGTAAACATAATCCTTTGGAGGCAAATTAGCGTAAATTGAAGATTCAAAAGAAGATGAAATATCAGAAACATAAATTTTGTAATTCAATATATCGTTACACTGAACCTGTGACCAAATAGAATAATTGAGCGGTACAAGCGCCTTCCATTCGAATTTGTCGCTTTCATTGAGATAATACTTTCCTGGAGCTGGCGAAGTCTTGAGATACAGTCCAGCGCCAGTGGGATCGAAGTTTGGCAATTCGCCTAAGATGCCACTACCTGGTTCCATCTCTGTATACAATATATTTTTCATCTCAATGTACATTGCGTTTGAAACTATAAGCGAAATAGGATAGATTATGTAAGCTGCCAAGGCAATTGCAATTAAGGTGGAACCTGTTTTCCTACTCAATGGGAAGGCACGAAGCAATACACCCAAAGGCAATACGATTGGAAGCATTGTCTTTTGAATTATATTAAGCAATTCGTGCTGAACAAACATTGCAAAAAACATAGGTTGCATAAAGGATTCAAAAGATGAAAGCGGGCCTAAAAGCATTCCAAAGGGGCTTCCATATTTTAAGCCAAAATTACTTACAATTGCTGCAAAACTTCCCAACAACCCAGGAAGATTTACACTTGCAGCAGAAAGTAATGCAGTAAGCCAGCCTATTTTAAATTCGAAAGTTGAAATGAAAGTTATAATCGTTTTAAGAGAAATGACGTGAGTATATGCCTCTATAAGATCAGCTTGTGCAGTGTCAAGAAATGCGGCAGCAGATTCATAAGGAGTTTGACCGACATATGCAGTAGTTAGTGCAGTAATAATTATTATCAATGAATATGCAATTCCAATCAAGGCTCCAGTAAATATGAATTCACTGAGCTCCTTTTTCGCCCAGCCTTTCAACTCATTAGACTGGAATGCAGTGGAAAACATCCATGCAAGAGAACTCATTATGGCAGAAAGAATAAGGGACAACACGCAGGTTGCGAACCAGTTTCCATTTTGAAAAACAGAATCGATTGAGGACTGGACTACTGTTGTAAACGTGCTCATTTCTGTCGCCATTAATATCACTGCCCTTAAGTACTAGATATATAGTTGAATAGCCTTAAATTTATTTCTATGTATATAGAAATATACTGTGCAAAGTAGAATACTATTCCAGTCTAAACTCAACATATAAACTAGTGATTATATGAATCCAATTGAAGCCAAATGGCAGAAAGAATGGGAAAACAGCAATCTTTTCAGCTCTTCAGTTTCAGAAAAACCAAAATTCTATCTTGTTTTCGCATATCCTACTGTTTCTGGAACACTCCATATCGGGCATGCAAGAAGCTATTCAATACCAGACATAATCGCCAGATATAAGCGAACCAAGGGGTTCAATGTCTTTTTCCCGCTCGGATTCCATGCAACTGGAGTGGATTGTGCAAAAATCTATGAAGAATGCAAAGTCGATCCTTCAAAAGGAACCAAAAAATACGGATTAGAGGAGAATGCAGCCAAATCGTTCAAATCTCCACTTGATGTCGACAAATATCTTGAGAAAAGGATAATCTCTGCGCTGAAAAGGATGGGGCTCAGCATAGATTCCAGCACCGCAGTATCTACGATAGAACCGCATTACAACAAATTCATTCAATGGCAGTACAAGCGTCTCAATGATCTTGGCTATCTCAAGCAGGGAGACTATGTCCTTCCCTACTGTAACGAATGCCAACAGGTGATAAGCATTGATGCTGCGCAGGCGGAAATAGCGGAAGGAGCAGAAGCTGAAGTAAAGGAATATGAAGTGCTCAAATTCAAAGATGAGAACGAAACTATTTATCCGATTGCAACACTGAGGCCTGAGACAGTCTTCGGAGTCACTAACCTTTGGGTGAATCCTAAATCAGACTACGTTGAGGCTTCAGTTGACAGTGAAACCTGGGTGGTAAGCCAGCATGCAGTGGAGAAGCTCAGAAACCTTGGCAAAAATGTAGAAGTCAAAAAGAAACTTAAGGGGATAGAGCTAAAAGACAAAGAAGTTTCGAATCCTGCGAACGGAAGCAAGGTCAAGATAATACCTGCGACATTCGTAGACTCATCTGAAGCTACTGGAGTGGTCATGAGCGTGCCCGCGCACGATCCCTATGATTACAGACATTATAAGGAAGCAACAAACGCTGACGACAGCATGATACCATTTGTGGTTGATATGCGAATGAACGGAATTCCAAGCGCAATAATCCTCCAAAAAAACAAGGGAGATGCAGAAGCCGCAGTAAAGGAACTCTATAAAATGGAATACCGTGGAACAATAAAGAAAGACATCCCTGTTATAGGCGGACTTCCGACTGCAAAAGCGAAAGACGCGATAATCGCCTATCTTTCTCAAAAAGGACTTACGGATAAAATTTACGAGTTCACAGTGAAGGAAGTGAAAGATAGGTTCGGACATCCTGTTATAATCAAAAGCATAGGCGGACAATGGTTCGTGAATTATGCGGACCAAAAATGGAAAGGTCTGGCTAAGGAATGCGTGGAACAGATGAACACTTATCCCCCAGAGTACAAGAAAGAGCTTCCAGGAATAATCGATTGGCTGAGAGGAAGACCACTCATCAGAAAGAGGGGATTGGGAACTGAATTCCCGTTCGCAAAAGGGTGGATAATCGAGGCCCTGTCTGATTCCACAATCTATATGGCGTTTTATGTTATTTCCAAGGCGGTAAACACAGGAAAGCTTAAGGTCGATGAAATTGACGACGCATTCTTCGACTATATTTATCACGGAAAGGAGGGAAGCCTCAAGTGCAGCAGGGAAGTCGCAGATCAGATCAAGAAGGAATTCGAGTACTTCTATCCCCTTGACCTTAATTTCGGAGGAAAGGAACACAAGACAGTGCATTTCCCGTTCTTTATATTCCACCATGCTGCGCTATTCGACAAAAAGTTCTGGCCGAAAGGGGTGTTCGTCAACTGGCACCTAATAGTTGAAGGAGAAAAGATGTCCAAGAGCAAGGGCAATGTAGTTTTCTGGGACGATGCGATAGAAAAGTACGGAGCAGACGCGATCAGATTCTACGAAGCACACGGCACCAGCCAATGGAACGACTTCGATTGGAAGAATGCAGAAATGGAAAGGTACGCGATTCATCTTGAAAGTATAAAGAAAATGCTAGACGAAATGATCTCTGAAAAAGAAAACAATCTCGAAATCAACAAATGGGGAGAAGCGATGTTTGCAAAGAGACTAAAGGCGTTAGAAACTGAATTCGAGAAATACGAAATAAGAAACGCAGCCTCACTTGCATTCTTTGAGATAAGAAACGACCTACAATGGCTCAGGAGCCGAGGTGGAACGCCGAGCAAGAAGCTGCTATCAGACTGGCTAAAAATACTCAGTCCGTTCATACCCCATGTCGCAGAGGAATACTGGCATAAGCTTGGAAATAAAACGTTCATATCGACCGAAAGCTGGCCGGAAGCCAGAGAAATAAACGAAAATATACTGAAAGCGGAAGAAGAAGTAAGGACCCTAGTGGATGACCTCAACAACCTAATGAGAATTGTAAAAGAGAAAAAGACCAAACTTTACGTATACTCGATGCCCAATGAGACACAATATCTCAAAGATGCCTCTGAATTCATAAAGCAGAGATTCAAATTCGATGAAGTGAACGTTTCTTCCGTAGCCGACAAGGAAAAATACGATCCGATGAAAAAGGCAAGCAAGGCGAAGCCTGGCAAACCCGCTATATACCTCGAATAAGGAGTATCTTCTCGACAAGCTGAAGCACAATAAGAAGTATTAAAAAAGATAATAGATATAAGATAAGCATCTGAAAAACAAGTGATCGTATGGCGTCTGCAATGAAAACCAAGAAGGAGATAAAGAAAAGGATGGACATAATCAAGTCGGTCCTTACTTTGATAAAAGGAAGGCTATCTCCTCCAGAATATAATCACGTTAAAAGATTGATGACAGACGGGACAGAAAGAGACCTTGTTTTCATACAGGGGCTATCCACAGGCATTGAACTCGCAGTGTTGGATGCAGACGAACTTAAAATAATAATTAAGATACTGAAAGACGCCAAGCTAAGATCGAAGGATGGAAAGCTCGTCTTCAACAAACAGGAGATCAAAACCATGGACGAGATACTTGAGCACAAGTTCCCGCTTGCTGCAAGAAGAAGGATAATGGCAGTAATAGCGAGAGCGGATTCCATGCTCCTTGATGGCCTTATTGAAACTCTAAGCAAAGCTCTTTGAAAAATCAGAACTTTCCTTTTTTGACCAAAGAATAGGCTAATTTGAGCTGTTTCTTAGACGATTCGTAGGTGAGAAGCTTCATTGAATCCTTAAACGACGCCCACCTGTAACCGTCGTGCTCTTTTATGTCATTATTCTGTATGGAGACCTTGCCGTAGTATTCCACGAGGAAAACTTGAAACTCCATTCGAGTGTATCTGTACTTTTTAACATATTCTGGGGGTGTCCTGAACTTCATCTTTGACGAAATAGGAATTATACTCCCTATCATATGTTTTTCTGCGTTTATCTCTTCCTTGAGTTCACGCATGAGAGTGGAAACTGGACTTTCTCTTCCGATTCTTCCGCCTTTTAGAATCTCCCAGCCGATCCACCTTTTTACTCTGTGAAGAAGAAGGAATTCTGGCTGACCTTTTCTCATCCTGAAGACTATCGCACTCGCTCCGCGCCTAATTCTCTCTTTTTTAGTTGCCATCTAACCAACTTAATCATTTTATTTTTGAAAAATCTATAATTCTATTCTTTTTCGCTTTTTCATCTCTGCAAAGGAGAACGATTCTTGAAGGCTTGTGCTCATCAGTATATATGTAACCTGTCTCTTTTGCCAATTTCTTTGCGAACTCAACGATTTCATCATGCAAAGGCATTCCTAAAGGACCGATTCTATTTCTTGAGAATCCCAAGGCCATATACGCCTTTACCTCCACATAATCTGGATTGCCCATCTTTATAAGTTCAGCATACTTTTCTGGATGGGCCATATTACTGTCCTTGATAATGGTCATGCGTATAACTGTTCGTGTAAACTTGCCCGCCTCCTTAAGCAATTTAAGTGAAGCGAGATACCTTTCCCAGCCATCGGGAGAATTCGGCCTTACAATCAAATTGAAGCTTTCCTTATCGTAAGAAGACATCGAAAGATAAAGTTGGGTTGGAAGTGTTTTATTATTTATCAGATTCTCTATTGCACTTGGCGATCCACCAGCAGTCACGATAAATGTACTCATTCCCCTCTTATGGAACGCTTTGAGAAGCTCCGGCATTTTGGGATAAACGATTGGTTCTCCGAGAACGCTCAATGCCACGTGCTTCGGATCCTGTGCTTCAATCCAGAGCTTCTTGTCCGCATGCGGGTGTCCTCCTAAGCCGGAAAGAAGCTTTCTCTGCGCCAAGATCATCTCTTCGATTATCTCTTCCGGATCATCCCATTTATCAATTTTAATTGAATCCATATCAACTTCGATCTCTCCTGGCTGCGCTCTCCAGCAGAAAACGCATTTGTTAAAGCAGAACGGAACGACCGTGCATTGGAGACATCTATTACTCTTTATACCGTAAAACTGGTTTTTGTAGCACCAAGAACCCTTAATTATCGAATCTTTGGTATATTGGCAAATCTTGACCAATGAATGTTGGTTCTTTCCAGCGAACCGGTACTTCTGTTTTTTCAAAACAGCTGCAAGCTTATCCGGAATCATAGCATCACAAAAAAGGATCTTTGATATCGACCTTAATATTAATACAAAAGGACATTATTTAAATTTAATCCGAGATATAAAACCATGCCTATAACCATTCTTTTGGAAAAGAACAAACTCAAGGTAAGAAACCAACAGGATTACGAAGCGCTAAGAAGGGCTTTCTACGGAGAGAAGCGCGGACCCGAAATAGAGCTCACTGTAGAGGAAGCCCTCTATCTGATGGAAGTTCGAAATGCTATTTGCCTAGATGGAGAGCGATCCGTCACATTCAGTGAACTGGTGCAAAAATTCAACAAACCGAAACTGTTCGCAGAATACATCACATTCAGGGACTGGAGAGAAAGGGGACTCATGGTAAGACCTTTCTCAGACTCGAAAGGAAACTACAACAAGAATCCGACAGTCAAGTATCCGTTCAAGAAAACAAAATTCAATAAGGTGAATGCCAGCGGATTGTTCTTCAAAGAAGATAAGATGACGATCCTGGAAGATGAAGAGACAGGAAAAATCCTGTATCAAAGTCATTGGTTCGGCCAGTACGGATCCTACAAGGCGGAAGGAAGGGGAAGGTTCCTAAAACTTGACAAGTTCGAGACGATGTTCCTTGTGAAAAACTGTGGAATGGAGCTCATGAACTGCACGGAAGCAGAGCTCGACGCCAACCTGAATGAGGATCCTGATTTTCTGTCGATGTATCAAGTTTATGAAGATTGGAGAAATGCTGGATTCATAGTAAAAACAGGATTCAAATTCGGAACGCACTTCAGAATATATTTCCCAGGCGCATTGCCTGGAAAGAGCAAGGATTGGACCCATTCAAAGCACGTCCTCCACATATTCCCAAGGGAGAAGAGAATGGTAATAGCTGAATGGGCGAGAGCGATCAGGGTGGCTCACGGAGTCAGGAAGACGTTCATACTCGCCATACCTGGAAAGAAAAAAAAGGAAAAGAATAAATCCATAGTCAGTTTCATATTATACCATAGGAAAGGAAACGCCATAGAGACCCCGGACAAAGACGGACCTTCTTTCGCCATGGTTTCATTGAGCGAAGAGGAAATGATCGGAGGAAACGAGCTTGCAATAGCGATCGAAGAATCCAAGAACCACGGGCTAGATGTTGTCCTGGGTATAGTTGATAGAGAGACTTCTGTCACTTATTACAGGGTAAAAAGAATCGACTTGCCGGAAAGCAAGTACGAATATTACGAAATAGAATGGATACAGCCATGATATGATTGTATGTTTAAAGTGATAAAATGGATCTTGGAGACGGCATCAGAAAGGCACTTACAAAAATAACTGGCAAGGCGCTTATCGATGAATCTGTAATAAAATCAATGCTTAAGGACATCCAAAGGGCGCTGATACTCTCCGATGTCAACATCGAATTAGTCTACAAGATATCTAAAGAAATAGAAAAGAGGGCGCTTAATGAGAAGCCTCCGATCGGAAGGAGCATGAATGAGCACGTAAGCGCCATAGTATATGAAGAGCTTACCAAGATAATGGGTGAAGGAAGGAAAATAGAGCTCAAGAAGCAGACCATAATGGTGCTCGGCCTTTTCGGTTCCGGAAAGACAACTCAAATAGGAAAGATATCTAATTACCTCAAGAAAAGGGGAATGAGCGTCGGAGTGATAGCGGCGGACATGATGAGGCCGGCCGCATACGACCAGCTTGAACAACTTTCAAAGCAAGTAGGCTGCAATTTCTATGGAAAACGGAATGCAAACTCATCCGACGTGGTGAAGGAAGGACTGCAAAGGCTCAAAAACGATGTCATAATTATAGACACCTCCGGAAGAGACGCTCTTGATGACGAGCTGACAACAGAACTGAAGAGCATAGAGCAGATTGCAAAGCCGGATGAAAAAATACTGGTCATGTCTGCAGACATAGGGCAAATTGCAAAGCAACAGGCAGAGGAATTCAACAAATCCGTAGGCCTGACAGGAGTCATAATCACAAAAATGGACGGAAGCGGAAAAGGAGGGGGAGCACTTACCGCCTGCTCTGTTGCGGGAATAAAGGTAGTATTCATAGGTGTCGGAGAGAAGCTTGACGACATAGAAGAATTCAATCCGGGAAAATTCGTGGGAAGGCTCCTTGGGGTTCCTGACTTCGAGGCCCTGATCGAAAAAGTCAAGACTGCAATGCCGGAAGGGGCAAACGAGATTCCCGAAGAATTCGATATTGATACTTTTTACAAGCAGCTCAAGGCTGCAAGAAACATGGGCCCTTTGAAAGGTCTCTTTGAGATGATGGGAATGGTAAACGTTCCGAAAGATGTTGTCGAACAGGGAGAGCAGAAGATGGATCAATACGAAGCTATAATCAATTCGATGACTAAAGCGGAAAGGAAGAACCCGGATCTGGTAAGAAAACACCCAAGCAGGGTAACCCGAATTGCTAACGGTTCAGGAATAAGCCCTTCCACGGTCAAGGAATTCATAACGCAATTCGGGAAGATGAAGAAGATGTACGAGCAACTTCAGAAGAACAAAGGAATGCAAAAGAACCTGCAAAGAATGCTAAAAGGAAAAGGCTTTGGATTTTAAATAATCACTAGGATGCCTTTGAAGACCGGATCATTTTCATTATTTCTATGTAAACAAAACCTGTAGATGCAATAAGGATCACTGCTCCAAGCTCCAGTGCTGTTAAAGACGTGGTATAGAACAAGGATTGGACTGGCTCGAAATATATTATAACCATCTGAAGGAGGAATGAGAACAAGGCCGCAAGAACCAAATACTTATTATTGAAAAGAACTCCAAACACTGGTCTTTCAAGCGACCTGCAGGAGAAAGATTGGAACATTTCAAAGAAAACAATTAAGCTGAACGATATCGTTTGTGCCTTAAGCAAGTCTCCCGTAACACTAAGAACATAAGCGAAGGAAACGAGAACAGCAACAGTCAATATAATCGGATAATGTATAACGTAAAGGTCAAGTTTGGAAATTATGTCTTCATCTGGGGGCCTCGGCCGCCTATTCATAACATCTTTTGATATCGGATCAACTGCAAGCGAAAGAGCGGGCAGCCCGTCAGTAATAAGATTTATCCACAGAATCTGAATTGCAATTAATGGAAGCGACAACCCGATCAGGGCTGCCAGAAATATTATGAAAACCTCCGCTATGTTTCCGGAAAGCAGGAATGCGATATTCTTCCTTATATTCTCGTATATTCCTCTTCCCTGCTCTATCGCCTTGACTATTGTGGCAAAATTGTCGTCGGATATGACAAGGTCTGCGACTTCTCTGGTGACATCAGTTCCTGTTTGGCCCATAGCCACGCCCACGTCTGCCGTCTTTAGGGCAGGAGCGTCATTTATCCCGTCTCCAGTCATTGCAACTATCTCTCCCTTCTCCTTCAAAATGCGCGTTATCCTTACCTTGTGCTCCGGAGAGACTCTTGCAAATATCTTGACTCGTGAAATCCTTTTCTTAAGCTCTGAGTCACTAAGCTCGTCCAATTCCAAGCCAGTAAGGGCACTCCCGCCATCTATTATTCCAAGTTCTTTCCCTATTGCGAGCGCAGTCTCCTTATGGTCTCCGGTGATCATGATGACGTCTACGCCTGCTTTCTTGCAAATGGAAATCGCATGCTTCACTTCAGGCCTCGGCGGATCTATCATCGCCTGAAGACCCAAAAACACGAATCCGTTCTCCTGTATCTTATTTGCAGAAGTACACTTCATTGCAAGTGCCAAAACCCTGAAGCTTGATCTTGCGTATTCTTTCTCCTTTTCAAGTATTTTTGACTTATCTTTAGAGTTTATCTTCTGGATTTTTCCTTCTTTTAAAATGAACTGGCATTTCTGAATTATCTTTTCTGCCGCACCCTTGGACCAGACAATCTTTTTATGTTTGTTAGAAACTGAAGCGTAAAGAACCGACATCATCTTTCGCTCGGAATCGAACTGAACCTCATCTAATCGCTTAAAATCCGACCGGTGATCTGGAATGCCTGCTTTTTTAGCTGAGACCAAAAGGGCCAATTCAGTAGGATCTCCAACCGGTTGGCCTGTTATGAAACTGTCATTACAATAAGAGCCAGCTTCCAAAGTCAATGAAAGATCCTTGTCTATTCTCTTTACTTCCTTGTTCTTGAACAGCACCTTTCCTTCTCCTTTGTAGCCTTCTCCAGTGAAAACGTATTCTTTTCCATAATTCCAAACTTTCTTAACTGTCATTTCATTCACTGTAAGGGTTCCGGTCTTATCTGTGCAAATAGTAGTAACGCTGCCGAGCCCTTCTACTGCCGTAAGCTTTCTGACTATGGCATTGTGCTTTGCCATCTTGTTAACACCTAACGAAAGCGCAATAGTTATGGAAGCGAGAAGACCTTCCGGCACCGCCGCCACTGCAAGAGATATTGAAGTAAGCGCGATATCAATAAGCTTCATGCCATTAAGCAGACCAAGCAGAAAAACTACAGTACATATCGCAAGAAACACGATTCCGATGAATTGACCGAACCTATCAAGCTTCTTCTGAAGCGGAGTGACGTCTTCTTCGGCCTGTATTGAAAGCGCAATCTTTCCGAATTCGGTACCCATTCCAGTGGAAACTACCACCGCTCCACAACGGCCATAAACTACGGATGTTCCCATGAAAAGCATATTCGCCTGGTTCTGTACCAACTGCTTTCCGTTTATGACTTCAGAAATCTTCGAAACTGGATGCGACTCGCCAGTAAGGATTGATTCGTCAACTTTAAGATTTATTTGGGATATAACCCTGCAGTCTGCAGGAACCCTGTCACCAGTATTCAAAACTACGAAGTCGCCGGGAACAAGCTCTCTGGAAGAGATGGTCTTCAGCTCTCCATCTCGGATAACCTTGACAGTCGGAATTGTAAGCTTCTTTAAAGCTCGAATCGCCTCTTCTGCCTTCTTTGTTTGGATGTAACCTAGAAATGCATTGAGAAGAATTATTACAAGTATAAGGAGTGCATCCACGTATTCATTGAATGCGAATGAAAGCAAAACTGCAATGATCAAAATCAATATGAGAAAACTCTTGAACTGATCGACTAATAAGTCAAAATCGGATTTCTGTTTCTTTTCCTGAATTTCATTATAGCCAAATTCCGCCAGTCGTTCCTTTGCTTCAAAAGAAGTAAGTCCGTTTGTAGATGTCTGAAGTGTTTCCATCACTTCCTTTGCAGACAGAATATGGTACGGTTCGTTCATAATTTAGATTTAGAGACAACTTATAAAAATATTGGTAGCTTGAATAAGGGGTTTAACGACAGTATTTAAAAGACTAGGTATATAAAAAATCTTTTTAAATCTAATTAAGTATATAATATAGATGAACGACACTATTACTCAGCAAATACAAGAGCTAGAAGATGAAAAAAAAGACAAGCTGGAAAAAGTAAAAAAGCTCAGTAGCGAAATCAGAAACTTAGCAGAGCAGATAGAAAAGGTCAGGAAATCTAGCGGATTGGGATCCATCGATGAAGAGAAGAGGATCATGAAGCAGATCAACCTGATTGACTTCAAGATTTCCACAACCAAGAACCTTCCACTAAAACAGGAAAGGGAGCTGGCGAAAGAAATACATTCTCTCGAAGCAAGACTCAAAAAGATAAAAGAAATGAAGCAGAAGATGGGCGAGCTTAGGGAAATGGAAAGCAAGATTTCTGCACTAAAGAAGGAAAGAGACGAGATCAAAACAGGACTCGACGAATTCAACGATGAGATCGAACTCTTAAAAAGTGAAAAGAAGTTTTCTGCAAGAAGAAAAGTCAAGGAAGCCGCAATCGAGCAGTTCTCGCTTGGAGACATCGCAGCAATAAAGAAGAAGAAAACCAAATAACTTGTTTTTTATTCTTGCACTTTAATTTTGTTGAATTTGCATTGAATTCTTGAAACTTTTATCTGAAAGGTAGTGGTATGTCTAAGAAACAAGCCATTTTAATTGACGTAGATTCTGTAACCAAGAACGGCAGGACCATTATCAGGCTAATCCTGAAAAGGAAAGGAATGTTCAAACTCTACGACCGAACATTCTATCCCTATTTCTATATAGAAACAGAGGAAAGGATAGAGAAAGGGCTCTATAATGGGATAGAAATCATTTCCGTAGAAGAAGTAGTGAAAAAGATAGAAGGGCAGGAGCGCAAGGTGAAGAAAGTCACCTGCAGCGACCCCAGAGAGATTCAAGTCCTTAGCAAAATGCTCGAATCTTTCGGAAAAACCTATGAAAAGGACATAAGGTTCAACAGAAGATATCTTATCGACAAGGGGCTTAAGCCCATGAACACAGTGGAAATAGAATACGAAGGCAAGTTCGTAAAGTCGATAAGGGATGTCGGGGAAAAGATAGATGTGAACACCCTGAATTTCCTTTCTTTTGATATAGAAGTCTACAACCCCTACGGCATACCGAGAGAAGACGAAGATCAAGCTATAATAATCAGCTATGCGAACAAAGACGGATCCGGCGCAATAACATGGAAAAATTGCGGAGTGAAGAATACAAAAGTGGTTAAAAACGAAAAAGAAATGATAGACGAATTCTGCAATGTCCTGCGCGAAAATGAAGTGGATGTCCTTTCTGGCTACAACTCCTCTGTTTTTGACATACCGTACTTAAAAGCGAGAGCAAACGCAGTCAAAACAAAACTGAAGCTCGGACGTGGGGATAGCTCGCCGAAAATAAACAAAGTAGGAATGACCACTCATGTAAAGATAGAGGGAAGGGTACACTCCGATATTTACTATTTAATAAGAATACTTGCGGCTGCGCAGGCAATAAAACTCCAAAGGCACACATTAGAAGAAGTTTACAAAGAGTTGATAGGGGGACCAGAATGGAAAGTAGATATGCTTTCGATATACCAGATGTGGGATGATGAAAAAAGAAGGGGCGATCTGGTTAGATACGGAATAAAGGATGCGGAAGCCACTTATGAAATATTCGAAAAAATATTTCCACTACAAGTGGAAATGGCAAGGCTGATAAAGATACCGCTCTCCATGATCAGTGGGTCAACAACTGGACAGATGGTCGAAGCGCTTCTGATGGATGAAAGCTTCAAGAGAGGCTACATGATACCATCTCGACCTAGCGGATATGCTGCAAATGAAAGGTATTCCAAACCCATCCAGGGAGCGTATGTCAAGCTCCCGCAGCCTGGCATATACGAAAACATAGTTGTCTTTGACTTCAGAAGCCTGTATCCATCAATAATCACCTCTCATAACATTGACCCATACACTATAAACTGCACTCATAAGGAATGCAAGACGGGTGCAAATAAGGCGCCGAATGGAAACCACTTCTGCACAAAGACACAGGGACTCGTGCCTTCCGCTATAAAGAACCTTCTTGAACTTAGGAAAAAAGTCAAAGCAGAACTGAAAAACGCAGAAAAAAAAGAAGACTGGAAACTCGCGAGCACACTCAACGCCAGAGTTGCCGCAATGAAAATAATCCTAAACACAGTTTACGGGATGCTCAATTATCCGAGATCAAGATGGTATTCAAGAGAATGCGCGGAAAGTATCACTGCATTTGGAAGAGAATATGTCCAAGAAGTCGGAAGAAAAGCTGAAGAAAAAGGTTTCAACGTACTATACAGTGATACAGATAGTATATTCATACTTTTAGGAAATAAAACGCAGGAAGAAGCACTTGAATTTATGAAAGACGTAAATCACCACCTTCCGGAAACCATGGAGCTTGAACTTGAAAACATATACAAGAGAGGCCTTTTCGTATCCAAAAAGCAGGAGAAAGAGACAGGTGCAAAGAAGAAATACGCGCTCATTACAAAGGAAGGAAAAATCAAGATTAGAGGCTTCGAGCTCGTCAGAAGAGACTGGTCCAAGATAGCTAAGGACACCCAGCTCGCGGTTCTTAAGGCGATCTTAGAGGAAGGAAGCAGAGAAAAAGCGCTTCAAATTGTAAAGGATACAGTCCAAAGGCTTAGCAGCGGAAAAGTTCCGAAAGAGGAGCTTGTAATATACACTCAGCTAAGGAAAGCAAACTATGAAGTTCTGTCCCCTGAGCTTTCGGCGGTTGAAAAGGCAAGAAGCAGAGGAATGAATATAGCCACGGGAGCAATAATCGGATACATAATAACTAAGAAAGGAAAGACAGTCTCTGAAAAGGCGGAGCTGATAGATTTCGCCGCAGATTACGATTCGGAATATTACATAGATCACCAGGTTCTGCCCGCGGTCATGAAGATAATAGGTGAGCTTGGCTACACTGAAGAGGACATAAAATACAGCGGAAAACAAGGCTCGCTTTCTGACTGGATGTGATTGAAAAGGTTAAAAGATCAAATTGGCATATATAAAAGGATGATGATATGGATTATGAAGACAAGATCAAAAACACAATAGAAGCGGGAAAGGTGGCGAAGCAGATACGCGATTCTCTTAAGATAAAAGTCGGCGACAAATATTCAAATATCTGCGAAAAACTGGAAAACAAAATGAGCGAACTCGGATGCGAATACGCGTTCCCAGTGAATATATCTGTCAACGAGATAACTGCGCACGACACTGCATCACTCAAAGATGATAGAATCATAACAGAAAAGGACCTTGTAAAAGTAGATATTGGGGTACATAAGAATGGATTCATAGCGGACGGAGCAGTAACATTCGATATGACTGGAGAGTACGGGCACCTCATGGATGCTTCAAAGGAAGCTCTAGAAAATGCAATTTCAATAGTTAAAGCGGGAGTAGATACATCCAGGATTGGTGCAGAGATAGAAAGGACTGTTAAAAAAAGAGGTTTAAAGGTGATAGAAAACCTCACCGGCCACGGCCTTGATCAGTACATTATACATTCTGACCCGATAATACCCAACTATGAAACTCAAAAAGGAACCATTCTTCAGGAAGGGGACATCATAGCAATAGAGCCCTTTGTCACGTCTGGAGATATGGAAGGCCATGTGACAGAGATGGACAGGTGCGAAATATTCAGCGCAAGCAGCTTCGAACCGACCAGGAATAAAGATGCCAGAAAGATGATGGAAAAAATTGTAAACGAAAGGAGAACGATGCCATTCGCAGAAAGACATTATGTAAAAAAGCCCACCGACAAAATTGCAATACTTGAATTGATACGGAATGGTTCACTCATTGCATATCCGGTGCTGAAGGAAAAAAGCGGCGGGATGGTTGCCCAGTTTGAACATACTATCATCGTAGGTAAAGATGCCGCTGAACTTGTTTTCTGATTTCAGTTCGAAACCAATTCAAGTATTAAAATACGACATACTCCGTCCCTAAATGGTATAGGATCTTTCTGACAAATCCTTATTAGCAATCCGATGACCGTATATCTGCAGTTTCTGGAATTTTAATGGATAGATCCTGAATTTATGCCACATTACACTGACTTTTGCAATGACTACCACGGTAAACTATATGAAAATAGATTACAAACAAACTGCAAGGGCTGATTTCCGATGATCTATTAAATTTATAAAATTTTGGCAACTGAATTTCGTGAATGAAATATCGTATTTCTGTTCACGTTCATCCTACCTCTAAAGAATATAAGTTTTTGCAGGAACATGTGCATTTCAAGTATATGAAAATCGCATGGAATTTCCCGCTCACAAAGATTAAAAACCAATACCGCCAATGATAATTATGACAAAAATCGTTGAAGTCTCGCCAATAAAACTGAAGAATCCGGTGCTAATTGAAGGTTTCCCTGGAGTGGGGATGATTGGCACAATAGCCGCCATGCATCTAATAAAGGAATGGAACATGGAACTGGTAGGATACATAGACTCTGAAGAGTTCCCGCCAATATGCACGATCCATGACGAGGAACCATTACCTGCGGCAAGAATATACCAATCCAAGAGATACAACACGCTCGTTCTTTTCTCTGAATTCGTAATACCAACCGATGCAGTCAACAAGGTAGCAAACGAGATCATCCTTTGGGGAGAAGACAGAAAGCTTAGCGCAATAATATCGCTTGGAGGTGTCGGCCTTTCAACAATAAAAGACGACGTATTCGGAATCGCATCGACAGACGGACTGAAAAAAGAGCTCAAAGACATCGGAATCACTGTGGTAAAAGAGGGAGTCACTACCGGAGTGACCGGACTAGTCCTCGCAAACGCATACATTAGGAAATTTCCCGCGGCAGCAATACTTACTTCTAACAAAAACATGAACATCAACTTAATAGGAGCAGCAAAAGTGCTTGAAAAGCTCAGCGACCTGCTAAATATACCTATAAGCACCGACAAATTGCAGAAAGAAGGAGAAGAGCTTGAGAACAAACTAAAGAAAATGATAAAGGAAACCAAAGAAGTAAGGAAGACTTATGAAGACATACAGTCTCCGATGTACAGATAGGATTATATTATTCGTTTGCTTATTCTTACTATGCAGGGGTGCCAGAGCCAGGTCAAACGGGTCAGATTCAGTATTGAAGACCAAGCTTAGGACCTGATGCGCGTAGGCGCTGCGTGGGTTCAAATCCCACCTCCTGCATTTTATTTTTATTCGATTAGACGATGAAATAAGATATAATAAATAGTAAGAGACAACTAAACTCTTAGTGAAAAACGGGATTTTCCTTTTACTTAGATTGCATCTAAAAAAAATAGTACTGACTTAAACTTAAAGAAAATTAAAGATGTTTTGAAAAGATATAGGAAAGAATTGAGTTTTACTTCTTACTCTTTTTCTCTTCTGCTTTTGCTATCCTTTGCATTGCCAGTTCCATTGCTGCATCTCTTGGTTTTATGTTTTTTTTCTTTGAAATCGAAAGGACCTTCTTAACGTTCTGCACGACCTTCTTTTCCACAAGCTTAAACATGTCTTCGACTGACTTTCCGCGGTATTCCACATAAGAAGAAATAACGCCGCCGGAATTCGCTACAAAATCTGGAACGACCAGAATTCCATTCCTGAACAGCATCTCTTCAAATTCTGGCTTTGTGGGAATATTGGATCCCTCGACAACTATCTTCGCCTTAATTTTGTTTACGTTTGTCTCGTTTATTACGTCGGGAACTGCTGCAGTAATTATAACGTCCGCATCAATCTCAACTAAATCGGTTGTCTTCAGAATAGTTCCCGGTTTGTAATTAATCACTGAACCTGTTTCCTTCTTGACCTTGTCCAATTCCGAAAAATTAATTCCGTTTGAATTGTACAATGTTCCCTTGCTGTCACTTATCGCAACAAGCTTGGCACCCATTTCAGTAAGGTATTTTACTGCAAAATAACCTACATTACCGAACCCTTCCACTGCAAATGTGATATTTTTAACATCTAATTTTTTATATTTGGCGGCAACGACTGTGGCATGAGCGACGCCGAATCCGGTAGAACCGTATTCATGAGGAATGCCGCATTTGTTTTCGAAACACATGTCTTTCGGTTTGCCCGTGGTCGATTTCCATGAACCATTCTCTTCTGCAAACCATCTCATTTCCTGCTCTGCAGTATTCATGTCTGGAGCCGCAACGTATAGCTTAGGGCATAGATAACGTATCTCCCTTGAATATGCCCTTACATACTCCTCTTTCCGTTTAACATCTTTGATTACGTCTTGTGGAGCTAGAATCCCTCCCTTCGCCCCTCCAAACGGCAATCCTGCCAATGCAGTCTTGAATGTCATTACTCTGGCAAGTCTGGCAATTTCCTGGATTGTCACAGTTGGGGACATTCGTATTCCGCCTTTTCCTACACCTAATGCGGTATTGTCAATCACAACAAAACCCTTCATGCCTGTTTTCTTATCTGAAACAACTATTACTTTCTCAGGCCCGATTTGATCAAAATTTATTTCGCCAAGCTGCATCGAATCACTTTCATTTCTTTTCTAAAGAATCAACTGTCTTGCAAAAAACAAGATAAGCTGTATGCATGAGACCGATATTCTGGGGCCTTGTGCCACGCTCCCTACTCATGATTTCTCTCACTATCGCCTCTAAAATGAAACAATCGTATCCCTTTTCTTTTGCAATCTTTGCAAACAGGGCAACCTGCTCCATGTGGGGGAGATATGCGATTATATATCCGTCTTCTGAAAGTTTGAACTTTGAATTGAATATATTTTCCGGATTTGGAAGATCTAAATTGATGATGTCAATCTCTCCTTCAATTTTTTCGATGCCTTCAAAAACCGACTCGTTTGACAAAAATATGTTATTTAGCCCGGAGCGCTTTATGTTCTTTTCTGCAATACCATAGAACTCTTCACGATTTTCAAAAGAATACACTTTCTTAGCAATTGAACCAAAAAAAACATTAGAAAAACCGCTTCCCGCTCCAGCGTCAACCACTACGCTCTTTTTATTCATGCCCGAAAATGCAACAATCGTGCCCAGATCCTTTGGAAGAATTACTTGCGGGCCTCTTTTAAGCTTCTTAAGAATTGGAGGAAACCTGAAATCAAACCCCTGGTGCCTTGAACTTCTTACCATAGAATAAATATAAAGAGAATATTTTAATGCCTTTAGTGTAATATAATACATCTAGGCCCCAGTAGCTCAGTGGTAGATCGCGTCCTTGGTAAGGACGAGGCCACGGGTTCGAATCCCGTCTGGGGCTTGCTTAATTAAACTATTTTCACCAAATCTCTTGCAACATTAAAGATGAATAGAGTTATTGGCAGAAACAAGATGAAATAACCTATAAATGTCCTTAACCTTCCTTCCTGGAACGCTATGAAAATCGAGGCCAGCAACACATATATAACCAGATATGCCTGAACCGCTTCAAAAGAAGCGGAAAGCACCGCATTCTTAAATTCCAACGAAGTCGCATCCTGTCCGGGGGGCTGTATTCCAGAGATAATACCCAATATAACCGACAGAATGATCGGAACCATTATGCATCCGCCAACAAGTATGGTGTACTTTTGCAAGGACAGAGACGACGCTTGCTCCTTGGTCAACATGTTGAGCTCAAATATGTCTTCGGCGGTTTCCTTTATTGCATGATGGACGTCCTTTCCGGTCTTATAACACTGAATAAGAAGTGAAATGACGCGATCCAAAAGTATCGAATGGTTCCTGTCCTTCATATTCAACAACGCATGAATTGGATTTATCCCGATTTTTATCTGCCTTTCAGCTTTTTTAAACTCTTTAGACAAAGAATGGTAACCTGAATCCCCGATGTTTTGTATTATTTTCTCCATAGGGATCCCAAATTCCAATGTGGCTGCATAAAGCAACGCATCCGGAAGATACTGCTCAATCTCATTTGACCGCCTTTCGATAAACCACAGCAGAACTAAGTAGACGATAACAGGAATGAAAAGAATAAGGAGACAGTATATACTGAAAAAAACAGCTGCTGAAATTGCAACGACAGAAGAAACAACGGAAACGGCAATAATGAAATCTTTGAACTTTACGTCCAATCCGAGATTTCGAAGCTCTTCATTAAGCATTAGTATTTCGCGCTTAGAAAACAGTGGTTCGGAAACGTTCGTAAGCACGGAAGGAGTGGAATATTTAATATAAAATATAAGTAGGATTTCAACAACAGGAAATACGAAAATAAATATGAACCAAATGTCCGAAGGCGAAGTCGGAGAGTCGAGATACAATCCAGCCACAACCACATAAGCAAGGTACATCGTTGGTGCTATTGCCGATACGGCAATGAACATCAGGCTCATGAAATTAAGCTTAGCTGAAAACTCCTTGAAACGGAAGCGCTGGGAATTGATCAATTCGTCTGCACTGTGCTTTAATTCTGAACCGTCCAATCCTTCTAAATACACGTGAATCAGCTGAACTATAAGCTTCTTTACTATCTGTGAATCTACCCTATCGGCCATTTGCCTTAAGGAATCCGGAATAGTGGCTCCTCCTTCCACCATGTTTACGACTTTCTTGAACTCATAAGAACATTGATAATTGGAGTCTGCAACATTCTTCAGAGCAGATTCGAAAGGAACTTTCATGTTGATTTGAATTCCTATAGAACGTATTGCAATTGGAAGATCTGATTCGATGCGCATCGCCCTAGATTTGGCAAATTTCATAGGAAGTCGCTTAAATATTAAGAAAAATAATAGAGAAAGTACTGCCGCAAGTACTATGGATGAGATAATATCGAAATATCCGATCTGCTGCGCAAATGCAGAGAACAATAAGCCTAGGATAACACTTCCAAATGAGATATACCGCAGATACTGGCTTACTGAAAATGGAAAGTCCGATTTATACAATGAAATGCTCAGTTCCCTTTTCAGATCTGAAACATACTGTTTTTCTTGGCCATTCTCCAAAATTTACCACGACCTTATTCCGGCTTAGAATTTTTAGCCTGAATGTTTGAAAATAACCTTTCCTGAATAGCAAAAACAGAAGTGTTGAAATCGCTGTACTGCAGGTTCTCCAGAAATTTCTTTCGCATATTCAACTCTTCCTCCAATTCACTCATGCTCAAGCCAAAATTATCTGAAATCTCTTCAAATTTCTGCGAATTCTCAACTGAACCTTCCATAATGCTGGTTTTTCTATTCAATTCGAAAACTTTATTTATGGATCCGTCGCTCTGAATTTCTGATATTTCGATTCCCTTTCGCTCCTCCCAGTATTTCCGTTCTGCTGGGTCATACCTCATTAATCTTCGTTGTACTATAATAAAATCCATGGAATTAAGATCGTGTTTTGAAATTCCAAGCGATACCATCCTCTTCAACACCTCTTCTGAAGATTGTGCATGAAATGTCGCATAACTTCCTCTGGCCTGCCCACTCAAAATTGTTTCTATGAAGGCATCTGTTTCTTCTTTTGTTCGGATTTCACCTACAATTACCCGGTCCGGTCTCATCCTAAGGCTATCTTCCACTAAATGCTTCATGTCTATTTTCAATTCTGAGTTCGAAAGCAACTTTATTTTATGTGGATGGGGAATATTAATTTCTGGCGTCTCCTCTATGATTAAAATTCGATCAGAAAGTGGAACAAAAGAAAATAAAGCATTGAGGGTGGTCGTCTTTCCGCTTGCAGTATTTCCAGAGATAAGAACATTATAGTCCGATTGAAAAACAAGCGAAAGAAATGCTATGGCTTCAGGAGAATAAGTACGTTTGTTGAACAACTCCGTGGGAGTAATCGGATTGTTCCTAAATTTTCGTATGGTCATCTCTACGTTTGAGATTGGAGGAATAGATGCATGAAGTCTTGAACCGTCTGGCAAAACTGCATTGATTTTCGGGTTCTGATATGTTATTCTCCTACCCACACTTCTGGCAATCTTATTTATGACTGCAATAACAACATCCTGATTTCGAAAAGAAAGATTCGAAGCAATCCAACCCTTACCGATAAAATATACATAAACTGGTTTGTTTACTCCGATTATCGCTATTTCTTCTATATTTTTGTCCAACAGGAACTCGTCCAATCCGTTATAGCCGGAGATATTATAAACTAGATATTCAGTTATGTATTTCTCCTGGTCATGGTCTAAAGAAATATTATGGTATTTACAATAATCCACAAGAAGCTCCGCTGCCTCTCTTCTTATGTTCTTTAGAGAAATGTCTTTATTTTTTGAAACCTCTTTGAACTGGTTTGAAATTTCGACAATTAGGTTTTCTTCGTTTTTAGAAATTGGAGGGATTGATAGAGTATATTCGGCTTTTTCTTTTAGAATCTCCCATCCTAACATAGCCAACCTCATAGAAAGAAATTACTTTCCAAATCTCCTTTCTCTATGTTTATATTCCTCAATTGCTGTATAAATATCTTTCTTTTGAATTTCCGGCCAGAGTTTTTTAGAAAAATAGAATTCTGTATACACTGACTGCCAAGGCAAGAATCCACTGACTCGTTTTTCACCACCAGCCCTAAAAATCAAATCTGGATCCCTAATGTCCGGAGCATATAGATAGTTCCTGAACGAGATTTCATCTATCCTTTCAATCTTTCCCTTCTTCGCATCGGAAATTATCTTGTTGACTGAATCGACTATCTCCTTCTTGCCACCGTAGTTGCAGAGTATGGCAAGCGTATACTTAACATTCTTGGATGTTCTCGACTCAATCTTCTGCATTTTTTCCTGCAAGTTAGAAGGAAATACGGCTTTATCACCAATGAAACGGATACGAACCTCTTTTCTCAGTTTTTCGAATTCTTTTGAATTAAGAAGATTGTCAAGCATTATATTAAAAAGATCGAAAAGCGCATCCACCTCTTCCTTACTGCGCTTCAAATTTTCAGTTGAAAGTATCCATATGGAGATAGTGTCTATATTGAGGCCCTTGCACCATTCGACAAGCTTTTTCAACTTCTCAATTCCGGCTCGGTGTCCTTCCTTGGTGGACTTGTTATGCTTTTTAGCCCACCTTCTATTTCCATCTGGAATTATAGCAATATGAATCTTGTTTTTTTCTCTTTTTACCATCTAATCACTTCATAAAAATTAAATTAAATGAAGATATAGGCCAAAACGCCAGAAACCAAAGTACATATGAAGTTGGATGTACTCTTCGTACCTATTCCTTTTTCTTCGAATACTCCTGCAATCGAATCCGCAACGCTTCCAAATAAGCCGAACAGCCCAATAAGAAGAATAGATATAGGTGCATAATTATAAAAGAAAAAACCAGCTATACCGATTATGAGTGCTCCCACGAACGAAAGGTAAGTACCTAAGATGGAAATAGCTCCAGAGGTTCCCTGCCTTACAGTCTTGAAGGAACCGAGCGAAAGCGGATTGGGAGAGAGAACTCCCAATTCAGAACCGAATTTGTCGGCCATTGCCCCCGCAAACGCGCCGATATATGCCGCAATCCAAGCTGAATTCCCAGTGATATAATAAGCGCCACATGAAATAAGTGGAAACAGCGAATTAGAAAGAACGTTCTGCCAGCTTCTCTCGTGTTCGTAAACTCCTTTCTCTTTCTTTTCTTCATACATGTATTTCGTTATTGCAATACCAATTATTAAAAAAATAAGGGCTATAGCAAGATTCTGAATCGCATAGCTTCCAGACATTGCAAATACAAAGAAAGCGGCGACTAATACTGCAGCAATACCTACTGCATCTAATAAAAGAAATCTCATTTAATCACTGAAGTTTCGGAAAATTCAACCTATTCCATCTACAGATATTATGTCATCATCTATTTTAAATTCTATTCCAGTAAATAGCGGAATCACATCAAGACACGAGAGTATATGACCAGTAATCTTTGGTACCTTGATCTTTGAAGCTCCCTTTGCTAACGCCATATATATTAGAAGTTGGTCTCCCATCCATTGGTCCACAGTCGCCTTCGATTTTATCTGCTTATTAAGCTTTCTGGCACTAGATGAACCCAATTCTTCTGCTGGAAGACCTTTTTTTCCAAGCGAATCTACTCCGATGATTGTATTATCATATTCCGCCCACAAAGTAAGAGAAGTTCCCATAGAACCGGATGGTTTCATTTTCTTATTATAAATTACACCAGGAAATACCTCCCTCACTCCCTTTTCCTCCCTTGTAAGAATATCTTCAGGAAGATTCGACTGGCTTGCATATCCATTTATGGAAATAAGGTCGGATTTCTCCAAAAGTTCTATCGAATTTAATTTTGAGGGTTTTGTATAAAGGATTACCTTCCCACCTCCTTTTGGATACCAGCCGAATTCCTGTATCTCTAACTCGGCGTTCACACCCATTTTCCTTACCATGGGCAAAAAAACATTGCTGTAATAGTCGATGGTTGGAGAATGAGGAACGTGGGTGCCGCCCATCAAAGTAAGGTTTGACTGCCGATCTGCGAAAACAAGCAAAGGAAGAAGAGATTGCATGAGAAGAGTTATTGAACCCGCCGTTCCGATGTCGAAAGTATAGTAGCCCCCGGTTATGTTTAAAGGAGAGAATGAAAGCTCGGTCGAACCTATCTTGGCCCCATCCACAACCGCTCTAGAGATATATGAAATGGCATTCACACTCGTAAGATGTTGAGCTTGAAGGCCCGGTTTGGACCTATTCGCGCGAATATTTTCAATCTTGAATGGCTTCTTTGTTATGCAAGACAAGGCTAAAGCTAGTCTAAGGATCTGTCCGCCTCCTTCACCTTTCGAGCCGTCTATCGTAATACTCTCCATGTTTAATCACTAAGGATAATTGTGAATAGAAAAAGGCCAGCGCAGAGCGCTGGCGAGGCGACCAATTTGAGGCAGATGTACAAAATTCGAATGTACCCTCTACTAATAGAATAGTCTATTATATTTATAAATATTGCGGTTTCGATTAAATTTATATATAAATTTTGTTGTTTATCCTTAATTCTCTAACTTCCACTAAAAAAATGAATTACGACGAAAATGAAAAAGGGGAAACTTCCAATATTTTAAACAGTTAAAAAAATAGAAAATATTAAAGATTTATAACCCGAAAAAAAAGGAAAAAGGCACTTGTTTTAGTGATCAGATGAAACTTGATGATTTGAACTATTTATCGAAATTGCAAGGTTGCGGCGGCCGAAGGGGCGAGAAACCAGAAGATTTCAACGTAGAAGAGATAATCGATGGCAAAAGAGTGTCTATGCTGAAGAGGCCCGAAGGAAACGGGCTTAAGGAGTACATCTATTTTGTTTTAACCAAGAAAGGAATCACTACGGAAGACGCGTTGACCGCGATTGCCAAAGAATTGAAAATAGGTCGCGAACGCCTGAATGTTGCAGGACAGAAGGACAAAAATGCGATAACGACCCAGCTCGTTTCTTGCTGGAGTGGAGTAACGGGCGGAAAAAACGTGGAGATTTCCCCTTCCAAAATTGTCAATGTCAAAAATTTAAAGGACATAAGTATCCATAATCCATTTTATTCAAGTGAAAAACTCAAAATTGGTGATTTAACGGGAAATGCGTTCAAAATACGCTTAACTGGAGTGAGAAAAAAAGAGCAGATAGAAAAAATAATCAAGGATAATAATAGTATGGTTCCGAATTATTTCGGACCGCAGAGATTCGGCATGAAACAAAACAATGCCACGGTCGCAAGATACATCCTTCTTAAACAGTACAGAAATGCGGTTTACGCCTTCCTGGCGGAAAATGAGAAAGAATTTTTAGAACTTAATGAAAATGGAATAAGTGAAGAATACCTGTCGGGTCTTAGAAAGGGAAGCTATGAATGGCTCGTTGGAAGGCACCTTCTCGACCACGAAGGAGAATATCTTTCTGCGATCAAGAAAATACCTAGGACTGTAAAAAAACTCATAGTCCAATCCTATCAGTCCTACCTATTCAACTTGGAACTTAGCGAACGAATAAGGAGAAATCAGCTCTCTCCATTGGAAGGTGAAAAAACCTGCGGTTTCAATAAATACGGTTTCATAGATCCTGAAGCCACTGGAAGTGCGGTTACGGTCGGAAAAATAATTGGCTATAACACAAAGGCAAATGAGATAACTTCAAACATACTTTGGAACGAAGGAGTAGAACTTGGAGATTTCAAATTCAGGGACCTACCGGAGTTGGCAAGCGAGGGTTTCGAACGCCCGCTCTTGATAAATGTTAAGGATTTAAAGGTTGAGAGAGAAACTAAAAGCAAAACGGTCTTAATCTTTTTTGAACTTCCAAAAGGCGGATATGCCACTAGCGTTTTACGGGAAATTACCGCACTGAAAAGACAGT
Source organism: Candidatus Micrarchaeum sp. (assembly GCA_020723065.1). Taxonomy (GTDB): domain Archaea; phylum Micrarchaeota; class Micrarchaeia; order CABMEP01; family CABMEP01; genus DTQF01. Next base: position 50,504 of record DYJP01000002.1, read on the forward strand.
GATACTTAATGAATCTTGAACCGAACCGAATAGTTGAATACGTCATGATGTTCTGTGTCTTATTCTTCACTACTGTAATGCTATTGATATATCTGAGACATAGGAAAGACCTAAATCGAACAAAAAGAACGAACTTCGAACCCACCATCAGCGTAATAATCCCTGCTTATAACGAAGAAGAAACGATCGTCGACACCATAAGATCCGTGCTAGCATCAGAATACCCGAAAAACAAGCTGGAGATAATAGTGGTGAACGACGGATCGAAAGACCGGACATCCGAATCGGTCAAACAAATAAAGGACAAGCGAGTCAAATTGCTCAACAAGGAAAACAGCGGAAAGGCGAATTCCCTTAATTACGGGATAAAGAGGGCCAGCGGAGAGATAATCATCACTCTCGATGCAGACTCCTATATCGAACCTCAAAGCATAAGGAAAATGCTCGCTTATTTTAATGACGATGTTGCGGCAGTGACATCTGCCGTCAAAGTGAAGGAAGAAAGTAACGCGAATTTTTTGGAAAAGCTTCAGAAGCTTGAATATTTGTTTACAATATTCAACAGAAGACTGTTCGCCATGATAAATGGGGTTTATGTCACCCCCGGACCGTTCAGCGCGTTTAGAAGAGAAATTTTTGACGAAATCGGAGGCTTTGATCCGAACAATATTATGGAGGATCAAGAAATAGCGCTTAGGATACAGGCCGCAAATTACAGGATCGAAAGCTGCATGGATGCGGTGGTTTATACTGATGTCCCGAAGGATTTCTCTTCTTTCATGAAGCAGAGGGAGAGGTGGCACAGGGGAGGATTCAGGAACGTAATGAAATACAGCTACACTATAAGCCCGAAATACGGGGACTTCGGCCTTTTCGTAATGCTATACAGCATCCTTTCAATCGCTTTGCTCATCATCGTCTCTATAATGGTAGCTACCGCATTATCGAAGGGAAACATGTTCTTCTTGGAAAATCCAATGCTGTATGTAGAACCGATACACATCATATCCGCAATAGTCTTCATAGTAACTATAGCATGGACTGTCATAGCATTGAAGGAAATGAAGGAAATGAATGTGAAGAAGAGATACATTATCGCATACACAATACTCTATTGCTACCTGATAACATTGTTCATGTTCATAGCAATATTTAAAGAATTGAAGGGAGAAAAACAAACTTGGTAAAAAGAGGTCATAGTATGGTGCTTAAAAAAATAGAAAGAAAAATCAGCTGGGACCTGTACTTAACTGCATTTGTAATATCTGTTGTCGTATTTGCAATCGGAGTATGGGTTGGACTCCAGATTGAAATCGAAGCAAGCCGGCAAATGTCAAACTTAATAGATCAGACAAGCAATGGAATGATTGCAATAAGCAACATCCTTCTAATGGAAAAAGACCCTTCGTTCTGCACTTATCTTGAAGAAGAAATGATGATTTTTGATTCCGAAACTTATTCCTTGGGGAGGCAAATAGGCTCCATGGAAGAGAGAAGGGGGGTCGAAGACTCATTGAAAATAAAATACATGGACCTGGAATTCAGGGACTATCTGCTTTCGAAAGGCATTAATGAACGTTGCAGCCTAAATCAGAACATAGTCCTTTACTTTGTTTCAAGCTCGGATTGCGCCAGTTGCAAGCAGCAGGGAGAAGAGCTTAGCCTTGCAAGAGAGCAAACGAACACCAAAGTATATACGTTTGATATCGGCATGAACTCGAGCCTGGTGAATTCCCTTAAGGAAAAGTATTTGATTGACTCTGTTCCATCTATGGTGATCAATGAAAACAGATACGAAGGATACAGGTCTGCAAGCGAATTAATATCTGTTTTGAATTCAAAGTGAGAAAATGGTCCTGATAAAGATAATGAAAAATAAAGGAGAAACTGTGGTTTCTCTTTGTGACAAGGAACTACTAGGAAAAGTATACAAAGATGAAAAATACTGCTTGGACCTAGTGAAATACAAACAATTTTATGAGGGAGAATCGATAGAAGAATACGATGATCTGAAAAAGGCTCTAAAATCCGCATCTTCCATTAATGCAGTCGGTGAAAAATCAATAAGGATTCTTAAAAGATACGGATTTGAAATTTCTAATGCCAAAAAAATTGGAAAGGAAAAGATATCTCATATACAGATTTACATGATTTAACAAGATTTATCTTGCAGCTGAAACGATTCTTATTATATCACCGTCATTCAAAACATGGTCCTTGGCTATTCTTATCTTTTTCTTAGCATCAATCGCGTAAAGAAAATTCTTGGCCAGATCGGTATGTATTTTTTCAGCAAGCTGGATCGCCGTAGTACCTTTTTTAACCAAAATCGCGTCCGGAAGCACATTGCCGAAATTATCTGAATATTTGTGCTCATCACTTACAGGATAGACTACTATCAGCCCAAGAAATCCGAAAACTGCACTATTGATTATCTGCTGTACTCCAGTTCCATGATAGATATCCATCGTCTGTTTTATTTTGTTAAGGGCCACTTTCTGCTGTTCGTTTGCATTAAGTATTTCAAAAGAAGTGTCACCAGGAACATAATTTATTACTTGTTTAGCAGCTGCTTTCCTTAATGCAAGTTCCCCATCAGCATAAGTCGGAACGATGATCTTGTCTGGAAAAGTTTCCTTTAATTTCATATACCTATCATGGGCGCCTGGAATGTCTATTTTATTAGCAGCAATTATAATTGGCATCGATTCCTTTCTTACTTTCTGGCTAAAAGTAGAAATTTGCGCTTCTGTCCAATTGATTCGCTCCAATGGAAGACCAATCTTTTTTGCAGTTAGTTCTATGTCTGCTTCACTTATTTTAAGTCCAGTAAGCATTGAATGAACCGCCTTAATATCATGCCCTTTTATTTTACTCCAATTCCTTTGCAAAATACTTGCAATCCAAAATCCAATCTCCTCTTCGAGGAATTTTATTTCTGCTGCAGGATCATAATCTTCGCAAGGATTCCCTTCTGAATCAGTCTTACCACTTGAATCGACAATCTGGATAAGTACATCCGCGGATCTAATATCATCTAGAAATCGGTTTCCAAGTCCCTTACCTTCATGTGCTCCAGGAACTAGACCTGCAACATCGATCATGTTTATAGGAACATATCTCTTGCCGTGATCGCATTTTCCGTTTTTTGGATTGCATGAAACTCCTAATTCAACACAAGGGCAATTGACCTGCAGGTAAGTGATTCCTTTATTGGGATCAATCGTAGTAAAAGGCCTCGGACTGATTGGAACGTCCACTAACGTTGCAGCAGAGAAAAATGTTGATTTTCCGCTTGATGGCTTGCCAGTTATTCCTATCAGCATTGTATCGCCTTAAAACTATAAATAACTATATAATTATCAACAAAAAGAAATTAAACTTATTGAAAAGGAATATAAACTTACTTATGCAAATTGAAGTGAAGAACCACATGAAAACGGTGATGATATGGATCTGACTTTCTCTATAATTATATTCCTTTTGCAAATTTTCGTAGGAATACTTTTCGCAATATTATCTGTTTATCTTGGATTGAGGTTCTTCGACAAAATGACCGAAGGCATCGATGAGATAAAAGAATTGAAAAGAGGTAATGTTGCAGTGGCGCTAATCCTCGCATCACTCATGCTTTCAATAGGGACTATAATCCAGCAGGGAGTTAACCAATTCGACAACGTCCTAATGAAAGGCGTTTCCCTTCCACTGTTCATAATTGCATTTGTAATGGCAATATTCCAGCTGGCAATAGTCATTTTAATTGCTGTAATTGTTATATACGTCGCAATAAAAGTGCTCGATTCAATGACTGTCGGAATAAATGAACTCGAAGAGATAAAGAAAGGCAATACTGCAGTGGCACTTGTTGTTGCAATAGTTATATATCTTGTTTCCTTCGTAGTTGCTGGTGCAGTTATTGGAATAAGCGAACTTTCGATTTTCAATCCGGAAACTATAGCTTCATTACTTGGAATGTAATTGCTAAATATCAAGAAACAAACACTGTTCCGTTCTTATTTTCTATTTTTAACTTATTACCGATGCTTGATGCACAAACTGTATCGCAATTGACTTCAATTGAATGCGTAATATTTTGAAAAGATATACTAATTATATTTTTATTACAAAATAGTAATGCACCAGCCAAAAAATCAGAAGAAAATTCTCTTACGTTGCCATCACCAAGAATACATATGCTATTAATAATATAAGAGAAGTCGTTTTCAAGTTTGGAAATAATTATCTCATTCAGAGAGCGTTCTGTTTGATTTTTTGTCTTTGAAAATGAAACTAAAAATATTGCTAAAACAGATAGAAAAATAGCAAAAATAAGCAAAAATTCTAAAGACATCTGACCCTTCCTAAATGGAATAGGCATTGATATCGCTCCAATTATAAGAATCAGCTGCAAGTCTTTGTAGCCTGATCACAAAATGAATTTTCTCCGAAACCAAAACAGTCAGAATCGGTCTCGCAAGAGGTTGTCATCTCGGAAATCGCATCGAAAGTCTTATCCGAAGTATTCTCTATGGAATTTGCAGCTTTGGATGCGGAATCTTTCATCTTTGAAGCCACCAGGAAGACCACACCCAGCAAAATCGCCAGGATGATGATCAGTTCGATTGATAATTGACCTTTTCGCATGTAAAACTAAAACCAAATGTTACTTATAAATGTTACGGAATTGTTTGCATCACTTAAGCCTGATGGAATCCAGATCCATTGGAGACCTTGATTCGATATTGAGTATCCTTGTAATGCTGTTTGCAAAATCCTCGGACTTCTTTGGCTCTCCATGATTAACCAACACTAGAGAAGGCTTTGGTCTCATGGTCTTTATGAAGTTCATCATCTGCCTTCTATCACTATGACCGCTGAAACCAGATGCGGTTTCAACCCTCAGATTAACTTTTATAGTATCAAGTCTGCCATCTTCTCCGACAATTGCAACTTCCTTATCTCCTTTCTGTATCTTTCTTCCTAATGAATAGTTGGTGTTGAAACCTACGAATATAATTGCATTTTTGGGATCATGCGCAAACGCTTTGAAATATTCAACTGACGGTCCTCCTGTCATCATACCGGACGGCGCAAGAACTACGCACGGTCCTCCGTCAATTATTTCCTGCCTATTACCTTTTACAACCTCAAAAATTGGAGATTCGAATGGACTCTTTCCACTCAGAATCATTCTCTGGAGGCTATCCTTGAGATATTCTGGATAAACAGTGTGTATGGCAGATGCTTCAAGAATCATTCCATCTATGTAAATCTTGAAGTTTGCCTTGTCAGGATTCCTTCTTGCGAATTCTTCGAATACGAGCATAATGTCCTGAGACCTTCCCACAGAGAAAACAGGTATGAGTACTTTTCCTCCCTTGGCTATAGTCTCTGTAACAACTCTCATCATCTTTTCTTCTCCTTCAGGCCTGGGTAAATGGAAGTCGTCCTTTCCGGCATATGTACTCTCTATAAGAAGAGTTTCTACTCTAGGAAACACATTGACCGCAGGATTAAGGAGCTTGGTGTGGCTAAACTTGATGTCACCAGTGTAAACGAAATTGTGAAGACCGTCGCTTATATGCAAATGCATTATGGAACTTCCTAGTATATGGCCTGAATTGTGAAGTGTGAGCTTGATTTCTGGAGTAATATCGGTTACTTCGCCGAAATCTCTTGTTATGCAGTGAAGAAGTGCCTTCCTGACGTCTTTTTCCTCATAGATCGGCGTCATCCCCTGCTTCTTCATAACTTTAATATAATCAAAAGTAAGTAGTGCCATTAAGTCTCGGCTCGGTGGAGTGCAATAAATCGGACCGTCGTATCCCATAGCGAAAAAGTAAGGTATGAAACCGCAATGATCGAGATGGCTATGTGAAAGAACAATTGCATTTATCTCGTCAACTGGAGTGTTCAAAGTAGAAAGATATGGGTAAAAATCCTTTGAATTATCTGTTGCTTCGAATTTAAGCCCAGAATCAAGAATTATTTTGTCGTTAGATGTTTCCAAATATATGCAAGATCTGCCCACTTCCTTAAATCCTCCAAGAGCAGTAATCTTGACCCAGGATGTCTTATCTACTGTAGAGAATATCCTCTTACCTGTCTTTAGCAAGAATTTCTTCCTTAATTCCGCTTCCTTAAGCAGGGTAGATCTTATGCTTTTTTCTATTTCAGATGGAAGAGTTGGAGTTCTGAGAACCTTTGGAGCCCATCCTGTTGATTTTATTATTTCTTTCAAAGTCGATCCTCCCTTACCTATTACCAATCCCGGCTTGTATGCTTCTATCCAAACTTCATGGAATTCCGGAGAGAATCGTATTTCATTTACTTTTGCATCTGCTTGAATTAAAGAACTTATCTTTGCCTTTGCCTCTTCTGGATTCATTAATAAATTTGAAGCTCCTCTTACTATAACCTTCTTTTTTAAAGCGTTCGCTATATCCTTGACTGGATTGTCAACAGCATAAAACTTCTCTACATTGTCTATGTAAAGTATTATGTCCGGACCTTCAGCCTCAAGCTTTACAATCGAACATCCGGAAGGTATTAAGGGTTCTATCTTCTTAATTATTTCGTTTGATATTGTACTTTGCATCTCACTCAACATTTAGTATATAAAAACAAAATACGTATAAAAAAATGACTAAAAGAAACAAAAATACTGGATTATCTCTTCTTCTTCTCTCTGGACTTCTCCAGCATCTTCTCAACTTCTTCTGTCTTATATTTCCTGATTCCGTCCTTAGTTATTGCGATAATGTCGATTCCTCCGCCGGACGCGGTGTCTCTCTTCTTGGCCGCATTGATCGCCCTGGCAACTATTGGAATCGCATCAGTTATTGTTGTCTTTTCATAAATGTCGTCTAAAACTGCCTGCGCAGAGAACCAACCACTTCCACCATATGCAGTATGATCCTTTACAGGGGTTATCGAACCAGATGGATCCAAAGTGAAAAGCTTCGGTGTTCCATCTTTCTCCACTCCACCGATTATTATCGCAACGTAGAACGGCATATATTTATATTGATAAAGCATGTTCTGCAAAAAAGCTACTGCGGCTTCAACTGTTATAGGTCTTCCTTCCCTAAGCCTAAATAGCTTGAATTCTACGGAAAGTATCCTATCCAAAGCTTCAAGATCGCCAGCCATTCCTGCAGCAGCGAATGCGATGTGTTTTTCCGGAGTTCTGACTTTTTCTATGTCCTCGGAAATGACCACCATTCCACCTGCAGTAACTCTCTTCTCTGCAGCTATGATAATTCCGTCTGTACAAACCACTCCGACTGTTGTCGTGCCTGTTTTAATAGTAGTGTCCAAATTCACTCACCAAAATAAAGTTAAAATAAAGGTAAACTTAAAGATCGCCTTATAATAAATATTTAACAGCAGTATATTTAAACTTAACGCTGAAGGATAATAATCATATATTTAGCGTGATTTTCAATGACTAAAACACTATATATTAAGAAGTATAAAATAATGAACGATTTACTCTCTCAAATCAAGGGACTTATGTTTTCAAAAAAAATTAAAGTTCCATTGATATTTGTATTTAAAAAGGATGTTAAGCTCTTATTTCATTCAGCATTCTGCCCCAAATTCGACATAGTCTTTTTAGATAAAAATAAGCGGACCGTATATACTGAAGAAGTAAGGAAAATGAAAATAATCAAACCTAAAAATTATTACAGATACGTTATTGAAGCCGCTCCTGGATTCATCAAACAAAATAGAATAAGAAAAAAAACAAAAATAAATTTCTAAGATGGCCAGAATTCATCGTTTGGAGCTTTCCTTTCCTGCAGTTATTCTGAGAGTTCCGCCGACTTCCTTTATTGTGACATCTATATTCTTGGAATTCTCAAAGCACTCCCTTATCTGGTCAAGAGAATAATTCCTCATTGCGGCAATGTTGGCAGATATCGCTTCATCTGTTATGTCTTTCGCTACTTTCGATTCGAACTGCTGCTTGAATACCTTCATGTCGATCTCGAAATAAAGGAGCCTTAGAGGGGATTCCTTATCCTTCTCTTCTTTCCTTCCTACTTCCAACTTCTGGAATAGGGAGGATCGTATCTCTTTCTGTTTTATGAACGTGCTAACTCTTCTAAATTCTGCGTCAAGTTCGGATAATAGATTGTAAGCGGAATCATTTTCTGCTGCTAAAAGGAACGAAGAATCTCCAAGGTAAGATATGAATATCTTTTCCGGAGAATCCGCTATCTTGTCCTGTAGCATTTGAGAAACGAGCCTTACTATTTTATTCTTTTCCTTTTCGGTATAAAGCTCTGCGTACTGATCTATTCCTTCTATTTCAAGTTTAATGAATTTACTGTTTTCCTCATTAAGATAAAGTGCAATATTCTTAACGAGCCTTTCGACATCTGGAAGATCGACAAGCGGATCGAATATGTTTCCGCTCTTCTGAAGAAATATATTCGCAAGTGCCCTGAGTTCCATCGGTTCGAATGGTTTCTTAATGTAGTAGTCAGCCCCGTATTGTATACCGTGGAATCGATTTACTGTAGCATCTGCTGCAGAAACAATAACTACGATTATGTTTTTGGTATCTGGCGCTGATTTGATCTTTTTACAGACATCCAATCCATTTATGCCCGGAAGCATAAGGTCTAAAAATACAAGATCTGGCTTAAAGGTGTTTACTTTTTTCAACCCTTCTTCTCCATCATATGCAGAGTCGATTTCATACCCTTCGCCTAATGATAGTTTGATAAGGTTATTTATATCTTTGTCGTCTTCCACGATCAAAATTTTCTTCGGTTTTGTGAATTCAAGAACGTACCAAAAGTCCAACTTTCCTACTGCTCTTGATTCTATCTTGCCTTTTGTTTTAAGCCTTACTAGTGTGCCTTTAACTTCCTCTTCGGAATAACTGGAAAATTCCTTGATTATTTCCTTTGTTTCTAAAGCGATATCTTTAGCTTTTAAGAATGAAAGGAGCTCTTGTTCAATTTTTAGATCATCAATTTCCATAAACTCACTACGCAAGACAAGTATACAATAAAAGATTGATTGTAAAGAAATTAAAAGGTTAGTGTGAAAAATGATATATGGCGGATGCAGGGGATCAAAATATTGGCAAAATGCAACCAACTATATTAGAACTAGCTGAGCTGGAAAAGGAAAACTCAACAGCTCAGAAAATCGAGCCGAAAATAAATGAAAAAAATAATGTTAGAAGATATGAAGTGAGGTATAGGCCAGACTTCCAACAAAATGATTCTTTTCAATTACTATTTAGACATATAGGTGAACCAGCGGTTCTAGTAGACAACAAAAAAAGGATAATGGATGTAAACCCGTCCTTTTCAAGAATGACTTCTTATCAACGAGAGGAAATTATTGGAAAAAAAATAAACAGCATATTAAGAAAAAACACTATTTTGACAAAAAACAACGGAACTAAGGAATTCGAGGCTAATGAGATTAAGATAGGTCTTAGCACATTGTATCTTTTCATAGATAAGAATGAAATAGATACTAAATTTAAGATATCTAACGAGCTTGAAGCACTAAAAACACACTTAGATGATTTTGTAATAAAGGTAAAAAAAGATGGAAAGATTATTTACATGAATCCAAATTTTAAGACCGTATTTTCAAATGCCTCTGAAGGCGAAAACTTAAAGAATTACCTTAAAATTAATAAATTTCATTCAAAACTGAAAATTGCGAGCGAAACTGGTCAACCTGAACTTTCTGAAGGAACAATGGAAATAAATGACAAAGGACAGATAAGGAATTGTCCAATAAACGTGAAAATAATACCATCCAAAGAAGAATTAATAATTATAGTAAAAAATCAAATTGAAAAACTAGATCTTAACAAGCAAATAGAAGATGCAAAGCAAGAATACGAAGCCATAGTCAACAATGTCACCGATATTATTTGCATAATAGACAAAAAAGGCAAGTTTCAATTTGTAAACAAGCAGTTTGAACGGCAGCTTGGGTATAAGAAGGAGAATCTCCCCTTACTTCCCCAAATAATCTATCATGAAGACCTTCCAAAATTTCTTCAGACTCTTACTGAAATAGAAAGAAACAATAGAGGTTTTCAAGAACTTGAAATAAGCCTTTATACCTCTAAACGAAAACTACTCAATTTCTCAGCAAGTGGAATATCTAAGATATCTGATGGAAACGACGTGAGATACAGTGTCACCTTAAGAGATATTACAGCAAAGAAAAAAAGTGAAAATGAAACTGCAAAAGAAAGGGAAAAATTGAAAGAAGAATACAAAAAGATGAAGGAAATTAATGAAATGAAAACCAATTTCGTAAGCATGGTATCACACGATCTTAAAACACCACTTACAAACATACAAGGATACGCTTCTCTCATGAGAAACAAAATATTGGGACCGAATAATCCGAAGCAGCAGGAAGCAACAGAAATAATAGACAAGGAATCTAAACGTCTCGCCAAACTGATCAACGACCTTTTAGATCTTTCAAAAATAGATGCGGGGGCTATGGTCATACAGAAGAAACCGTTTAAACTTAAAGATTTAGAAGACAAATGCTCCTTAAAACATCTCGCAGAAAAGAAAGGTTTGATACTTATATGGAACACTCCTGAATCGCTCGGCGAAGTTTATGGAGATCCAGAAAGAATAGCCCAAGTTCTCACCAATCTTGTAAATAATGCGATCAAATTTACAGATCACGGATCCGTGACTGTCAATGCGTTCGAAAAAGGAAAAGACAATATACAAATTGATGTTATAGACACCGGACTGGGAATACCTAAAAAAGACCAGGAAATGATTTTTGAAAGATTCCAGCGAAGTAGTACTTCCTTGAAATTCAAAAAAGAAGGAAGTGGTCTCGGCCTTGCTATCGCAAGAGAGATAATGAAGCTTCATGACAGTGACATAATGGTCAAATCAGAAGTAGGTAAAGGAAGCACGTTTAGTATAATATTAAGTAAAGCACCGAAGCAACAAAATGAAAGAGACAAGGTTAACGACTATCTCGAAAAGATGACCCATTAATAGATTATTTCTTTTTTGCTTCTAGTTTCTTTATTTTCTTTACTGTTCTTGGTTTTTCTGCTGCCTTTTCTGATTTTCCAACATTCTTGTTAGAAGAGCAATATGGATTAAGGCATTTTTGATACCTTTGTTTTCCTTTTATCACCCATATCTTTGGAGAAGAGCAAATGTCGCAAGACCCGGCATATGTGAAAAGATATGTTGGGGGTAAAGAGTACGTTATTTTACAATTTGGATAGTTGCTGCATCCCAGGAACTTGCTTCCTTTGTAATTTATAATTTTTAGATAGCCGCCGCACTTGCAAGGGGCGAATTTTTCTGATTCTTCCAATTGACTTTTTAGAAAAGTTCCTATTTCTTTTTCGTGATTAAAAATATCGTTCATAATTGATGAAATAATGTTTTTTGCATCTTCGATTACTTTGTCCTTACTTACTTTTTTATTCTGTATCTTTTCCATCTCTTCTTCAAGCTGCCTTGTAAGAGTAGGATCAAGTATTTTGGGTGAATATTGCTTGAATGTCTGGTATATCGCTTTGCCTAATGGAGTGATTGTAAGCTGCTTTCCGTTTACATAACCTCTCTTATATAATGTATCTAAAACAAGGGCTCTTGTTGTTTTTGTACCTATATTCTCCTTTTCCATAAGCTGCAAAATAGATGCAGGTGTATATCTTATAGGTGGAGTTGTTGTTTTTTCGGTTATATTTATCTTGGTAATGTTTACATCCTGACCATCCGTAAATTTGAGTTTATGGTCTTTTTCATTCAAGAACGGATAGAATTCATACCAACCTCTTTTGACAATCTCTGGAATTGAAGCATTATATGTTTCTCTTGCATTGAGAGTTAGCTTATTGTCTTTTATTTCCGCGGGATCTGCAAAACATGCAAGAAATCTGTAAACAATTAAATTGTAAAGCCTTTCTTCATCCTGATTCAATTTATCCTTGTTTCCCGTAGGATATATTGCAGGATGTACGTCTTCTTTTTTGCCTTCTCTCGGTCTGAATTTATTTTCATTTATTAATTGATTAGCCAAGTTTGTAAATGTGGAATTCTGAGAAAGCTGCTTGATTATGTTTCTTACATTTATTTGTGGCGGAAGTTTTTGGGATGCTGTTCTAGGATAGCTGATCAATGCTTTTTCATATAAGGATTGAGCAAGCTCTTGCGTCTTAACTGGAATATAACCATATATTCTATAAGCTTCAGTTTGCAAGGAGGTGAAATCAAAAGGGGGAAGTGTATAGACTTTTCTAATTGAAGAGACAATGGAAATCTTTCCTTTTTTATCTGTATTATTCTTTGCTGTTTCTGCTTCATCTTTTTTCTTAAATGGATTTTTAGTATGTAAAAATGAAATTTCTTCCACTTCAGCATTAACTTGCCAATAAAGTTCTGGTTTAAAGTTTGCTATTTCTTCTTCTTTTTTAAAAAGAAAATAGAGCATTGGACCCTGTACTCTCCCTATTGACAAAACTCTGAATCTACCTGCATTCCTTATTGCGTTCATCACTGCCCTACTTAAATTTATTCCATAAAACCAATCGATAATGTGCCTTACTTCACCTGCATATGCGTTGTCAATATCAAAATCAATAAGATTATGATATGATTCTTGAAGTTCAGAAGGAGTGACTGTGGAAAATTTCATTCTTTTTGCTTTTTTTATGTCACTGAAGTTTCGAATAATATTGTATCCAATCAAGCTTCCTTCTATATCGAAATCTGTCGCATTAATAACTAAGTCTGCGTTTTTTACTAGATTTTGAAGATTATCTAAATAATCTTTAATATACCATGCTGTCTTGTTAATTTGATATGAGGGAACCCATTCAAGATTAAAAATCGGTAATACGTTTGTTTTCTCCTTTAATGTAAATAAATGACCTACTGCTGGAGAAATAAAAATTGTTTTATTGTTGTTTTTTAACTCGTAATAAGACACTTTTTTGTAAACCTTTCTAGTAAGGGAAATAAATTCTGGTTTTAATGCGTATGCTATCTTCTGTGCAACAGACGGTTTCTCTGCAATAATTACGATATTTTCCATTCAATCACAAAATAAATTTAAAAATTTCTATTAAGATAATAAAACAGAAATAGAAATATAAAAGTATTTTGAATTTTACAGAAAAACACAAGACGGACCCCTTAATTCCAGTAATAATGGAATTTTCTGAATATTTAATTCTAATAAACTAGAAATAAACTGTTTTAAATTAAGCTATTTTATTTTTGTAATAAAATTAATATCTTCTATATTTATTTTATAATAATCTATCCAATCAAGATAATCTTTAAAAAATAGATCTATTTCATTTTGATATTCGTTTTCGATTAGGAATATTTGGTTTTTTAAAAATAATTTAATTTTTATGTATTTGTTTAATTTTTTAAAATTATAATAAAATCTTCTTTTAATTGTATTTTTAACTTTTTTAGATGATGATTTTATTTGAAAAAGATAAAGAATAGTCATATTGTAACTTTAGTTACATAAATTTATATATTTATTTATAATATTGGAACTAACCCCTCCCCCTATCAACTAAAACTGTATAAATTTAAAAGTAATCAGAAATTTACTAAAAAAAGGTAAAAAAAATAAAAAAGACTAAACTACTCTTAAAACACTGTCCTTTTTAACTCCATTTAAAATATATGAATAAGTCCTGTAATGAACATATGCATTAATTTTTACTGGTGCATTTCCAGGTGGAGTTGTACTATTTGACCAAATCGGAACAATTATTGTATAGCTATCTCCTTTATTTAAATAACCCACTCTTATCTCTTTTGTTCTATGGATACCTGTTTGGTCAAGACCTAAATTGTTTCCAACTTCAATAACTAAAGAAGTTAAAACAGTTTCATTTGTCATGTTCTTAATCTTAATTTCTAAATCACATCTATCTATTTTGTGTGATGAAATTCTAACTGGATTAAACGAAGTTTTTATATCAAATGGAACTTTTTTTGCAATAGGACTTACATCCTTCTTTCCAAATAAATCTAAAATACCCATAAACCCACTCTTCTTATTTTCTCTGACGAGATATTCATATTTTATTTTATAGCATTCCTTTATATTAGTTTCTTTTACTAACTTGTTTTCTTCGTTATCGAATAGGTTTTTAAATATTATACTTAATATCTCATTATACACAATGAGGTGTTTTTAATGGGAAAGAAAGTAGGATCTGAAAAAATTAAGAGAGAAGATGGTTATCTGTACTACGTTGGAAAAGACGGTTTTGTATGGAGAGCACCAATGAAGGCAAACAAGAAAGGAAGAAAAGGAAAAGTTGGTTCTGAAAAAATTTCCAAGAAGGATGGTTTCATGTACTACGTCGGAAAAGACGGATTCGTATATGAAGCAAAGATGAAGAACGTAAGATAACTTAACTTAATTTCTTTTTTATTTTTTCTTTATTTTTCTCATTTTTGATTTTTATATATTTAATTAATATTGGTCTGTATCTAATTAGTGGGGTCGCTGAGATTTGAACTCAGATCAACAGCTCCCAAAGCTGTCAGCATACCAGGTTAGCCCACGACCCCATCAAATAAAAAATCAGAACGTACGCTTACACTATATTACATTCTACATTTTAAAATATTACTCTACGACTATATATTATGAAGCAAGTAATTGTTTTTCGTGAAGATCTCAAACTTGGAAAAGGTAAACTTGCAGCTCATGCAGCTCATGCAGCCATAGTCGGATATGAATTAATTAGCAAAAAAGACAAAAAATTACTGTTTAAATGGTTAAATGAAGGTCAGAAAAAAATAGTAGTAAAAGTCAAAACAGAAAAAGATTTGTTTACTCTTTATGAATCTATGAAAGAAAAGATTCCATGTCAAATAATAAGTGATGCAGGACTCACTCAAATCGCCCCAGGTACCGTAACATGCATGGTAATCGGGCCATGGTATGAAAAAGAGATAGACCCTTATATTTCAGAATTAAAGCTCCTTTAAACCAGTCTCTTTGATTCAGTGGTCATTTCTTCTTTTTTAGCCTGCGTTTCCAAAACATTTTCTTCATATATATTAGCAAAGATTTCATTTATTTTAATCGCAATCTTCGCCCCTTTTTCAGTCAAAGCAATGATTCTGTTTTTTCCTTCTTTTGTCGTTATAATAATCCCAATTTTTTCGAATTCTTTAACCTTTTTTATGACATAAGGAAAACTCAAGCCAGTTTCTTTGCTTAACTTACTTAGTGTCCATTTGTTTTCTTGAAGTAGAACAGTGATCATTTTTGCGATTTTTTTATGCATTATAAGCTCTCCAATATCTATTTCCATTGATTTTTGCTCCACTTTTTGCTTCTCCATAATTTAATCTAGTCAAGTTATTTTTTAACTTTTTTCCTTTGAACAATATTTAGTAATGTTTTTAAATATATTATTATAATAAGTTAATAGAGGCGATAATATGTCAATTCGTTTAAGCAAATTATATGGAATGGATATATTTTCCGATGGCGGAAGATACATGGGTAAAGTTTACGATATTATAGTCGATGTAGAGAAAGGAGAAGTCGTAAGGTTGACCCTTGAAAGTATACATGCAGCATCCAGAGAAGAAGCACAGAGAATCATAAAGGAAAAGACTGTTCTTTACAAGAATGTTAGATCATTAGAAGACGTGATCGTTGTTTCCAAAGCTGTAGGCGCTCAAGTACAATACAGTTACGCACCATCGTCTACATCTACAAGAGAAGACGAAAGCACATCAAATCTTTCATTCCTTAAGTAATTCTGTTTGTTTTTTTCTCTTTTTTTAAATTTTAAAATGTTAGTTTCAGTTTTAAAGAAACATTTTAAAATACACGAGATAAATTATTTTTATGTTCATTGTATTCGAGGGAATTAACGGCTCCGGTAAGACGAAGCATGTACACAACTTTATTTCTGAATTGAAGAAGAGGGGAAAGAAAGTAAAACTTTACGAATATCCAGACAAGAAAGGAATTTTCAATAAGGGTATAAAGAGCTTTCTAAATAAGGAGATAAACATTTCTCCAGAAACACAATTCCTACTTTTCCTTGCAGATATAATTAAAGACCAAGAATCTATAAAGAAAGATTTGGACAAAGGGTATTGGGTGGTGGCAGATAGATATGTCTTGACTACAATAGCATTCCAAAACATAAATTATATGAAAGCGAAGACAATAATCGAATCTATTAAACCAATAAAACCAGACCTAATAATTTATCTTTCAATTTCTCCGGAACTTGCAATAGAACGAATAAAAGGGAAGAAGAGATACACAAGGTTTGAACGGGACGAGGAATTCCTTCTCAAGGCTAATGTCAGATATAAAGAGCTTTATGAAGAGAAATTTCTTTCTAAATGGTTAAAAGTGGAAACAACAAGGCCATTTAAGGAAGTAAGCGCCGAGATAAACAAAAAATTTTCAATCACAGAAAAAACTGAATAATCCTTTCGACGCTAGGAAGGTATTTATTTCTTTTTGTAGTATATTATTTACTTCTTATCTTTCGCGTAAGCTTTAGATAAGATTGCTAGCTCCAATCGTCTAGCCCGGTCAAGGACGTAGCCCTTTCAGAAACTTTTGAAAAGTTTCATCAAAAGTCTAAAGAAAGGCTAAAACTCGGGTTCAAATCCCGATTGGAGCACTCTATTTTTATTATAACTAGGTTAGCTTAAGCTAAAGACTTGAATAAAAGAAAAAATAGAAACAAAAGAAAAACCGATCAGCTTAGCTAAACAACAGCTTAAGGTAAAACAACGGAGAGGAGAAGCTCTTCTTCGCCTCTTCGCTTACGATCATAGTGGTGAGCTCCTTCCTTATTTCCGGATTCCTTGCGGCTTTGTCTATTACCAGATTGAGCAGGAATTCGTTCTTTCCTAGTCTTTGGAGCAGGTAGCTCATTTCAAGTTCCTTATTGAGTTCGTTCTTGATTTCCTGTTCGTATTCGCCAAGTATTTTTTGGCTGTAGGCGCCTAGCCTGAGCGCCCTGCTTATTGTTCTGAACGCGATCTTACCACTTGTCATCGCATTACCCATCCCTTCTCCTGAAAACGGATCAATGAGCGAGGCGGCGTCTCCTAACAGTAACCAGCCGTCACCAGCTATCTGCTTTCTTATCTTGGAACCCAACGGCAAGCTCCAGCCCTTTATTTCACTTATAAGTTTCGCATCCTTGAATCTTTCCTTAAATGTGGGGTTGAGTGTTATTTCATTTTCCATGAGTTCCTTGAGGTTGACATTTCTAGCCTTGACGTCTTTTGTAAGCATTCCTAGCCCTACGTTGGCTGTTCCATCCTCATATGGAAATATCCAGAAATAGCCGGGTATCGCCGTCTTTGTGAAGTGAAGTTCTATAACATCCTTCATTCCGGTGACACCGTCATAATAACCCCTTACTGCAAGGCAGTGGTGGTTCGGATCAATTTCAAACACTCCGACTTTCTGAGCCACTACCGACATTGCGCCGTCCGCTCCTACTACTATATTAGCATTTATTTTCATCTCTTTTCCAGTCTTATCTGTTCCTACTATTCCGACAACCTGGTTTCCTTCCTTGATGAGGTCTGTAACTGTGAATTCCTCAAGTGTCTCTACGTATTTCTTTGCAGCTTTATAGATTATGTTGTCGAGAATCTCTCTTCTGCAGACGAATCCATCTTGGGAATCGGTCCTTATTTCAAGTATGGTTCCTTTCGGAGAAGAAAATATTACCCCATTATTTACTCCGTGGGCCGCCTTCTTTACATCGGAAAGGATTCCCAGCTCCCTGAGCACTGCGATTGACTTTCCGCTGCATGCGTCTCCGCATGTCTTGTCTCTCGGGAACTTTGCCTTGTCCACAAGAAGGACCTTGTGACCTTCTCTTCCAAGAAAGTTCGCGCATACAGATCCGGACGGACCCGCGCCTACAATTATTACGTCGTATTTGTTAGCAATAGTCATATCTTATCACCTAAAAACTGCTTTTTTTCGTTGTTTTTTGATTATAACAATAGATTTTTGTTATTATATAAATATGGAAATAAAAGAATATAAACATATTCATTTTTTTGTTTTTTCTTTCTATTTTTTACTTCTTAAACAATTTGTTGATGTAATCAATTTAACAGTTTGAATGAAAGAAATTTTGCTTGCGCTAGCGGGTGTTAAAATGAAAAAAGTGAATGAAGGTTTGAATAAAAGACATAAAGAATTATGAGAAAGGAGATTTAGTATTAGCTAGCTCACAGATCGCGTTAGCTCTCTGTTTACACTACTAACCTATCAAACGGGTCTGCTACCCGCTCTCACGTTTGACTAGTTTTGGGAGATCCTTCGACCTTAGATGCTTTCAGGTCTTATGATTCGATGCGTGGCTGCCCGGCAATACTTTCAATAACCGGTATACTAGAGGCACCCGTCCCCTGTTCCTCTCGTACTCAAGGGGCGCTACCCTCAGTCAAAAACACTCCTAGTAGATACTACCGTACTGTCTCGCGACGTACTGAACCCAACTCGTGTATCTCTTTAATGGATGAACAAACCAACCCTTGGGAGCTCCTACACTCCCAGGATGAGATAGGTCGACAGCGATGTACCAAGCCGCGGGGTCGATATGTACGCGACAGACTAGTGCTTTTAAACGAAGACTAAACTGTCGCAGGGTACTCTCGCCCGCGACGAGCCTGTTTTGGGTCTTAACAGCTACAACTGGGACATAATTATCTTAAAATACGATATGGTTGAGAAGGAATGTATTTAAGAGAGGAGTGTATGTCCGATTACGTACGCAACTGAAAAGATTACCCCCGAGGTAACTTGTCTGACAGATTGAGCCCTTAACAAAAGGATTTCAATGTTCGTTAAGCCCGGCTTTCGCCTCTGCGTCCCACGCTTTTAAGAACACAGTCAGCCTTGCATTTCTCTTTAACCGTCTTCACCCGACGTTCAGTGATCGAATGATGATTTGCGTCATTCGCTGTTGGCCTCTTCATATTAACGCACTAGGATTATGCAAACACTTGCGTGTCCACATCCTGCCTTTATAGACAGATGTGCATCAGAGGTTGTTCATAATATCATCCGCGCATCGTTCGGTCATTTCTGACCGGGTTGAGCAAAGCTTTGGGCGCCCTTATTTCCTTATTGAGGGCGTACTGCCCCAGCCAAACTATCCACCAGCCGCTGTTCCATTTCTGGTTAGAAACACAAAAAATGAAGAGTGGTGTTACACTTTTGCATCCGCCTCAGCCGCGACCGAGGTTTCTACGCTCCCACTTACGCTCTGCAACATTCTATGAATTCCAACGACAGGCTATAGTAAAGTTCTACGGGGTCTTCGTTTCCCACTAGGAGTCCTCCGCATATTCACGGAGTAGTGAGTTCACTAGGTCCCTCGTTGGGACAGTGGAAGAGTCGTTATGCCCTTCATGCAAGTCGCCAATTAAGCGACGAGGTATTACGCTACCTTAAGAGGATCAGAGTTATCCCCGCTCTTCGCCAGCCCTTAAATCCCTTGAACGAGATGTTCGGGTACTGGTAGTGAGCAGGCATCGGCACCTATACTCGACGTTTCCATTTTGCAGGTACCTGTGTTTTTGATAAACAGTCGCTCTTCCCTTGTTACTGAGACTTGCACATGCACCGTAAGGTACAAGCGCAGGTAATCCTTCTACCGAAGATACGGATCTATTTTGCCGAATTCCCTAACGAGAGTTCCCCTAACACGCCTAAGCTTATTCAGCTAGCCACACTTGTACTAGTTCTAGGTACGATCATCACGGATCGGATAGAACAACTTTTCACTGATCCAAGGTCTCAACAGAACCCCCAAACGAGGGCTGCTCATGCCTTGTACTGCTTCTCCTCATAACGAGACTCCACAGTATTATGTCACTTGAACAGAATCACTTCTGCTCCGTCTAACCTCAGATGTCATGTTTCTACCTTGTGTTGCCACGTCTACCATGATGGTACAGGAATATTAACCTGTTTCCCATTCGTCCCCGAGTAATTAGCTGGGGCCTTAGGATCGACTAACTCTTGGCTGACAAACGTTGCCAAGAAAACCGTGGGCTTTCGGCGTACCGGATTCGCACCGGTATTTGCTGCTACTAACTCCAGGATATTTATTGCAATACAGTCCATTGGAACTCACGTCCCAACTTCGCTCTGTACCGCACACCTCCCTACCGGATCACACTTTTTGAGTGTGCCCTTGGGTCTCAGCATCCAGTTTAGTCCCGTTCATTTTCGGCTTGTATATATCTCCCAACAAAGTTGGTGTCGAACGGTCCGCTATTACGCGTTGCTTAGACGATGGCTGCTTCTAAGCCTACGTCCCGTCTGTCTAGATATATACCTTCCTTGTGTCTTCACACTTAACTGGAATTTTGGGGCTTTAACCCAAGACTCGTTCGTTCACGTCACGGCTCACCAGCTTACCCGGTGAAACCCGACTCTCTATTTCTACGATGATTGTAGATTCGGAGTTTGACAATACAGCAGGCTCTTTCGAACCTATTCTGTCTAATCAGTGCTCTACCCCACAATCTATCTCCATAAAGGTCATCCTAGGGGATGCTTCGGGAGGAACCCGCTATCGCGATGCTCGATTGGACTTTCACCCCTACACAGAAGTCACCAAAACAGATATACTAGAATTTGTTGCGGTCCTCCACCAGTCGTTAGACTGGCTTCAACCTGCTTCAGTGTAGTTCGCAACCGTTTCGGGTAAGATTATAGTGACTACACGCATTTTCATACGACGCGCCTCGTTCAGCACTACGCGCAATTGCTTTCGCTTCGCCTTTCGGCTCGCCACTACCATCTACTCCCTGGATCTTGTTTCGAGAAGTACGATACAACGCTGATCAGCTATTTTGGTCCACAGCCTTGCGACTGTATTCTTCAATAGCGTCGTCTCTTTAACGCCGTATCAACCTGTAACCATTCAGTTTCAGGCACTTTTTACCGGCCTTTCGGCCTACTTTTCAACATTCGCTCACGCTACTAGTTCGCTATCGGTCTTGGTCGCTTATTTAGAATTGGATGTTGTTCCACCCAACTTCGTACTGGATTACCGACCAGTACTACTCGCATCGTCGCCCTCCTTTGCCTTTTGTCTACGAGGCTATCACTCTTTGTCGCACGGCTTTCCAGCCGATTTCGACTCCAACAAAGGATAGTTGCAACGCCCACATCTACTGAACATTACTGTTCAGCATTCGGTTTGTTCTTTCCGGCTTTCAATCGCCTATACTTACCGGATCTCAATTGGTTTCTTTTCCTGCGGCTACTAAGATGTTTCAATTCACCGCGTGTTTGCCTATCTCTAGGCACACGGATATCGTCGGATCAATGCTTGCATGCAGCTACCCGGCGCTTTTCGCAGCTTGCCACGTCCGCTTGAAAACCAAGCCTAGCCATTCCCTGAATGGTATATACTCTCATAATTTCTAATGAACATGCCTGATTCTTGTGAATCAGACAGTTTTCACTACTTCATGTCTTTTATTCAAACCTATATTCGCATGATGCACGCATTTCCTATTCGGGAAACGCGCATGGACTTGGCGTGATATCCGCTGTAGGAACCAGGTTCCTACTTAGAAACCAAACGGTCTCTACGGTTTCGAACACGCAGCCTCTTCCTATTTCGGAAACTTTCTCGGTAAGAAAGTTTCATCAAAGAACTTCCGTTTTCTGATTAAACCTTTTTCCCAAAAGAGTTTCTTGCAAAGGAAGCGCTCTACCGTTGAGCTACAAGCCCATATTTTCACTTCAGAACATATTAGCAACATTCTGTGCCTTGCATGAATTGGTTGATTGCGCAGATAATTATAATCATGTGATCTGTGAACGATCGATTATCTGTACACACATTTCCCAATTTATTAAAAATAAATTGGAGGTGATCTATCCGCAGGTTCCCCTACGGATACCTTGTTACGACTTAGCCCCCCTCATAAAAATTTGGCTCGAGACCACCGATTTCTCAATAGTGCCTCACCAGACTCTCACTTGGGTGACTTGACGGGCGGTGTGTGCAAGGAGCAGGGACATATTCACCGCACGATTGTGACATGCGATTACTAGGCATTCCAGCTTCATGAGGGCGAGTTTGCTGAATGAATAGTATTTGTTCTCCATCCACCTTTTTCTTTTCTGATATAACCTTCTTTTTCCAATTTCCTCAATTGTCTAGTTATAGAATAAGGTAAACGCCTTAAATTAATACAAATCTCCTTTGTTTTCCAAACTTTTCCAGGATCAGTTTTTAAGAGAAGCATTATCTCTTTTTTCTTGATTGTTCTTTCGTGCTTTCTATTCGCTCTCTCTAATAATAGATTTGCCCACTTATCCTTTTCAGGATCTGCCATTGGTCCTGCAATGGAATAAATTTCCTTAAATCCATTGTTGTTAAGACCAAAGACATAACCTCTATCGAATTCAATAACTTTGCCAGAATTCCAACCATGCGATTTACATATCTCGTAAATCGCCATTAATTGGATGTAATTCTTTTTTCCTTGCATCAAAATAGGTTTTTTTGATCCAAAGAATGAAAATTCAAATTCAATTAAAGGCAATAAAATCAGTGATGCTATTCTTTTATCTTTGATGGCGATTTTATATACTGATTCTTTCATAGTTTGATTTAGGCAGATGAATTTAAAACGCTATTCATTTTTCAGCCCTCAATTCGGACTTAGATTGGGTTTGGGGATTAGCTCCTCCTCTCGGAGTGGCAGCCCATTGTCCCAACCATTGTAGGCCACGTGTAGCCCGGAAGATTAGGGCCATACTGACCTACCGTCGCCCTCTCCTTCCTCTGTTTTAACAACAGCGGTCTCTTTAGAGTGCCTTCAATCCAGAGATTGAAGTTGCAACTAAAGACAAGGGTCTCGCTCGTTGCTGGACTTAACCAGACAGTTCACACCACGAGCTGACGATGGCCATGCAACACCTCTCGGCTTGTCTGGCAAGGTCTTAAGCCTGACCTTCATTCTGCCGTCGCCTCTGGTGAGATTTTCGGCGTTGTATCCGATTGAACCGTAGCATCCACCCCTTGTGGTGCTCCCCCGCCAATTCCTTTAAGTTTCAATCTTGCGATCGTACTCCCCAGGTGGCCAACTTAACGCCTTCGCTGCGGCGCTACTGCATCTCAAAGATGCAGTCGCATCTAGTTGGCATCATTTACAGCTGGGACTACGGGGGTATCTAATCCCCTTCGCTCCCCCAGCTTTCGCCCCTCACCGTCGGACGCGTTTTGGGTAGGCGCCTTCGCCACTGGGGGTCCGCCCGGGATCAACGCATTTTACCGCTACCCCGGGCGTACCCCTACCCTCCCCCGCTCCCAAGTCAGGCAGTATCCACTGCACGCGTTGGAGTTAAGCTCCAACATTTCACAGTAGACTTGCACGACCGGCTACGGGCGCTTTAGACCCAGTATTCGCGGGTACCACTCGAGGCGCCGGTGTTACCGCGGCGGCTGCCACCGGTCTTGCCCACACCCTTATTCGCCAAGCTTTACACCGCCATTTAGGCGTTTGTACACTTGGCAAAAGATATTAGCAAGAGCCAATATCACTCGGAATCCCCCCGTCACGCTTGCGCGCATTGCGGAGTTTTCGCGGCTGCTGCACCCCGTAGGGCTGGGACCCTTGTCTCAGTGTCCCTCTGGGGGCTCCCACTCCCATGGCCCCTAGGGATTATCGGCTTGGTGGGCCATTACCCCGCCAACAACCTAATCCCCCGCGGTCCCATCCTGAAGCGGAAGGGCTCCAATTCGCCCTCCTTTTCAACCATCAAGCGTTCCAGCAGTGATGGCCTATCCGGAATTAGCCTCAGTTTCCCGAGGTTGTCCCGGTCTTCAGGGGAGGTTGACCACGTGTTACTCAGCCGTCTGCCACGCCTACAAGTGCAGGCGTAGACTTGCATGCCTTAGTCGAATTCCGATAGCAGTACCCTCCAGCAGGATCAACTGGAATTCAGTTGTCCGCTGTTTTAAATATATGAGGAATTGACAGGAAACCTTCTCTTGAAAACCCTTGAAGCCTGTGTCATATCCGCAAAATACGAATATCCACCTAGTTTTATTTTTTAGCGGAGTATATTTCTTCCGAGAAGTATTTTTAAACCTTTGTCCAGATATAGAGAAACAGTATGGAAATTGAGGAAATAATCAAGTTTGGGTCAGTAGTAATACTTTCTGTGCTCGTATTGTACATAATTTTCATGCCACCAACCCAGCCGAAAGTGGAGAAAGGGGATGCCGAAAACTTCGTCCTGCAGGATTTGCAGGTAAAGTACGCAAATGCTGACAAGATAAGCATTATTGAGACAACTGATAGGGGAGATTACTATGAAATACTCGCGAGAGTTACTTTTGATTATTATACAAAATGCCCAAGAAGAATTCATCTCTACTATCTTTATCCAAAGCAGGGGTTTGAGCCCCAGCCGCCCGAATACATTACAAAAAACTGCGAAGTACACGACATGCCCATAGCGTTTGAGGAGGAAGCGATAATAAAGAGCTGGCGGGATAACCCGATAGTGGAGGGGTATATTGATTCTTTAGGAGCAGAGCCAACGGTGAACAGAATTGAAGGTGGATGGGAGGTAACCTGGATGGGCAATGCTGATTATTATTACAAAGTTGTTGTGAACGAAACCGGCGAGACGGAGGTTTTCACAATTGGACTGAATCAGACGGAAAATGTTTCTGAATAATTAGTTAATGCTACTTTCTTCTCCTGGTCATTACCTTGCTCTGTATTATATCT
>DYJP01000020.1 GCA_020723065.1 Candidatus Micrarchaeum sp.
ACAGAGGGAAGGAACATTCCGAACGGAATCCCCATCAGCAGCATTTCCAAATGGTTGAACTTTCCAGTTCTCTTGAACAAGCCAAGAGAAACAAGGTATCCCGGTATCAGTATGGACAGGAATATGACTGCGGACTGCATAAGAAACTCGAATATTGTTGTCATTTTTTCTCCCTCTGTTGAAAATTATCAGTAATGTGATTTTTTAATCTAAAGCGAAGCTATTGTGGAATAGCTGAACATCATGAAAATAGCTATAATGAACGCGCCAAGCCATATCTTGAAATCCCATTTTATAACCTTGGCTCCGTCAAGTATGAATATTGGAAGCAGGTTGAAGGTTGCAAGCAGAGCGTTTATTTGCATCCCAACCACGCAGATCATCGCTACTATGCTTGAGAGTCCGAACCCAAAGATGTTACTCAATATAAGTATCAGTGCGAATATTAGGAACAGGATCATGTTAACCATGGGCCCTGCAAGCGAGACTATCCCATTCTCCCTGGTGTTCATCCTCTTGAATATGTAGACCGCTCCGGGAGCAGCGAATATGAAGCCTAATGGAGCTATGAGAAGCATCAGAAGTATTCCCTGTGGCCACATCATGAACCTTGAAGGGGAGCCGAACTTCTCTGCAGCATATTTGTGCCCCATCTCATGGCTTATGAAGCCGATTCCTATGGTGAAAAGCAGGATTATCCCCTTTACAAAGAAGTCTGACTGGAAGAACACTCCGAATCCCCAGACCGCTATGCTGAAGGCCACCACTATGGCCAGCATGGATATAATCATTTCCTGAATTTCTTCCATAAGATCACTAGTTCTTCATTTCTATCTGCGCGGTGTGCTGTTCCAGGAGCTCGACTTCTGCATTGTTTATTATGCCCTGGTACTTTATTATCTTGCCTATACCCACTGTTCCGTCCACAAGCTTCATCTCAACATATCCCTTGAGCCTTCCGTTGCTCAATGCGACCGCATTGGGAAAGGAGAACAATATCGGGATTTCCTCATCTCTCACCAATAAGGGATCCCCTTTCCTGACCCCCCTTATATATGGCCAGATTATACTGGAGACAAGAGTTATCCCCCAGTTGAGTGCAAACAGCTTCAAAAGATAGGAAAGAGAAGCTTCAGGGGTGACTGCGTACACTATCAAAGACAGCGCAGTCAAACCTATAAGCATCTTCCATATGAATCCAAGAAGCATATCATCACTTATGCGTACATTCCTTTAATATTCTGCTCGAACTTCTTTATCCTTTCTGTGTGTTCCTTTGTTGTGGTGGGCTTAATCGAGCTTATTGCCTTTTCAAAATCATCGGCTTTAACCTTGTCTCTTTTCGCCCTTATCGCATTCATGCCTGCTTCCCTGACTATTCCTTCTATGTCTGCTCCAGTCATGTTCTGCAGCTTCTCATTTATCGCTTCCAACTCTATGTTTTTATCAAGCGGCATGCGCTTGGTGTGTATTTTGAGTATCTCCATCCTTGTTTCTTCATCAGGCAGCGGGACCTCCAGTATGTTGTCGAATCTCCCTGGCCTTAACAAGGCTGGGTCTAGGATGTCCGGTCTGTTCGTGGCGGCTATCACCACTATGTTCTTGAGCTGCTCCATTCCGTCCATCTCAAGCAGCAGGGTGTTAACTATCCTTTCAGCCACCTTTGTTCCTTCGTCCATTCCTCCTCTTGCAGGTGCAATAGCGTCTATCTCGTCTATGAATATTATGCATGGGGCCGAAAGCCTTGCCTTTCTGAACAACTCTCTTACAGCCTTTTCGGATTCTCCCACCCATTTCGACAGCACTTCAGGTCCCTTGATGGAGATGAAGTTGGCTTCGCTTTCTGTTGCTACTGCCTTGGCCAGCAAGGTCTTTCCTGTTCCAGGCGGACCGTAAAGGAGTATTCCCTTAGGAGTCCTTATTCCCATCTTCTGGAAAATTTCTGGATTCTTGAGCGGAAGCTCGACCGCTTCCTTCAGCTTCTGCTTTATATCGCTCAAACCACCTACATCGTTCCATCTGATGTTCGGGATTTCAACGAACACTTCTCTTAAGGCAGAAGGCTGGATCTCCCTCATTGCATTCTGGAAGTCATCCATCTTCACTGTAAGGTTTTCCAACACCTCTATAGGTATGGTTTCTTCATCAAGGTTGATCTTTGGCATAATTCTTCTCAGAGCCTTCATTGCGGCTTCCTTTGTGAGCAATGAGATGTCTGCTCCGGTATAACCATGAGTTGCATTTGATAGGTAGTCTAAGTTCACATCCTTGTCAAGAGGCATGTTCCTTGTGTGAATTGTTAGTATTTCCCTTCTTGCGTCCCTGTCAGGGATTCCGATTTCTATTTCCCTGTCGAATCTTCCCGGCCTTCTCAATGCAGGGTCTATCGCATTCGGCCTGTTCGTGGCACCTATTACTATGACCTGGCCTCTTGCTTTCAGTCCGTCCAGCAACGCAAGGAGCTGGGAGACCATTCTTCTCTCTACTTCTCCTGTCGCGTCCTCTCTCTTGGGAGCTATGGCGTCTATTTCGTCCATGAATATGATAGATGGTGCGTTCTCTTCTGCTTCCTTGAATAATTGTCTTAATCTTTCCTCTGATTCTCCCACGAATTTTGAGATGAGTTCGGGTCCTCCCACATAGACGAAATTGGCGTCACTTTCGTTTGCCACTGCTTTGGCCAATAGTGTTTTTCCGGTTCCCGGAGAGCCATGTATGAGAACTCCTTTCGGAGCCTCTATTCCGAGCCTTTCGAAGAGCTCTGGGTGCCTCAACGGCAGTTCAACCATTTCCCTTACTTTCCTGACCTCTTCTTTCAGGCCTCCGATGTCTTCATAAGAAATAGTTGGTATCTTGCCTACGTCTTTGAGCGGCTCCTCCTTTATTTCCACTGTTGTCTTTTCATTGATTATAACTGCTCCTACTGGCTGTGTAACTGCTGCAACAAGTGGAAATGTGGTGCTTCCTATAATGCTTACAAATAGAGTGTCTCCCTTGACCAAGGGCCTTCCTTCCATTCTTCTCTTGATAAGATCCTCAAAGCCAGGAGAGAATCTCATGGGCTGGTAGGGTGCGAATACTATCTTCTTTGCAGGCTTGGCTTCTGTCTTTTTTATGGAGACTCGGTCTCCCATTCCCACTCCCGCATTCTGCCTTACGTGGCCGTCCATTCTTATTAATCTATGGCCTTCATCCTGCGGATGAGCCGGCCATACTATCGCGACAGTAACCTTCTTTCCCTTTATCTCCAGTATGTCTCCGGTGCTTACGTTGAGTTTCTCCATTGTTTGTGAGTCTAATCGGACTATGCCTCTTCCCACATCTGACTTCAGTGCCTCTGCAACATTCAATTCCAATGTTTCGCTCATGACAATCACCAAAAAGCATCTAACTGTTAAGCGCGTATTATAATTAATATAATACTGTAGCCCAGAGTTTAAGAATTTAACCTCAGCGAGC
>DYJP01000021.1:0-1864 GCA_020723065.1 Candidatus Micrarchaeum sp.
CCACAGACCAAGTGTCTATAAAAAGGAGAAGTAAATGAAAAACCCTGAAGAAAGAGCCAAAATGGCTATGGAAATTCAGTTAGCTGATGCTGCAGTTAATATGATCGAACTGGACGGTGAATTGGCCGAAAGGCTTCCCATTGAAGATCAAGAACCTCGGGCCGAATGGGCTGAACGTTTAGCACATATGAAAGCAGTGCTCGAAAATCGCATCGAAGAATATCGCCGTGACTATGGGGACGATCTTAAAGTAATGTCCCGCGACGGTGATGAAGCAACTATGAAATTTATGCGTGAAGTTACCAGTGCTATGCACGCATATCGTAAAAACAAACATTGATAAAGGAGTAATAACATGCAAGAAGTTAATAATCGCGATTTGTTGAAGGAAATTCTTTCCACGTCTGTCCGGTCCGTATATCAGATCCAGAAGTTACGGATTCAAATGGGCAACCGTATTGTTGCTAGCTTTCGCAGTAAGTACCTGGAAGCCAATCCGGCCGTAGAAGTACAAGAAGGTGATGAAAAAGAAGAGACCAAGTTGTATGAAAGTATTCTTGGTGACCTCAAGGAAGAATACCGGCGTATCACTGACGCTATTGTGAAAGATTATACCTTGAAGAATAAGGAAGCCATTACGTCGGAAGGGGATCTCACTACCCGTGCCAAAAAGTTATTGGACAAAGATGAGTATTACGCAGGCACTATGTTGATCACGCATCGTGCTGAATATGCACTGGTTAATAGCTATATCCGTACTCTGCATACGGAAGAACTGCAGTTCAAAGATATCGGTGATCAGTTGATGGAGTTCCCTATTTATAGAGAATTCTTGAAAGATGTGCGTGGTTGTGGGCCAGCTATGGCTGGAGTCATTATTGCCTACTTTGATATCCACAAAGCGCATTATCCAAGCAATATGATCGCCTATTGCGGCATTGATGTTGCGACGGATGGTCGTGGCCGTGGTCGCTATGCCGAGCATTTGGTTGAGCGGGAATATATCGATAAAAATGGTAAGCCGCAAGTAAGGCAGAGCATCACTTTTGAGCCTTTCTTGAAAACCAAAATGCTAGGTGTTCTGGCAAGTAGCTTTTTGCGCTCAGGTAGCCCGTACCGAAACGCTTACGATGGTTACAAACATCGTATTGAATCTCGACCAGTTCCGGAAGGTCAGGAACCACTCAGCAAGTTGCATATCCACCGTATGGCAATCCGTTATATGATCAAGATTTTCTTGATCGATTTGTACAAAAAGTGGCGCGAACTGGAAGGCTTACCAGTCGCTCCCAGTTATGAGGAAGCAAAACTGGGTATGGGCAAGCATCATCAAGGCAAAGTTAATCAACCTCGTCCTGGAGATGTAGACCTCTTGGGTGACTTTGATCCGGAATTTAACCCGGCAGATCCGCGTTGAGGTGAAATCTATGATTCCCCGAATTATTCGGGGAATCACTATTAATGGGTAGGTAAACACATATGAAGGATTAATGAACTAAGAGTAAGCAATCGCCCAACGCTAAATAGTGAACCAACGCACACCAATTACCTATGTGTGTATAGTGAACTTTAACTTTTTAATCATGTAAAAGGAAGAAGTGTATTAAAACCTGTTAGTCTCCTATAAAACGCAAATGTATTCTTTCATCGTAGTCGCTTAAGGAGTTCCAATGAACTAGACAATGACAAACACCTATCTGAAATTAGTGTATTACGATCATTTAAACGCCCCAAATGCGCAAATGTGTTCAATGCTATCAGTCCCCCAATGTCAGATAACGAATTAGTTACGCACAATCACCCAGCAAGATGTAATGTATTAGTCTATGCCATTCACTTAATGATATATAATGCATTCACATTG
>DYJP01000021.1:1964-3303 GCA_020723065.1 Candidatus Micrarchaeum sp.
TAGTGCTATCAGCCATGTATGTCCTGCTAGTGCGCTAAACTAGCTTAATCACCCAATGTATCGAAGTGTATTAGAACTAAGCAATCACCCAACGCAGGATAATGAACTAAGATTCAAGAGACACCTAGATGAAATTAGTGTGTTAAATCGACCTAATCAAATGCGAATACAGAACGAACCTGTAACCCAGAATCACACAGGGTGCAATAGTGAGTTAAATGTAACTAAACACTTAAACCATTGAAACGAGCCACTGTGCGCAAAGCACTTAAGACAAACCTAGTGAATTCAACCCTACTACACACTTAGTGAGTGAAAATGTGTTAAAGTAATTCACATCGCGTATAAAACTATAACGTGTCAATAGTAGTTAAACACTTAATGTTGATTAACGCACCAGTTCGGATGTTGAGTATTAATGTGTTAGAGCCATGCAGTCACGTAGGAGATCAAACATGTTATCATAGTTTAACCATGTATACGAGTAAAACGTATTGCTTAAGTCTACTCGCCCATCAACAAGAAATGAATTATAACATAATAAGTCGCTTAATGTTGTAAAATGAGTTATATACCGTTAGTCACCCATGTGAAGGAAACGAATTCATATCGTAAAAACACTTAATAGTATTTAATGCACCATGATCTAGTACACACTTGCATCAGAAAAGTGCACTCAAAAGGAGACTCAGTAGGTTTACCGGCATTAGTCACCCCATGACAGTTAACGAAATTCGAATCCACAAGTCGCCTAGTATGAATTAATGTGTTTTCAAACTCAATTCACATAAAAGAAATTAACATGCCACTATAAAACAGTCTCCCAAAATCACATAGTGAATTAATACTTAATAGTCACCTAATCTGATATAATGCATTACAATTACTTAATCCCCCAACTAGAACAATGAACCAGGATCAGATACTTCACCTATCCTTGATGAGTGCGTTACTTCGAGCTAGTCACCCAACATGTCGAAACGAATCCCATACATTAATCACCCATGAGAAAACAATGAATCAAATTGATCTAATCACCCAAATGTTATAAATGTGTTATTATCAGCTGGATATTTGTTGGTGAACAACGAGTTCAATCTAATTAATCACCCATAAAGAGAAAATGTATTGAGTAAAACAAATAACGTAGGGATGGTAAATGTACCAAAAAGTGAAATTCACTTAACCTAGCTTAGCGTACCAATGGGCTTTAGGCATGTATTAGTTGGCAGTGTATTACAGATCTGGAGACACTTATTATAACTTAATGTGTTATTTTCGGGAGAATCACATATAAAAAAACAACGTGTTATCGTTCGCCAGTCACTTATCGTCATGT
>DYJP01000009.1 GCA_020723065.1 Candidatus Micrarchaeum sp.
GGCGGGTCGATAACATTCACGTTTACCCTGAATAATACTGGAGACATGGACGCATCAATAACCGGGGTCACCCTGACGGAAGGTTTTGCAGTAACTTCGTACTCTCCCTCTACAGTCCTTGCAGGGCAGTCTGTTGCATTCTCCGTGGTTGCGACCGCGCCGGCAGTGGCGCCGGGAACTGTAGTATCTCCGACTGCTACAATTTCTTACTCTTCTGTTTCGCCGGTTATAGGAAGCTGCGGAACAGGCTCTCAGTCCGGTATTGCGATAGGCACTGTTGTCGTAGGGGAAGTCGATCCTATTAATGTCGGAATAAAAGCTACGCCTTCAGGTATATTCGTAGAAGGGAACGATTATTCTTCTAACGAGGTAAGTATCGAAGCGACAGTAGAGCGGAGCGATCCGCCTGGCTATCTTTTAGATGAAGTTGAGAGCAATCTCACTATTTCGGTATACAACTCCTCCATTGATGACTGGTCATCCATAATCGAATTCGAGGGCATAGGCGGATCAACCGGCACCATGATAAACAACGGCAACACCGTGGAATGGGAGATAATTGGTGAAGAGCTTGTGATAACGCTCAATTATCCTGTCATAGCCCTTGATCCAGGAGTTTACAGGGTAGACATAGATTCTTACGACCCTAACGGCCCGGCAAGCGAGAGGGAAGATTCCGCTTCCGCATATTTCGTGATATTTACAGCTGAAGGTTGCGTTAATAAGGTCTGATTGCTGTTTCTTATTATCTGGGTTTTCGTAAAATCTCGTTTAAAAGGTATATTTAAAATCTTTAATATAGATATCCTTTCAGCATAGCAAGGAACTGCTCGCCTTAAGGGCTGTTCAGGGTGACCATATGTTTGAAGTTATAAAGAATTCGATAGAAACTTACACAAAGTATCTCGGCATGATACTATTCTTCTCAATACCGTTCATAATATCATTATTGCTGCCTTTGTTCTCGCCGGCACCAGTATTCTCGGCGCTTGGAGGATACTTCCTCAGGTCCGGTAGTATTCCGGAACTTACGAATGTTGATCTGGTGGTCATAGCGCTTTCAGTGGGCTTTTCACTCTTGTTCCTTTCATTGGCTTTGGTTGCAGTCACTCTTGTGGTAAAGGCAAGTAGAACAAGGACAAGGGTTTCCGCAGAGGCGATGAGGAACCTTACAAAGTATACACTCATAGTTTTTGCGATATTCGCAGTAGTCAAGGTGGTGCAGATACTGATCCTCAGCTACCTGCTTTCGATAGGAACCGGCGAGCTTCCGCTTCTGCTGCTCAATTTCTTCATATTCCTTGGCATGTTTTATCTCGCTCCCGCAATAGTGCTTGAAGAGAAGAAGCCGGTTCCAGCTTTTTTCAGCAGCTTCAAGCACATCTCTAGGAGGCCGATGAACTTCATAACCTGGCTTGTGATGGCGTTCCTTCTAATATATGTGGTTTCCTCGCTTTCGTTCATGATGTTCTCTGACGCCATGATGAGGCAGGGCTTCACCATAATCGTGAACTCGTTGTTCATACTGCCGTTCCTAGTAGTTCTGCAGGCCCATCTTTACATGCTTAAGTACACCATAGTAAGATAATGGTTCTGTTAGGATTTATTCCCACAAGTGATTTTATGGCAAGAAGAGCATCGAATGTAAAAAAAATCAAAAGGGTTAAACCAATTTCGAAGATAAACCGCCAGCTCATAGGATTCATTCTCCTGCTTTTGATATTTGCCATGCTCTGCTATGTGACCTTCATAATGTACAGCGAAGGAACACTGTTCAATAATTTATACCCGCAGTATTCTCCGACCGAAGGCAGCAACAACACCGGGATGACCACTGTTTCGATAGTCTACAAAAACAGCTCCAAGGTTTAGGAGTTCCGGCTGCCAGAACCAACAAAAGCTTAAAAATATAATTAACCAATATGTTTCAGGAAAAGAGCTTGATTTTTGGAAAAATTCCAGGATTAAGCGTTCTTATCATTTTTATTTAAAAGGAGTTGATATTATGTATCCAGCATCCCCATCAGCATATGACAGAGCAATCACAGTGTTTTCGCCAGACGGAAGATTATTCCAGGTAGAGTACGCGAAGGAAGCGGTGAACAGAGGAGCTACATCCATGGCTCTCGCGGGAAGCGAAGGCGTGGTATTTATTGCCCATAAGACAAAGGTTTCCAAGCTTTTCGTCCCTGAATCGCTGAAGAAGATTTTCGTAATAGATGATCACATGGCAATTGTTGCTTCGGGTCTTGTCGCGGATGCAAGGAGGCTCATAGACGCAGCAAGGGTTGAAGCCCAGAAATATAGGTACACCTATAACGAGTCCGCTGACGTGGAATATGTAACAAGGAACATAACAGATATGATGCAGATGTACACCCAGTATGGAGGCGCAAGGCCTTTCGGTGCATCAATGATATTCGCGGGAGTTGATTCAGAGCCGAGAGTGTTTGAGACCGAACCTAGCGGATCATACACAGGAATGAAGGCCGCAGTGATCGGTTCTGGAAGAAACGAGGTCTCTGAGTTTTTCGAGAAGGAATACAAGGACGGAATGGCTCTTGACGAGCTTATATTCTTAGGATTTAAGGCAATGAAGAAGATTCCGGATATGAAACTCAAATCCGAGATATTTGATGTAGGTATAATTCCTAAGTCTACAAAGAAGTTTGAGTTCCTTTCTCCCGAGAAGGTCGCATCCTATATTTCCAAGGCCTAATATTCGCACATAGAACTGTATTAAAGATGATAGCATGGGCATGGACAAGGCAGTTGTTGCGTACATAAAGATAAACGGAGAACAGTTCGAAATTTATGTTGATCCGGATCTTGCCTTCGACTTCAAGATTGGCAAGAAAAAGGATTTCAATAACGTTATGATAGTGGAAGAGGTGTTCAAGGACGCCAAGAAGGCGGACAGGGCATCTGCGGAAAAAGTAAAGAAGGCATTCGGAACAGAGGATGTTTTTGAAATAGGCAAGAGGATAGTTCTCAATGGAGAGGTTCCGATTACTACAGAGAAGAAGAGGCATATGGTGGAGGAAAAGAAGAAGCAGATAGTGGCAATCCTTGCAAGGGAGACTATCGATCCGAGAACAAACGCTCCCCATCCACCCCAGCGAATCGAGAAGGCCATGGATGAGGTAAGACTTCATATAGAGCCATTCAAGCCTGCAGAAAACCAGGTAAATGAGGTAATCTCCGCATTGCGTCCGATTCTGCCCATGAAAATAGACACTGCAAGGTTCGCAGTCAAAATACCTGCAGATCTGTCCCAGCGATTATACGGTTCTTTGAAGGAATACAACGTACAGCAGGAGGAATGGCAGGGAGACGGCTCTTTGGTGGCCGTAATAGAGATTCCGGCCGGGCTGCAGACCGAGTTCATGGACAAGTTGAACCGGCTGACTGCAGGAAGAGCCCAGATAAAGGATCTGCCGAAGGACAAGAAATGACCTGAAAAGCGCTAGGCGCTTGAATTCAAAAAATCAAGCTAATTTGTTAAAATTTCGTAAGATCAGCTAAAACAAAGTATTAAATATACACTGAGTTATATATTATTATAAAACATCTACGTTTGTTATATAACCCAAAGTAAAGACAGAACTTTTCTGCTTGATTTTAAGGATTAAGGGTTAATACAGCGGATATTTGGGTCGTTTTAGAAGGAATTCATAGTTATAGACGAATAATGGAAAAATCAAGGTGAATATATGGGAAAATTAGTAGCACCTGGCGATCTTCTTTTGGATCGTCCGATTAGGAACCCCTACACTTACGTAAGGGAGGGGAAAACATTTGCCGCAGTAGTTGGCATGTTTGACGAGCAGCAGGGCAAATTCATGCCCATAAAGGCATCATACCTGCCTTCGCTCAGGGACAGCGTGATAGGAATAATCGAAGACGAGAAGGTCATAGGATACGGAGTTAACCTGTTCTCTCCTTATCACGGACTTCTTTCATCCAAGATGCTCAGGACAACCTTTAATGTCGGAGACATAATCCTCGCGGAAGTTTCCGAAATAAGCGAAGTGAAGGATATTTGGCTTTCAAGACCGATCAAGCTAATTGGCGGAGATATAATAGATGTCTCTCCGACAAAGATATCCAGGATCATTGGGAAGCATTCGTCCATGCTCAATATCTTGAGGTTGGGGACTGGATGTGATATAGTAGTAGGAAAGAATGGGCTTATCTGGATCAAGGGAGACAATTCCGCAAAGGCGATAGACGCAATAAGCAAAATAGAAAAGGAAGCGCACACAAGCGGGCTTACTGACAGGATAATGAATTATCTTGGAGTGAGCCAGGAAGCGCTCGACAAGATTCAGACTATGCCTCCTAGGGAGCAGACTCAGAGATCCGTATTCTGAGGGGTTTGACAATATTTACATGAGGTGAATTAAATGGGTGGACATTCAGACACGCCGTTGATCGTAAACGGCAAAAGAATAGATGGAAGAGAACTTGATGAGCTCAGGCCGATAACTATAGAAGCAGGAGTTTTGAATCGTGCGAATGGAAGCGCGTACCTGACCTGGGGCAATAACAAGGTTATTGCAGCAGTGTACGGCCCGAGAGAGGTATTTCCGAAGCACCAGACCGATCCTTACAAGGCGGTGGTGAGATGCAGATATCTTATGGCTCCATTTTCTACAGAGGATCACGGAAGATCTGGACCGAACAGAAGGTCAAGGGAAATCTCTAAGGTCATGAGGGAAGCTTTCGAGAATGTCATAATAGCGGAAATTTATCCGAAAACTGCGATAGATATTTATGTGGATATAATAGAGGCACAGGGATCTACTAGAGTGGCAGGACTCACTGCAGCGGCAGTTGCATTGGCAAATGCAGGAATACCTATGCGCGATATCCCGATAGCGGTTTCAGTAGGAAAGATAGACAACAAGATTGCAGTGGACATGATGAAGGAAGAGGACAACTTCGGCCAGGCAGATATGCCGGTGGCAATCAATCCGACCAACAAGGAGATTATACTCCTTCAGATGGACGGGAAGATGACCAGGGAAGAGTTCTCTCATGCGTTGGATCTTGTATACTCCAAGGTGGAG
Source organism: Candidatus Micrarchaeum sp. (assembly GCA_020723065.1). GTDB lineage: Archaea > Micrarchaeota > Micrarchaeia > CABMEP01 > CABMEP01 > DTQF01. Next base: position 5,073 of record DYJP01000009.1, read on the forward strand.
GAGATTCACAATCTCCAGAAGGAGGCGTTGAAGCAGTACTTCAAGAAGTCTTCCGCAAGCATGGAGGAAAATGGAAGTTCAGTTCGGGTCGAAAAGCCGATTGAACAGGCAACTGAAAATTTTACGAAGGAGATTCCGGCAGAGCAGCAATAACCCAATAGGTGATAAAATGGTAATGGTAATAGATGAATTGAAGAAGGCGGCGGTCAAGGATCTGATAAAAACAGGCAAGAGAATGGATGGTCGTTCCTTCGACAAGTACAGGGACATTGTAATAAAAACAAATGTAATCTCAGCGGCAGAAGGTTCCGCAGATGTCACTATAGGCAAATCCAGAGTGATCGCAGGAGTCAAGCTTGAAATTGTGGAGCCTTTTTCCGACAGGCCGAACGAAGGAACTCTGACAGTCGGAGCAGATCTGCTTCCGACAGCCCATGAGACCTTCGAAGAGGGTCCGCCTTCTCCAGAATCCATTGAGCTCGCAAGAGTGGTGGACAGAGGAATAAGGGCAGCAGAATGCATAGACCTGAAGTCACTTGTCGTGGCTGAGGACAAGGTCTGGGGGGTCTATGTCGACATTTACGTGATTGACCACGATGGAAACCTTATAGACACAGCAATGATTGCCGCAACTGCAGCTCTGAATAGCATGAGAGTTCCGACCTACAGGGATGAGAAGGTAATCAGGAACGAGACCAAGCCGATGAAGCTTACAGTAATTCCGACAGCCTCGACTTTCGTTAAGATAGGAGACAAGATAATTTTGGATCCGTCATATGCGGAAGAAATAGTGGCTGATGCGAGGATAACCTACAGCGTAGGAGATAACATGCTTTACGCGATCCAAAAGGCAGGATCCGGTTCCTTCACAAGGGATGAGGTTATGTCGATGTTGGACAGGTCTTTCGAGCAAAGAAAATATTTATTAAGTCTATTGGAGAAAGTATGATAAAGGACGCTTTGCTGACGCAGTGTCTTTATTCAAGGCTTAATGCTGAAGATATTAGGATGTGATTAATATGGTATCCCCAACAATCAGAGGAGGGCGTTCTGTCAAGATTCGTTTGGAAGCCGTCAAGAAGCAGCTGAAACAGAAGTACAAGTGCCCGTCTTGCGGAAAGTTCAAGGTGAGGAGAGTCTCTACTGGTGTGTGGCAATGCAAGTCCTGCGGATATACTTTCGCCGGAGGAGCATATTCACCGACAACCAATTTTGGAGAGACTGTGGCCCGTATCATTTCTGACTACAACAAGAAGCAGTAAGGATTATAGGTGAATGTATGTACAAATGCGGAAACTGCGGAAAGGATGTCGAGGAAGTGACTAACTTCGTCAGATGTCCGTTCTGCGCATGGAGAATTCTTTACAAACCGCCGCTTCCAGTAGCGAGGAATGTGAAGACAGATTAATTTTTATTTTTAATTTCTTTATTTTGTTTTGGCGTGAATATATCGTGGTCGAATGTATATAACCACAAGCAGAAAACCTTCTAATTCTACGAAAATACTAGCAAGCAATATTTCATCTTTCTTAAACTCAAAATACGAGCCGAGAGGCAAAAAGTCGATAGAAGAGGTTATCGACAGGGCCAGGAAACTCGGATTCAGGCGCATAATGGTGGTCAGTGAACAAAAAGGAAACCCCAATAAGCTAGCTTTTATTGACGCAGGAAAGAATTCTAGGTGGATATTTCCTTTCATAATTGTTTCCGTCCCTACAGAATATATTACCAAACGGATAAGGCAGGTGAGAAAGGAGGTCGAACTCTCAGCGGACAAGGGATGTGAGAGGATAGCGCGACTGTTCGACATTCCTTCTTCGCAGACGGATGACGTTTCAAAGATTCACATTTCAAAAAGCAAGATAGAGTTTAGCTACAAGGAGGCCAGGCTTTCTTTTAATATAAAGGATTTGCTTGAAAGCAGGGCGGAAGAGGAGCAGTGAAAACATGGAAAAGATAGGGCTTACGATAAGCATGCCTTTCAAGAATAAGGATGACGCGCACAAGGCATATCTGGCTTTAAGGCCGGAATTGGACTTCAAAGGAAGGGCGAAGATAGCTTTGAAAGAGATTCCAGAGAAAAGGCGGATCCTGATATCGATAGAGGCGGATGACCTTCCGTCTTTGCATGCAGCGGTTGGTTCGCAGTTGAGAGCGCTGAAAGTTATAACTGGTGTCCAGAATTTTGCTGAAGAGTGATTCCATTCGCAACTATTAATAAATTTGACTTTCATATTATATTGTACTTGTTATAGCTAGCAAAGATAACGTATCGAGGTGTTTTTATGACAGAAGAGGATAAGCAGATTGAATTGCAGTCATTGCAGCAGCAGCTCCAGCTCATATCCATGCAGAAGCAGCAAATGAAGATCCAGTCGGACGAAATCGACCACGCATTGAAGGAGGTCGAGACCGCGAAGGGGGACATCTACAGGCTTGTTGGTCCGATACTCATGCATTCCACAAAGGAGGACGTGGTGAAGGACCTTAACGAGAGGAAGTCAACTCTTGATTCAAGAATCGAGATTCTTGAGAAACAAGAAGATAGGATAAAGAAGCAGTTTGTTGATGCGAAGAAGAAGTAAGAGACAGCTTCTGTTTTTTTTTAATTTATTTTTTATAAATGTAATCGAGCTCTACTTTTCCATTTTTTATTATTATCCCTTCTTTTTTAAGGAGATCCTTTTTCATTTTCTTTCCACCTTTGGCGGAATACCCACCTATTCTCAGGTCGCTTCTGATTACCTTGTAACATGGGATTTTTGGATCTTTGTTGGATTTCATAATCGATCCGACCGCTCTTGCCGCTCTTGGGTTTCCCGCCATTTGCGCAAGACAGGAATACGTGACTGCCTTGCCTTTAGGTATGTGCTTTAATGCTTTCAACACTCTTTCTTTGAACTGTGTTTCGTTTCTTCTCTTCATAGCTAAATATTTAAAATAGTCATTATAAAACTTATTTATGGCGATAGAGGGTCCGTTGCTCTATTATTTCGTGGTTCCTTCATTATTATTCGTAGGAATACTGCTGTTCTGGCTTGTCCAGTCAGTTTCTCTTCTTTTCATATCGAGGCATTTCTTCTTTCCTATCTTCTACAGGCATAAGATAACTGAATGGTTTGTGGTTCAGATTGGGATTGCGATACACGAAATTTCGCATTTCTTCGCAGCCCTGCTTACAGGTTCAAAGATAAACTTGAAGGAATCATTTATAACGTCCAGAGCCGGAAGGATATCTGCAAGCACATCCCCTTCTATAGGCGGGTGGATCTCCACCGTTATAGCGGCATTCGCTCCAGCTTTCTTGCCTGGATTAGTCTTATTTCTGGCATCGGTAATTATCCTGGAGATTCATGTGCCGTTTTCAGATATTTTCAGCGTAGATCCGTTCTCTCTCGATTCCGGGATATTTTTAGGGTTGCTGTTCTCGATCCTGTCTCCGCTATTCAACGGGCTTGTTTCTGCTCTGTTTGAACCGAGCCTGCTGGGAACCCTCCTGCTTTATTTCGTCATGATCTCCTCTCTGACCGCCTCTCCAAGCGAAGATGATTGGAAAGCGAGCGCGGGCGTATTGTTTTCATTCCCCATTATTCCCCTTTTCATCTTATTCCTGCTGATCAATTTCGTGGCGATGCAGTTCGATTTCAATTTCACGCTTATTGTTTTAGTAGGGGTTTCCATCATATTCCTTTATGTGGCATTCGGAGTGTTCCTCCTTTCCTGTCTTGCGATTCTGCTGAAGATATTATCGATCACGTTACGTTCTGTGTCTAAGAGATGTTCGGGTGCAAGAAATGACTGAGAAAGATTCAAATCAGATGAAAAGGAAGCTGAAGATAGGTTGGTTCACTTTTACCTGCTGCGAAGGGTGCGCTATAATATTTATAGAGCTATTGAACGACCATTTCAACGAATGGAAAGAAAAGATAGACTTCAAGCATATCAAGATGCTGAAGTCAAGGAATGAACTGAAGAATTTGGACCTTGCCGTAGTCGAGGGCGCTATTTCCACGCAGAAGGATCTTGACAGGCTGCTAGAGATAAGGAAGAACGCCAAATATGTTATGGCGGTCGGTTCGTGCGCGATAACCGGGATGCCCGCAGGATTAAGGAATAGGTTCAACCAAAAGCAAAAGAAGGAGATATCTAATGTATTGAAGAAGTTCGGCTATCTTGAGCGGGTTGAGCCAGTTTCGAAATACATCAAGGTCGATTCCAAGGTCCACGGTTGTCCTATGGATGGGGAGCTGTTTGTCAAGGAAATAAATACATATCTGGAGAAGAGCAGGTAATAAACTGTAGGTGTGTTTTATGCACAATGTTTCTGATATATCGATAAAGGATTTGAGCAAGATAGAAGGCCACGGCAGCGTGGACATAAAGGTCAGCAGGAACAAGGTCAAGGATCTTAAATTGAAGATTGTTGAAAACAAAAGGTTCTATACTCAGGCGGTCAGGGGTCTTTCTATAGAGAACATTTCTTCGCTTGTATCTAGAATATGCGGCACGTGTAGCCTTTCTCATATGACTTGCTGTCTCGAAGCTATTGAAAACGGGTTGGGCATAACCCCTTCAGATCAGTCAATGGCGCTTAGGCATCTTTCAATGAACGGAACAATAGCGAGAGACCATGCAATGCATCTTTACATGTTCTGCCTTCCCGATGTTTTCGGCAAGGACAGTGTACTTGATTTCGACAAAGAGCAGATGAAGGTTGTAGAAGACGGGCTGAAGGTGAAAAAGGCGGCGAACAGTCTCAGTACCCTCGCCGCTGGAAGGGCGGTCCATGCGCCTTATCCGAAAATAGGTGGGTTCACCCAAATTCCGAAAAAGGAAGATGTGAAAATTGTTTTGAAAGAGCTTGTTTCCGTGCGAGAGCACGTCCTAGACCTCATTGACATATTCTTCAATGCAGATTTCGAGTTTTTCTGCAGCGCAAGGAACATCGCACTTACAGACAAAAAATTCAATTTCGTTGAAGGGCGGATTTCCGATTCTGAAGGCAAAGTAGTGAATGAGAAAGAGTTCGCAGGCCATCTTCACCGAGTAGTCATTCCTTATTCGCAAGCCACTGGATTCGGCTACAAGGGCGAAAGATATCTTGTAGGCTCGATATCTAGGCTGAATCTCAACAAGTATAACCTTCATAGGAAGACCATGAGGGATGCTGGGGAATATCTTTCTGTATTCCCATCTCAGAACATATTTCACAATAATCTGGCGCAGGCCATAGAAATCCTTCATTGCATAGACGCTTCAGTGGAGATACTCGAATCTTCAGATTTCAAGTTGGAAAAGTTTCCGGAGATAAAGAAAAAAACAGGGGAAGGCATAGGCGTAGTAGAGGCGCCGAGAGGAACGCTGTATTACGAATTGAACATAAAGGAAGGGATAGTGCAGGACGGCCTGCTCGTTATACCTACCGCGCAGAACCAGGTCAACATGGAAAAAGATATAGGAGAACTTGTCCAGCAGAATCTAGATGCTGGGTTTGACAAGCATACGATCGAGCACAATATAGAAAAGCTGATACGAGCTTACGATCCTTGCATGTCTTGTGCAAGCCATTTCCTGAGGGTAAACTGGAAAGATTAACTATTCTATCTGTTTTATAATACTTTTGAGTTCAGATAGGGCAACATTCCTTCCATAGCCTATAGGTATTCCGATTATCCTTATTTTTTTGAGCTTTCCCATCTTCTGCATGAGCTTCAAAGTCATTCCAAGGTCGAAATCATGAAGCGAGCAGCTTCGATTAGAGCAGAGGTCGTCTATGTTTGTTAGTACGGTCACGGAAGCTATGCCTTTGACTGTGTCAAGCAGGTTTATTTCCGACTGATCTTCTATGTCGTCTGGCGAATTGGCCTCTATGAATTCTATTTTTGGAAATTCTTTCTGTAATTCAGGTATAAGAAGAAGAGGGAGGCTGTCCTGCTCCAGCATCCTGTTTCCGAAGCAGTATATCCTCATTCAAACACTCGGAATTTTAGATTTCAAAAAAAAAAACAGAAAACAAAAATCGTTTCATAGTTTTCTCTTTCCCTTGTCTTCGATATGTATGCAGTTGACCGGGCAGGCTTCCGCTGCATCCTGGTTGCATCCTATTTCGTTGACTTCAAGTTCGAAATTGTTTCCATTTTTCTTCGCATCGACCAGTTCTGATTTTCCATCGTTTCCCATTTTCCAGTGCTTGGAGCATACTGCTGCGCATGTTCCGCATCCTATGCATGCGTCTCTGTCATGTATTATTTTTGCCATTTTTACACCTCAAAAAACACTACTTAAAATAATATGTATTGAAGCTGTTTTAATCCTTTCCCTTCATCGCGGAATCAAGGATTTTTAGATTAAATCCTTCCTTTCCGAATTCCTTCTCTATCGTTTTAGAGACGGTTCTAGCGGAGATTGGCAGTGCCTTGTATTTCAGCATCTTGCCTAGAAGGTAGATGTTGGCGTAGACTCTCTTTCCTGTTTGCTTTACCGCTTCCGCAGAAGCATCATACATGTTTATCTCCTTTACATGCGATTTAAGCTTCTCCTTTATCTCTTCAAGGTTTGGATATGGGATTTCCTTTATGTCCATTTTAGTTGGCTTGATCTGGATTGAATCTAGGAAAGCGACCGTCTTTTCCTTGTCACAGTATTTTATAAGCGGAAGGGACTCCAGCGGTTCGAGTGCGATTATTACGTCCGCAGACTTGTTGGGGATTATTGTTGTTTTGGCGTCTTTTCCTATTCTTAAATGGAATTCTGTATGACCGAACCTTTTCGCAAGCCCATGAAGCTCGCTTGTCCTGACTTCTTTTCCTTCGTTAATCGCCGCCTGGGCGATTATCGCGCCGAGCGTCATCACTCCCTGTCCGCCCACTCCAGTAATTAGGATATTGAACTCATCTGCCTTGGGTTTGCTTTTTGTTTCCGCCATAATTATCACCTATTCTTTCTGTTCAGGCTTGGCCTTTATTGCCCCGTACGGGCAGATCTGTGAGCAAACACTGCAGCCCCAGCACATGTTTTCGTCTATGTAATACATGTCCTTTTTCTTGTCGTAATGTATCGCGGGGCATCCGTATTCGTTGCATTTTCCGCATTTCTTACAGAGCTTCTGGTCTATGTAATAGACTGGAACCTTTATTTTGTTCTTTTTCGCGTTTCTCATGAACATAAGCCTGCAAGGCTGCCTGGAAACGATCACTCTGACTCCTTTCTTGTCCTTCATTTCCTTCAAGGTTTCCTGCATCTTCTTGGTTGCAAAAGGATTGACGACTGCCACTTCAGCACCCATTGCGCGGCAGATCTCCTCTATCGAAAGTTTCGGTGCGTTTTCTTCGCATTTTATTCCCGCACCAGGATTCGGTTGCTGGCCGGTCATGGCGGTTATTCCGTTGTCGAGAACGATGATTATCATGTCCGATTGGTTATATACTGCATTTGCTATCTCAGGTAGTCCTGAATGGAAGAAAGTTGAGTCTCCCATGAATGCAACCACTGTCTTGCCGGTGGCCCGGTGGATCCCATGCGCAATTCCGGTCCCAGATCCCATGGATACTATGTAATCCTGCATGTTGATTGGGTCGAATATTCCAAGTATGTAGCATCCGATATCTCCTCCGTAAACTGCTTCAGCACCCATCGTTTGTTTGATGTTCCAGAAGCTTGCCCTGTGCGGGCATCCTGGACATAATATCGGGTCGCGCTTGAATACGTCCACTGGAGTTTTCTTTTCTTCAGGTATTTCGATTCCAAGCATTTTTCCTAGGGCATAGATGATCTTTTCAGATCGCATTTCTCCCCATGGCTGGATTAATTCCTTGCCTATGACTTTGACCTGCATTCCCTCTTCAGCTACGACCTGCTTTACCTGCTGCTCTATGAAATCCTCTATTTCTTCTACTGTGAGAACTTCTTTCAAGTCGTACTCCTTTATGAATTTTGCTATATCCTTTTTCGGGTATGGATAGAAAGAGAGCTTCATTATAGGAAGTTTAAGTCCTAATCTGTCGCACGCTTCAAGGCAGCAGGTGTATGAAACCCCGCTCGCTATCAATCCAACACCGCCTTTATTTCCATTTAATATTTTGTTGAATCCTGAGTTAGAGCTTTCCTTCTCAAGTTTTTCAATGATTTCGTGAAGTTCAGCATGCCTTTCTATTATTTTCGGAGGCATGGTGGACCATTTGTCTGAATTGCTGAATTTTCCAGTTCCCAGTGCCTTGCCTTTTTTTATAGGTCCAAGTTTTACCATTGTCTTTCCATATGCAATTCTTGTCGTGAGTCTTAATAGTACTGGCATGTTGTATTTTTCAGAAAGGTCAAAAGCGTATTTTGTGAAATCTTTTACTTCTTGCGAATTGGAGGGCTCCAGCATCGGCATATGTCCTATTTTGGCAAAAAACCTGGTATCTTGCTCACTCTGTCCAGAACTCCAGCAGTTGGGATCGTCTGAAAAAACTATGACCATCCCGCCTTTCACTCCGTGATAGGCTAGAGGGAAAATGCTGTCGGATGCAACATTGAATCCGAAATGCTTGAACGATACGATGGACCTTAATCCTGAGAATGCAACTCCCGCGGCGACTTCCGCAGCCACCTTTTCGTTTGCGCAGTATTCGAAATGAACGCCTGTTTCCTTGGATATTTGGCAGAAAAGGTCCCCGACTTCAGATACAGGAGTTCCTGGATAAGTCGAAGAGAAAGAGACGCCAGCTTCTAAAGCCCCTCTGACAACTGCATCATCACCCAATAAAAGAACAGATCCATTAGGTTTTAATACGTCTAGCATATTTTCATTTTGTAGATAAATTTTATAAATTGTGGGCTGTCTGAAAAAATGAGCAATAGTGGCTCAGTAGTTACTTCGATCATCAAAGTTTCCTCAGACTGGGACAGTGTCGTCATCGCCAATACTATTAAGTGCGCTTTGTTTTTATTGCTTTTGCTTTATATGTTTTGGAAAGGTGAAGAAGTTCTCATTCCATTTTTACGAATTCCGCACTTTTAGCAACCCTTCCAACTGTTTCAAGATTTAGAGTCACAGTGGCGGTTCCATTTTCAGGTATAGTATCGACCGGGACATAATACTGCAGAGTCCTTACACCATAGGGCAGGTATACCTCTCTTCCGTTTGCCAAGGCAATATTTTTCATTGTTAAAGTGCATCTCTTTTGCGTTGAGATTACACTTCCTTTCGATGCAGCATAGCTTAAGACGTTGTCAAGTCTTTCTTTAGAATCAGTGTAAATGTTGAGCTGCGATTGCTGGAACGTCGGCTCTATCCCATATGTTGAAAGCAGGCCGATTATTTCTTGTTTGTCGGTTGAGTTGGATGTCATTCCAGTTGATGCGATCTGGGTCACATAGCTTATTGTTTGTGAATCTATTAAATTCCTTATCTCCTCAAGCTGTGTTCCGTTCAAGGGTGGTGAGAACAGCACCGCATCATTCCTGTTGTATTGCAAGCTGGTTTCGTTTATTCCGAGCTCTTTAGATATTTCTGTAACGTTTATGCTCCTGTTCTCCCAGTCTATCGATGCCACAACTAAGTAGTAGTCTATGCATTGGACGATAGAGTCGACCTTTCCCTGCTCTGTTCTAGCAACTGGGTCCGCGATCATATGCTCTATTCCAGATTCACTTATGTCTGCAACCAGATCTACATTAATCTCTTCTCCGACTTGGCTGAAAGGATCCAGGTACATCCTGATTATTCCGGGTGCCTGTTGGCTTTTGGTTCCGTTTGCGAATGTAAAGTTTACGAGCCCGCTTATGAGGCACGAGGCCTGGGCGAGAATACTCACGTCCTGTTCAAGGTATGCGTTTCTTACCATGCTTATATTTGATTTCTGCGAAAGGATAAGGAAACCTTTTGTTCCGTCTGTGTTGATGTAGTCGATCTGTCCCTGATCTTTGAGGGATCTTGCAATTGCTATAGTTTCATTGTTCCATGGCTGGATCACAACTTCTGAAGCGAATCCGCTTATTCTGCATATTGCGGCGGCGGTTCCTGTTGTCATGTTTGCTACAGAAGCTGTCTCGTCTCTGCTTCCGTTCCTGCCGAATTGGTAGAACATAGAAATCACAAACATAATCGCTATGGAGATTATGATGTATTTCTTTATGTTGCTTCTTTCCATAAAATCACATTCCAGTTGTTGTAATTAAAACAAGTTGTTAATATATTGAATAGCTGTAACATTGAATACTTGTCACAGCATTTATGTAGTATTGCTGCTTATATTTTAATATGTTTTCATCCTTATATTATAGTATTAGCCAGTGGATATCTATTATATTCTATATCTTAACTGCGCTTTTTTTTATGATACAATAGAGGGATTATTATGGCAATAAAAATTGGCGACTTTGTAAGGATTTCCTATACGGGAAAGCTTGAAGACGGATCTGTTTTCGATACCACAGACGAAAAGGTTGCGAAGGAGAAGAACATCTACAATCCAAGGATGGTGTACAAACCAGTTCTCATAATCGTAGGAAGGCATCAGGTCATTGCAGGGCTTGACGAATCATTGATAGGGATGGAAAAGGGAAATGAGAAATCGGTATCTGTCGCGCCGGAGAAGGCGTTCGGACTTAGAAACAACAATCTCATTAACGTAGTTCCACTCGCACATTTTGAAAAGCAAAAGATGAATCCCGTCCCCGGCATGTTCGTTCAGATAAACGGAAAGGAAGGAATGGTGAAGTCAGTCGGCGCCGGAAGAGTTATAGTGGATTTCAATCATCCGCTCGCGGGCAGGAAGCTAAACTATGATATTAAGGTTGAAGAGATACTCGACACTCCGGAGCAGAGGGTAAGCGCGCTTTTCGGAGATGCTGGATTAAACGGCTCTGTTTCATTGAGCAAAGACGTTCTCACCGTAACATCCAAGGCGGACCCTTCCGAGAACTATATCTTCAGGAAACAGACATTCCTCTCATGGGTAAAGGAAGTTAAGGAGATAAATAAGATAATGTTTAATGAGGAATACCAGCTTGCGGAGGCGAAGGTTCAGAAGGAACAGTAATCTTGTTAAGTTAGAAGTGATTATATCTGGATAATATCTGAATTTAAGGATTTCTTGAACGAGTATAAGGTAATGGGGCTTGCAGTTGCATTCATAATAGGTGGCGCGACAACCGCATTGGTGCAGTCCTTGGTCAATAACGTGATCATGCCGTTCATCGGAGCAGTACTTCCGAATGGAGCGTGGCAGACAGCAACATTTGCAATCGGAACAATATTGATCGGATGGGGTTGCATTCCTCAGTGCGCTGCTCAACTTCATCATAATCGCATTCGTTGTTTTCCTAATTGCAAAGTTCATGATGAAGGAAGAAAAGGTGACCAAGAAGTAACAGCCATCATTTATTTTTTCTCTTTTTTTATTCGCATCCTATTTCCAAATATTCATGCTGAGATATCGTTCTCCCCTGTCGCATAGCAGTGTCACTATGTTCTTTTCCTTGAATTCTTTCCTGTTCTGAAGCTGCAAGCATGCCGCGACATTGGCGCCTGAAGAGATCCCGCATAGCAATCCTTCTTTTCGTGCGAGTTCTCTTGAAGTGTTCATTGCGTCTATCGTGCTGACCCTAACTATCTCGTCTATTATGTCATAGTCGAGTATCTTCGGGATGAACCCCTCCCCTATTCCCTGAATGTCGTGATGTCCGGGTTTTCCTCCACTCAATACCGGGGATTCGGAAGGCTCTACCGCGATTATTTGTGCTTTTCTGAATTCCTTTTTGATAATGCGGCCGATACCGGTTATAGTTCCTCCTGTACCGACACCCATAACGAATGCGTCTATTTTATTTTTCCTGCCTAATTTTTTAATTTGGTTTATTATCTCTTTTCCTGTTTTGTAATGAGCGGTTACGTTGTCCATGTTTTCAAATTGTGAAGGGAACCAGACGTTCCTGAGCTTGGCATTTTCCGCCTTTCCCTTCATTTCGTTCAATTTTTTTATTGGTCCAAACATTTCTTCATTTGCAGGAGTGAGGATTATCTTTCCTCCGAATGCGGAGATCATCCGCCTTCGTTCCTTCGTTACATTTTCAGGCATTATGGCCATGAACTCGTATCCGAGCGCTGCAGCTGTCATGGCAAAGGATATCCCTGTATTTCCACTTGTAGCTTCGATTATTTTCATTCCTGGCTTAAGTTCACCTCTTTTTTCAGCCAGGTGAATCATTTCGTGGGCGATTCTGTCCTTAAGGCTTCCGCTGGGATTAAGGTATTCCAATTTTGCATATATGTTAGATTTGAAACTAAAATTGTTCAGTTTGACTAAGGGCGTGCCACCGATATTGTGAAGTATATCCATCATGCATATCAGAATTAGATTTAAAACAAAAATTATAAACCTAATTGGGGAATCTATTCTATGTGCGACTTATGCAGTAGGCTGGGCGATGATCATCGTGCCAGGATAGACCAGATCTATTCGCTAATCGGAGAACGTCTTGCAAATTCAAAATCGAGTCCCACTGATGGTTCCATTGCTTTCTCAACATTGAACTTCCCCAAACTGTACGGACTTTGGTTCGAGCCGAGGATGCAGCTCCAGATGCCGTTCAATTTCTATCAGTCGATTATCGTAGACGGGCAGAAGCTGAGGAACGATTGGGCATCCGGGTGGCTCAGGATAGTTTCATTCGAAAAGGATTCGTTGTTCATTCTTGCGCAGGGGATTCAGAAGAAAGAGAACAAGGAATACATCCTGTTCCTACACCAGCTTGAGTTCAAGAAAGGAGAATACAGGGCGGAGCTAAACGAAAGCGGAAAAATAACATTGAGCGCAGAAAACATTGTCAGAGAAGGGACAGACCTGCTGACCGGAAACCGATCTTCGCACACCTACTCTTTCATTTTCATTCACACTCCCACAGAGCATTCGTTCATGCCGAAAGACAGGATAGAAAGCAGTGGGATTTACAAGGCGGTTTATCATGGAAAAACAGTTCCGAAGCCGCTGACATTCGACTGGTCAAATTATGTCATCACAGTTCCGCATTTCGCATTCCATTCGATCCTGCACCAGAGGTACAGGGATCTCGGATTTGCTTCCGCAATCGAGATGCAGCATGCGGTCACTAATTGCTTGAAAAGTCATCTGGGTCTTTGATCTATCTGTTTGAAGAAGCGCTTAAACATGCTTACTATCTTGCTTTTATGTAAATTGGAAAGCCTTTATTGAGTTTTTTTTTCATTACTTGTCTTCCTGAGCCTTTTCTTCGTTTTTTCTAAGCTTCTCCTTTCTTGCCGAGGTCACATAATTTCAGGATAACACAATGCGGGTTTGCAATCAATAGAGATTTAAATGTTGCAATCAATATATTAAATAATATGCAGTGTTGATAGCTTAGAATTTAGCAATTAATCACATTTGGGGCTTGTTTTTAAGTAAAGAGATCAAATAGAAGATGCATATAAACTATTAATTTATGTTAATTATCAGTTAGAGGCGACAATATTACACGGAAGTGATACCATGATAACCATAGCATCAGCAGTCAATTTGCAAGAAAAAGACGTAGGGATTCCTTTCTTTAAGGGGCACGTTATGGAAGAGGAGATTATCAAGTCAAAGGGAATCAAGACAATTAAAGAGAACGGATATGTTCGATATTATTACCCTTCTAGTGGTGTGATCGAAGAGATAAGCTCGACCGGATTGAAGGTGCGTTTTTTATTCGACAAGGACGCATTTAAAAGATTAGAAGACAAAAATCCAAGAGCGGCAGCTATTTTCTATAAATACAATGCAGAAATATTTGAATCTGCATCCTGCGATATAACTCATCTGGCCAAGCTGTACGACTCCACTTTGGAAAGAATTAGGGCTGAACTATACGAGGCTGAAAGAGAAGTATTCAAGAATTTTCATATAATCTCTCCAAAAGAGAAGATATAATCCTGATTTTGTAAAAAAGAGATATAAATATAAAAAGAGGATACATAGAAAAGAGAAGACATAGCCCCGACCGGATTCGAACCAGTGTCTCAGGCTCCAGAGGCCCGCATACTTGACCGCTATACGACGGGGCTGTATACATATATTTATGGATTCAATTTATTAAGCTTATCTGAAACATGCCGATTTCGAGCGCTGCTTGCTGTTCTTATGGAATCTTATGTATTCGTATTATATTCTATGTTTAGGGCGATAGTTTTTAGGCATGGGCAATTTTCTCGTTTTCTTTTTTGTTCGGCTTGTTTCATCATTTGTCAGTTCAATACTGTCTTGCAATGTACACCACGTGCTTAGCGGGTTTTCCGCAAATAATGCATTTCTTTTCGCCGAATGGTTCCTCGTTCTTTCCTACTATTATTCCTCTAACTTTTCCACCTTTGGTTTCAGATTGGATAATATCTGCGCATTCCTTTCCATCTGCTTCTATGGAATGCAGATTGACTCTGGCGTATCCTTCTTTGTTGTCCAGTATTTTCTTAACCTCATCAAGACTTTCAGCATCTTTTATGCGTGTGGACAGATAATTGGCGCTTTTTTCCTTAAGACGTTTAGTCATTTCCTTCAGTTCTGCAGCCAGCTCTTTCTTGAGGTCATTTTCCAATATCTGTTTTCTTGTTCTGGTATCTCTTGATGCAAGCGTGAGCTTCTTCTCAGCCACTTCTTTTTCTCCTATTTCTATTCTTATCGGAACTCCCTTCAGTTCCCAGTCAGCGTATTTGAATCCAGGCGTCTTTTCTCTCATATCTATCTCAACGCTGTAGTCGAGGTTCTTCAGCTTCTTAGCTATGTCGTCGCATTTCTTTATTATGTGTTTGTGCTCTAATCCAGTTTTTATGATTGGGACTATAACTACATCCAGTGGTGCGACTTCCGGTGGCATCACCAAGCCTCTTTCGTCTCCATGCACCGCTATGAGCGCTGCCATTATTCTCCATATTCCTGGGCCATAACATGTTTGGTAAGCATGGATTTCGTTATTGTCTTTGTCCTTGTACTTGACGTTGAATCCCTTCGCGAAATTCTGACCCAGATAATGGGTGCTTGCGATTTGGAGCGTCTTTCCGTCCGGGATCATTACGTCCGTCGCATAGGTGTTCTCGGCGCCAGGGAAAGTGTCCCATTTTGGCCTTTGGAATATTATGCAGGGAAGCCCGAGCTTTTCAGTAAGGACTTTTTGCGATATCAGCATGTCTGATGCGATTTGTTTTCTTGCATCTTTTTCAGTGGCAAAAACGTCATGGGCCTCTATCCAGAGAAATTCCCTCCCCCTGAAGAACGGACTAGTCTCGGATTCGTTCCTGAAAACAGTGCAGCTTTGGTACATTTTGATTGGGAGGTCGGTGTAGTCCCTTATCCATAAAGAATACATTTGGTACATTGCAGTTTCGCTAGTGGGTCTTAGGGCAAGTTTTCTTTTGAGTTTTTCTCCTCCTCGCTCTGTTATCCAGAATACTTCCGGCACGAATCCTTCTGCATGTTCCTTTTCGATTTCGAAGTTTTCCTCTGGAATCACGGTCGGGAACAAAGAAGGTTGGTGCCCGTCAAGCTCCAGTTCCTTCTCAAAATGAGCGTAAAGCTTCTTGAATATGCGCATGGACCAGGGTTTATGCACTATGAAACCCTGGACGTTGTATCTGTTGTCCACCAGGTCCGCAGCGTATATGATTGTGTTGTACCAGTCGCTGAAATTCTTAAACTTGTCTTTCCTGAATTCCTT
>DYJP01000010.1 GCA_020723065.1 Candidatus Micrarchaeum sp.
TTAAGCAAACCAAACATTTTATTTTTATTTTCCCTTTTTTTATCTAAAAAAATAGCGTGAACGCTATAAAATCAGATGAGCACTTCCATACCATCATGCGCAACCTTGACGTCAACAAAAACCTTCTTCGCTTCCTGCAGGATTTCATTCTCGTCCTTGTACCTGTTGCCTATGTGGTAAAGTACGAGCTGCTTGGCATTCGCTTCCTTTGCTACCTTTGCGGCGTCGCCGGCAGTGGAATGAAAGTCCTCTTCCGCCTTCTTTCTCATGTCTTCCAGGAATGTCGCCTCATGAAATAGTACGTCCGCGTTCTTGGCATGCTTGGCGATGTCTTTTGAATATGCGGTGTCTCCTGAGACGACAATCTTCCTGCCTTCCTTCTTGTATGTCAAATCCTTTAGCTTTAGAAGTTTCCCGTCGATCTTTATCTCCTTCTCGTTCTCCAGAATCTTGAACATCGTACCCTTTATTCCGAACTTCTCACACTTTTCCTTATCGAACCTGAGACCTTCCTTCTCCTGAAAGATATATCCGAGAGAGATCATCTTCTCTGAATGCTTCGTCCTGAACGCTGAAATAACTGAATTTCCAAAATCTAAGCTCCAGCCCTCGTCTATCTCTTCTATCTGCATGAATGGAATCTCTTTTCCAATGAGCTCCCTTATTCTCTTTGAAGTGCCAGGAGGCCCGACCACAATCAACGGCTCAGACCTTGGGGTATCGTCCAGAGAAAGGGTGTGAAGAAGTCCAGGTATGCCGAAGATGTGATCTCCATGGAGGTGCGAAATAAGTATCATCTTCACCTTGGAATAACTTATCTTGTACTTCATCATCTGGCGCTGAGTGCCTTCCCCGCAATCGAAAAGGAAGACGTCCCCTTCGTAGCGTAGCGCTATCGAAGTAAGACCTCTTTCCGGAGACGGTATTGCCGCACCGGAACCAAGAACTACAATCCTCATCATCTGAATCACTTGAAAACAGAAACAGAGCTCAGCAGGAAAAAATGAATACCGGTTCACCATCCACCCTGTCTTTTATCACATAACCGTATCTTATGAACTGGACGATTTCTCCCTGTTTAAGCGAATTGACATCCTCTTCTGCAACTCCTTCGTCTATCTGAAGGCTGTTCTTCACCGGAACGTCTCCTTCAAGAAGATTGAGAGGTTTCTCAACTCTTATCTTGACTGCTGAATCCACCGGAACCCACTGGACCTTCTTCTCAGGAATTTTCTCCGTCTTCACTTCCACCGCAGAGAATTCATTGTCATTCTTCTTAGATTCTATCCTTACATTGCAAAGATCCTTGAGCCTGATAGTCTCTCCGACCTTAATGTCTCCCTTCTCCACATACACATTCTCATTCACTGAGAATCTCCTCTTACCCAAGTCGTTCTCATGATGGAACGGAAGCTCCAGCGTGGACTTAAATCCCTTGATGTTCAAGACGACCGGATCCTTGACGAAATGTAATCGCTTGGAAATCGGATCAAGGATCTGCTTATTCTTGTGGAAAAGCTGCTCAAGAGTGGAGTCCTTCGACTCAGACTTGCTCGCTCCGAAAGAAAGTGCGAACTCCCTAAGTGCCTTCGGCTGAATTCCTCTCCGCCTAAGAGCTTTCATAGTGAGAAGCCTCGGATCATCCCATCCGCTTATCACCTTATCCTGAACAAGCTTCCTTATCACCCTCTTCTGGGTAGTATTGTTCTTTATTATTAAACGTGAAATTGAGATCAACAATGGCTTTCTCAATCCGAAATCGTTTATCAGTGCATAATATATGGAGTCCCTGAGTTCGTATTCCTTTGATCTTACTGCATGGGTCACTCCTTGGATTGCATCAAGAATTGGGGTCACAAAATCATAAGACGGCCACGCCGAATATTTGTCTTCCTGCCTAAAGTGATTATGATCGATTATTCTGACCAAAGTCGGATCCCTCATCACAGTATTAAGAGCCTTCATATCTCCCTTGTACCTAAGAATCGCTTCGCCTTCTCTGAATCCGCCTTCTATCATCTTCTCAAAATCCTTAATATTCTTAATCTGCGGCTTGTTTCGGCAATGGCACTCACGCTTTTCTTCCCTGTTCTTCTTAATAGTCTCTCCGTCGCATTCACAGACGTAAGCCTTGCCATTCTTGATTAACTCGAATGCATACGTGTAAAACACATCCATGAAATCAGAGGTGTAGCACTCCACATCCCAATCCACCCCAAGCCACTTGAGGTCGTCCTTTAAGTTGACTACGAACTCCTGCTTCGCAAGCATTGGATTGGTGTCATCTATCCTCAGAATAAAACTGCCTTTCTGCTCCCTAGCCCCCTGCCAACTGATCAGGCATGCCTTTGCGTGTCCTATATGAAGATAACCAGAAGGCTCCGGAGCGAATCTTGTAACTATTTTTCCTTCCGGATGCGGAGGCAGGTTAATTCCCCTTTCCTTTTCAACCTTCTTCTCCTCGAAATGGAACTTAGATATCTCCCTCTCGATTTTGTCCCTCGAATAAGCATTGACATTGGAGATTACTTCGTTTATTAATTTCATCGTAGACTTCATATCTTTCTTTGCATCCGGAGCTTCCGCTATGACTTTACCCGCCACTGAGCCAGGACTTGCTTTTCCGTAATCGTATGCATTCTTCAAAGCCCACTTGAACACTAACTGCTTCATGTCCATATAACCACTTGAAATGTACTAAATGAAATCTGCGAATAAAAAAGCCTTTTCGCTATGAATAATATAAATAATGAAATAATATAAACTGAACGATTTGAAAAAGGTTTAAGATCCGGTGTCTTAGCGGATCAATTCCATGGTCTTTCCGGTTATTATTGGCTTTAGATTCCTGAGACTTCTGAGATCCTTCACTCCCCTGGAGAACATGAATACCTTCAGATCTTTCTTCCAATTCTGCACAAGCTGCACTGCTTTATTTGATTTGTAAGCATGCAGAAACGGGGCGGCAGCTGCACCGATTTCAGCTCCTAGAACTACTCCTTTCGCTACATCTATCCCGCTTCTTAATCCTCCTGAAACAATTAATTCTTTCCTGGTGAGCTTTCTTGCATTTATCAAAGACACAACAGTAGGGATTCCGTCTTCATTGAATGAAGAAGACGAACCATTTCGCAAAGACTCGATCTTGGTCCAAGAAGTTCCCCCTGCACCAGCCACATTTATAATCTTGGCCTTTGTCTTGTTGATTTCCTTAAGAGCATCCGGAGAAATGCCATGCCCAACTTCCTTGATTATGACTGGAACGTCCACTGAATCGCAGACTTCGTCTATCATCCTTGCCTTCTTGCTAAAATTCTTATCCCCTTCTGTCTGTATCGCTTCTTGAAGAGGATTGAGATGAACCGCCAAGGCGTCCGCATCAATCTCTTTGACTGCAGAATCGAGCTTATCAATCGTCTGTCTGTCTAAATTGGCGATTCCTATGTTTCCTATTATTGGAACGTTCGGCGCGACATCCCTTACTTTGTAAGTATAAGCTAGACTTGGATTCTGAATCATTGCGCGCTGCGAACCGACTGCAAATGCGATTTCTTCCTTTTCGGCCACGTGAGCAAGCTTCTTATTTATCTTCTCTGCGCCAAAAAATCCGCCAGTGATTGCGTCTATCAGGATCGGGGCGGAAAGCTTCTTCTTGAGGAAAACCAGCGAAGTGTCAACTTCTTCAAAATCAAGCTCTGGAAGTGAATTGTGAAAAATGAATACATCTTCAAATCCAGCTGAAATTGACCTGAAGGACACGTCTTTTTTCAGCGCCAGATTTATATGGTCAAGCTTCCTTTTATTTATCGACATACACATACCTTCGAGTAATCATTTGTAATAGACTACAGACAAGTAACTCCTAGCTTGCTCCTTCACCCCAGTCTTCACAACTTTCTTCCCCACTACAAGAGGAGAGAACTTCTGCCTTAGCATCAACAGCAATGGTATCAGGAAAACAGAATAGTTAGAGAATCCGTTCGACTTATCCAGCAGATTTGCAAAATTATCGAAATCAGATTCCTGGCATATTCTAAACATTTCGATGTACTTGTTTGTCTCCATTTCTGCGGAGAATCCATCATCTCTGGTTATAAAGTCGCAAGCTGCTATGACTATGATGTTCTTCCTGTACAGCGATGCTGCCACCTGGATCGCATTCACAAGGTCGTAAACAATAGACATATTACTCATACGGACTGATATTGCCACCATCTTCGGACTGTCGACAAGATTCTGAATGAATGGAAGCTGTATCTCTATGGAAGGTTCGTACATGTGCGCGAAATCGTCGAACTCAGCGAATGTCGAATGCTGCTTGATAAGCTCTGCAAAATTCTTGTCATATTCCACCTTTCCCAATGGAGTTATCCAATCCTCCTGCGATATCGCAACAGGCTTGCCCCTCTTAAGGGTGTTGGGTCCAATTATAACAAAAGTGGTATTTTGCGCAAGCCCAAAAAGCTCCGCGTATGCTCCGCCCATTAGCTCTGCTGTCTCGGAATATTTTCCATTTGGAACAAAGATCGCGCCTACGCTGTTGATCTTCGCGTCTGTCACCCTTTTCGAAAGCAAAGATGTTATCGAGTCCCTAAGCTGGGTCTTGTCACTGGAATAGAAAGTGCCTGCCACTATAGGATATCTCATGCTTACTTATCTCCAAAAAAGTATAAAAAATGAACAAAAAAGCTGCCTGATCAGGAGAGCCTGACGTTTATTATTCCCGCGGTCACATGACTTGGTTTAGACGACACTGCTTCGTTCGTGAAATTCATCGTAAAATTTATCTTGTAGAGCGAGCCTGATACACCAATTGAAGAGACTACGAATGTAGTAGTCACATCGAATGACTGCCCTTCATTCAATAGAGAAGGTGAAAGGTCAGGCATCGAGTTGACATTGTTTGTCACAAAGATTCCTGTCTTTGAGTCCTGAAGTGTGAGCCCGATGTTTGTGACGTTTATCTGGAACCCCATTGTATTGTGAGCCTGGAAGTTCAATCTGACATGTTTATCGTCAATCTTTGTGAGTGCGAAATTATCACATGTGATTCCCGGGGCGATGTCGCACCTTTCCGAAACATAGAATTCCGGCTTGAAAACAGTCGAGTAAAGTATCGCCATTATTGCGAGAACTATTACTATGGCCCAGCCGTAAGTGACTAGAAATTCTGTCGCTGCCTGGCCCCTTAATTTTGGAGATGAAACCTTAGAAGATACCATAAAGTAATCTTAACGGAATAATTTTTAAATAGTGCGTGACATAAGATGATTATGGTAAAAATACCTATTTTTGGCGATGTTTTCGGAAGCCAGGCCGGAGAAATCACAGTTGACAACGACCAAATAACCATAAGGCACAAAGAACTCAAAATGACCGTTCCGTTAGGATATCTGTACGAGGTCCAACTCATGGAAAATAAAGAGTTAGGAAAGGTCAGGGCGAACATAATCGTGTTCGATACAGTGGGAATAAAAAACACGATTGACTGTATACTATCAGAACAAAATTATTTTCTACTAAAATCTTTCATCAAAAAGAGATGAACAAAAGACAATTATAGAGGTGTTGATATGATCATAAGACCAGCAACAATAATGAACGCAACAGAGCAGATGGCAAAGGCCTCTAAGCTCATAAATGAAGGAACTCTGACGATTGTAGTCCAAAAGAACGGAAAGTACTTCGGAATTTTATCCGATAAAACTCTCAGGACAGTACAATACCAGCAAGACGCCAAAATAGAAAAGTACGCACTCAAAGCGCCAGCCATCAAGCAGTACGACAACATGGAAAAAATGGCTGAACTGTTCATAGAAGGCTACAGGGAGCTCCCTGTGATAGAAGGAGACTCGGTAGTTGGAATGATCAGAAATACGGACGTGCTCAACGAACTCTTGGACGGTGACAAGATTTCTCCAATGAAATTAGAAGAAGTGATGAAAGTTCCTGTCGAAAAGATGGGCATCAAGGAAAGCGTAGCAAAGGCGGCCGCATTCATGAGAAAAGAAAAGAAACATCATATCCTCATAACTGACAACGGAAAGAACGTCACAATCATAAGCAGCGCCGATATACTTCCGTTCATGCAGAAGGTGAAGACAAAAGCGCCCATGGGAAGGGAAAAGAATGGGGCCAACACTATACTCTTGCAAACAATCGTCGGATCTACACCTAAGCTTATATCTATATCTCCTTCGGCTTCACTCAGAGAAGCCTCCAAGCTCATGATTAGGAACTCAGTCTCCGCGCTTCTTGTTGAAGGAGAAGGAAAAACCGGAATACTCACTATCGTTGACATAATAAAGACATCGATGCCGAAACACGAGGTTATCATCGAGATAGTTGGACTTGACGAAGATGACAAAAAGAACAAGCAAGATATCTATAACGAGATCCTTAACTTTGCAAGCAGCTTCGAGATGATAATGCCTATCGAATTCGTAAGACTCAACATAAAGAAGTACTCTGCCACAGGGAAGAGACACAAGTACAGCATGAAGATGGTTGTTACTGGAAAGACTACATTCGAGGTCAGCAGCAACGGCTGGAAAATCTTCTCAGTGCTTAAGGACATCCTAAGGGAAGCTGAAAGGAAGATAAAAGAGGAAAAGGACAGGATAAAGGGTAAGAAGAACAAGAACAAAAAACTCAAGAGCATCTCCATACAGATACAGGAAGGAGACCTTTATCCAGGCAAGCCTATGAAATGAACCTTGGAATTAAAAGCTAGTTTTATTTCGTTCTTTTTTATATTTTTTCTACTGTTATTATGCCTTCCGACTCCACGTAAGTGACAGCTATCTTAGACCTACCCGACTTTAGGTCATTGATTCCGATCATACTTTCCACATCGAACGGAACTACCTTGACAATGTGGATATCGCCAAGAAATGTCGACAGAACCGCAGTGATCTCCCTAGGGTCTTCAGTCCCTATCGAGATAGACTCTATGTTATCTGGAAGAGTAAATTCAATTATCGCGCTGTTGTTTGGCCCAAGAACTCCAACGGATGTTATGGTGGAGGAAAGGGTGGAAAGCGCTCTGGAAGTTTCGATCGTCTTAAACTCATCCTGGATGGAAACAGACCTGCTGAAAAGTACGTAAAGAAGAGGTATCAGAAGAAGAAATATGAATCCCACTATAAGAATGGTTTCGAACGCAACCTGGCCCTTAAACTGGCCCGAAGTCTTTTTCGAAATCTGTCTGCTTTCCATAATGATAAATAAGATAAAGAGGTTTTAAACTCTTTGCTTGCTGATTTTTCATGAAAACAAGAATTTTTTTAACCTCTCGTCATTCATCTTAGAACTCCAATTTACCTTTCCCGATCTAAATTTCTGGAGTTCCTTCTTGTTTTTCTTTTCTCCCGAATTTAACTCTATTATTCTTTCAAGATCATTTACTGCCCTGGAAAGGCCAGACGAGGTGTCGATCTCGTATATAGGGCATGAATAATTTTTCTCGGAAAGCTGTGTACAATAGTCCAGCATCTCTGTCTCGATGTTACCGGAAATCTTTTCTTTCTTGTACTTTCGCCTAGACATTCGCTTCAAAAGCAAGATCGGATCCGTTCTTAGCACTACGCAGAAATCAGCTGGCACGGCGAACTCGCATGCGAGATGACCTTCCACCACAATATTCTTTCCCTTATTCTTCCTGAGCAGGCCGAGAACCTGTCTCTTCAGCTTAGATATAGAAACAACCTTGGACCCCATCTCCTTCCTGTCCCATAACTTATATTCTTTTACAATGTCGTTTATCCGCAGGACAAAATATCCCTTTCTCTCTAACCTATTTGCCAAAGTAGACTTGCCAGTTCCTGGATTGCCAGTCAAAATGAAAATTGACATGATATTCTCTTGTATCGATAAACTATAAATCTTTCTTTAGTCGAAATACAAAAATAATGGGAGCAAAAAACAAATGTTTAATAATGATAATAGACAATAAAAATCAGAAGACAAACTGTGATTTGATGAGAAAGGATAAGAAAAAAAACCAGGAGCCAAAATTGCAATTCAGCGTTCACATTCTATTTTTGATCATATCTGCAATGGCGATCTCTTCCTTTACAAGTGCAGCTCATTTTCCGCAGCAGCTTATACTGAGAATAAATAACACCAGCTTCACTGAAGGGTCGCTTAACGCAGAAATAAACCCAATAGCGGTGGTCTGCGCGGACAATCCGTGCCTGGTAAGCCACAACATGAAAGTGGTGAATTCCCATGCAAACGGAATAGAACTCGCCCTATACATTAAGGAAGGGGAAAAATACATGCTCGTCACCGAAATAGGTGCCCTGGAACCAGGAGAGACTGCGGAATTCTCTGTGCCGCTTAGGTATTATTACAACGGATTCACAACATATGTTGGAAGATACGCTCTTATCAGCAATGATTCCTATGTCAAGGAATTCACAATAGTGGAAGACTGGGAGAAGTATGAAAAATCGTCCAATGAAACCATAAAGATTGGTGCATACGTCGTTGCCCCAGTGATCGCGCTCGTACTTATGTTCATACTTTACCTTGTAATAAATAATGCGGAACACAGAAAATACGGAAAGAAGGATGTATACACAGATAAAACCCTATTCGAATTTCCCTACGGCAAAACACCGGGAGAACAGGCAGCAAATGGAATGGCAAACCCGATAATATGGTTCTTCACCATATTCTTTGCGGTTACACTCGCATGCCTCATTGCATTCTCAGCATATACGGAATACAGCCTTGAAACAAAGATTCAGATAATTCTCATTTCCTTTGTAGCTTCGCTGATTGTTCCGCTGATACTCATGATACTAACTTGGTACGCTGACATATACGAAAGGGAACCGTTCAGATTCGTGGTCGGAATGTTCGTCTACGGGATATTCGCTGCATTCGTGACTTTCTTCCTGAATAACGTGTTCCTTTATCTTGTCCACGAGACGCCGGAACTTCTTCCTCTCGCTCTTTCGACCGCGATAATAAGCCTCATAGCAAGCCCAATAATAGAAGAGCTCCTAAAGACATTCGGATTAGCGGTATTTTCGAACCATCCTGAATTCGACGATGCGTTGGATGGACTGCTCTACGGATTTGCGATAGGACTCGGTTTCGCAATGTACGAAAACTGGTTCTATTTCCTTGCAAGAGTGGATCCGATAATTACAGGCATAGACGCATGGCTTTCGATCATAATGTACAGGTCCGTATTCAACACGATCTCTCACGCATGCTTCACTGGATTCATAGGATTGGTTCTTGGTCTGCTCAAATCAAGGCCAAAATACAAGAAATTCTACAAGATCGGAATCATACCTGGCCTTTTCATGGCAATGCTGCTACATATAGCATTCAATCTGACAGCATATCTAGATATCACCAATCTTGGAGAGTACAGGACAATACTGGTCTCATTCAACCCGGCTTTGGTGGTCGCTCTGGGAATCGCATTTGCAATTGCATATGCGTTCGCAAGCTTAGACACTAAAAGACAAAAACATATAGAAACCACACAGGATGTATCAAATTAGCCTACTTTATCTTTTTGGCCAGATCTGTAAAAAATTGGTCAAGCTTACCTGAAAAGCTTTGCTTTTCCCCTTTCTGAGAAATTTCACTGCTGTCCAAAGTGATCTTCTCAAAATCAAGTGCAGCCTCTCCTTTGTCAGCTGAATTTATAGAATAAAACAAACTGCTGCCTTTTGCATAGTCGGGACCGAAGTCAAGCTTTGTTGGATCCGAACCTGAAACTACGGCCTGAAGTGACTTCGCCTGCTCTATCAGAGAGGAAAGCTCCTTTTTCTTCATTTCTATCTCGCTATCAATTCTTTCCTCGTTTATGAGAAGCGACTTGAATTCGCTTTCATTCTGAAGCGTAAGTCTTTCGAGCTCCTGCAGATATTTTCTTGTGAAATCAAACTGGATGGACTCTTTCATCGCAAGCATCTCTTTCTCATATTTGTCAAGCTTCGAGCCAATCTCAGACTTCAATGAATTGTATGAATCTTCTATAGCGGAAATGCTGAAATTAAGTTCGTCAAGTCTCTTCAGCTTATTTACTGACTTTTCGAACTGGTTAGTCGTCTGTCTCAGGGACTTGGTTATTTCTTCTATTTTCTGCCTTATCGAATCCGAATTAAATATTATGTCTTCGAGCTCTTTCTCTAGGTTCAGAAGCTCTGCCTGGGAACCTCTTATCCTGTCCCTCACATAGCTGATCGAGTTTGCAAGCTGCTCCTCATTTGACTTGAAAGACTTGTATACTTGATTCATCTTCTTAAGCTCATTTTCCTGAACTAAAAGATGCTCCTTAAGAAGCATAAGCTCCTTCAAACTATCGTCCCTTGTTTCCTTAACCTGGGACTTAAGGATCCGCACTTCATCCGTTGAAGAATTGAACTGCTCATTGAGCTCTGCCTGTACCTGCCTGAGCCCTCGGATATCCGATTCCAACCTTTTGAGACTGTTCGGAAGCTCGGATATCTTGGACTGTAGTTCCTTAATCCTGGTCTCCCTGTTCTCTACAAGTTTCCCAAGCGCGGAAATCTCTGTTATGAGCTTACTTTTAAGTGCAAGATGGGAATCGTCAAAAAGAATAGTCTTCTCCTTGTTCAACTCGAGGATCTCTGATTTCTTGTTTACAATTTCAGTAAGCTTTTCCTTAAGCTTTCCGAGCATGTCACCATCGGACTGGACTCGAACATTTTGCTCTGGAACATATGGCTTTTGAGAGGGTCCTTCATCAGCATCCGCCTTGTATGAATTCAGAACAGTCTTTCCCGCCTGGCTCCCGCGGGGCTTGCGCTCCAAGTCTTTCTTTACCTTGCTGACTATGTCGCTTTCCTTAAGATCGATTATATCATAACTTTCCCCGTTCTGCTTCAATGGTTCACCGAGCCTGAAGAGTATAGTTCGCTCTATCTCCTTTACTTCCTTATCTATCTCCTTTTCCTTTTTAGTCTTTGACTGGCTCTTAGCCATCGGCTTGGAAAATGCGGACTGCTTCGGCTTCGCCAATATGTTTTCTGTCTTAGAATTGAAAATCTCGAACGTCTCATTGTTTTCTTTGGAAACATTTCTGCCCTTTGTCGGGATTTCTTCGTCTGAATCTGATCCATCGCTCTCAGGCTGCTTCACTGCGAATGCGCCAATATTGAAAGTACTGCTCCTTGAACTTCCAGGCTTCTGCGCCTTCTGCTTTTCCTCTTGTTTTGAATGTGAAAATGAAACTTGCTTTTTCTGATCTTGCAAACGCTCCTTTGAACTGATCCTCAACTCTATGTCTCTTATCTGCTTCTCTATCTTACGGCTGTCTATGTTCCCGTCCAGGATACCGAACTTAGATGATTCTGCATCGTCTGAAATATTGAGCGCTTCCTTTGCCTCAAATTCTTGCCTTTTCTCTCCGAGATACTCCTCTTCTCTCTGCAACTTCAAAGGAACAAGAAAACCAGTATGCTGCTTTCTCTTGTCAGTCTTGGAGGTGTGCTTTGACGGATCCCAGGCGCTGATCTTTTGATTCTTCTTTATCTTCATGAGAAGCCTATCCGCCTCATCGTTCCATGATATGAGCACCTTGGTTAGATTGTATTCAACTTCAACCATTTCTTCTTTTTCAAGCAAGCCTATAATAAGCTTGATGTCACTTTCATTGGCACCGGTCTCCTTAACCAGGTCCGGCATTTCCATTATCTTTCTCTGCTTAAGCAGTTCGATTACCTTGTCCGCAATTGAAATAATCTCCTGGTCCATATTCTCCACTTGTGCTCCTCAAGATTAATTATCGAATGAAGTACATATTTACAGCACAAAACATATATAAATATTTATCGGTTGTATCGTCGAAAATAATGCGGAAATTAAAATAAGAGTAATATGAATTAGAAAAAGAACAGAGCCCCAGGGGAGACTCGAACTCCCAACCTTCTGATCCCTTGAAACTTTCTTGGTGAGAACGTTTCATCAAAAAACTTTCGATGTTTGATGAAGCTCTTTTCCCGAAAGAGTTTCTACAAGTCAGACGCTCTGCCATTGAGCTACTGAGGCAACAAATAAAATAAAAATTAAAAATAAATAAAACTCTAGTCTACTTCTTGACGATTGTAATCTTCTTTGCCCTCAAGAAAGGGTAGTTGCACTTCCTGCATTTCTTTGCGCCCACTCTGTTCTTGGTTTTGCACTTCCTGCAAATTAGCTGGCTTTTCAATTCTGCGTCTGCTACTGGAAATTTACCCATAATATCACAATTTTCAACATAAAAAAATCCAATATTCCGAATGAATAAAACTCAAACAGATACTGAAATTAGTATATTTAGTATATAATAATGTATAGTTAATATTTTTAAACTCTATTACTAGTCTTGCTTAAATTGTTAGAACAAAAGATCATAAAAACCTAAACTCTCTGATTTGAATTTTTTTTAAATAAAAGTTCCACTATTTTCTTTGAAAATTCAATTCTATAAAATTATCTTTCATTAAATTCCAATCTTACTCTAAAACAATAACGCCCCCATCGGGATTCGAACCCGAACCTCAGCCTTCGGAGGGCCGTGTCATGTCCAGGTTAGACTATGAGGGCTTGCAGAAGAAAGTTCGACGCATAAAGCTATATGAACGCCCCCGGCGGGATTCGAACCCACATTACAAGCTTTTCGCACCCCTTTCCATTAACGCTTTGTTCACAAAGCAAGTAAAGGGTTACCGCAAGCTCGCGTACTATCCAGGTTATACTACGGAGGCTTAAACCTTAATAAAAATAAGATGGATAAATATAAAACATTGCTCTATAGTTATAAAAAATCAGAGAAACTTATCTACTATTTCCTTTACTTCAAAAATGTGATTTTTTGATATAAACTTATCCGCTTTAATCAGAAATTTAGAATCATCATTGCCAGATATAAGAATTACTTTTACTTTCGGGAAGACTTCTTTCATGTGCTCAATTGCCCTATCGCTTATTCCATCTGGAAGGTTAAAATCGCTTATCATTACAGACACAGTCAAACCGCTCTGCTTTATCTTATCTATTTCCTTTATCGCTTCGTCAACTGTTCCAGCATCTCTAATTTTGTACCCTGTAAGAATCCTTTTGTAAAGATTCATCGTAGGCAAAAAATCCTCCAGAATAAAAACAAGCTTACTTTCCTTCGATTCAGATTCAGAATAAAGAGTCTCATTAAGCGGATGTTTCGAAGGGTCCGCTTGAACGTGTTCATCTTTCTTTTCTGGTTTGTTTATCTCATCAAATGCCATAAAATAATATAGCGTCAAAGATATATAAAGATTTATATTTCTAAGCTTTAATGAAATCCTAAAAAAATAGAAAAAAAAGAAAAAAGTCGGGATTAACCGACTTCATTTCTTGTTTATTCCTTTGAAATCTCGTAAAGAGCCTTCAAAGCAACAATTGCTGCACCCGGTGCAACGAAGAGGGTCACGTTGTGCACAAAGTTCGTTAAGAAGCTTATGCCAATAGATCCAATCACCGGAAGCGCAGACAAAACAGCACTGAAACCTGTAGCAGCCATCATAAATGCAATGTTTGCTATCAAGTACAACTGAAGCTCTTTGTCCCCTATATTCAACAGACCTACTATGATACCCAAAATTCCAAGTATCAACACTGTCCAGCCCGGTGTTAAAGCGTTCGGGGCGAATGCTAGGACAAGGGCCACCACTAAACCAACTATGAAGGCCAATGCACCAAGCATATCCATGTCAAATTGTTTTACCATTTTTAATCACCTATCTATTGCGGTTAGCCGCAATATCAATGTTTATACTATTAAAGTGGAGGATTTGGTTTAAAAATGTTATCTGGCATGTTAAAATTAACGTCAATCAACGAATAGATTATGAACAAGATGTAAGAATTAACCAGTCTGACTTGCACAAACAAAGAATTGAATAGATTTTTATTAGTTAGTGGATAAATAATAACATGACAAAATGGGGAGACAATTTCGTATATGCGGGAAGAATCATACTTGCACTGATAGTTGGAATAGTCATAGGAAACGGTCTCAGGATCAACCCATACTTCTATAAAGACCCGATAACACCTTGGCTTTTAGGGATATTCGGCGGAGTGTTGTGCTTTGCTTTAATGCAGACACTGCTTGCAAAAAAATAAAAGCGGAAATAATACTACAAAAGTAGATTTCTTTATTCCAATTTCTTTAAAAGATTCAGTGCCAACAATTTAGATTTCCTATCCGCTTTCACAAGGACTGTACCTTTTTTGGGCTGCCCGTAAACGATTACTGCGTTCTTGGCCCTATATATCGCATAGAGAGTGGCCATATCCTCTTCTCCTATCACGAAAATTCTCGAAGGCTTATTTTTTGAAAGCGCATCGTCTATTGCAGATTGGAGCTGCAATGAGACGGTGGATTTTTTACTCTTCACAATGTATGTCGGGAGCGGAAGCTTGTATTTTATTCGCTTCCTCATTATCTTCCCGTCGTATATCCAAATGAAAGGTTTGATTCCGTTCAAGGAAAGGAGCCTCCCCGTCTCATCTCCTACAGCAATTATCTTCTTTCTTGTTCTTGAAAGAACCGAAAGAATCTCGTCTTCGCTGTAAAGCTTTCCGAGCGGTTTCTTCACAGCCTTCCTTACTTCAGAGTTTACTTTTTCCCCAAATATCATAAGATCATCAGATGTAATTTAATCCTCAGCTTATTAAAGATATGCGGATTACATTCAGAAAAAAAATAAAAAAATAGTAAAAATGAAAAAATGAAAAAAGAGCAAGATATGATATTTACGACGGAGAACTAAAAAAACAACAAAAAGGACAAATGATAACCTTTTTTAATATTACATTACAATAAACAATAGAGGTGGCATTAATGGGAATGCTTCAAAAACTATCAAGTTTATTGGGACTAAGCAAGGAAATGGACCTAGAAGAATATCTAGACACTGCAGAACTCGAGAATGTTGATGTTCTTCACGAAGGTGCAGACAGATTTGTCAAGCCGATCGCACTCGAAAGCGAGGCAGACATTAGCGTCGTAGAACACGAGTTGTCAAGAGGAAACATAATTCTTCTCAACTTCGGTCCGTTCTCCAAGCAGCAAACAAGACTGAGAAACGTTATCGGTGAACTCAAGGGGTATGTCACCAAGATCAACGGCGACGTCGCAAGAATCCGAGACGATACTCTCATCCTGACTCCAGAAGGAATCAAGATAGTCAAGAGAAAGAGATAATTCGGTTTTTTATTTTTCAATTTCTATTTTTATTATTTTTAAAAAACGCTAGCGGAAGCAGTATCCTGTATTAGAAATTGAAATTAATCCCTCTGCCGTATTGCTTTATCGAGTTTTTTCAAAAAGTTTATCAGCGCTTTACCTTCAGTAGAAGAACGGATTCCCCGGGTGAATATCCGTTTCAGTGAAAGGATCGTTGTCTTCTCCCCCCTTATTCCTTTCAAACTTTTTACTAATTGTCTTGAAGTATCGTCTATTACCTTCCTTTCTCGCTCGGAAATGTACTCCACATCGTCATTGGAATCCGCGCTCCTAAATTCATATAAAAGAATGCCCAAAGCATGCGAAATATTGAGGGTGCCGTAATCCTTTGATGTGGGAATTCTGACCACCAAATCGCACGTTCCCAACTCCTCTTTCGAAAGTCCGGTTCCTTCCCTTCCTATG
This sequence comes from Candidatus Micrarchaeum sp., assembly GCA_020723065.1. Classification (GTDB taxonomy): domain Archaea; phylum Micrarchaeota; class Micrarchaeia; order CABMEP01; family CABMEP01; genus DTQF01. The sequence goes on from DYJP01000010.1 coordinate 15,665, forward strand.
AGAAGTGCTATCTTTGCATCTGTGCCTGAAAGACTCTTTATCACCTGCTTCGGAGTAAGCGCGATCCTGAGCACTTCCCTTCCACCACCGTGAATTGCAGTAGTGCCAATGGAAATTGAACAGCCCTTCAATGCATCGCCCAATGTTTTGACAATTTTAGCGGATTTAAGAAGATCGTCTGCATGCTTAGAATACATCCTAGCTTCCTGTCCAATTTTTACTTTTGGATTCACAATGACCAAGTCTGAAAATCCGAAGTTCTTTATCACTCTCGCGCAGTAACCAATGTTCTGCTCGTATTCCGGTTCTACAAGGATCACCCTTAAGTCCATCTTATCACGCATTCAAAAAGAATCCAGTATATGAAATATCAAGAGTAGCAATTATAAACCCTAACAGCGAATATTTTATGTGGCTGCGGGCCGGGAGGCTAGGGGTCTCCTATCTCACAAATCCTCTACAGTGGGGTCTCAAGGCTTAGGACGGATACTGTGTCATTTAGTCCTGTTTTGATACCGTAGAAGCTCTGTCCTATGGGAAGATGGTTTGCATGAACTAGGCCAGGCCGGAAGGAGCAACCTTAAGTGTAAATAATCTTGTCTGTAGGGTAGCGGGGTGGAGGCTAGAGACAGACCAACTAAATGGTACGGGAACCAACCTAATCCAGCAGCCACACTCATCTTTCTTTTTTAAAAAAAAAGAATTGAATCAGTTCACAATCCGAATAGCTTGATGAACTTCACCCTTTCTTCTTCAGTCAGCTCTCTAAAAAGCTCGTCCTGAAACTTCATCGATTTCTGATGAAGCTCGTCATCTTTCTCTCGCGGGATAATGTGAATATGAACGTGATTTACTTTCAGCCTTCCTTCCGGAAGGAAAGGCCTGCAGTTCTGCCTTATGTCGCACCCTGAAGAGAACCTGTCAAGAACCTTCTGCTGGATCTCAATGATGACGTCAAAGAGCTCCTTTCGCTCCTCTTCATTTAGCTCATGCAAATATTCGACATGCCGCTTAGGTATAACAAGCATATGGCCATCAACCAATCTTGGATTACTCAGCTGGACATAAACAAACTTTCCATTTTTGACAAGAAGAGAGCGCTCTATCTTACAAAACGGGCATAAAGAAGTATCTGACATAAAACCATCTCATTTTCTTGAAAATTCAATAGACGCATACCCCACTACTGCGCCTTCGTCTCCACTGGTTTCCGCACTCGTTCCATATTTGAGAAGCCGGGCATTTGCTTGCCCCAGCTTGCTTGAAATGAACATCAAAGTAGCAATAGGACCGTAGCCGCACAGAGAGATCTGCTTCCTACCTATCGTTTCATAAAAGCCCTTTATATCTAACGCCTCAATCTTTTTTATCGCAAGCATGTCGTCCTGTTCCGCCTTTTTCTTGGGAACATAGTGGCTGAAGTCGCTTGATGCAATGAAAATAACTTTTTTCTTTGAACCTAAAGCCACTTTATAAAGAATTTCTGAAACCTCGTTGGCGACTGCCATACTTTGATTCAGCATACAAATTGGCAAAAATTTGAAATCATTTCCAAACAAATGCTGAAGAAAAGGAAGCTGCACCTCTATCGAATGCTCATAAATATGGGCGCTTGTATCCATAAGCAGATCCCCATTGCAAACCCGACCGATCTTCTTCACCAAATCTGAATCTATCTGCACCTTGCCAAACGGAGTTTCCCATTCACCGTCAGGATACAAGGAAACTTCAGGACCGATTCCATGGTGATTCGGCCCTATAATCACAAAAGTGGCACCTTTTCCAATTTCCCTTATTCTCGCGTATCCCATCGCAGCAATCCTTCCGGAATAAATGTATCCGGCATGCGGACAAACTATTCCGAAAGTGTTCTTACTCGGTTTAACTTCCGCAACTTCCTTTAAGGAAAATAAGTGTTCCATCTCTTCCTTTAACTCGAATTTGGATCCAGGATAAAATGTTCCCGCAACAGCGGGCTTTCTTGTGACCATAATATCATTCCGGAAGCGTCATCTTTACGGAGCCGTTCTTCTGCTCTGTGAAAATGACTGCGTGAAAAGTGTAAATCCTCGTGCCCTCTTCTTTCCAGCATTCGTCATGAAGCCCTGCCTTTATACAGGTGTGATTCAGAAATTCCTCTGAATCCCATTTCTCTTCCACTGCGACCTGGGGAAGCAAAAGTCCTCTCTGCCAATCTGATTCGATTATCAATCCATCCCTCCCAACCTTTATTCTATTCTTAGCTTCCTCTTTATTTTCAAGCTTGAGCTCTTCCGGAACCGAAAGAACGCTTACCTCTATCTGAAGCTCTCCCAACTCGTTTTCCGTTATTGGAGAAAACCTGTAATCTTCGGTGGCCGCACTTATCGCCATGTCCCTCACCGCATCCGCCAAAGGCTGTATCGGAATTGGCAAGCCAATGCAGCCCCTAAGGTCTCCATTTATATAAAGAGTAACGAACACTCCGTGCTTCGCTGCAAGATGCGGCGGAAGCCTTGGAAACTTGGCAGGAATGTTCACAATCTCACCGCTCGTCAAATACTTACTAATTGAGTCATGGGCTAGTTCTATTAGCAGTTTTCCGTCTTCCAAAGAATATTCTGCTTTCATTTTTTTCACCAATATCTATTCAGCCAAATGAAGGCAAAGACCGTTTTAAGGATCCGATTATCGGAATCTTGTGGCCGCAGTTCAGGCATCTGTTGTCCTTGTCCAGCATCCAACGAGTTATCATGAACCCGTATCTCCCTATCGCAAGCGCATGACAGTTCGGACAATATGTGTTTTCGCCTGGATGGCCCGGCACATTACCGAGCAACGGATAATCCAGGTATTCCGCGGCTATCTTCTGAGCCTTCTCTAACGTCTCAATCGGAGTCTCCGGGAAATCCATCATCTTGTAAGCAGGATAGAACCTGAGAAGATGGAACACCGTCTCCTTTCCGAGCTTGTCCCTCACCCATTCCGCAAGGGCCCTCACTTCCTCCAGATTGTCCCCCACCCGTGGGACTATAAGGTTCGTTATCTCGAAGTAGATCCCTTTCTTCTTCAGATACTTGAGGTTTTCGTAGATCGGCTCGACATCGTTGACAGAAATGTAGTCCTTGTAGAAATCCAAATTTCCAGAGGCCTTGAAATCTACTGTCATCGCATCGATGTAGTCCTTGCCCTTGTCGATCAGCTCCTTTGTGAAATAGCCATTGGTGACCCAGGTGTTAAAAAGCCCCTCCTTCTTTGCAAGCTTGCCCACGTCGTAGGCGATCTCGAAGAAGATTGTGGGTTCAGTATAGGTGTAGGATATCCCGTCGACCCTGGCTTCCTTCGCCATGTTGACTATTTTTTCCGGAGGAAGGTCTTCGCCTTCCATCTTCTCTGGTTGACTTATGGACCAGTTACAGCAGTACTTGCACCTGAAATTGCATCCCATGGTGGCGATGGAAAACACCGAAGCATCCGGATGGAAATGCGCCAACGGCTTCTTTCCGATCGGGTCGACATTCATCGTGGCGATCTTAGAATAGTTTAACGCGTAAAGGTTTCCGCCGATGTTCTTCCTTACCAGGCAAAATCCGTTCTTCCCCTCTGAAATGATGCACCGCCTGGAGCAGTTCGTGCATTGGACCGCATTGTCCTTCAACTTCTTGTAAAGATAGCATTCCTTCAACTTTGAAATATTCTGCCCATCGAATATTTTGACCATGATAAGGATTGGAAAGATGGAATTAAAAACATTGCATACATAATCATATCATATTGACATTAGCATCATTTTTCAACGTGCTGGGGTCGCCTAGTGGCTATGGCGGCAGCCTGCTAAGCTGTTAGGCCCAAAAGGCCTGCGCGAGTTCGAATCTCGCTCCCAGCGCTTATTAATTTTCAAAAAAAAACAAGATATGCTTAGGACTTGCACTGAATGCTTGTTTAAAAAAAATTAAAAAAAATCAAACTATCTTGTAAGTCACAGATACTGTGGCAGTCACATCAACTTTTGCTGACGGAAGATTTGTCGCAACCTGCTTTGCATTATTTAACATAACTCCTGCCTCTGCCTTGTAAAGTGAATATGGGTAGTAGTTGTAATCGGAAGTGCTGACAAAAACTACGTCTCCGAGAACTTTTTCAAGACCAGCCGCTATGGACTCAGCCTTCATCTTTGCATCTTTCGATGCCTCAGCAAAAGCCTGCGCCTTGTATTTATTCAATTTTAATGTAGAGAGCTCATAATTTATGTAGTTTATGAATCCACCTGAATCAACTACTGCATCGACAACCTTGCCTGCATTGTCGAAATCAGAGAATGTGATCTTCATGTTATTGCTCGCCGCATATCCCTTAAGAACTTGACCCTTGTCCTGAGTCCAGTCATATTCGGGATATACGCTGAATCCACTCGTCTCTATCTCGCTTCTGTTGACTCCTGCTGCAAGAAGAGATTCGAGAACCTTCTCGGAGATGTTTGAATTAAGGTCCTTTGCCTCGTCTGCAGAGACATTCGATCTAGTAAGGATCTGCGCATAGACGACCACATTGTCAGGTGAAACCGACATTTCTGCTGTGCCAGAAACAGAAACTGTCCTATCTGATGACGAACCCGGAAATATGTAGTTTACCGCGGCCAGGAAACCCAAGACCACGATGAGGACTGCGGCCACCACAGTCCAGTCCATTGAATGCGATGTTTTCTTTGCCATGAATAACATTAGCAATGATGATTTAAAAACATAATCGAAAACGCATTACAAACATAAAACCAAGAATTGGTGAGATCTGCTGAGCAGAAACACCGAGATGAAGAAGAAGGAAATGAAACTTAAGGCCTTGGTTTACAATCTATGCATCCTTAC
>DYJP01000022.1 GCA_020723065.1 Candidatus Micrarchaeum sp.
CAGTTGAATTGCCTTATAGGTTGATCCAACTTTATACTTTTGAAGGAGAAATTGTCTTAGACCCATTTGCAGGAAGTGGACAGGCTGCAATAGCAGCGATAAAAACAAAACGTCACTATGTTGGATATGATATAAATGAGGAGTATGTAAAGCTGGCAGAGAAGCGGATTAAAGAATTCTCTTTAGCAATTAATTCTCCAAAGTTATTTTGAATCAAACCAAAAAGTTGCAAAATGGCAAAATGGTGTCAAGCAAAGCATAAAAAGGTTGTCCTTTGCCTATCCGCGTGCAACGCACAGGCAGGCAAGACCTCCGAGATATTGCTCAGTGCTTCTTTTAGGCTGGGCACAAAAGGCTAATTACTATCATAAAAGATTTAAGGAATATTCACTGCTGTCCAAGATAATTTAGAATCGGAAAAGTGATCCTGTAAAAACGGGGGTTTTGGACGGGTATTAAGGGGGTTTGGAAACGAGGTTCACGGTTTTTAGGTCTGTATATGTCATTATGCTGTCCAATTAGTTCTCAAAAAGGCTCAACCGGGGAGAAAACTATTTTATCCGAAAATCGCTCAACCTTTTTCTTTTTTCCCTTGACTTCTTATATGTTTGTGTTAGAATTTATCTTGGACAGGTATGAGTATATTGAAAATCGCGAGGGAACGTGAAGATTGAGATAGCTTTAAGAAAAGCCACATCTTCAGTTATCTTTGGAATTACAGCAATATCCAGAATCTTTGTGATTTCCGCCCCCCCCCCGCTCATGCGAAAATTCAAATCCGCAACCTTTGAAATGGAACCTGGAAGAGAATCAAAAGCCTCCCCCTATCGGCGGCAACAGATAAAAACTGTGGAAGGGGATACATATCCCCGCAGGCTGAAATGGAAGAAATTTCTTAAGGGAGAGAAAATGAGCAAAAAAACACTTTTTATGGTTTCGCTTTTATTGATTTTATCTTCAATCAGTATTTTGGCGCAACAGTCTATAAAAATAAAGCCGATTTTGGGAAATCATTCCTACACTTTGGAATCAACAGATGTCGGCTATGGCGTTACAAAACATACGCTCTGCCTGGAGAGGCTGAATGGAAATGCCACGGAGTTATATCTCCCTTCCGATATCATCTTGGATGTCGAAGGATGTCCTTATAGCCCGCCTTCGCAATCAGGCAAGCTGAAAATCAACTCGCAAAAAACTGCGGATGGCTTCCTTTTCGTCGCAAACGGGCCGCAGGGAAACAATTTTCACCTTCATTTCAAGAAGAGCGCGTCGGATAATTCTAGTTACTCAATAGAAATCAATCTAACGCAAGGAAACAAATATGAATTTTCAATCGGTTATCTTCCTGGTGGATATCTTATAATCAAAGGGCAAAGCGGCGATTATTACGAAATGCTGGATGCCGTCTCTTCTAACAATTATTATCTTGAAGCTCTTTCCCTGCTTGACGATGAGTTCAGCAAATATTGCGGCGATGACCAGCTTGAATGGTGGGCGCAAGCCGTGATCGCTCTTTTTCAGGATCTTGTTGATGTCGAAGCGATAGGCTCAATTACTTATGCTCAAACAGCATCTTATTCTACTGAGTTTTTTGAAGGAGCTTCAAGTGAGTACTATTCTTTTCTTCCAATTTATTGGTTTTCTGGTGGTCAAGGATATATTCAGATTCTATTTCCAACACAGTTTTTGCTATTAAGAGTTAGTGAGCGCGCTACGGTTGCGCTATACACTACTGCTGGCTCATATCTCTACTGCAAATACAACAAATGCGAAATCTTCCAAGCGCCGCCGAGCAGGATATGTGCATAATGGAATGTATGGGTTCTGGCGGCGGAGGCGGCAACGGCGGCGGCGGCTGGTTAGGTGGATGTGATGAGTGTATTAAGGAATGTCAAGACCAATACGACCAGGATATGAAAAATTGCAGGCTCATTGGTGCTGGGGCTGCTCGTGTGGCATGTGAAGAAGAGGCCACAAGAAAATTCAACAATTGTAAAACTCTATGTGCTGCTGATTACCCTGATTGTCCGCAATTTCTTCCTTATGAACCTCCCCCGGCGCAGATTTCTATGCCTTATTAAGAAGGAGGATGAAAATGAGACGAATTTTGATTTTGGTAACAGGGCTTTTTTTTCTTTCTGCTATCTTATTGTTCGGTAATGCCGGTGAAACAAGACCAATAAATAGCCGCATTCATAAACAATATATCGCCGATGACGGGCAAATCTTTGATTACACGCAACTGCTCTTCAGTCCTATAAATAAGGATAATCCGCATAGCAGTGAAGAAATCTTTTTAATGGATCTAAGGGAAAACGGGCTTTGGGTAATTGACGAAATCATGACTCATTTACCTGAAGAACCAATAATGGAAGGTAGTTGTGAAATGCGAAATCTTTCTACAAGAGAGACGCTAAAAATCATTTTTACAAAAGGCGAATATTTAGTCATTGCAAACAACAAAGATAAATATATTGTTGCTTGGAATAAAATCCCTGATGTAACAAAAGATTTTTTGCCTTTTGTAAAAGAACATTTTTCAGAAGTTTTTCTTAACGGCTTAAATTTTTTGAGAAAGCAAGCTTTTTCTCCTTTAACTTCTCTTTTCAGCTCGTTTTGGTTTATACCGATATGGTCAATGGAAGCTTCTTTGGATACGAATGTAAAGCTTCAAAAAGCCTTAATTTTTGACAAATTGCTGCCGCCGAACTGCGACTTCGACGCCAAGTTCGGATATCCCTGCTCCAAGGATGAGGTTCCGGCAAAAAATCCAAGGGTCTTGATTGTCGAGCAAAAATGATCCGATTGTCATTCGCTTCGCGAAGCGAAGGCCGCTCTTCGGCGGGGGGCGTTCATTTCAGCCCCCCGCCGAAGGGCGGGCCGGATAACCCCCCCGCGCTTGACAATTTCCTTTTGGGAACCTATATATAGATTGTCGGCCTTGAGAAGAGCGTCCCGGCGTTTTTAAAAAGTTTTTTTTCGCTTCGGGAGAGTGAATTCCCTCCGGTTTGGGTGGAATGGAGAATTTTGGATAACGTACAATATTTTT
>DYJP01000003.1 GCA_020723065.1 Candidatus Micrarchaeum sp.
TATGATAAACCTTTTAATTCTGCTCTGCCTTTTACTCATTAAATCTGCCTCTTGATTTGGTCGTCAAGAGGTCTTTATTCTTATATTTTAAGAGGATTTCTACAAAGCCGCTAACTTAATTTTCAAACAATAAAAAATAAAAAACTAAGAAATCAGCCCTTGACCAACTTTTCTGCAGCTGCCGCGATTCCATCCGCAGAGAGACCAACACTCTTTAGCATATCAACCCTCTTTCCGTGATCGAAGAACCTGTCCGGTATGGCCAGTATCTTAACCGGGACCTGAAGATTGTTATGATTTAGAATCTCGAGCACTCCACTTCCGAATCCTCCGAGTGCGTGGCCTTCTTCCGCTGTAACGACCTTTCCGCACCTCGATGCTACATCCACTATGAGCTGCTCGTCCATCGGCTTGATGAATCTTCCGTTAACAACTATCGCATTGATTCCTTTCGTTTTCAGAATTTCGGCTGCTTTGATTGCTTCATTCACCATGCTTCCGATTGCTATGATCGCCACATCCTCTCCATGCTCGACTTCAACAAAACCTTTACCGAGCTCTATCTTGAGATTCTCTGGCTTCGGCATTCCAGTTATGGATGCCTTCGGGTATCTCAATGAAGACGGGCCCTTGTCCCACGAAAGTGCGAACTCGAGCATTGCCTCGACCTCGTGCTCGTTTGCGGGAGCCATGGCGACTATATTCGGAACCATTCTCATGTAAACTATGTCAAATGGACCCTGCTGAGTTGCATTATCATCCACCAATCCTGCATTGTTCAGTGCAAACACCACGGGGAGTTTCTGCAATGCAACCTCGTAGATCGCCTCATCTATCGCCCTAAGTAAGAAAGATGAATGTACGGCCACAACCGGCCTCATTCCTGCCTTAGCTAGACCTGCTGCTATGGTTGTTTCATTCTGCTCTGCAATTCCCGCATCAAGGAACCTTTCTGGAAATTCCTTTGAGAAAGGAAGAAGTCCACTGCCAATAGGCATGGCTGCCGTTAATGCGAATATTCTCTTGTCCTTCCTTCCAAGTTCTATAAGCTTATTTCCGAAAGCCTCAAAATATGCGGGCAAAGCCCCTTGCTTCTTGATTATCTCTCCAGATTCTGGATCAAACTGGCCAAGACCATGATACTTTCCATGCTTGTCTGATGAAGACTCTGCAAATGAACAGCCCTTACCCTTAGTAGTGATCACATGCACTAAAACCGGCCCCTTCATAAGCGCAGCTTTCTGGAACGTGTCTATAAGCATTGAAATGTTGTGTCCATCTATTGGACCTAGGTACCTGTACCCGAGCTCCTCGAATACGATTCCCGGGGTCAAAACGGAAAGCGCAGCCTCACGCAGCCTCTTGGCCGCCTGGAGGAGCTCCTCTCTTTCCTTTGGCACATTATCCATGATGAGATGAATGTCTCCCCTCACCTGGTGGTACATCGGGCTCTCGAATATCCTGTTTCCGAAAGACAGCCTATTGTTATAAGCCTGAAGTCCTCCGACTGTCTTCTCATAAGACATCTTGTTGTCGTTAAGAACCAATATGAACTTCTTTCCTGCGTATCCTCCGTAATTCAAGCCTTCAAGGGCAAGACCTCCGGTCAATGCGCCGTCTCCTATGACCGCCACTACGTTGTAGTTCTCCTTCTTCTCGTCTCTTCCTATCGCCATTCCTATGGCTTGGGAGATGACCGGGCTTGCGTGGCCGGTTATGAAGTGGTCATGCTCGCTTTCCCTCGGATCGGTGAATCCGCTGATTCCTCCCGGCTGCCTAAGTGTATGGAATACGTTATATCTTCCTGTCAGAAGCTTGTGAGTGTAAGACTGATGTCCAGTATCGAAAAGTATCTTATCTTTTGGAGAATTAAACACCTTGTGCAATGCGATAGTAAGTTCCACAGTTCCCAGATTAGGGGAAAGATGCCCTCCATTGTTCGAAATAGTGTCGATCAGCAGCTCCCTTATCTCCTTGGCAAGCTTCGGAAGATCCCCAATCGGCATCTTCTTTACATCGGCAGGCGACTTTATTCTTGGCAATAAGCCTTCGACTTGCTTTACTGTTGCTGGCTTGCTAGTTGCTGATGCCGCTCTTTTGTTTTGCGAATTGTTATCTGACTTCATAATTACACCTCGTAAACGTAACTTTTTTATTTCACCCTATTAGTTCATTTCTTATATTCATTTTGCATTTTTCGAAACCTGTTTCTAAAGGTATCAAACCGACACAAATCTCGATGCACCCGCCGTCATGAAACCGCCCGCACTCGTCTTTTTGAACAAGACTTCCGCTCGAATGCCAATGCATGGTTTCATCTATTTTATTCTTCATTTTTTTAATAACCTCCTATCGGGTACGATTTTGGAAGTTAATAATTTGCAGGCATATTACCTAATATGCTCGCAGTAATATAATACATAATAATATTTAAAAAGCTCGTCATACGTCCATTGACGAATCGACACTTAACGAAAAAATACAATTCATTGTATACACATCTAAATTATACAACACTTAGTATGCCAGCTTGAATTATTCATACTAGATTTTATTTTTTTGTTCTAACGCTTTTTTCTTTTCCAGGTTTCTAAGCCGCTTCTGCCACTTAACCGGAATAGGATTATTATAGCCAGCCACGGCAAGAATTTTTCTCATGTTGGTGGAATTCGCACCACCCACCCGCTTAAGGAAAGTAAAACCAATTCCCGTAAAAATCGGAGAGGAGAATTTAATGAACTTGAATTGACTAAATTTTATCTTCGTCCAATCAACCTTTTCCCCGCAGGATAAAAGTAACGCCTTGATCTGACCTGCAATGACTGGATCGTCTAAATTTATCTTCTTGCCTCTTAATTTATTTCTTGAAAACACGAACTTACTAGTGTCAAATCCGGCAGCATCCAAAACAGTCTGAATATTCTCAAAACGAAACATATTCTTATATCCGAAGCATTTGAAAAGAAGACCTCGACCAGTGATAGTATCTTTTCCTTTTCTTATTAACGCATTGCACTTGAATTTCATCTTGAGAAATTCGGTAACAAGCACCGGTTGTGCATCAAAATCAAATCCGGAAGAAAGCAACAGCTCCCTGAGAAGCTTGCTGTTCTGAAGTAAAGACGAATAATACTTGTTTGTCTCCCCAATGTCTTCAAGGAACCTAACGAATTCATTTTTTCGAGAGTATCCTCGATTTAGGATCTGTTCTGCTTTAGAATGGTTTCCTGCCTTTAATGCCTTGGCAGACTCGTATTTGATGAGCAATTTTTCTCCTTTACCTTCAAACAGGTCTGAATTAATGTTAGTATTTTTAAATTCTGTAAATTTTAATGAGGATAAATCAATGTTTGATTCTATTAATATCTTCCTTATTGTCACAAGATCTGAAAAGTCTGCTTCGTTTCTTGCAAAATGGTTAAGACCAATGTTTAACTTCCTGCAAAGAGTCATAAAATTATCAGAGGACCTTTTCCTAGAGCCAAAGTTCCTTAGTATGGTTTGACCGGAAACCGAATCTCCGTCAAGCCTGAACTTCATTTTCATGAATTCTTTACAATTAGTCCGCTTGTTCACTCCACCTTCGAAAAGTGATTGTCTAAGCGACTCTTTACTCAGTTTCAAGTCAAAAACCTTCGAATTCTTAAATGTCTTTCTAAATATGGATTTTGCCATTAATCCTAAAAACGAATTAGATATTTAAAGATTACTAATGGCCTCTATAAAAATCCTATAAAGAAAAAATAAATTTCTTAAAAATCCTAAATGCATTTTGCAGAAAATGAAAAAAAATAAAGACAGAAATAATCAATATTTATTCAATGTTTCCTTGAGCTTCTTGATTTCACACTCAATTAGAAGGAGAGGAAGCCCTTCTTTCTCTGCGATCTTTATCGCCAGAGGATCGACATCCTTTTTCTTCAAACCGTGTATTACGATAAGAGATGGCTTGATCGGAGCTAACTTGACTGCGATCATCGGACTGCGGCCACTTGAAACATTAGTGAATATAAACGCCCTCTCGCTTATAGAACCGTAAAGCTTCTGAAAGTCATTGTACTGGAAATCCATTATGATTTTATGGCTATCAAGGAGAGTATATCCATATACCTTCTTCTTCTCAAGGAGATCTGCATTTGTAAGCGAAATCGCCTCAAGCATCTTCTGGAAATCTAATCCTGTAAGAACGGAGGAAAAATTCTTGACCTCAAATGCATCTGAAGGTTTCTCATTTATATTAAGCTTTTGCAAAATCTTTGATCCGCGTTCCATGTCTATCTTGATGATGGTCTCTATGAACCTCTTAACCACCTTGATCCCGGGCGATTCTCTCCGATTGGATTCGTAATCGCTGATTGTAGAAGGGGTGATATCCATTGATGCCGCAAGCTCTGTCTGACTTATCTCGAATATCTCTCTCCACTTCTTCATTGCAGATCCCGGATCTTCAGACATCAGGATTTCTCCTGCAATAGTTTTCGATAACTTCTCCATCAGCAATCACTCTTTGTCAAATATTATTAGATATAGAAGATGAAATATAATATAAACATATCGCTTATTGACGAAAATAATATAGACATTCATTCGCCAAGCATAAATTGCCTAATTCGAAAGCATACTGAAAAAAATCCAACATTACATGAATTCTGAAAGGTTGAACTGCCTGCTTGTCTCGTCCTCGAAAATTGATTTGATGTCCCTTTCGAGTAGATTAATACGCTGCTTAAGATAATTCGGAAGGTTGTATTCATCTATGAGATTCTTTGTTATCTTGAGATATTTTTCTATCCCTCCCCTGTTCACAGTAAGGAGAAGCTTTCCTCCGCACTTATTACACTTGCCAGAAAGCGGCGGTCTCCTATACTTGTAATTGCAGTCGACACACCTCACAGTCTGAGTACTGAATGCACGGAGATTTCCAAAAAGATCCGGAAGGAAATGACTCATGATGAGCCTCTCCGCCGCATCTCTAGGATCAACTGCCGCGATCTTCTTCCCCAGCCTAAGCTGGGCATCAATTTTCTCTTTCATTGATTTGAGGTAAACATAATTTGTTGTGACCACACCGTTGTTCAGATCCGGCGTATCGTAACTGAACCAAAGGTCATGTGATTCATTCTCTTTCCCAAGCCTGTCCGAAACGATCTCCAGCTTGCATTCGGTCGGATGCGCGAACTTCTGCGAAGCCTCGTAGAATGAAGTTGGGAATTCCTTCACGATTTCCAGCGCGTGAACCTGATCGTCAACCTCGCTCGGATCAATCTTAGTCATCATAACGAGTGGTGCATCCATCTGCCCTCCCCTTGTCTTAGGGAGATAAAATCTTGAGAAATTGATAAGTCCATCCATCAGGAGCATTATTGCGTTCTCGTCTCCGTCGCAATTATGGGACAGCAACATGCCCCTACCGCAAGAGAAGATCTTCTTCTTATCTCCTTCCAACTGAATGTCGTATACAAATGGATCTGAGAGAACAGAGGAGTCAGTGTGATCGATCGTCTTAATCCTTAATATTCTAATGTCATTCTCGATTTTCATATGTCTTGTGGCACTCAGTCGTTTTATCTCTGCCAATCTGTCGCCCTTTCTGCCGATTAGGCAAACTTTTTTCGCGAAGTCTTCAGCATCTTTAGAATAAAGACACACATAAAACAACGTTGTGATGGGCGGAATTCGGTTTAATCGCTTATACTTTTCGATCAGGAACTTGCTACTTGTAGGACGGTCTTTTTCAATCTTAAATGTCGGGTATAAGCCGAGCTTCGTCAAGGCAAAATAAAGCTTCGAAGCAAGATTTTCGGACACTGTAGAATACTTTATCTCGCGCCCAAACACATTACCATCGCCCTGGTAACACCCACCTAAAAACGCAAGAAGCAGGCGCTCCGGAAGATTCAGTATCCAGTCGGGAATATTCTTCTCATAAGCACCCTTTCCTAACTTCAATTTCTCTATAAACAACTTGAAGCATAATTTATTAGTTATATAGACTCCTCTGTCATCTTCGTGTATAGGGACGCCAAGAGCATCTCGAATGCAGTTCTTAATATCTTTTTTGACTTTTGGATCCATCGCCGCAAAGCCGATATGGTAAGATTCCTTCCCTTTCTTTTTAGATGTCCAGGCCCAGCCTTCCGACACATAATAGCCCATCAGCCGAAGGAGCTTTTCCGTGATTCTTATTTTTATTGGCATACTCCCGAAATTCCTCTTGAAACCGATAGTAAACTCGGATCTTTCATTCTCTCTTACCTGTCTGTACACTGCTAAAGGTATTCTATATGGTTTTCGGTAAAATGAATTGCCAATGATTCTGACTGTTGTCTTAAGGCTCTTTGCAGCTTTTTTCATACTGCCGAATCTATGCATCGTTCTTTCTGCAAATCTCTTGTCAGTCCTAACTGTAATATTGTCAGATTCAAAGTCATTCCAGAAAATATCAACAAGATCTAGTTCCTTTGAAGAGTCGGTCTTTGTGGCTTCAATCGCCGACAGAGATGCAAGTAGATCCTGTTCAGTCAACTCCCCTGCTCTCTTCTCTTTTAGCACCTTTGTTCCGGGATCGAAAACCCACATTCTATGGTCTGGAGTCACAATGACTTCCTGATTGTTTTCAGCGACTATTCTGATCATTGGACCTTTATAGTGTTTTCTCATCAAAAATCTGATTTTCTTTTTCTCTGCATTGCCTTTTGTGTCGGTTCCTAATGCAAGGACATTTCTATTCGATAAGTCGATCAACTCCCATTCTCCATCTTTTATTCTAGGTTCATCGGAGTATTTGGTAAACATTTCAGAAACACTATCAACATGCAATCGCTTATTACTTTGGTAATAAAGCAGCGTCTTTCCATCAAAGCAATCTCTTCTCGAAGCGGCAAACAGGTACGGATGAGCGTAGCATACGTGCGCCTTGGTGGTTCCGATTATCCTACTTGCGATTCCACAAGAAGTGTGCGGCGACAGCTCAATCACGAGATGGCCAATGAGATCCCGGTCCTCTTTAAGATTATAGTAAGGCTCATGATTGTAAAGAAGCCTGAGCTCGTCGTCTATGAATTTGGCTACGCGCGCCATGTATTTAAGCGCGCGCTCGGAGACTATCATGTCATGCGGAAGAAGCTCAACGAGCTGGCGATCTTCCTTGAGATCGTTTCCGAATGCGTCCTTCTTGTATCCCATCTCATTCAACTTTTGTATGGAAGTTCCGATCTCGTAAGGATAGAAATGGGTTATCGGCGCATTTGTAGCGTCGAACCTGCAGGTTCCGTCCTTGAATACCGAAATCTCGTGATGGGCCCTAAGTATTCCTTTCTCAAGCTTCTCCGGTATCCTAAGCTCGCTCATCATTCCCGTGGTTCCCTTGACATCTTCTGGATTCATCCTTGTCTTTGCGACCGCCTGGTCTACAAGCTCTATTATGTTGATCGGTCTGGTATCATAGAAAACTGTCTTTGCCTTCACTGGTTCACCTTTTGCCCCTCCTTTAAGCGCGTTGAGATTGCAGGTATGCATCTCTTCGTATGACGGTTTTCCACATTTTGTGCAAATCCTCTCCGGCCTTGTTATTTTGCCGCACTTGGGGCAGATTCTTGTGAACGAAATCGTATGACAGAACGGGCACTTCATCCTTGCGACTTCCACAGTCATATCATACTTCATCTTCTTGGACTTCGCGTCCCTGTATGCTTTCATAATGTTCCTTGTCTTTCCTCCCGCGTTTCCTATTGGAAATAACGAATGTACCAATGGCTTCATGTGCCTCTCCCTGGATTTCTCAGGCCTTCCCATGCGGCTTCCAATCCAAGTTCCCGCCTTGTCCCTTATCTTTATTCCGGAAACCAGATTGACCGCTTCCAATCCGGAAATTTCGTCGGCTATCTTTTCTGAAATCCTCTTCACAACGGCCGCATCCGGCTTCTGACCTATCTCTATTCCGAGCGATTTTGCCAATGCCTTTGAATCGTCCCCTTCTATGATTATGATGTCCTTTTCCACTTTGTGAGGAAGAAGAATCTTCTCTAATATGTTCTTTGCCGGAGAGTAAGAAAGCCTCAGCTCCTTCGGACTGAGCGGATTAATCAAGTCGTACCTCCATTCTGCTCCCTGAAGCCATTGCAAGAGTTCCTTTATGTCCTTGCCGCTAACATTAGACCAGAAAAACGTGAATTTCGGATGGAGCGGCAGTCCTATATCTTTCGACATCTTAAGAGCGGTGTCGAAACTGATTGGCTGCGTTGAGACTTGAATATTGAACTCGTTATTTATCTCAGGCTTTATCGCAACAGCTTCCTTGTACTCTTGGAACCACCATTCCTCGTTGTATCCTGCGGGAAAAAGCGGACTGTTTGATTTGAGAAAATCACCATAAGAAACAAGAATGTCTCCTATGAAAAGTATGGTCTGGACCTGCTCGTTTATCTTTTCAGCAAGCTCCTTACTGTCCACTCTTATTACACTTCCATCCTTCAACCTTACTACAGGCGGCTCGATAGTCTCGCATGGAGTGATTACACATCCTTTCCCAGGTCTCTCGAGCTTAAATTGCGTCCCTATTGCAGGAAAAGAATCAAGTATTACCATTGTCGCAGGATGAATTCCCTTCGCCATAAATCCGCTGAGCCTGGTCCTTCCGTACCTTAGCCTGAATCCCCCGAATCTCGATGGGTATGCGATGACTGGCCTCCCAGCCACAACTTCCTCTATGTATTTTTCGTTCGGCTCTACCTTGATGATCTTCGATTCCTTAGCCTTCGGAGCCTTGATTATAGATTCAAGCCAGCTCCAATCAATACCTATTTTCTTCGATTCTTTGAGAACCTTGGCTGCCTTCTGTGCGATTCCTTCGCATAGCACCAGCGCCATTCCTCCTCTGATCCTGTTTGTATCTATTCCTGGAACATTTCTGTACGCACCAACTTCGAACTCTTCTGTAGGATCCCCAGTGACGCAGACAGGACAGTTCCTTACTATGTGCCTGAACTCATCGTCGTGCGGCTTGTACTGAAGCCTTGCGGCCCTTGCATCATAAAGCTCAATCTCCTCGAGGTATCTCTCTACCGCAGTGTCTGTTGGCCTCCATTCCACAAGATTCATTTTTCTTCTCAAGAAATCTGCAAGCAGAACACTCAACGCAGCTGCGGTTCCTCCTGCGGACCTTATCGGACCTGAATAATAGACTGCAAGATACTCTGTTCCATCCATATTGTTGTGGATTTTAACACTTGCGATTCCTTCGGTAGGTGCCACGAGAACTCCTTCTGTCAAGACCGCCGTTCCAGTCCTGACTGCCTGCTCAATAAGCTTTTCCCTTTCCATCTTTCCAAATTTCTCTGAAAGGACTGCCTCTGCCGTCAGGAATGCAATCTGAGTCCTAGTCTTATCATGTGGCAATGAGCGGATGTATTCCGCCACTCCTTTCGGCCCAACAATTCCTTCAACTCTCGCTGCAAGATCCGGTGCCGGCACTATCTCCACTTCATCAGAAGGGTCAAGATGGTTAGACCTTGCAGATTTTGCAAATTCATAGGACTTTGCTATGGCTTCCTGCATCATGTCGTGAGCTGAATTCATAATCATCACTTGAAATAGACTGCAAGTTCCCTATCACTGGAACGCTACTTCTCCTCCTGCGAAATCCACATGAGTGACTCTCGCGTTATGTAAATCGTAAACCCCGATTATCGCCGGAGTCGGACTGAACCCTCGCCTGAGCTGCCACGGAGTGGTCTTATCTATCCAAGTCCCCCCATTCATAATCGCGCAGCCCCTGTACTCTCCATACCCTATCTTATGCACATGCGCAGTCAAGAAAAGGTCTGACTCCTCCACAAACATATAATCCTTATGCTCTGGGGCCATAATGCTCTTATCGAATATTGGAGAAAGATTTCTTCTCTTGAGAAGTTCTATTGCGATTTCAGCGGGCTTTGAAAGAGTCAATCCCGAAACATCCTGCACAAGAGATTCCATAGTATATCCGTGATACATCTGCGTCTTGAATCCCTCTATGTTCATGAAGGCAGGATTCCCGACTGAATGGATTCTTCCGTCATCCTGAAGAATGTCCTTTTGGAGCGCAGGCTGCGGCTCCGCGCGCCTGACAGCGTCATGATTTCCGGGAATGGCGATTATCTCTATGTGATCCGGGACCAGTTCCATGAACTGGTTGAGCAGCTTGTACTGGTCGTAGATGTCCTTTATTACGAGCTCCTTGTCTTGGTTCGGATAAATACCTATCCCATCCACAAGATCGCCACCTATTAAAAGATAACCAACTTTCTCCGCAAGCTCCTTTCCTGGCCCGTTTCCATTGAGCCATTTAAGCATGTTCTCGAAATTCTTTGACAAGAAATGTGCACTTCCGATATGCAAGTCGGAAACGTATGCAATCGCAATGTCCTTTTCTACCCTCTTCTTGTCCCTGAAAGGCATGTCTGGCCAAATTATGTCATGGACTATGTTGAGATTGGTGCCTATCCTTACGTCTATTGCTATTACCTCGTCGTGTATCACTTTCATGCTCTTCTCATAGGTCTCCTTCCCTTCCTTCTGGTTGTTGAGCACCAGTACGGTCGTTACCCCGGACATGTCCTCTATCTCGAGCATGACATGCTTGTTCTTGGTTATTATCTTCTTTGAGACTATCGCAATCACTCTTAAGGTATCTCCTGGCTTTGCACTTGAAAGTCGTTCTATGTCCGTTATGGGATACTTCATGTTCGCCCTGGAAATAAAAAGTTCCTTGACCTTGTTGTAACGTTCAGAGAAATATTTAACAAAATCGGTCAGCTCTCCCTTGCACTTAGACTTGCCTGTAATGTCGTGGTCTTCGTATATTCTGAATTCGTGGCCGTATTCCTTTGCAGTGGGGTGAAAATCAGATGCACGCTTAACTTCTACGAAATCGGGCTTCTTTATCTGATTTGTAACATCCTTTATGTCCGATTCGGATATAAAAACAGATTTCAATTCAGACAATTTTTCGATTATGGATCTTATTTCTTCATCAGAAAAGCCATTCAGGGCTTCCGTGGCCCCGGGTTTGAGAAGCTTCTTCTTCTCCCTAAGTAGTTTGTTGATCTCCTTGGTGTCCATATGATCAGCTTGATGCTACGCATCAAAAGCACACGCATGAAACGCAGTGCAGATAAGTATAGTATGATTTAAGCGGATGTATTTTTATACTTTCTTCAAGCCTACTTCCGGTAAAAATAGCAATAAATAAAGATAGTAAAATAAAGCTAAAAAAATGAGTGAAAAAAAGATAAAATAAATCAGTTAGAAATGGACTCCAATGCCGACAAGATCTGCCATATCTGGGTCCTTGCGTGCTGCGGAAGGTTGACATCCTCACTCACTTCTTCGACGAAGTAAATTGCTGATCCAGCCCTGACAGTCGGATCTCCTTTCTCTACGAGTCTTCTCCTTGCTTCTTCTATTGACTTCTTCACATTTCTTGGAACGCTCATGTCCTCGAGCATAAGATCGATTAGCGAAACTATCTGGTTTATCTTCTCTTCACTTGAGTTACCTGCCATAAGATCACCATTTTGCAGCACAAATGCTGATTAATTTAAATATAAGCGGGCCTGGAGGGATTCGAACCCTCGACCTTCAGCTCACTTCGAAACTTCTTTAACAAAGAAGTTTCATCAAGAAAGATTCTTTCTTTTTGATGAAACTTTTTCTCTGAAAAAGTTTCTTAGAAGGCTGCCGCTCTATCCAGGCTGAGCTACAGGCCCAACTATGAATAGTGCACTAAATGTTAGATAAAACAAACAGAAGCACCAGATAAATATTGACTATTTAAATTTAAAAAGATTTGCTGAAACTCACTTCTCATTTTTAAAATAAAAATCTATCTTTTTCTTGAATTGTATGCGGCGACTATGATATCTGCAAGCTGCTCTGGGGAGAAGTGTTCTGTATTGATCTGGATATCAAAATTGGAATGAACGAAAATGTCGACTGCGTACAACGCCATGTACCTGCCTCTGTTGTGCATGTCCCTCTCTATGACATGCTTAAGCGCCTTACTCTTGCTCATGTCATCTCTTACGGAAATCCTTTCCGCCCTTACTTTCGGAGAAGCTTCGAGCCAGACCTTGAGTGCCGCATCCGGAATAAGCCAGGGGCCGAGCCAGGTGGAAATCACCGAATCCTGCTTCCTTGCCTCCTTTATGATTATGTGATCAAATTCCTTGTCTATCGTAAGGTCCTTCTCCACATAGGCTTGATATTCCATTAAGGAAATTCCCTTCTGCTTCGCGGCATCCTTGAATGAAAGCTTTACCCTGCTAAAGCCTAGCTTCTTTGCCACCAGATCGGAAACAGTGTCCTTTCCGGAACCCACTAAGCCGCTTATGCAGATAATCTCAACCATACCACCACTTCAATAAGATAAGTTCTACAGATAGGTTTTTAGAGCTATTTCTTGCTTTCGTTTAAAGATGCCTTACTCTTGTTAAGCTGGCCTAAAACTAACTGCGTAAAACCACCAAGCAAAACAAACGACAGCCAGAACCAACCATAGGCCCCGAAAGTATCCCTCCAACTTATCTCAAAAAAGGTCGGCCTAAAAGGAATAGGGAGCTGGAACGGAAGTGTAATCATAAATGAAGAAAACGCGCTCTGCACCAATCCTGGAACTACTAAAGCAAACGGAAGCAGTATCGCCATTGACTTCATCTGAAGAACCAGTATCTCGAAGGTCGACTTCTGCGACTCCTTGAGCTTCGGCTCAAGCTCATCCAGCTTCTTCATATCCTTTTTGGAAAGGGCCTTAAAGTATTCCTTGTTCAGCTCGTTGTTAGCCTTCTGAATCTCCTGAAGCCTTGTACTGATGTTGAGCTTCTTGAGAATGAACGTAATGGACAGCGATGAAGCTATTGCAAGTGCCGAAATTGCAGCTGATATTATTGGATCCATAATTTCACCATCAATCAATTTTTCTATCTTTTTAGCATATCCCTAATTAATAGTAGGAATTTTGCATATTTAATACTTTCTTGCGGACTAGATGTTGCCGTTTATTCCCATCCGAGATTCTTAAGCACGTGCTCGAACTCCTCCACAGTATCATCAATCTTACCCTTCCTGTTTATGAGTATGAACACTGGCTTCTTTGTCGCCGCAGAATAGCCTGTTATGTTCGAAAAGGAAGCGGATCTTATTCCGTTTAGCTCTTCCGCAGTCATTGCTGGCCTTGTTCTCTTTTGGTCACCCAGCCTCCTGTCTATTATATCCTTAGTCGGAGCGTCTATGAATACAAACCCCTCTATCCCTTCCTTCTCCAAAAGCTCCGGCGCAAGACCGGGAAGAAATCCTGTCGGTTTCTTTAGGACCGCGTGAGTATCCAGTATGACCATCCTGCCGGTGTCGATCGACTTTATTGCTTCTTTCTGGATGGCCAGGTGGTCCTTCATTGGAAGTTCTACTATCTTGTCCCTGTCCTGAAGACTGAACCTCTTCTTTGCAGAAAGGAAAAGGAGGTCTCCGTAGTTTATAATCTTGACTTTAGGATGCCTCGCCGTAATCTCTTTGAGAACAGAAGACTTGCCAACTCCTGGCAAACCCATTACTATCAGCATCTATATCACTCAGTTAGTCTAAACGCGCTAAACGCAAAAGATAAAAGAAAAAACAATTTATCCCTCGAGAAATTTCTGCAATGCAGGGTTCGTCGCAAAAAGATTTTGCTGCTTGAAATCATCGTAAAACTTGTAGATTATTCCCACTGTAAGGAGTATGCCTGTTCCAGTTCCTATCGCTCCCGTGACGTCTGCAAGCACTGCAAGGAACCCTACAAATGCACTTCCCAGTATCGCAATTGTCGTAATGTATTTGTCAAGAAGCTGTTCGATAATTCTCGGATCGGACCTGAATCCGGGCACGGACATTCCAGTGCTAGTGATCTGGGATGCAACCGCAGATGCCGACATGTTGGATGCCTCCATCCAGAACCTTCCGAATATGACACACATAATAATATAAGTGATCATGTAAACTATTATATGTACTATCTCGGGTATTCCGAATATTGGGGTGGACCCGGAGATGGTGGCAAGATATCCTTCGTAAGAACCCACATACAACGGGTTGGTTATAGAGGATATCATGTAAAGCATCCCATCTACGAGCTGGCCGTTTGCATTGACCACTCCTATGTACTGGAGAACGTCAACATCGCCAATCATAAAAGTGTTTCCAAATAACAACGCCCTAGCAAGAAGCTGTATATTCATGAGCAGCGCAGATGTCAGGATCACTGGAAGGACTGAAACGTAAAGAAGCTTCACAGGGAACCTTGTTCCGAATCCCCTAAACGAAAGCGGAATCTCCACTTTAACTCCTTCAGCATAAACTGAAAGCCCAACTATAACAAACATGAAAATTATTGGCAAGAATGCAAGAAGCGCCGACGGTATTGCACCCGATCCTCCTGCGGAAAGTCTGCCAATCACTGTCTGGGTCGCATCTATCCCATGCCCTCCAAATATAAGCGAAAAGCTACCCTGCACCACTGCAAGAGAAACTCCTGCTGCAATAAAAAGGGAAATTCCAGAACCTATTCCATACTTTGACACCACTTCATCAAGGAATATCAATAATATAGACGTGAAAGCGATCTGCGCTATGATCAACCCCATCGCAAGACCAGCGTTTCCAAATCTGGGATCCGGCCCTATATAGACTCCGGGAAGAACGAACAACATAGTCTCTATTATTGCTAATACAATCGCAAAGACCTTCTGAGTCGCAGTGAATCTCCTTTTATCTATCGGATCACTGGGATTGAAATCTATTAGCTTAGCACCAGCAAAAAGCTGCAAGAATATAGATGCCATTATGATCGGACCTATACCTATAGTTAAAAGAGTTCCTGTCCTGCTTGCGAGAACTGTCTGGATAAATTCAACAAAGCTTCCTCCAGTCACTTCTCCTCCAAAAGGAACTATATGGTACATTACAAAGAAAAGTAAAAGGACCAGCGCGGTCCAGAAAAATTTTTCATTGAGAGGTATAGCCCTCGACGGGGATTGCACCTCGGGCAAAAACGGCATTACTGGTTCAATGAATTTAAGATTCAATTACTTCACCTCTAATGAAACTAGTTGCTACTGAATAGTAATCAATTCGTTGTGAAAAAAATAAAAATTATTCAACCTGCTTTTCGGCCTTGACTTCGAGCTTTCCGCCAGACTTCTCTATCTTGGCCCTTGCAGACTCTGTCGCAACCACTGCCTTAACATGGACTGGCACCGATATGGAGCCCGCACCCAAGACCTTTCCCGGAAACTCAAAGACGTACATGTTGCCTGACTTTTCAAGCTTACCCGCTGTCGCCTTGTCCGCGATATCACTGACATTTATTGTATTAAGCTTCGGAGATGCGTTCTTATTAACAAATCCGTGCCTTCCGAAATGCTCTGGCTCATTCTTGAGTATCCATGCCCAGCGATGCTTGTGCGCGCCTGCATACCCCTTTCCTCCTCTGCTTCCCTTTCCTCTTCTATTCTTTGTATTGCCTGCGCCGCAAGTCCTGCTTGCTAAGAATTTTTTCCATTTTCCTTGCTTTCTTCTGACCATATAAGTCACCATGACTAATAATATAATACAAAATTATATCCATAAATATTTGACAGGATTACATCATCCTCTTCAGAAGATCTACCATATTATCTCTCGGGCCCAACGCTCCCTTCGGGAATCTGAGCTTTACATTCCCCCAACCCTTTCTTGGAGAGTGAAGCCTGAAGACTGGTTTAATTTTTACCTCTTCTCCCGCTTCTATTCCCTTGATTATAGTAGAAACTTCCTTATTGTCGACTTTCTTGTCGCCCGGAAGCCTTCCCCTCTTGGCTACAAGATCTGAAAGAGAATCAGAAGTTATCTCTCCCCATGTCACGTAGTCCTGGCACACTCTAAGCATTCCCTCGAGAGACTTTGTCATCTTCGGGTATACCACGCAGTGGTGTTTCTTGTGAAGCCTGAGAAGCTCCATTGTCTTTCTGATATCCGGCTTTATTCCGGCAACACCACGAACACGAACTATTGCAATAACCATATCCATCACTCTATTATCATTCTAAACGGCTTATGTGAACTCGTTCTTCACCCTTATCTTATTGAGCTGGTCTAATGCGTCTACCACTGCCATGGAGGTGTTGAACCTGTTCTTAGTTCTTCCTTCTGCCTTTGTCCATATATCTCTGATTCCTGCGAGCTGGAGAACTCTCTTGACCACTCGGTTTGCAACAATGCCAGTTCCTCTTGGAGCTGGCTTGAGAGTGATCTTAACTCCTCCGTGCTTTCCTGTAACCTCAATCGGCAATGAATGTCTTGTTGTACAGTTGCACTGCGCAGAACCGCATCCAAGCCAGATATGAACTATATTGAGCTTCGCGTCCTTTATCGCAGCCTCTATTGCAGGCCTAACTTCGTCCGCCTTGCCCTGGCCTATCCCCAAGTATTCCTGACCATCCCCTACAACCACAACCGCTCTGTACTTCGCCTTTCTTCCAGACTTGGTCATACGCTGAGTTGACGAAAGTTCAATCGTCTCCTGCATAAGGTTAGGGAGAAGAGAATCCACTATCTCAGACTCAAGGATCGGTTTACCTGATTTCAAGATGTCGAGAAGGTTAGAAACCTCTTTCGCCTTTACGGCCTTTCCTACAGATGTCTTTGGATTCCATGAGCTTAATACTTCTGGCTCTACCGCCGATGATCTTTTTTGTCTACCTTTTCTAAGTTTCATCAAATCAACCTCATAAAATAATCATAACTGCAGGATTATTGCTTCTTCACCTTTTGAGAAACTGGCGCGGATTCAATCTGCTTTTTGATGTCATTGAAAAACTTATTAATCTCCTCCGGCTTAATGCCTGCCTTAATGTAGTGCGAGAACTGCTTCTGATACTTCTCCGAACCTACAATCTGCTTCGCATATTCCGCAATGTGCTTTCCACTGATCCTATCTTCGCTGAAGCTAATGTCTCCAACTGGAATCTCGAGGCCAGCATCCTTCGCTCCCTTCACCGCAGCGAAGAGAAATGAGCCAACTATCGGAGTATGCAAACCTGAATCAAGGACCACTGAATTTACACCGACTGCCTTCGCCCTCTTTCCGCAAATATATCCGGTAAGATATGCTGACGGAAGATTAGCAGAAGGCTTCCATTTGTATTGAAGAAGCTCCTTGGAGTTAGCGGATGCTAAGACTTCATCGTGTGTCGGTGTGAAGCCAATGCACTGCACGATCACACTCTTATTTGATTTCCTAATTATAAGCCTTGGAACTTTGGACTTCAGAAGAGCTAGCCTCTTCCTGTAGTTTGTAAGGTTCTTTCTTCTTCTCTTGAAAGCCAACTTGTAAGTTGGTCCTGTTGCCTTTGCCATAATTATCACTCACATCGTGTATCCGGTAACAGCCGGATCAATTACTATAAATTACTTCTTGGCGATCTCCTTCGCCTTTATGTACTTCTTTTCATTGAGGAACATAAGCACACGTGCCTTGTCCGGGAATGCACCTCCTTTAATCTTAAGATAGGTTTCCCTGTATGCCGCATTACTTATAAACATTCCCTTCATCTTCAAGTTCTTAATGAGCCTTCTCTGCGCCCTGATTCTGTTAAGCCAAACTTTCTTCCCTCCTGCTCTTGCAGAATGAGTTCCTTTTCTTCTAGAAAACTTGTGCGCCCTTCCCTTCCTTCTTTCCTCATCATGCGCTCTTCCCAACGCCCTTGAGACTCCCTTCTTCTGTTTAACCTTGACAGCTTTCTGCTTTATCAAAGCGCGAACATCATCTTTTGTGACTGCCTTTTCGATATCTGCAAGTTTTGTCGGATCGTATTTTATCCTGCTAACTCCTGCCTTCAGTATATCGGAGGCCATTCTTTTTACGGATGCAATTGACATATAATTCACCTGATTGAGTATCTTTTAACGCTAGGCTAATTCACCTTATTCGCATTAAGCACCGGAAGCTTGAGATCCTTGGCCTTCTGCATGATGACCGCTCTCTTCTTCGCTCCGACAGCGGATGCGATCCTTATTGCGAGCTTCTCGGATGTCTTCGGAAGATTATCCATGTCCTTCATAGATCTAACGAGAACTTCCCTTGCACCTGACGGATGGAAGCCCCTATCATTTCTGGCACTTCTCCATCCTACACTCGGAGTTGCGCCCATAATCTTTTTATGAACCCTCTTCTTGCTATCTATTCCTCTCGGCTTTCTCCATCTTGCCTTTATTCTCTTCTTTCTACCAAGATTCGGAACATTAAATTTCGGATGCTTTCTCATGACATAACACCTTTTACATGATTATATATTGCGAATACAATTACTGAATCGAATTATAAATTCCATCCTGGAACACCCTCGGATCCTTCTCCTTTATATGGGTTGCTGACTTAAGGTTCGCCGCAGTCTGACCTACGGCATACTTGTCCGGACCTGACACCACTATAAACTCCTTCTCCACATTAACTTTGGTGTCTCCGACCACCATTGCCTTCCTTGGATTTTTCTCCCCCAAGAAATTCTTAAGTATCATGACTGCCCCCTTCTGCTCTAGAGTGAACGGAAAGTGCGCGTAGACCATCTGAAGCTTTATAGTGTAACCTTCGCTCACTCCCTTTATCGCGGACTTCAGGAGGGCCTCAATCGTATTCACTGTCATCTTGGATAATCCAGAAATTTTTACCTTTCCGCTATTCTGAGTTATCTTGACGTCTTTAAACTTATTTATAACCTTGCCCTTTGGACCACTGACTGTAAAAGAGTCGCTCTCTATTGTTAATGTAACTCCTGAAGGAATTTCCAAAGTTGTTTCCACCATATTAACACCTATAATAAATTTAAATTAGCGCCGCACCTTAGTAAACATATGCGACCAATCTTCCTCCTGTCTTGAGAGACCTGATCTCCTTGTTGGTAACCATTCCCTTTGAAGTGGTTATTATGAGTATTCCAAAGTCCTTACTCGGGAGATACTGTTCCTCCGCCTTTCCGATATCAGAGAACTTTATCGGAAATCTCGGCTTGATAACTCCGCAGTAATTGATTGGCCCTATTCCCTTGACTAAGAAAAAGTCGGTCGGTCCTTCAGTTACCCGGGTGAACTCTCTGATATAGCCTTCCTTCTGCATGATCTTGAGGACTTCTCCTGTGAAATTCGAAGCCACTATCTTGCATTCGTCTTTTCCTGCATTTTTATGAACGCGAATTACATTGAGCGCGTTTGCCAATATATCCATATCATCACTTCCATGATTATTGTCTAGTAAACATGAATGCGGGATCAACCGAACTTCTTGAATCCGATCGACTCTCCGATCTCTCTGAAACATCTCCTACAAATGTTAAGATTGTACTTCCTTATTATGCCTCTAGAAGTCCCGCAGATCTTGCACTTCCTTACTCCTTTCCCACGGTATCTTACTTCTATCGGTCTCTTACTTGTCTTATTCATATATATTCACCTTGAATTTTTCTTTGAGGAATTGCTCTGTCTCCTCAGGTGTAACTTTGTGAGTTGGCCTTATTTTAGACGGAAGTCTCCTTCTCAGGCTTACTCTCCTTCCTGGCCTTGTTATCGTTGCACAAACATCGAATCCGACAATACCTATTGTCGGATCGTATTTCATCCCCGGAAAATCAATGTACTCCTTTATTCCGAATGCAAAATTTCCATCTCTGTCTATTGAGCGCTTGTTGAGCCTGTAATCAACTGCATTGAACGCATTGTTGAGAAACGTCTCTGCTGTCTTTCCTCTCAATGTAACCTTGACACCAATCGTTTCTCCCTTTTTAATTCCGAAAGACTGAACTCTCTTCCTTGCCTTAGTCATTGCTGCAGTCTTTCCTGTAATCTTCTCGAGAATTGTTTTTGCTTTCTTAAGTCGCTCTCCGGATTCTCCCGCACCTATGTTTACAGTAACCTTTTCAAGTTTCAATTCACGCATGTTCATAATAATCACTTCACGGACATTTGTCCTTTCATAACAAACTATAAGATTATATGAAACCCTCCTTCACCGGAAATAGATATTCTTTCAAGGTGATTGCTGGTTTTCCATCTTCAAGCTCTCCATGGATTTCGCTCTTCCTTGTCGCTGATCCATCAATTATCTCGCTGACCTTGATTAGACTTCCGACTTTCTTCCCTCCTATTAAGAAACAAAGCGCGTTCTTCTGGAGCGCGATCTTACCAATAGCCTTTCCTTCTGGAATCGAGACCTCTACAGTGTCTCCAGGCTTTGCGTCGAATCCAATGATGTTCTTTCCGTCATGGAGAGTGAGTTGCATCTTTCCGCCCTTAATCTTCATCTTATTGACAACCTTGCAAAGCTTGACTGAAGGCTTGGATGTCGACTTGAAAACTATCCTTCCTTTCTGGTCAAATACCGCCCTCCAGCTTTCCTTGTCAACTGTAATAACATCCATGAATCCTACTGGATCTTTCTCTTCTGTTTTAGGAACTCCATCGATTAAAACCTTCCTTGTATTAAGGATATGCTTTGCCTCCTTTGCTGTCTTAGCGAAGCCCAAACTGATGATTGCATGCACAAGTGAGATAGACTTAAACTTGGAATGTCTTCCAGGTAACGGGTTGATCACCCATGTTAGCTCCTTTCTCGGCATGCCAAAAGACTTCGGCATTGCAATTCTTTTCATATGTTTTGTTCCACTTTTTTTCGCCATAAAAATCACTTGTTTTGAAATTCAATTCATAATCACGATACAAACCACTGTTATCCTATTCAATTAATTCCGATCTCCTTCTTCACAACCGAATACGAATTTGACGCCGGTTCAAAGAACTTCCTACTTACAAAGAGAAGTTTCCTTCCCTTTACATCATTCGAAAAATCCTGGTTTTTCAAAATGTATCTCTTAAACAGCCTTTCCTCTATTATGAAACCATTAAATTTTCTATATGCACTTGCGTCTATCGATGTTGCAGAAACCTTTGCTTTCGGCCCGGAGATCCTGCTCCTGAGGTTCTCCATGTTCCTGACGCGCTCTCTAATTATTCCCATTACCAACACCTGAAATTACTTTCTCTCCGTCATCTCCACTATCATAACGTTGGAAGGCTCGATCGGGACAAAAACTTCCTTTCCGTTCATCTTCTTCTGGGTCATTCCCTCTACGAAGATCTTTGCAAGCGAAAGGTCTACCTTGGTGACCTTTCCTTCCTTGCCCTTAAACTTTCCCCTAAGGACCTTGACTTTGTCTCCCTTCTTTATCTGCACCGCTCTCTTCTTAGTTTTCTCTCTGAGCTCCTTGCTCAAGTGAACGTGCACAAAATGCTTCCTTAAATGTAATGGTGCGGTGAACCTGAATTTTCTCTGGGTTCTTGGCTTAATCGATTTCATCATATGAACACCTATAATTATTAGATTATATGATTGACCAGGCAATTCCTGCTACCTTCGGGTATCGATCCACAATTTCTCTCGCGACTACCCCCTTGATTTCGGTTCCCTTCGGAAGGCCTGCATCGTCTATGAGGGCGCATGCATTGTCCTCAAACATGATTCTCATTCCATTCGCCCTTCTGAACGGCTTTCTCTGCCTTATTATGAGGGCCTTCTCCACCTTCTTGATCATCTGTGGGGAACCCTTCTTGACTACAACTATTGCCACGTCGCCGATTCCTACGCTCGGCAACCTGTTCCTCTTTGTCGGAGCCTTGAGCATACCCATAATCTGAACCACCTTAGCGCCGCTGTTGTCGTCGCAATTGATGACCGCGCCTACTGGCAATGATCTTGGAACTTTTGATTGCAGTGCCTTCATAAATTTCACCCATATATAATGAATATTACTCCTTTCTATCTGTCTTCTTCACGATCTCGGTAACAGTCCATGTCTTTGTCCTGCTGAGCTTTCTGCACTCACCAATCTTGACCTTATCTCCTACTTGTGCATTTATACACGACGGGTTGTGGGCCGCATATCGAGATCTCGTCTTAGCGTATCTCTTGTATTTTGTAAGATAAATGAGCCTCGGTCTCTCGACTATTGCAGTCTTCTTCGCCTTTGTGCTTACGACTGTGCCGATTAAGACCTGTCCCCTAACTTTAACGTTTCCATGAATGAAACATTTTGGATCCCCACAATTTTCGTTTGTCTTTACCATTCAATCAACCATTTTAAGCATATTAGCTTGAATTTATTATTCCAACCTTATCTTTTTCGGACGTTCTTCGGGAAGATATAAAATCTTCGACCCCTCTACTTCGATGCGCTCGCTTCCTTTCTTGAAGAGGAATGTCGCGCCCTTCTTGGGGACTGTCACTTCCTTTCCGTCCTTTTTCTCTATCCTGAAGGTGTTCCTGGTCTCGTCCACAACGAGCCCGGAAATACCGATCCGTTCCGGAGAGCCGCTGTTCTTCACAGATACTTCCAGACCGATATATTCGATCATGTACTTCTCATTGCCCTTGTATATTTTCGGTACCATCACACCAACATTATCATGATTTATCTCTTCGTCACGAAGATGTTCTCTTCCGGATATCCGATGGACACGAGAAGCTTCTTTATCTTCGTTCCATGATCTCCCTGCAGAATGATCTGGTCATCCTTCACAGTTCCTCCGCATGCGAGCGACTGTTTGAGCTGCTTTCCAACCCGCTCGATTGAATTCTTCTCAACTCCATTGATCACAGTCACCCATTTCCTGAATTTTGCTTTTGTTATGGTAACCTTGATCTTCTGCGCGGTTTCCTTTTCCAATGCCACGCACGAGCATAAGTCTTTCGGGAGTCCGCATCCGGAACATATGTCTCCGATCAGTTTGTGCATCCCGCACGTGGGGCATATATTGTCAACCGTTTTTTCCACCTTTTTTTAATTTCATCCCAGCAAAATCAATTTGACTTTGGCTGTTTTGCGGGCTTAGCTTTTGCCTTCGGTGCTTCCTTCTTGGAGACCAAATCGAGCTGCTTTGCCCTTATGAACGTGTTCATTCTCGCGATAGTCTTCCTTATTGTCCTTATCTTGCCGTAGTTTCTTGACTTTCCTCCGGCTGAAGACTTTGTGCTGTACTCTACGCTGAGCTCTCTCTCAAGATCCTTGATCTTAGAGCTCATTTCTTCAGGAGTCATGCTGCGAATATCTTTTACCTTCATAATATCACTTTGATCGATTTAGAATCATTACTTCCTTCTTCTCGGAGCCCTCTCCGGCTTCTTCTCCTCTTGTGCTACCGGGACTTCCTCATTATATTCCTTCTTCTCCTCTGAGTACTTCAAGACGTTCGGAAGCGTCACTTGCTTCGCAATCTTATCTGGGAAGACTGCTGTCGGAGGTGCAATGGAGACTCTTACGTTAATTGCTCCGTACTTCGGTCTTGCAGTCACCTGGGCCTTCCTTATCTGCCTAACGACCTCTCCGGCTTTCGGCAGGTATCCCCATGCGACACGCATGCTCCTTGCCTTGGCGCCCTTCGCTGCGATCTTTCCACCTACGACTATTTCTGCGCCAAGAGCTCCTGCGTCAATTATCCTCTTGAGAGATGAATGTATAAGCGCCCTGAGCGGCTTGCCTGACTCGATGTTCTTCGCTATCGAGTATGCTATGAGGCGCGGCTCGAGGTCTATCTTCTCGACTGGAACGACTGCTATCTGCGGGTCGTTGACCTTGAATTCCTGCTGGATTGAATCAGTAAGGAACTTTATAGACTTTCCCTTCTTTCCTATAAGCCTCCCAGGGTTCGCAACCTCAACAGTTATCCTTGTGACCATTGGGGTCCGCTGGATTGTGACGTTACTGAATCCGACCCGCTCGAGCTTCTCCTTTAGAAAGTTAGCGATCTGGTATCTTGTAACAGAATCCTCAATGAATTTTCTCTCGATTGCCATTTAATCACTCCATTATGAAAATATGCCTACTCTTTCTTCTCCTCTGCGGGCTTCGCCTTCTTAGGCTTTGAAACCTTCGGCTTTTCTGCTTCGATAAGCTTGGCTTCCTTCGCCTCCTTGACGACCTCCTCGGTCTTCTCGTCGACTGTCGCTTCGATCTTCTTTGTCATCTCAGCTGCCTCGGCCTTGACCTTCGCGTTGTGCTGGATCTTTTCCTTCTGTTGTTTAAGAAGCTCCGCATTCTCTTCGCCTGCGAGTATGATCTCCACTCTTGCCGTCTCGTAGTTGGCTCTCATCTGCCTTCCCTTGGACTGCAATCTCGGATAAACAGTCTGCTTGTTGGCTGCGGAATGTATTATCACCAGGTTGTCAAGTCCCTTTCCTGTCGCATTTGCGATTGCATTATTAAGGACCCCTAAAACGAACTTGGCTGCCTTGACCGGATATCTTCCTTTCCTACCATTAAGCTCCTTCCTGTGACCGAGATGCCTGTTCCATCTCCTATACTGAACAGGAAACCCTTCAAGGACTGCATTAAGATAGTCAACACCCTCCTGCGCCGGCATATCTCTTATATTGTCGCACACCGCACAAAGATCCTTGTAAGATGCGTCGATGTTATACTGCTGCGCCTTCGCAGTCTGCTTCTCGCTATATTGCGATTTCTTGTTGAAACCATACTGATATTGAGCCATAAAAACACCATCTCATTAAACACAAATACAAAGGATTCGACTGGCGCAAATCACTTGAGCGCCACCGCCTTTGAACCTCTTGTAGCTCCGATACCTGGACCACTGTGAAGAACTCTTCCTGTCGTGTGAACGAAATCACCTAATCGGAATCCCACCATGTCAGGCTGAATTACAAGCTGCTTGAACTCTTTTCCTCCATGAACCATGAACTTCATACCAATCCACTGCGGAAGTATGACTGCCTCTCTAATATGGGTCTTCACTACCTTTGAAGTACCTACCTTCTTGACCTTGAGCAAAAGCTTCTTGTAGTCCACAGGCATTCTCTTAATGTATCTTCTTGCCCTGGACTCGATCAAATCTGCAAACTCATCAGTAGACATAGCCTGAAGATCCTCGATTGATTTTCCACGGAATATAAACTTTCTCGCCATTCAATCACTCCAAATACATAATCAATAATGAATATACTAAATATTCTAGGTTATACTCTCTTTCTCCTCTTGCCCCTTCCCACGGAAGCTGCTGCAAGAAGTCCGACCTTCCTTCCCGGCGACGCATTTCTTGCGACGATAGTAGAACGACCAGAGTGGTGCTGCTTACCACCAAACGGATGATCGTACACAGACATTGCAACCCCCCTAACTTTCGGCCAGTATCTCGCAGTTGAAGAAACCATGTGATACTTCTTTCCTGCCTTGAAGATTGGCCTTATAAGCCTTCCTCCGACGGAAATAAGACCGAGTTGCGCTCTGCAATTAGCATCGAATATTTTTACCTTCTTTGAAGGCAATGAAACATAAACTTCATTTTCTGTATGTGAAATGATGGTCGCAGAATTTCCTGCAGATCTTACCATCTTTCCTCCGTCACCCGGAACTAGCTCGATGTTGTAAACCAACATTCCGTCTGGTATCTTCGAAAGCGGAAGTACATTTCCGAGTTTTATCCCTGCCGCGGCTCCGAATTCTATCTCATCACCTATAGCAATTCCTTCCGGAGCAAGCATGGAAATGAGATTTCCATTCTCATCTTTAACATTCATGAGCAATCCGCTGTGAGCTGGATTGTTGAAAAACTTAACGACTGTTCCCTTGACCGCCGCTGTCTTCTCCTTCTCATCGTAATTTCTAAATCCAACTTTTGCGCTAAATTTGTGAGATGGTGCAGTGAATGCCGGAGAACCTTTTCCTCTTCTCTGTTGATTAAGCATTTTTCCCATAAAAACACCCTATAATCATTCATTAAAATAGATTACAATACCTTTAATTTGGAAGCAAGATCCATTGCTGAGAACTCTTTCTTGAGCTTGACGTAGACGATCTTCTTGTTCTGGAAATTGTTCATCACGTTAACTGAATCAATTTTAACCTTATACTCATCCTCTATAAACTTCTTAATCGTCTGCTTAGTCTGGCTGCTGTCAACCTGGAACAGGATCGTATTGTTCTTAGAGATCTGGTTTATCGCTTTTTCAGTTGTAACAGGATAAATTATCATATCATTCACCTACATAATCTAAATCAAATCTTGCTCACATTCTCAATCGCAGATTTTGTCCAGACTGTAAGCCTGCCCGGAACTCCTCCTGGCGCAAAATCGGAAACCTTCATGGAATCCAAGGTAACTACACTGACCCCTGGAAGGTTCCTTGCGGCCTTCATTATCGGAGTCTGTTTTGCAGAGACAATAAGTATAGATCTTGGAGTCTTCGTTCCTCCGGTTCTACTGTACTTTTTCTTCCTTCCGCTCTTCGCCCTCTCAATATCCTTTGTGAGACTGAGCTTGTCGAAAAGCTTGACTATATCCTTTGTCTTAGACATTGATGAGCATGAATCGTCAAGCACTATCGGAATCTCTATCTTCGGAAGGACGTGCTTCTTTCCTACTATTTCCTTCTTCGCTGTTGCCGCGATTGCGGAGAACATTGCTTTCTTCTTCTCTCTCTTGTTTATTCTTTCGATAAGTATTTTCTGCACTTTCGGCGGATGAGCCCTTCTACCCTTAACTGCCCACGGAACATGTCTTACTCTCCCAATTCTTCCCTTCGGGAAAAGCTCTCTTGGAAGCTTGGCACCTCCTCGATTTTTCAGAGAATGGTAAGCTTCCTTTCTACCTATGTACCTTGCAGTTGTCTGCATGCCTGCTCTGGGGAAAATACCCTTCGGCTGAAGCGTCTCTGTCTGTTCAGACAAGACTGCCCTTCTTATAAGGTCTTCTCTTACTTCATTCTCGAAAACTTTCGGCAATTCGATCTTACTCACCGGGGAGCCTTCAGAAGAATACAACGATACATTTGTCATATTATCACAACCTATTCATCTCTTAGAACCAAAGCAGCTGCGGCTTCTGTACGCTTGAGTTTCTGAGCGCCTTCCTAAGGAAAACAAATCTCTTCTGTGTTCCCGGAACAGAGCCCTTCACGCAAAGGAAGGAAGTCTTTACATCTCCATAATGTGGGTATCCACCTGGAATGTTTGCCTTCTTTGGATCTTCACCTATAATTAATATCCTGTTGTTGTACTGCGTTCTCCTGTGGAATCCATGCTGGCCCGCCATAGGAACTGTGTACATGACATAGTGGGGGGTCCATGGACCCAATGTACCTAGGTGCCTTACTCTTCCGGTCGCCTTTGGTCTCTGCTTGTGAATTCCGTGCCTTCGTACAACTCCCTGCCATCCGTGACCTCTTGTCACTGCAACGGCGTCAACATACTCTCCCTCCTCGAAAATCTCTTTAGGAGACACTTCCTTTCCGAGTATAGTCTTCACGTATTCGAGCTGCTTACCGATCTCGTCGCCACCAACTGCGATCTCAACCACATCTGCTGTCTTCTTCGGCAGACCTGCTTCTGATGCATTGGTGTACGCCAAAACCGACAAGTATAAATCTGATTTTGCATCATCCTTAAAGGATGATATCTTCTCTTCGAGCCACTTGATGTCCTTGGTCTCCTTCTTCTCTCCATCCTTCTTTTCTTTCTTCATTCCGAGGATTGATGCAACCTTTGATGAAACAGAAAGTGCGTCGCCGATGCATTTTCTTCCGATGAGTGTCTTCTTGTAGAGCCTCGCTCCGAAGACTGAAATCTTCGGCGCCTCCAATATAGTTACTGGAACAGTAAGCTCCATACCCTTTGTCGCTGACTGAGAGTCATCTATCATTCCCGCCTGTCTCATTCCAACTTTATAAACCGGATAGCCCAACAGCTGGACCTTCTCAGTGGATCTCCATGTGGAGATGCGCGGCGTCAAATCGCGTGAACGCTTTCTCGGTTTGAATGCAAGAGAACCTGCTCTTGGCTTAAGAACTTTTCCCATCGATCATCACTTTTTATAATTTATGAACATTAAAATTTTCGACGTAAAAACGCCGAACGTTTTCCGATTTTTTTGAAAATTTGTGAAGGCGTTAAATGACTAAATATGAACTACGTATTTGGCTTCACTTGCGCGGTAGTGCACACGTCGTGCAGTATACCTGTCAGCATGCGCTGAGTCTCTCGTGTTAACGAAGCACAGAGACCGCTATTACTTGCCGGGATCCGATTTCAAAAAAATCGTAATAATATAATATATTGTATATTTATAAACATTGCTGTGGCTCCGTTTCCATAATATCAAATTTAAAAAATGTCGTTTATATTTGCTTTTAGACAAATAAACTATTAAGATATTCGACAATGCAAGGTGAACATATGGAAAAGACGATAGAAAATTTGGCAAAGGCATTTGCAGGAGAAAGCCAAGCAAGAAACAGATATACGATGTATTCAAAGATTGCAAAGAAGGAAGGATACGAGCAAATCGCAGAAATATTCCTTGTCACCGCAGACAATGAAAGAGAACATGCAAGCTGGTTTTTCAAGCTTATCAACCAGCTCAAGCAGAAAGCAAAGGACAGAGGAGAGGACGTTTCTGAATACGAACAAATACAGATAGAAGATATTGTACCTACGATCTACGGCAGTACGATTGAAAACCTCAAGGCGGCGATAGCAGGGGAGAACTACGAACACAGCAAGCTCTATCCCGAATTCGCGGATCTGGCGGAAAAGGAAGGCCTTGAGGAA
Source organism: Candidatus Micrarchaeum sp. (assembly GCA_020723065.1). Taxonomy (GTDB): domain Archaea; phylum Micrarchaeota; class Micrarchaeia; order CABMEP01; family CABMEP01; genus DTQF01. The sequence goes on from DYJP01000003.1 coordinate 28,656, forward strand.
ATAGCGACCAGGATAAGATTCATCGCAAAGGCCGAAACTCACCACGAAGAAAGGTATAAAAAGCTACTCGAACAACTCGAGAATGGAATGTTCTTCAAAAAATCTGAAGAGGTGTGGTGGGTTTGCAGGGAATGCGGATATGTGCATTTCGGAAAATTCCCGCCTGAAAAATGCCCATCCTGCGACCACGTGAAGGCGTACTATCAGCTGAAATGCGAAGAATACTGAAAAACGAAAAGAAATGAAAAATAATGAATGGTGAATATATGACGAAACTGAACGAAATCTACAGATGTGAAATATGCGGAAATATTGTCGAACTCGCCCATCCTGGAGTCGGACAGCTTATCTGTTGCGGAGAACACATGAAACTCCTCGAAGCGAAAACGCAGGATGAAGGATCCGAAAAACACGTTCCAGTAATTGAAAGGATCGAAGGCGGATTCAAGGTCAAGATAGGCTCTGTGCCACACCCGATGGAAGACAGACACTACATAGAATTCATAGAGGTTCTTGCGGACGACAAAGTCTACAGAAGATATCTCAAGCCAGGGCAGACTCCTGAAGCAGAATTCAAGCTTGTCGCAGACAGGCTCACTGTAAGGGAATACTGCAACGTGCACGGGTTGTGGAAAAAAGAACAATAAATAGCTAAATGAACAAACAGATTAAAAAAACTAAAAAAATCAAAACTAATTTATTTCTTTTTTATTTTCTTATTTTCATTCTCACTGAACGTTCTTCCAGCTTTTGTCCGCGATTACCACGTCAAGGACAGACCTGGTGTGCTCTCTCGCCCACTCATCCGCTTTGAGTATGTCTTCAAGGGCTGGCCCCTTCTTGTATGCTTCGCCGTGTGAATTCATAGTATGATTTATGGCTTTCGGAATATCTCCAAATTTTATCTTGTTCTGCAGGAAATATTCCACTACTGCAACCTCGTTTGCTGCATTCATAACGGCTGGCATAGTGCCCCCAAGCTCTCCGGCGGTGTATGCGTACTGAAGGCACGGGAATCGAATAAAATCAGGCTCGAAGAACGTAAGCTTCTTTGTCTTTATAAGGTCTAAAAATCCGTATTCACCGGAAACCAATCTTGACGGCCATGAAAGCGCATATTGTATTGGCAGTCTCATGTCATGAACTCCGAGCTGAGCGATTATGGATCCGTCCCTATATTCGACCATCGAATGAATAATCGATTCAGGGTGCACAACTACCTTTATCTGCCTGTAAGGAACGTTATACAAATGATGTGCTTCAATCACTTCCAAACCCTTATTCATGAGAGATGCACTATCGATCGTAATCTTACCGCCCATATTCCAAGTAGGATGTTTTAAGGCGTGCTCACGCGTTGCTTCCTGGATTTTTTCGGCAGGCCATATGGATTCGTCTCTGAAAGGCCCTCCGGAACATGTGACAATTATCTTACTGAGATCTTTCCTTCTATTTCCTTGCAACGATTGAAATATTGCAGAATGTTCACTGTCTATCGGCATCAGAGCCACATCATGCTTCTTTATCTCTTTCATCACAAGCTCGCCGGCACAAACAAGCGTTTCCTTGTTTGCCAGTGCAATGTCTTTCTTGTGTTTTATTGCTTCCAAAGTCGGAATTAAACCTACGCTTCCGACAACGGCAGTCACAACTTGATCAGTTTCTTTGAAAGTGGAAACGTCAATCAATCCTTTGAGTCCTGCTGACAGAACAATATTCGGACTATGGCCGATCTGATCATGAGCAAGTATCTTTTTAAGCTTTTCTGCGCCTTCTTCCGAATACATTGCAACGATTTTCGGTTTGAACTCCTTGATTTGCTCGACTATAAGATCAATGTCTCTGTCGCTTCCGAACGCAGCCAATCCAATGGCTTTAAACTTGTCCTTATGTCTCCTGATAACATCAAGAGTCTGAGTGCCTATGCTTCCAGTTGAACCTAGAATTGAAATATTTCGCATGAGAGGTAAACACGATTTAGATATAAATACTTTTCCATAGAAGTAGTATCTAAACAGTAAAAGAAATAAAAACCGAAAACAAACAGTGAAAAAAATGGAAAGGGGAGAACTTAGTCGCGAACAGGTTCTTAAGGCAAAGAAAGCGGAATATAGGGTATTTAGAAAAGGGATGTACCAGCGAATAGTATTCACTGTCAAGATAGTTAAGGAGCCTTACGGCGAATATCCTGTCCTTTTCAGCGATAGAATAATAGACATAAAGGATGCGGCAAGGCTCTCTGAGGAGCTTCAGATTCCGCTGGAGATACCTAATGGAAAGGTTTATCCGAAAGGAAAGTCCGGAAAAGACTTCGTGGAACTTATGTCAAAATTGTAACTCAAACGAACAGTTCAAAAAGAAATGATCATATGGTCGAATCCATTGAAAAGATGTATAAGGGAGAGCCTAACGATTCATTATTTGACGAGCTGGACATAGAACTCATCAGGAAAAATAAGAAGGAAATGAAAGACATAAAGGAAAAGCTCAAAAAATACTTAGATAAATATAAGAAAACATCGGACGACAGAGCGCTCGCGCTCATGTGCGCACTTGCGGTAGAAAACGAGCTGGAGGAACTGCTCAAGAAATGGATACCTACATATAAAATCTTGATAGAAGAAAAGGGATTCGACTTCTCATCTAAAATAAACCTGGTGAAGGCTTCTAAGCTGATACCTGGGAAGATACTAAACGCAATAGAGCCAATCAAAAGAATAAGAAATATATTCGCGCACAACCTTGACGCAACCACATTTGAAGACGTTAAGAAAATTGATTCTGATGCTCCGGCAAAACAGCAGGCATTTCCGATAATGCACAACAAGATAAGAACGTTCATCCCCAACTGGAAAGAAGAAAACGACAAGCTAGTCTTCTTCGAGCTCACCGTGCTTATAGTATTAGGGCTCAACATCTACGCCAAGCATGTAAAAGAACTCAACAGCTACATAAGAAACAAAAAGAATCTAAAAAAGATAATAGAGGAAGTCAAAAGCAATTAAGATTCCACATGAAAAAATGATGTATAGAGATTTTGCAAAATATTACAATTTGATTTATTCGATGAAAGATTACAAAGAAGAAACAAAGAATCAAAAAAAATAATTTCGAAATACAAGAAAACAAAGGGGAACAAACTTCTTGAAGTTGCATACGGCAGCGGAAATTATCTGCAATACTTTAAGAGCGATTTGACTGCATAGGAATCGATTAAATGAGGAAATAGTGGCAATCGCAAGGAAGAAAATGAAATGGGTGCCAATGAAAAAGGCGAACATAATGATTTCAACTTAAATAAAAAATTCGATGTTATACTATGTCTTTTCTCTTCTATCGGCTATGTCAAAACCTATTTCAACCTAGAAAAAACTTTAAGAAACTTCTATAACCACCTGAATCCCAAAGGAATCGCAATAATTGAATCCAGGTTCACAAATGCCAATTACAAAGCCGACAGTCCGCAAGCATTGTTATACGATGGAGAAGATGTAAAAATCGCCAGGCTAGATGTCGCAAAAAAGAAAGGAAACATTGCAATAATGAACCTGCATTTCCTAGTCGCTGAACAGAACAAAGGCACAAGACATTTCGTAGACAGGCATGAACTCGGGCTATTTGAGAAAGAGAACACACTAAGAATAATAAAAAGAGTGGGATTTAGACCGCTGATTCTCAGAAAAGGCGCATTAAGCGACAGGAATGCATACATCGGCATAAAGAAGTAATTAGTTCTCAGCCTTTTGGAAATGGAACCAAACTCCAATTCGAAAACATCGTTATTTTTTATTAAACGTATCGCACTTTTTTTTTCAATGCAAAATCTACATTACGCAGACGACTGGATCGATATAGCGACTAATATTTTCCATGTGTTTGAGCGCTTCTCTGGCATTAAAAGCAACTGTCCCTAAAATTTTTCCTCATAATGTCAAGGCTCTCAAACGGTCTGCTATTTGAAACGGACTGATTTTTTTTAATCCTTTTTATCCCATTTCTTGTCAAATTCCATCATTTCACAATAAAAAATAAACAAGCTTTCGTATAAAAGATTTATCGAGACTCATAACTGATTGAAATAAATTAAATGCGATTATTCAGAGACTGAATTGAACAATTCCTTTACGTCAAGAGATTCGAGATTCTCAATCTCAAGGTCGATTGATTCCTGATCGAATATCCCTTCCCTTACTGCGAGCTCGAACAGTCCAATTTCCTTGTCGTCTAACCGAATATTATTCGCTTCCAGCTCCGATACAACAAATTCTGCAATGTCTGCGACCCAAACTCTGGCAAGGTCGAGTCTAAAAACCGATTCAAATGTACTGCCATATGCTGAAAGAAGAATCTTGTAGAACTCAGCCCTTGACATCTTTTCATTCTCCTTGAAAGGAACTACCGATGCAGGACAGTTTATCGCAATCATCTCCTCTATAGAAACCTGGCCGGAATGAGAAAGAGGAAAAGACCTGCAAACTAGAGGCCGATCTTTGTATATTGAACACTTAAATCCTTCTTTTTCGAACTGCAAGAACGGACACTGCCCACCTTTTCCTTTAAGGCCCCAGTATAGCACGATATCTGTATTTCCGTACTTGATCTTGTTTCCCGGAATTATCTTGATTGATGGATCAAGTTCTAGGAGCCTTTTTTTCTCCCACTCAAAAAGTGCAAGATTCTCCATGTCTCTGCAGCATTGGCCACAGTTGATGCAGCTAAATTTACGTTCTTTGAGTTCAGACATGAAAAACCCCTAAAAATAAAAACAAAACATTATCTTATATAAGAAATATCTTCAGGCTTCTTCGGCATTTCCATTGGCATTGTCTGACCCTTGCCTATCTCTTCCTCTAGCTTCTTGATAAGTATCTCGCTTTCCTTCGCCTTCTCGGTAAGCTTTGAAACGTTGATGGATATTCCGACTATGTTGGAAAGTATCTCCACCACCCGCTGAGCTGATTTATGGTCTATGTAATTTCCATGAGTTTCACCCATGAGGCATATTCCATCGAGTCCCTTGAGCTTCCCTAATCCAAGAAGTATTCCTGCAGCCCCAATAATTGAACCCTCTACCTCTCCAAAAGAGACGCCGAATTTCTTGTAAAACGAAACCTCTTTCTTGTTTATAACTGCTCCGAAAACCCTCGGCTTTTCCACGAGCTTGCCAATTCCATATCCACCCAATGTGATTATCGTCTTTCCGCCCATGCTCATGAAATATTCCAGTATAAGATTCATCACATCAAACTGCGCTCTGGAAGATATGGGCTGAACGTCACCTACCAATATGATCAGGTCATTCTTCTTCTTCGGATCTTTGTAAAGATAGATTTCATTTGTTAGCATCCTTATCGTGCCATCCTTGTTAATAATAACCTGGTGTGGAAAATGATGTGAATAAATAGTCGCAATCTTCTTCGCCTTCAATTGATCAATCATATGTTCTGCGGCAAGCTTTCCGACAAATCCTATTCCTGGAAGGCCTTCTATCAGGACCGGATTGACAAGGTTCGAAACCTTCTCGTGCACCTCTATGTTAGTCTTAATCCCGTCTTTAGCTGGCATGAGTGCCCGCTGAAGAGCCTTGTGCACTGTTCTAAACTCAATTGATTTTGAAGGCAGTATCTTTTTTTCGTTTGTTGCGGATTTTTTCGCCATATAATCACTTATTAATAGCTAAAAATGTTGAATATCTTCAGTTAAGATTCAGATTAAGCGGACTCCTCAATTTCCCTTTTCTCGAACTTCTCAACTCTCATTCTGACCCTTTCCTTTATGTTTTTCTCCACTCCGCTCGATATAGGGTGAGGAGAGATGGTTGGCTTGCCGCAATGGATCTGGGCAAGAGTGTATTTCCCGCAGATTTGGCATCTCATTAGTTTTTTCATAAAAGAACCCTATTGGATGAACTTAATTCTGCTCTTTCCTTTCGAATTTGACTTCGCACTCTTTCTTAGGCGCGACCTTCAGAATATTGTCCACAAAAATCTTCATCTTCTTCTCACACTTCTTGAAATCTTCTTCCTCGACAGAAACAAGATAATATGGTGCGCCCAAGTAGGAAATCTTAATCCCTGAATTTTCCTTGACTTTCAGCAATTCCTTCACCACTTCAATCCCATTTTCCTTGGTGCACTTCAATGTGAGTATTCCGTTTATGTGCCTTATCTGCTTCTTTATATTCTCTTTTGCAGTCTCGATTATGGCATTCGCCCAATCTTCAGAGATCTTTGCATTCCTGATCTCATCCTCTTTTCCATTGACTACTTCTTCAAATGCGGAAAATGCATCCTCGAAATGCGCTCCGAGCGCCTTCTTAACTTCATCCAATGTCATCTTTGGATTTTTTCCGATTTTCGCCTGAGCGACTTCCAGAAGCTTGACGACCCTCTTGTCCCTCTTGATCTCTTCGAGCTTCCTCTGCTGTTCTGCTTCGGTCACTCTCTTCAAAGAAACGTCCACTATATTCTTTTCCGGAACTATCCTGTGGACTCTTACAACTATCCTCTGACCTTCTCGAATAAAATTCCTAATATTCTTTACCCAACCAGAAGAAACCTCAGAAACGTGAAGGAATGCGTCCTGGTCATATCCTTCCATCTTGCAAAATGCGCCATAAGGAAAAATCTTGCTCACAGTAACAATAACTAACTCGTCGAATTGTGGCATTTTCTTTCCTTTCGTTTCCATTGGATTACCTATTTTAAAATTCAAAACAGAATTAAACTGTCTTTATGATTTTTCCGAAAACCTTCACAAACCCTCCGGTCGGCTTCGCAATTGTCTTCTTGCACAGGGTGCATTTCACTTCTCTTTTCGCAGTATTATAAACATACTGCTCGTTTCCACAGTCATGCTTCACTAATAAGAATTTCGTATTTGATGAAATCTTCATTTTACCACCTTAAAAATATATGCGCAGAGCGCAAAACAATTAAAAATAAAAATGAAAAAAAATCAGTCTTTCTTGACGATTTCGAGAACCTTTCTTGTCCTTGTACCCATGATCCTCTCGTGCTTCTTTTTACAGACTGTGCATTCCAAGATAACCTTCTGGTGCTTGCCCATTTTTTTGACGGACTTCTTACCCTTAACCTTTCCGACATAGCCTTTCAGTTTTCTATCGTAACGAGCCTGTCCCACAGAGAACGGGGATTGCTTACCCTTCTTGTAAAGCTTAACCTTGTGAATCGTATGCTTATTGCACGTAGGACAATATGTCCTCATTGTGTCGACCATCTTCATAATCTCAGCTCCATCTAACATACTAAAGCAGCGCATAGGCGTCTATAAGAACATGCCTGGTGCCCTACTGAGTTTATAAACCAAAAAATTGGCAGTTATAGATATTTATAGATACTTATATTATAAATAAGTATAAAAAGATTAACTATTTTCAAGTGCGGCGGGATTATTCGATCTTTTTAGCCGAACCTGTTGAAATGAGAATTTCCGCTTCCTGAATCGGAATCTCCACTTCCGAATTCTGCTTGTATGGTCCGTAGATGGAGCCGTCCAAACCGACAAACTCGTCCACATCCTTGAGCGTAAGAAGCTTGACTGTGTTTCCTCTTTTCTCTATTATAGGTTCCTTTTCCGCAATATTGCACTCTGCGGGCGCTTTATTGAAGCAAATTATCTCGCTGTCCGTCTCCTTTTCGTTCGCCCTGACAGACAAAACCAACGTTTCAAAAAGCGCCCTTTCTTTATAAAGCATTTCCGGTGGGGGCTCTATTCCCTTTGAAAAGCTTAGAACATAATTGAATATCTTCTCGAGCCTTCTTTGGTAGATGTACTTCACCATCTTGAGTGCGTTGTTATATTCCCTCATACCAGAAGGATCAGACTTGTCGTAAGATGAAAGAAGCTTTCCTGAAAGCTGATAGAAATTTTGAGGTATGGCTGAAAATGAAGGTCCTTTCTCCCTTGAATAAATCCTCATCAATTCATCGTAAGACAATTCATCCATGATAATAATTGAAAAGAATAGATATAAATCTTTAGTGCCGCAAGTTCTAGTAATTCAAATTTATTCGCTTAAATTACTAAGTTTTTCAAAAACAAGCTTCGCCTTCACCCTTACGGAATCAACTGGATCCGACTCTGCCATTTCCTGAATCTTGTATCTTGCCTCAGTTATATTGAGCCTTACGACTCCTGCAATCGCAGAAAGCCTCACTGGATGGCGTTTATCATTGAGATGGGAAAAAATATCTGTCATAATCCTGAACTTAAGATCGCTCTTCTCAATTATGGAAACACCTATCTCCACTAAGGAGTTCAGGATCTCCTGTTTCACAATCCAATTACTTTCCTTTTTAAGTCGTTCTGACAATAAATTAGCAGAATCGTTTTTCGACTTTTGAAACCTGTACGCCCATGCAATAATTTTTCTCACGCCCAAATTTGAATCATTTAATAGAACGCGAAGCGTAGAATCCTGAAGCCCCTTCGCCTTCTCAGGATTCTTGCACTTCAGAAGCTCCCTAACAAGCATTATCTGAGATTCTGGCAAGCTCCTGTGTTTAACGTAATTAGAAAGCGAATCAGTGAACTTATACTCTTCCTTCGGCTTATTCTTGAACGGATTAGAGTTATCCTTTTCGTCAGAATATTTCCTTATAAGATGCTTGAAGTTATCATTGTTATCGTACATTCTCTCACATAAAAAAGGCTCAAGTGAGGTAAATAAATGTTGCGGTGGCACCCTAACCTAAAAAAAACAAAGGTTATTCAATCTCATGATGAATTTTTAAAAAAGAATATAATAACTTACTCTCATGCAAGATTCTTTCGGACATGCTCTTAGCAATAAGTTCCGTCTCCTTGATGTATCTTTCCCTGAATGAAGGATCGGATATCCTTGCGTCCATAATGTTGTGCAGCCTGTCGGCAAGTTTGATCAATAGAGAATTGCTCGACATCTTTATCATCTTTTCAAACGCGTACCTGACTTTTCCTTCAAACGAGCCGATCTGTCTTTATATTCCTTAACGGTTTTTTATCCAAAGTGAGCTCCAGGACCAGGTCTGCGGTCTTCTTCCCGAAAATATCAAACAAGTTTTCATAACTCATATTGGTGTCCTCAATAGTATCGTAAAGAAATGCGGCTTCAATCATAATCCTACCATATTATGAATCCAGAAGCCTCTTGTCGTTTTCATTTAAAATAAATAATCTCCGCGAACTTTATCGGGTGCTCAATATAAGGAACCTTGATGCTCTTTCTTAACTGGCCCTCGCGCGCATTCGTCACAAATTCATAAGCTTCCTGGATTTTGGACCCGTTTCCATCATATGACCATCGATTATATGACAGAATGACCTTCCTGCTTATTTTCTTCTTTCTGTACTGACTTGGTTGCCGCGATCGCCCTGTCCTTGTTCTCTGCGAGAACTGCTGCCTTCTTGCATATTAAATATACTGCGGCGTACTCTGGAAGGTCCAACGTCTGATCTTCGTACGGCCCAAATATCTGGCCTTTCAATATGACCGGCTGCGACTTCTTTACATAAACCCTGAAAGGCGAATCAGAGAACACAACCGGCCTGGTTGTCCAGTCATATCGTTCAAGGTCATTTACAGGAATCCGCTGTGCAAGAAGACCAGTTTCTCCATGAATGCTGTCTGGCATCCTTATAAGCTTGCTGGTGTCAAATGTCACTCCTTCATCAACAAATGCGCCATGTTGGCGCTTTATATTTTCAACAAGATTACTGAAAAACTTCTTTCGATCCGTAATGTATACTGCTTCCCAGTTCCCGTTGGCAATCTGGTCTGCTGCATCAATTCTTGAATAGAACTTTTCGACTGTCTTCTTGGCAATTCCTAATCGTTCTAACGTCCTATTCTTTATTCCATCAACAAGCATCTGGGTTAGTTTGCCCTTCCAACCTCCGTCTGTTACCTTAGGACCGAATATCCTCTTGTGAATTAGATCCTGTCGGAAGAAGTGGTCGTAGTCAAGACCGTTGGCATTGACGTAATCCGCAATTTCCTTTCTACCGTAACCTTTTATTGTCTGAAACCTAGTAGAAACATGGATGTGGTATCCTCGGTTTCCTGAAAAGTTTACTTCTATCTCCTCCTTGGGAACGTTGAAGTCTTTGACAAGGAAATCGTCAATGAGCCTTAATGCACACTCTTTTGCCCTATCCATGCACATCTCGCAAACCCATTCCTTCTTATGCTTCTCAGTGCAAGGCATGCCCAGCTCATTAGCGTCTATATCGAAAACCAAATCTCCAGAAAGCCAATTCTTCTTTTCTATTGGCCTTGCAGCAGGATAAGCGTAATGCGCTTCAGAATAGGATATAAAAAGCGGCGCGTTCCTTCCGAGAAATGCATTCATCTCCTTCTCGCTTGAAAATGAATAGTGCCTAGACTCTATCTTTTTGGACCATCCTCCGAAGCCAAATTCTCTTGTATGCACCTGCTTCGGGGCTTTCGTCCAGTGAGTAGAATAGTATCGCTTAAACCTCTCAACTATAAACGCTTCCTCTTCCATTTTCTACACCTTATCTAAACGAGTTAGAACTTCTTCTCTTTCTCGGCTTGAAAATCGACTTGGAACCGTAATGCAATGGATTCTTCGGTCCTCCTTTGGATAGGCAGCCGCATTCCGGCAGTCTTAACCCATATGATTCCATTACCTGACACGAAGGAGGAGAATATCCCTTCTTCGCTATGAACTCAACTTGATATCTTGCAATCTTCTCATCAAAATTCGGGGTATTGGAGAATACCTCCACCACCTCGTCCACCGACTTTCCGAACTTTAATAGATACGAAGCAACCGCCACTCTCGCGAAATGCGGAAGGTTCTCACCATTTCTCGCCCGCTCCACTATCTTAGCCATACACGGTGCCATCACTCCGCTGGACTTTGCGAACATGACTGCGTTCTTCTCCTTAACCTCCTTGAACTTATTGATTTCATCCTCTATTTCCTTGCCCATCTGAAGAATATCATTCTTTATGTCTAAAGGTATAGAATCTTGGTGTATCGGAAGTCCAGACTCGATACTGTTTCTTATCGCTTCATTCAATACTGACATGAACTTGTTCTCGTCCAGAAGTATCCTACCATTATTCAGATTCTGGAAAACGAGCCTTCCCTCGTCTGTCTTTGGAACGTTTATCAAATAGGTCTCGACTGAAACATAAAGACCATCATAGTCGATGTCAAGCTCTTTCGCTATACGCTTGGCCTCGTTTATGAAATCCGGATTGTCCGCTCTTATATTGGCCATTGCGCGCTTGGCCTCGTAATTGACGAACCTGTTCCTGACTTGGGAATCAAAAAGAGAGACAATCATCCTTGCAAGCGGATAAGACACCAGATATTTTTGGTAAAGTTCCTCATTAGCCTCCATAAGAACTGAAACGTCTTCCCTGAAAAGAGAATCGAGTATCCTCTTCTTTGCAAACTGCATCTTCTGGTAGTCAATGGTTATCGGCTTCTCTGATAGCAGCTGCCTCGCTGTCTTGGTGAACGGATAACGCGCAGAGAACCTCAACTTTTCATTTGAAAACTGATCAAGAACCATTCAAACAACCATGCAAAACGAAGATAGGGCATTTAAGCGAAGCTTATTGAAGAATAATTCAGCTTTCCTCTTTCGTCACAGCCTGCAGATAGACTGCATGCTCAGCAATACCTCGTATCATCATTATGGATAATTATGAAACAACTGTTTATATTCATTCCTCTCCCCGATTTCCGGTGATGGATAAAATCAATTGATTTTTAATCCTTGAAGTAGATAGCTAAAACGTAATGCCGGATGGTGAATCCATGATATTCGACAAGTCGCAGAACAGCAAGGCCCTCAATAGGATGAGAGAATGGGTAGGAAAAACGTTCTCAAAGCTCAATATCACTCCAAACCAATGGACACTGGTCTCCCTGATTGTGGCGGCATTCGCTGCGATCTCAATATACAGTATGAATCTGCTTATTGGAGCTGCACTCATAATGGTGTCCGGATTGATTGACCTAATTGACGGAGCAGTCGCAAGACACACTAAGAAAGTGACAAAGAAAGGCGCCTATTTAGACACTGTAATCGACAGATACAACGAATTCCTCTATGTATTTCCGCTGATTTTCCTTCCGATCGCTACCCCGTTCATGCCGATCTACGCCTGGGTTTCAATCTACCTTTTCGGAGGGATGATGACCACGTATGCCAAAGCGGCGGCAAAGGAAAAGGGGTTGGAGCAGGAGATCCGTGGCGGAATACTCGAAAGAGCGGAAAGAGTGGGGATATACGCCGCTGGACTTGTTATCGCAAGCTTCAACATCACGCTCTTCGCATACATACTGATCGCACTTGCAGTCCTGTCGAATGTAAGCGCATTGCAGAGGCTGTCCAAGGCATTTAGAATGATGAAGAACTGAAAACCCGGCGCGGGGATTGTATGAGGATAATTCTTCACATAGACATGGACAGCTTCTTCACATCATGCGAAGAGCTGAGAAGACCGGAGCTCAAGGGAAAGCCTATTATTGTCGGAGCAGACCCGAGAGGCGGAAATGGTAGGGGTGTCGTCAGCACAGCGTCTTACGCCGCGAGGGAATATGGAATACATTCCGGAATGCCGATATCAATCGCATACAAGAAATGCCCGAATTGCATTTTCCTTCCTGTTGATTTCGAGCTTTATGTTCCTCTTTCTCAGAAAATAATGGGTATACTCAGAAACTACAGCGACAAGGTGGAGCCAGCAAGCATTGACGAGGCGTATCTTGATTTAAGCGAATGCAAAGACTACACGGAAGCGGTAAAAACCGCGGAAAAAATAAAAGAAGAGATACGAAAAATCGGACTTAGCTCTTCGGTGGGAATCGGGCCGAACAAGCTAATAGCTAAAATCGCTTCGGACTATCAGAAGCCAGACGGACTAACTGTTGTAAGGGAAAATAACGCTGAAGATTTCCTTAAACCGATGAATGTAAGAAAGATACCCGGAATAGGGCCGAAGACAAGCGAATTCCTGAAAGAGAGGGGGATAGAAACGATTCGCGACCTTCAGAAAATAACGAAGGAGGAATTAAAAGAAACATTTGGAAAATTCGGAGAAACAATGTACTACTTTTCAAGAGGAATCGACGATTCCGAAGTGATAACCGAATACGAAACAAAATCCTACAGCAAGGAGTTCACATTCCAGAAAGACACCAAGTCAATGGAGATGCTGCGGGATGTCACGCTGGTAATGGCGGAAGAGCTCTCCAAAGAGCTGGAAACAGGGAAAAAAAGATTCAAGACCGTCACACTGAAAATAAGATTCTCAGGATTTGAAACCCACACTGCGAGCCTTACTTTGAAAGAATACGCTGGCGGGAAGGAAGAGATCTACGCTACTACGAACAAACTGTTGCAGAAGTTCCTTCCACTGGAAAAGGCAGTTCGATTAATAGGGATAAAAGTGTCTAATTTTGAAGAAAAAGATCCAAAAACAATCGGACTTGCGAGATATATATAAGACTCAGTTCGGCTCTTCGAATTGAGCCTTGTCCAGTCTGTCCATATTAGCTTCGTAGTCCTGAAAGAAATACAGAATGTTCTGCTCCGCTTCAGAAATAAAGTCCTTTATAACTTCAGATTTCTTCTCCTTTAAATCAGAAATCTTCTTGGTGATTTTCTCCAGCTGGTCGTTTAACTCGCGGTCTTTGTTTGTAAGGCGTTCCAGTTCTTTCTTTATTTGCCTTCTCTTTAAGTAATCGATTACGAATTTATCGTACAAGCCGATTGAAACAATAAACACAATACCGGCTGAGATTCCCTGTACGATTGTAAAATTATTCATAAGAAAATCGCTAATGGAAGATAATTTAGAAAGTTTATCATATATGAAACTCTTGAAGCTCTCGGTCTTGACAATCTCGGTAGCTCCGAAAAATGCAACGATATAAGAAGCAACGATGTGGGCAGCATGCCAGATCCTTTTAAGAGAAAGGATATTCTTTAGTCCGTTTCTCACGCTGCCTAAGATCTTGACATTTGATTGGAGCAGATTGTTGTACTTGTCCATCTGTTCAAGCTGCTTCTCCTTAATAAAATAGATCTTTTGCTTGATATCATTCATCTCGTACTTTGACTCAGTGATTCCCTTTTCTATCGGGATTATCTCTATCCTTATTTTTTGGATGTAAAAGCTTATGATCTTCTGGAAATCATCAAAATAGCGCTGAGTTATCTCCCTTTGCTCTTTAAGCCTTTCGAAATACTTGTATTTCAGCTTTTTACGCTTTCCTTTGATAGATTTCATATCGTCCTTAAACTTTCTCTCGATCAGCCCCATCCTGGCTTCCCTTGCAATTTCGATGTCGTGCTGATACGAAGGCCATGAATCTCCGTAGCCCTTGAAGTTCTTCGGAATAAGAAATATGTTAGAAAGTATTATGGACGCAACCTGGTGATCGGGAACCGTAGCCGACAGTATAATCTTAGAAACATTTAAAGAAGGTGACGCCTGAGCGTCAAGCGCTTCAAGATTCGGAAGACCCAACGAAATCCTTCGTTGTTCCAATCGTTTCATTTCGTCGTTAGGAATCGGATTCTTTATATTGAGCGGATCTAAATCGTTTATTCCGTCAGTGACTTGTTCGTTAGAATCTATTTTCCCTTCTGAATACGGTTCAAATTTCTTGAAATCTTCTGAAGCTGTGCCTTTATTCACTTCAAGCTGTTCCTGCTCCTTCCTCCATTTATAATTTCTCAGAAATTCCCACATACCCATGTTTTAAACAAACAAACGAACTATATAAACTTTTCTTTTTATGTTCGACAAAAAGCGTATAAAAAGCAATATAAAAGGAAATAAAAAAGGTGGTATTGGATCTAGTTAGTCGGATTACGCGACTTTCCAGATTGTCCCGTCCTTAGTGTCGTCAAGAAGTATTCCTTTCTCTTTAAGTTTATTCCTTATCTCGTCAGACTTGGTGAAATTCTTCTCTTTCCTTGCCTGGTTTCGTTCTGCGATAAGTGATTCAATCTCTTCTTTGGAAATCGAAAGCGTTTTCTGCTGCTTCTGCTCCATGAACTTTAACAGACCGAGCACTTCATCAAAATAGTACATCGTCTTCTTCACTTCCCTAGCATTATCCACTCCAAGGCTGTTTTCGCCCATCATAATATTTATGGATTTGATAAACTCAAAAACCGCTGAAATCGCCTGCGGTGTGTTAAAGTCATTCTCCAGCGAAAGGTCGAACTTATGCTTTGCATTTTCGATTACTTGCTTAACATCTGGGTTGTTGTATTCATTCTTCACGAGTTCAAGATTCCTCATGAATTCGAATATCCTATTGACCGAATTCTGGGCTGCCTCGAAGCTCTGCTCTGTAAGATTCAACTGCTCACGATAATGGGCTGAAATAAAAAGATACCTAACAGCTTCGGGTTTAACGCCTTTTCCGAGAACATCTTTAAGAGTCCAGAAATTGCCGAATGATTTCGACATCTTTTGGCCATTTACAAGAACATGTGCGTTATGCATCCAATAATTGACATAATTTTTCCCGGTAGCCCCTTCGGATTGGGCGATTTCATTCTCATGATGTGGGAATATTAGATCGATTCCTCCACAATGAACATCAAAGGTTTCGCCAAGATACTTCATAGACATAACGCTACACTCTATGTGCCATCCAGGCCTTCCCTTGCCGAGCTCCGTCTCCCAGAACACGTCTCCATCTTCAGGACTCCAGGCCTTCCATAATGCAAAGTCAGATGCTTGTTCTTTGGAATATTCGTCCAGATTGACTCTTCCGCTTGCACCAGCCTTCAGCTGATTAATATCTATATGAGAAAGTTTACCGTATCCCGGAAATGCGGAAACCTTGTAGTACGTTGACCCGTCCGTTCCTTTGTACGCAAGCCCGACATTCTGCAACCTCTTTATCAGGTTGACCATTTCCGGAATGAAATCCGTTGCTTTTGGATACGCGGTGGCACGCTCAATATTGAGCGCATCTATATCTTCAAAAAATAACTTCGTGTACTTCTCAGTAAATTCTTTCAACGGCATTTTTACATTCTGCGAATCACGTATTGTCTTGTCATCTACATTAGTAATGTTCATGATAAATGTAACCTTGAACCCATTATGCTGGAAAGTTCTCTTTACAATATCATAGAATGTAAATGCACGGAGATTTCCTACGTGTACATAATTGTAGACCGTAGGGCCACAGCAATACATCCTTACGTGACCCTTCTCAAGCGGCTGGAAGAATTCTAATTTCCTGGTCAGTGTATTGTATACTTGCATAATATTGCCCTTAAATGAAATATACTAAAAGTACTTGTGAAACAAAGTTTAAAACATTGCTCATGTGAAACTTCTTCAGTATTCGATCCCGAAATCAGATGACTGCCTTGGATGGGAACTATATCCGAATTGGCCTTCAAGAAACAACTGGACTTGCTCGACAACTATGACAAAATCGTTTTTTGACACTTCTAAAATGAACTGGTCCAGATCCTGCCTGGTTTTCGCCTCGCAGAATATCTCTACGTCCCCATCCGGAAGATTCCTGACTATCCCTTTTATACCAAGCTTCCTGGCGTTTTCTACGGTTCGATAACGGTAGTTCACGCCCTGGACCGAACCTTTGATCAATATTCTTGCGCGGATTGGTTTAGATGGCTTAACAGAACCCATAACCATAAAAACAATTAGAAAACAAGATTTAAATTGCTATTCAAAAATAGAAGCTGGGTGAGGGAGTTGAACCCCCCTACTCCGCTTACTGCGAAACTTTCTTATGAAGAAAGTTCGTCAAAGAAAACAGTTCAATGTGTTTCCTTTCTTTTTGATAAACTCTTTTTCAAAGAGTTTCCCTGCAGGCGGATACATAGCCGCTCTGTCAACCCAGCGAATACGATGATAAATGATTGTAATAAGTAAGTAGTAAAAGTTTTTTAATCTTCATAAACCATTTAATAGCGTGAGAACATGCAGATAGATCCAAGACAGTTGCAAAGAATGATGAAACAGATGGGCATCAACACAGAAGAAGTGAATGCAAATAGAGTTATAATAGAGCAGAACGACAAAATAATAATACTAAAGAATCCGAAAGTTGTAAAGATAGATGCAAAAGGCAACGTATCTTTCCAGATAACTGCAACAGAAATCGAGACAAGAGAAAACATTCCTAACGAAGATATAGAACTCGTTGCAAAACAGGCAAATGTCGACATCTCTACGGCGAAAAAGGCTTTAGAAGAAACGAATGGAGACGTAGCTGAAGCGATAATGAAGCTCAAAAGCTGAACTTTAAAATTCGAAAACAAACGACCTATTCTTTTCCTTTTATCTCTTTCATTACTTTTTCAAAATCTGCCTTTACTCCGTATTTTGAAAAATAATTTATAATGTTCTTTACATCCCGGTGAAGGAACTCCTCCGCCATCGGATGGTCGAGAAGGACGGACTGGCCAACATCTATAATAAAGAGCTTACCGTCTTTTACAAGTATATTGTACTCGCTCAAGTCTCCGTGGATTAGCCCGATCGAATACATCTTCTTCATGTCTGTAACAATCTGCTTAAAATTTTTCTTCGGATCCGGCGGACCTACTTTCTTGAGGGACGGCGCGGGGTTCCCTTCCTCGTCGCCAATGTAATCCATTAGAAGAGTATTGTCCTTGAAATAATAAGGCTCGGGGACGTGGACTCCGGCTTCATTGCAGAGCTTGAGGTTCCTGAACTCCTTCCTTGTCCATTCGTAGACTATCTGTTGCTTGGAATGGGAAACCTTTCTGAATCTCGGATCTCCTCGGATATAGTCCTGCATGTGCCTGAAATGAGATGTTTCTATCATGTATATCTTGAGGGCTGCAAATTCTGGATCAGCGTTATTTCTCTTTTTGCCCTTTAACTTGTCGCCCTTGGAAGTTCTAAACACATAAGCCTCCTTTCCTTTAGAAATCGGAAAATCTACAGTGGAAACAAATTTGTGATCCATCATGAATACAATAGTAAGAAGAACGTTCCTGTCGAAAACCTCGCTCTCTATCTTTCTCTCGAGCTTTGTCCTTTTTCTAATCTTCTCAAAAAAACTGTACTCATCTAAAGGCATTCAGACCCCTTTGAAAATGATATAAGAATTAGAATAAATTACTGCAGATCTTTGAGGAAACCGTTCCTTCTGAGCCAGTCTGCCTGAATCTTGGTGTATCTCCAGATGATATCTCCCTTCTTGTCGCTTTCTATCGTCCAAGGGTGTATGATTACAAAATCCCCTTCCTTCACCCAAATGTCGTGCTTTATCTTTCCCGGAATCCGGCACATCCTTTCCTTCTTGTCGGAACATAAAACCATGAACCTGCTTCCACCAGCTCTTCCTATTACCTGGCCAAGGATCTCCCCCTGCCTCGGCGTTCTCACTCTGAATGTCGGTACCTGCTCTTCAACCAATAAATCACCAATAATAATTAAACTTTGGGAACCGAGGAACGCGCACCGCATGCCTCGCAAACCATAACGAAAATTCCCCTCTCCACCTCTTCAAGCCTCGTGTCCGGAAGCTTGCATTGCGGACAGTAGAGATAGATGTCCATATACGATTTAAGCTTGTCATTTATTATTCTATCGTTAAGCTTGCTGTTCAAGACAAGCTTCCCTCCTTCCAATACAAAGCTGGTAGCCAGCTCCTTGGCGAGATATTTACCAACGTGCCTGGGCGCTCGTCTCAGCTTATTAGTTATAGCTTCGAAATTCTTAATGATCGTTTTATTGCCTTGAATCATAATCTCCGGAAGAGGTATTTCTAAACGCTCCTTTGCAACTCTCTTTTCCGGCAATTCGGAATACGCCTTTTCCAGAAGCTTGTCGTAATCGTTAACATCAGTACTCATAAAACCACTGCATTCAGATAAACCGAGAATCGGAACGTTAAGCTCCTCTAACATCCAAGGTTTAGGATCATAGAAATGATATACTATACTAGTAATCGTCAAAGTTTATAAACCAATTCCCGGGCCGAGGAGATTTGGATTAAAATAGATTACAGCTTGATGTTCAGCATGTAAAGCACGCCCGAAACCAGGATAAGGGATACCAAAGAGACTCCGACAATGTACGGAAGAGCGGGCATGATCTCCTTTCTTCTTGCGGCATGACTGAACACCAAGTAAAGCCCCATTGCACTTCCGAGAAGCGCGATTGTCGGGAACGCTAGGCTGCCGAGCTTGTAGGAGACAGTGGTCACCATTGATGCGACCGCCATGTCGCCTGTACCTAGCTCCACATACCAGGGCTGCTCTTTTGTTACGGTCTTGCCCTGCTCCTTGGTTCTCACTTTTCGTACGCCTTCAAACCCGATAGAGAAGGAAGTCTTCTCTTTTATGAAATAGTTTGCGAACTTCACCATGTGCTTAGTCCATCTAACCGCAAGGATGTCGTAAACTGCAAGCAAGATAACGAATATGAACAACGGCAGCGGATCAATTGAAAATGCGATTACCGCCCCGATGCCTGCACCGGAAACAATCGCAAGAAGATTCCTGAAGGACTTGAAAACCATCCTGAGCCCGAATAGGAACAGCGCCATGAGAAAAGCGAACGTGTCTGCATTCGGAACCATGAAGGACGAAAGAAACACGAAGAAAACTACGAACGATGCAAATACTGACGCTATGAACTCAACAAGGAGTATGAAAACATGCTTGTAAGGCATGGCCAGAAATATGAATATCAACGCGGCCCCGATAAGAACCGAGATCAGCAAATAGAATGAGTTCGATATGGATGCCGGTTCGTCCGGCACCACGCTCAATGCAGAAAAGGCCGGATTCTCCTTCGCGCCTTCAATAAGCAGCACCCCAACTCCTAAGGAGATTATCTGGGTGAGCAGGAACAGTATAACTACAACATCTAAGGCTCTCATCAATACTATTTAACTTAGATAGGTTTAAAAGAGATTCTTTAAACCTATTGTAAAAATGACCTTTAAGAAAACAAATGGTCATTCGAACCCGTGGACAATCTTGAAGTGACCTGGCTTCGGCTCGAATATCTCGCCTTTTCTGGACATCTCTTCCAGCATCAGCCTAACACTTTTCTCATCAAACTTGAGACGGGTTATCGCTTCTTCCAGTATCTTTTCCTTTGGAATCGGATCGAACTGTTTACTCAAATCGCGTATCGCTCCGAACAGATCGTAGTAATGGGCCTGCCTAGACCTCGGCTGGCCGGTTGAAATGATGTCCACATCTATATTTCCAGTTGTCCTATCAAGCGCAATCTCTTTGAGAACGTATTCCACCAGGCCGATTGCGAGTTCCGCATCGGATATCTCCACCACTTCGGAAAGCCTTGTCTTTGCGCTTGCCTCACTCAAACGAATTATACCTTCGATCTGACGGGGAGTTATGGGTATCGCGCCCTGCCTCTTGCCCATCTCCCTTAGCTGAACATAGAACGATTCTATTTTATCCTGCGCCTCTATGGAAAGCTTTGGCTTTACATTTTTTCTCGCGTAAGCAACATACTTTCTGAGGAATTCATTGTCAACCTTCTGCTCCTTTGATTCTGGCACTGTCCCGTGCGCGGCATTCCTATGAGTTTCCAACAGGTATTTCGCCAGCTTCCTGTCGGATGTTTCATCCACCACATCACGAATTGGAAATATTAGGTCGAACCTACTCTGAAGCGTCGGAGGAATGTCGAACTGGATTCCTATAAGTTGATTCGGATCGAACCTTCCGAACTTTGGATTCGCTGCCGCGAGAATTGCAGTCTTGGCCTTGAACTTCGCAACGATTCCCGCTTTTGCGACCGAAACGGTCCCCGATTCCATAACCTCATGAAGGGCCGCTCTTTCATTATCGTCTATCTTGTCAAACTCATCCACTCCTGCAAGACCTCCTGAAGCAAGAACCAGCGCTCCCGCTTTGAGAGTCCAGCCCTCACCAAGGTCGTCTTTTTCTGCACTCGCCGTAAGACCAACACCACTCACGGATTTTCCGCTTACATAGATGCTCTTGGGCGCAAGCGCGGTGACATACTGCAATAATCTTGTATTGTGGGCAATGATGCCGTTTGCAACAAAATTATACTTACCAGGAACCTCGAAATCATAAACCCATTTTTCTTTAGATTTTACCTTTTCAATCTTTACAACCTTGTCCCAGAAAAGATCGGATTCCGAAAGAGCTTGCAGCCGGTCAAGAATCTCAGAGGTCTCCCTGTGACCGTTGAATTTCCTCATGTGCGAAACCACAGACTTGAGGGTATCTCTGCTCGGATGCCTGTCTCCAAGCTCCAAGTGAAGATAAGTTCCTCTTGCAACCCCGCATTGGTGCTGATAAATTCCGAGCTTGGAACGAAGGTCTTTCAATAAACTTGAAACACCAGGGACCACATCTATGTTTGTATTTGATTTAAGATCGATCTTCAGTGCCTGCTTTCGCTTCAGTCCAAAACCTATCTTTTCAAAGAAATTTTTTGCGTGCTCTCCGGTAATAGAAAGACGGAAATATTTCCTCGCAATTTTCTGTTCAGTATTTGTTGCTCGGCCCATCGTACTATGGATTTGAGAAACAACACCAAACCTGAGAAGCAAAATCCCAACCTGCTCGATAAAAGTTTTACTTGCAGAGGTCAAGGTTACGCTACCGATCCCCTTTCTAACCGTGCCTTTACAGTCAAAGTAAGCTGAAAGAAATGCCCTAACAACAGTGTCGGTGCTTCTCTGAATCTCGATTGGAACGCTCTTTGTCCTTGATTCTTCGACCATTCCCATTGATTCAAGCAGTCGACCCAATTCAGTTGAATGCACGCTTGCAAGATTCAATCCATTCCCATCTAGGCTAACGGTGCACTTAAGACCGAATAAATCCTTGATTAAGAATACGAAACGTTTAAGCATCTGCTTGTCTGCAGTTGTGAAGGAGATCTCATAGCTCGTTCCTGTTTTTCGCAGATAACCGTCGCCAATCAAATATCCCGCAAGCTCTGCAAATTTCTCATCAACATATGCGGGCACACGTATTTTGTTTGCATTTATTCTACATTTCTCGAATGCAGGAAACTTCTGTTTACTACCACTTATCTTAAGCACTCGGGGAGTAGCGATAAAATCGCCAACCTTCAATTCTTCCGTCTTGACTGAATCGATTGATCCATCCCTCGGCACAAAAAATGGGTGAATTCCAGTAGTAATGATCTCCTTGCCAGTGAATGTTGTAACTTTGTACATGAATTTGGGTGATTTAAGTTTCCATACGACCGCTCCCTCGGAACAGCTTATCTTGCCGCAACCGTCCATAGACATAAGGCCAGTCTTAACCTTGGAATAAATTCCGTCATCCACTTCCGTACTTCCGAGTGCCAAACGAGATTCTACAACATCCTTGATCTTCTGTATCGAACCATCTGCAAGAACTATACTTGAATCACCATCTAGGCACTTCGCGGCGCCAGGATCTCCTATTAACAGAATGTGAATGTCATTCCTTATCACTCCGCCTTCCGGAAGCTTCTTATCTGGGTTTCCTCCGAAAAGCTGGAGCGCGACCGCCTTCTTCATCTCCCTGTGGCCATAAATGGAAGGCGCGATTGAATTGGTTATTATTTCAAATACATTCGGGATTTTAGAAAACTCCTTTATCTGCTTAATGTCTTCCTTCGTAAGCTCAACTTCCTCGAATTCTCTCTGCGTGCTCTTTATCGAAACTACGTCTATATACTTCGCATAAACCGGCTCCTTTGTCTTGCCTATCTGCTTTAGTCTAAGAATGCCAACCACTTCTACAGTATCCCCAGGAATTATCGAGTTGCAAAGATCGTCATCCAGTATCATCTCTATATGGCTTGCGGGCGAACCGCTCCTTACCCTTTCCAGGAGCTCCTGAATCTCCAATCTCTGAATGTTCACAAATTTCGTCGCCTTCTCGTCGAGCTCCAATGTCCTTTTCTTGCAGTTGCTACAGACATCAGGAAGGTAAACACCTTTTTCCATTACAACCTTTTCAATGTTTCCACAATTTGAGCAATTGTAGATTGCAACACTAACCTTCGGCCTTATCTCTGCCCTTTTGGTGACCACTCCGTTAAGCGTTATCATCTTATGAATATGCTCCGAGCCAATGTTCTCGATCAGAAGAGACCCTTTCTCCCCAACTTCCACTCCCTCTACCCTTACATGAGGTTCGAAATCCTTCTTTTCCTCGCCGGCCATGGAGATTAGTGCCAACTGGGCTGCCTTGAGGTATGTGTCTGGATTGTCCACCATCTTCTCTGCAAACTCATGATCGTATTTTTGGAGCGTCTTATAAGAAAAAAAGAAACTCTTCTTTTCCGGATATCTGTTCTTCAAATCCTGGAACTCCTTACCATAGCTGTCAGAAAAGAACTCTTCGAACTTTTGAGATATAGGAGTAAGATCTGCCTGAACCATAAATACCACACATGAATAAGATTACAATAAACGATAGGCTGAATAGAAGTAATGCGAGTAAGTTAATAAAGATGACGCACCCCCTCACTACCACTAATAATTATTAGCAGATGCTTTAAATATTTTTTACAAGAAGATTTCATGTGAACAGCATGAATAAATTACAGTGATCACATGACAAAATTCTATATAACGACACCGATATACTACGCCAATGACCTTCCGCATATAGGTAGTGCCTATACCACAACAATAGCGGACGTCCTGTCCATATGGCACAGAATGAAGGGGGACGATACGTTCTTCCTAACTGGATTAGATGAGAATTCGGTGAAGGTCAGCCAGGCTGCAGAAAAACAAGGTTATTCAGACATACAGAAATACTCCGATAGCATGGCAGAAAAATGGATTGAAGCGTGGAAACGGTTGAACTTCACCAACGACGGATTTATAAGGACAACGAGCAAGAGCCACAAGGAAAATGTTGTCAAATTCTTCAGTAAGGTTTATGAAAAAGGAGATATATATAAAGGAACATACGAGGGGCTTTACTGCGAAGGATGTGAAGAATTCAAGCTGGAAAAAGACGCCCCAGACGGCAAATGCCCGATACATCAGACGCCCTTAAAGAAAATCAAAGAAGAAAACTACTACTTCAGGCTATCGAAATACCGCGATGCAATCCTCAAACACATAGAGGAGAATCCCGAATACATAATGCCGGAGACAAGAAGGAACGAGGTGGTAAACTTCCTCAAGCAAGGTCTCATGGACAACTCAATCTCCAGGCCGGACCTGAAATGGGGAATAGAATTTCCGATAGACAAAAAACATAGGTTCTGGGTGTGGTTCGATGCACTCATAAACTACCTTTCTCCGGAAAAATACTGGCCTGCAGAAGTTCACCTGTTAGGAAAAGACATCTCGAGATTTCACTGCATACTCTGGACCGGAATGCTCATGTCCGCGGGATACGAACTTCCCAAGAAAATGTACGTCCACGGATTCTTCACAATAAACGGACAGAAGATATCGAAATCGCTAGGAAACGCTATAGATCCGGTCAGGCTCTCCGAGAAATATGGGATTGACGGAATAAGATACTACATGTTCAGGGACATTTCTATTGGTGAAGATGGAGACTTCTCTGAAGTCGCGCTCAAGGAGAGGATAAACAACGAGATAGTCGCGAACTACAGCAACCTTTTCTACAGGGTTTCCTCTTTCCTGCAGAAAAACTTCGAAGGGAAGGTTCCGGAAGCCAAATACGGAAAAGACGAAGAAGAACTGCTTGAAACGGTAGAAAAGCTAGTCAAGACATATGAAAGACAGATGGAAAACATCGAGCTCACCGCCGCACTAAACACTGCCGTAGAGCTCAGTACGCTTGCAAACAGATATGTCCAGACCAAAGAGCCGTGGAAAATAATAAAAACGGACAGAAATTCGGCTGCAGTTTCGTTGAATTTTGCATCGCAGCTACTCAGAAGCATAGTGCTCCTTTACCATCCATTCATGCCGAACAAAGGGAAGGAAGCGGCGAAAGCACTCGGAATAAAGTTGGAATGGGAAGACGTCTCAAAGCCAACGTTGAAGGCTGGACACGAAATAAAGCCAGTCATGCTTTTCAAGAAGATAGAATGAACTGCCGAAAAAGGAAAGAAAAGAAAACCTTTAATAAAATAATAGTGTAAATATAATTACATCTTGTCTCTTTTCAGTTTCGAGAAGAGAAATGGGCCCGTAGCTCAGCTTGGCCAGAGCGTTCGGCTTTTAACCGACAGGTCGAGGGTTCAAATCCCTCCGGGCCCGTTAACCTATTTCTAAAATCCAAAGACATTAAGAAATCTGAAAATTAGAAAAGAAACAAAGATTAGATTTAAATATGGTTATCTCATATTTATAACAGAGTGGTGGACTGCAGCTTACGGTGGGCACTAGGATCTCTCGAATCCAGAAAGGGAAGTCGGAAGAAACCAAAAGTGTCTTCTGAGGAAGTTCGATCCATAGAGTGAAACGCGCTTTAAGGGCGCGATGCGAGAATAGAAACGAACTGTCTTTTGAGAATGAGGATGACGAAAGGAGACGAGATAGACAGATGAAACGACTCGCATCTCACAGTGAAATGCAAGGCCTTAGGCCGCTTAGTCGAATGCTGCGTTTACAGAAGATCGGCTATAGTCCGCCACTCTTATTTACTTCTTTTTATCAGAAACAAGGTAGACATTATCTCATTCAAGATAGTTGTCTTGCGATCTAAATGCGCCCTTACTAGATGGTTTCCTAACCGAAATGATTGCTAACAGAAAAAGAAGAACTACCAGGTCTGCAAATATCAGGTATTCAGCCCGCACTATTCTTACAACCGACAAAGCCATAATGAGAACTGCAACAAAAATTATTGCGACCTTTCCTCCCTTTCGAATCTTAAAAATAAAAGAAATTATGAATGCAATCAATGCCAAACTAAATGCCAGCCCATAAAGAATTTCTGAGATTGAATCAAAAACAGACAAAAAAGACGACAACATTGCATTGAAAGCGGAAATAAATTGGAACAGCGAATCTCCTTTCCCAGTGATCTTTTCTAAGGCTCGTATATCGGATTTGACTTCTTCCGTGTGAAATGCAGAAATGTGTTCCTGACTGTCCTTGATCAAATCATTTATTGAATTATTTAATGATTCGTTAAAAACATTCAAGTTGGAAACAAGGCGTTCCAGTTCGGTTTTAAGTAACACAGACTCTTCGTATATTGGAATAAAATCTTCAAATGGGGACATACTTGCTGTGAATGAAATTGTTGCTGAAATGTTTTGATATGGTTCCAAAAACACAAAAAATGTAACGTTCTTCTGAAGTTCTGAAGAAGGTGAGCACATCGAATCCTCAAGATGACAGGTCAAAACCACATATGAAACGTTAAGTTTTTTTTCGGCATCCTTAAAATAGACTGAACTTCCAGATCCATCTGACATAGAAATTGTCGCCTTTACGTATACGGTCACGTTATCTGAAACAATGTTTTTCAACGATGAAGCGGGAATCGCCCAGTCGACAAGTACGTACGAACGGTATTCGTATAACGGAAGAATTTTTTCTGGCAAGACGGGATTTGAAACAGATATTAACCTGTCTACCTGAGAACTGTTTATAACTATTGAATTAATTTCTTGCGCAAAAAAATTGCCGGACGCTAAAAGTATGAAAAGAAAAATCAACAAAACATTAAATCCGCGATTTAAATTTCTTTTCATAATTTCACTTTATTAAATCCAAAAAATCACAAGGAAACTATTTCTCCGCTTTTTTTAAGGACCGCCTTTTCACCCTCTACCGACAGGATCATATCGCAGGGAATCTGGAGTGCATACTCTGTTTCTATAGGGAACTGGCCCTTGAAGAAGTTGGTTATTATAGTGGTATCTGTCTCTTCCGCGATTACAGAAAGGAACCTTACGAATCTCAGGATGTGGTCGGTCGGGTTGAACGCCAGAAGGCCGTTTAGCGAATCTATAAATGCTATATCGACAGTCTGGTCCGCAAAGATATCGTGAAGAAGCATAGAAAGTTCCACTAGGTTGTCCGGGTTGTCTATGTAAAATATCTTCATGCCTTTCTGCTCTTGTGGAATCGCAACCCCTTTAGTGACCATGTCTATGAATATCATCCTGTCGAAATGCTCTTCAATCCCGAAACCATAGTCCTTGAACTGATTGATTGTTTTTTTGATTGTTTTATCTGTAGAAAACCAGACAAGCTTCCGATCTGGATGGCTGGAAAGGAATTCATAGGCAAGCTTGTATGACAGGCTCAAATCGTCACTAAACGGATAGGAGGAAAAAAATACTAGCTGCTTCTTGATCTCAGAAAAAACAGATTTCTTTATACCTTTCTCGAAAAAAGACTGTTCATGCTTCTCCTTATTGTTGACCATCATACCACTATCTGAATTGGTAGCGCAAATTTAAAAATGTTGTAAAACGCGAAACTGCGCATAAGGTAAAATAAGCAAGGCATAGCAATATAAACTCTGCTTTATTATAGTATTCAAAACAAAGTATGTAGGGTGAAATGAACTACTATTTCTTGAAGAACGTCAGGATGTGACGAAATAAATTAAGGGAAAAGATTAGATGGACAGAACTTTATCTTAAATCTTTATTTGACCTTTATTCGTTGCGCTGGGACAAGTAAACCTGAAACAAAAGATGCAGAGTCATCCTGCTAAAGAAAGAATCGGAGTGTGAAATACATGGAAAACGAAGGAAGAGAAAGACGCGGTGGATTTGGACAAGGCAGAGGACGCTTTGGAGGCCGCGGAAATTTTGCGCCGAAGCCAGTTAAGGAAGGCGATGAAATAGACTTAACAATTGAAGCGGTCGGAGAAAAGGGAGACGGAATCGGGAAGATACAAGGTTTCGTAGTCTTCGTTCCGAATACATCTGCCGGTGAAACATGCAAAGTCAGAATCACGCAGGTTCGCGGAAAGAGCGCAGTCGGAGAAAAAATATAAACGAGCTTATTTAAGATTTTATCTCTGGTAAATCTGATTTTTCAGCCACCGAAAAAACGGCGATCAGATTTTCTTTTTTTTATTTATACGAACTAAAACTACCTGGAACAAAATGTTTATATTTAACTTTTTTGTTAATAACTCATGTATTTTGAACCCAACTTGAGCAAAAAGCGAAAAAACAGAAGAAGAGGACCAATATTCAACTTCGGCAAAATGCTAGAAACGAGTAACGAAATTCTCCATCAGATGAAGGTAACCAAGGGCCTGTACGAAATCTACGATATCACCGACACCCCTTCTCTTATAGGTTTCACGCTCAAGACTGTTGCTTACCTCCCAGTAATACTCTGGAAAACTAAGAACTTCGAAGAAATAAAGTCCAAAAGATTCTGGTACAAGAATAGGGACAACCAGCCGGTCGAAGGCATAATGTACGGACCAAAAGGAAATAATCCTCTTCCGCTCATCGCATTCGACAGCGGATACCAGAGAGACCTGTTCAGCTTTTCAATAGTCGGCAAAGTAATCGCATCACTGGGATACAGGACGTTCAGCATCAGGTCCAAGAACGAACTCAAGGGGACTGAAGCGGACGACTATATGGATGCGATGGACTATCTGAGAACAAGTTATCCAGAAAAGGATTCAATCGGGAAAACATCCGCAATTATAGGCGTGAGCGGCGGCAACATCGTAGTCTACAGGTCTTGCTCATCAAAGGATTTCGTGAAAAGACATTCAGTAAAATGCGCTATTTCAATCGCGCCTTTCGCAGACCTTGCCGAGCAATTCATGTACATGAAGAAGATACTGAAGCAACAGAACATTCCGGACAACGTAAAGGGAGTTCTAGAAGAGTACAATGAATACGTAAAAAGCCTTGGTGTGAAAAGCACCACTTCCGACCCAAAGATGTTCGAGAACGGATCCCCAATAACATACTGCAAGGACATTATCGTAAAAATACTCAACATACACGGAATAAAGGACAAAATCGTTCCTGCATCTGGATCATTAAAGATACACAAAGAAATGAAAAAGAACGGCAAAGAAATAGAAACCATCCTTACACCTGGAGAAGGGATCCACGGAGATCTCAGCAAATGGAAGAAGGAACTCATCCCAACAATAGGACTCGGGGCGTCCTTGGTCTATGCATATACCTTTTTCAAGAAGCATCTGAAGAGTTAAAAAAGAATCAGACTCTGACAGTCATCTGCACTGGTTCGTTTATTTTTGTTTGATATACAGCAGGAGTCAGCGAAGCTTCCCATTCCTTGTCTGTTTTTGCATTGTATCCCTTAGATTTGAGGAAGGAACTCATCACTCCGGCATGGCCGTAATGGCACACGATCTCCTTGGCTTTTGACTCTTCCACATACTTTAATATCTCGTAGAATCCCGCATGATCGCTGAGAGGAAACGCCTGGTTCCTGTATTTATATCTGTTCGCCCACCCTGTCACAAGAGCGAATGAAACTCTCTTGTACTGTGCCTCGAACCATTTTTCTGACTGTTGATTCACAAAATGAAACGGAACTACGTACACAAATTTCCCCTTCATCGCTTCGGTTGCCTCGTAAGTTCCGATTTCGAATCGCTTAAGCTTGATTCCGTGCTTGTCGTACACCTTGCATTTCTGCTCGATTGCGTGATCCACTACTGGAGTCACATCCGAATAATTGTTAAGAATGTGGATGAGCTCCTGAGCTTTCCCAGTTGAATACGCCCCAAATATAACATTCTGCCCTGTCATGAGGCGAGTCCTTGTCCACCTATCTATCCTGTCTGCAATCTCTTCCTTCTCAGGGAAATTGAAGTCCGGATGGCCGAAAGTGCAGTCTATATGAAGCTCATCGCATTCAATTATCTCGGCTTTTTCCGTTGTAAACCCGTCCCTCAACTTCATGTCTCCTGTATAGACCACAGTATGCCCATTCGTAAACCTGAGCTGAGTGGATCCCAATATGTGCCCCGCCGGAAACAGTTTGATGTTCTCATCATTGACTCTTACTAAAGAAGTCTGCTTCTCGCTTCCAGCGGAAAGAAGATCAAAAGTCTCATGAGAAGAGAATATATTTCTGCCTCTGGCGTGGTCCGAATGAGCATGCGAAATGTACACTAGGTCCGCCCCTTTGGATACCTCTATACCCAATTTGCGACCGTCATTGAGGGTCAAATACATTAAATCTGCCTTGCCTGTACTGATTGATGCAGCACATCTGCCGATAATATATTGTAAAAACAAGTTTAAAAACATGAAGGTAGCCAGTATCTTGCAAAGTAGAATGACCGAATATAACAATCAAAAGATATTTTAAATTTCACTATTATATTATATTAGCTATCTCTATTTTGGCGCTTCAGGGGCCGGTAGCTTAGCCAGGTTGGAGCGCTTGACTGATAATCAAGAGGACGGGAGTTCAAATCTCCCCCGGCCCACTTTTTTTATATCAATAATAGATACAAAATATTCGGGAAAATAATTTAAATACATACTATTAGTTGTGTTTTTATTTACTTAATGGAAATGTTTAAAAGTTTAAAGCACGTTGAATAATCATGAATTTTAATTTCAACAATCAGGACCGCCAAATTAACAAGAAACTGCTTTTCAAGCTTACTGATAAGGAAAGATTAATCTACGAAAAGCTCAAAAAGGAAGTCCTGACTGAAAAGATAGTAATACAAATAGGCCAGAAGTTCTCCGGCCTAGACTACAACAGCATCACCCCTGAAACAGTAAACACCACATTCAGGGAAATAAAGGCCAATTCAGTTATCTGGCAGAGAAAGATAGACATATCGAACGACGTGCTGACTGCGATAAAAAAATCGGACGCAAACATGAAAATGCTGCTTAAAATATTTTTCGAAAACGAAAGCAAGAATACAATAATAGAGCCGAACTGGTACGTAATAAACGTGTTGCATTCCACACTTGGAATAGACTTCATTTCATTGAACCAGAAAAAGGCGGCATGGCTCAATTCTCTTCCCTTGAAGCAGAGATACTCATCCGAATGGGAGCTTGTCGAGCCGCTTCTCTACATGCTTGAAACAGACGAAGGAAAGACGCTGATCGACCATCTTTACAAATGCAAGACTAACATCTGCAGATGCAAAAAAGGGAAAAGGGGCCTCAATGCACTCATAGCAAAAACAGAAGAGCTTAGCAAGGAGCTTGAAGAACAGTATAAAATCTCCAATATAATGATAAAGGAGGATGCTAACTCTGTATCTAAATTTATAAGAAAAATAATGAATGTTTACCATGTCACCAATATGATCTACTACATTAACAAGAAAGAGAATCAACTGTCAGAACTGACAGAAACCCATGAAATAAAGGAAGGATAAAACATATCTCTGCTTTTCATAGAAAAAAACATACTGGTTTAAACTGATTGCGTTAGAAAAAGAGAATTGGGCGGGTAATCTGTGGGAGGTTGTGCCCCGCCCAGGAGTATAATAGGGTTAACGGTCAATTAACCCCTGTTTCGCCTCGCTTTACCTCAAAGTGCCTCGCTTGAATTTTGATTAGGATGAACGAAATAAATGACCTTTCCTGCCCTCTGCTTCACTAGATTACCTAATGAAGCTAGCTTGTTGAGCCTTGCGGATGCAGCGTTCCTTCCCTTGTAAGAGAATTCCTTCTGCACGGTCTCTGCGGAAGTCGGTCCGTGTTCCTTTATGTAGTTAATGATTTTCTGATCAATTGATGAGAGCAAAGGCGCTGGCGCTGCTTTGGAGGGCACAGTGCCAACGCTGCTGAACTTTTGTTCCATCTGCTTCAATCTATCCTCTAGCTGGTCGAGCCTCGCATAGATATTCTTTAATAATCTGTTAGTGTTCTCTTTCTCCCTTACGGAAAGATACATGAGTGAGGCGTGGACGGTGGGGTCTCTGAGCTTGGAGATCTCTCTTTCAAGCGCTGCTATTTCCTCGTTTGCCTCTTTGTTGAAGTTAGCAACCTTGTACTCAAGGGTGTTTTCAATTTCCTTGTCGTTTGATGATCCCATGTTCCCACTTGTTCTTGGATGGCGTCCTTGTCGAAGGTACATTCGACCGCATTTCCGCCTTGTCGCCCACACCGGAAGCTTTTTAAGCCCATATGAGCAATATACTACTTGTTTATCAATCAGACACATATTGTGATTCTATCACATGTGTCATGATACTATCATGACAGTTAATATTTATAAACCTTCTCTTTCTGTTTTACGTCGAAACTAATTTTTGACATGTTCTAATTGCTCAAACAAGTCGGATCCAATCATGTCTAGATTAAGTTATAAACAACAAAATAAAAGAAAAGATTTAAAAAATCGGGAAATAAATAAGATTATGGCCAAAGATGTCAACGAAAAAAAAAGCGACAATAAGACAATAGAATGCATAATCAACATACGAACGGCATTCCAAAAATATGAAATAAAGGATCTCAGAGACATAACTAAACAATGCGAAAAATATGTACTAGTAGATGAACAGCTTTTCTTTCATTCCGCACTTCTCGCATATATTCTTTCTAAAATACTTCAAAAATCAAGATACAGGACGCCCGACCTGTATCAAAAGGTAATAATCAAGTTAAATGAAGGGGTAGAATTCGCAAAGAAGAGCGATGAGATTTCTCTTCTTAGAACAATAGATGACCTGCTCACGTACATCACTGATTTTGATGAACATAACAAAAGATATATTATAGGCCTAATTGAAAAAGGAAGAACCAAGATAGCGGCAAGTCTTTATGCACAGGGACTTTCATTAAGCAGAGTAATCTCAATCACGGGAGCGCAAAAGCAGGAAGTTCTCAATTATTCAGGAAAAACGGTGATGTCCGACAGAGTCGGAAAGACCATCGGAGCAAAGGAGAGGTTAAAAAATGCAAAGGAAATCATCGAATAAAATCCAGCCAAAAATCGGTAGTGAATTCAACTACGATACAGAATATATAGGAAAAAAGAAATTCGATCCGAGATCAGTAGTCTGCGATGCATCCTCTCTAATAGCACTTACAGACACGGGGCTCCTTGGGGCCCTCGTCATGATAGAGTCCAAGATGAAAGGAAACTTGCTGATAACCAAAGGCGTCATAGACGAATCAGTCAACACCCCAATAAAAAGGCCCGAATATGCATTTTCTGCAATAAGGATAAAAAGGGCACTCAAATCCGGATTGTTCGAAATAATCGACTACGACCTAAACACTTACGACAGGATACTTAGGGCCACCAACAACATGTTCTATACCGACCGGCCGTTTCATCTGGTGAATCATGGAGAAGCAGAGATGCTTGCGGCGGCACTCGACAATAGGATTAACTATGTACTAATGGACGAAAGGACCACTAGAATGCTCATAGAATCCCCGCTTGAACTAAAAAAACACCTTGAAAACGAATTCAGGATAAGGATAAATGTCAATCAGGAATTTTTTGACGACTTCAAGCGCCTGACTGATGGAATAAAAGTGATACGCAGCACCGAGATACTCGCAATAGCAAAAGAACACGGCTATTTCCACAAATTCCAAGATATGGAAAGAGAAGCCTACAAAGCCGCTCTTTATGCGCTGAAATTCAATGGCTGTTCCATAAGCTACGAAGAAATAGAAGAGCTGGCAAAGCAATAAAATGACAGAAACCGGCTGGTGAATTGTTTCTAGATTCTCTTAAGGATTACCGGAAGGACGCAAGGGAAAAAATTAATAAATGAGGCAACAGACTTATTCTATGACACCAGAAGCGGACAGAAGAATAGAGCAATCTTCAGTCAGGGAATTCTCGGGAGAAAAAAGAATCGAGATATACCTTGACAGCAGAGAGATAGCCGAACTCAAGGAAGAAATAGAAAAGCAAGGCGTAGTCGTGAACGTCAAGCAGCTTGATCTCGGAGATGCCTTGATATCCAACAAAATGATAATAGAACGAAAGACGACCAGCGATTTCGAATCAAGCATCATAGATGGAAGGTTGTTCGAGCAGGCGGGCAGGATGTCCGAAAATTATGAAACTGCGATATTAATATTGGAAGGCCCAATGAGAGCGAACAGGATAAGGCAGAACGCATTCATGGGAGCCTACCTCTCCCTGATTACTGATTTCGGACTGCACATTATAAACTCCAAAGATATGAATGAAACAGCGCATTATATCTATCTTCTTGCGAAAAGAGAACAAATTCAGGAGAAAAGGCCAATAAGACTTCTTGCGAAACGAAAAGCATACGACGAGACGAGTCTAAGGCTCAGGGTGATAGAATCATTTCCGCACATAGGCCCAACAACCGCAAAGAAGCTCATGGACCAATACGATACGCTTGAAAAAATATTTAATTCAGATATAAAGGAACTTGAAAGCGTGATAGGCAAGGCAAAAGCGAGGGAAATGCACTCCCTTATACACAAAAAAATCATGAAAAAATAGTGAAAAGATGATAAAGGGAAAGGCAACACTTCTTAACATACTCTACGAAAAAACAAAATTCTTCAAATCAGTAGACATAAATGAAAAGATGGATGGCGCAACTCCTCCGTCGGTATTCATCGGCAGCTTCGGCTATCCGAAAGTTTTCATAGGGCCGATGACACCTCCGATCCATGGAAACACCGAAATGCTTGACGCCCCAGAAAAATGGTTGAGTAGGATGAACACTCCGGAGGAAATCGCAGAACTTAGGCTCAAACTTGTTAGAGGCAAAAGAACAGTCCACGTAAAAGAAGATAGCAGATTCGTAGACGGAATAAGGGACATCGCGCTCGCAAAGCAATCTACCGAAATGGAAATTGAATTCAGCAAGAAGCCGACCGGCGGCTTCTTCCACGAGGAGCTTCAGCCGTTTGGACCTTCCGCACCGATAAAGAGCTGGAGAATAGAATCCGGAAGATACGACGAAAAGATAGAGAAGGCGTACTACGACACCGACCTTAAGAGCTCTGACGCGATAATGGAATTGTATAAAGCCGGAACTGCAGTATCAGTAATCCAGAGAGCGCTCAGCGTAGGCGCGTTCGGACTTAAGAATAACAGAAAACTCGTGCCAACGAAATGGGCGATAACCGCGGTGGATAGCAACATAAGCGAAACACTGCTCAAGGACGTAAGGGAATTCCCGGTCCTTGAGGAGTACAGAGTCTACGAATGCGAGCACATGCGCAACAAGTTCGTCATAATATTCATACCTCAGCAGTGGAGCTACGAGTCAATGGAAGCGTTTTACAATGCGGAAGGAACGAGTGCAACAATTTTCAGTGACTATGAAATGTACCACAAGAAGAAGGAGTATGCATCGATAGGCGGATGCTACTACTCAATAAGAAGCACAGTAGCCGCCCTGCTGATAAAAGAAAGGAAGCAAGCGGCTGTAATAATCCTGCGGGAAGCGTATAAAGATTACATTCCGCTCGGAGTGTGGCTCACGCGCGAATGCACAAAACTTGCCCTGGAAGGAAAACCTATGGTTTTCCAAACCATTAAGGAGACCCTGAACTACGCCGGAACAAAGCTGACCGTCCCGATGAAAAGATGGATAGAGGAAAGCAATCTCCTGAAGACCATGGCAAGCAAAGGGATACAGACAAGTCTGAACTCCTTCTTAAACAGCTAATTGCAATTTATCTGTTTCAGAAGTAAGCACTATTTAAATGCTTTTCTAACAAATTATTTATACAGGATCAGAGGTGCAGTTATATGGAAATAGATCAGAACACACGCAAGATAATCATCTCATTTTTAAAGGAATGGAAAACCAAAAAGATAAGCAAAGCCAAGCTAGAACAGCTCAGGGATGAGCTTGCCAAGCGGAAGGACACCAAATCTGTAAACATAAGCACCCTTAAGAAAATGATAAAAAAGGTCTCAAAGGAAACTGCCCAAGCAGAAAAGATAGAAGAAGCGAAAATAGAGAGTATAAGCGGATTTAAGCCAGTCATAATACCGATAACAAACCAGGCATTTAGGAACGTGGTGCTTTTCGACCTTGCAGCATCCAAAAGAACAATCCAAAGAATGAACGAGAAGCTTGAGGACATAAAGGAACAGAGTAATTCCCAAAATGGAGACTTCAAACAAAAGCTTTCATCCGAGGTTTCACTGATAAGGAAAGAGCTTGAAAGGATAAACGAGAAGCTCAATGAAATAGAAAAACAGCTCATACAGAAGTCAAAGAAATGAGCAGGCTATTTTTATTGTTTCAAAAAAAATACAGAAGAACTATGTATTTCAATTCTCTCTTTTTTCTTCCATCGACTGCTTTAGGCGCATGAGCTTTACGAGTATGGTCTGAACCTTGTCGTACTGCTTCCTCTCCTCTTCGTCTTTGAATGCCCCAAGGACCCATCTCTTCATCTTATAATTTCCGAGAATCTCCTTTATCTTTGAACACACTTCTTCATATGAGAGGGAAGGTTCAAGATCCTCTGATTTCAGCTGCAGTTTTAGCACTTCCACTGGTTTTTCCGAATATGTTTCGCTTGAAACTGGATGGATTTCATCAACTGAGAGTTCGACTGCCTGAACTGGCTTCTGTGCCTCTTGGACTGAAAAATCGTCCAAATGTGAAACCGACTCTACGAATCCTTCTTCTTTAGATGACACTATGCCCACTTTGTTTCCAAGGTAAACTTTATCTTCTATGTATTCCGCCTTTATTCCAAGCGATTTAAGAAGAGAAGAAACCCTCGAGGATGCAAGCTGGCTCTCAAGCTTGAAGACATCACCTTCGCTGTATCCCTCAAGCACGTTCTTTATCTTACTGACCACTGACTCGTCCGCTGGCAGAGAAGTGATAAGAATGGAAAGCTCCTTGCGCTTGCTGAAATTGTCGTAAAGGAGAGAAATAGACTTCTGCATTATCTCATGCCCTTTTCCTACGCCCCCAAATGAATCTCTCTTTTCTTCGGGGGAAAGGGAGGCGAACTCATCCTTCAGACGATTTATCTTGTTCTTATTCATGAGAATATAGACATATCCGGCATCCTGTATGAGCGAAAGAAGGTTACCGATCTCCGCCTTCATTGAATTGATCTCCAATTCGAGTGCTGAAAGCTGCATTCCATTCTGCCCGCCAATCTTCTTCTGCATCAGTTCGTAAGTCTTTTTGCTTATGTTGTATCTTAGTTCCTCTATTCGCTGGATGTTGTCGGATATCATGTGCTGCCTCAATGATAATTAGAAATGACAATTTTTATATGTTATCATTGTTAAAGGCAGCGATTGTTTACTCGAAGGATACTTTCTTCTTCGTAATCCCAAGAATAAAGATTTCTATGAGCGCAAGTATGAAACCGAGAATCGGAAAGACCACGAACCCGAGAAACAGCGGAAGCCCTAAAAGAAGTATCGGAAGCAGCCTCCCTTTCTTCCTTCCTACGAATGAGGCTATGCTTGCGGAAAGCACTAGGAGTATCCAGCTGAAGTCACACAGAAGACAGAAGTAGCCCGTGCAATTCTCTATTATCCCGGCGCATCCAGACTTGACTCCGAGCGAAAGAAACTGAGCTTCTTCCCTGAACGGAACCACGCACTCGCCGTCCTTGCAAAACCCGTCCTTACATTCAGCAGTGTAGCTGCAGTTGCCGGTTACTGTGAATCTTTCGAGAACCTGGGGATACCTACAGGTGTTGTTCAGGCAGAAACCTTCGCTGCACTCGCCGGTGAACTGGCAAGGTCCTCCAAGATCTGAAAGTGCAGATACGAAAGAAGCCAGAATGGACAGCGCAAGAACAGCAAACATGATAGTTCCTAAATTTTTCATTTATATCCCTCAAAAGCCCAAAATAGCTATGATCACTATTTCGCAAGCAGCAAGCCGAGCATTATAACCCCAACTATGATTCCCACAAACGGATAAGTTACCAATCCTATCATAACTGGAACGAAAGCTCCGACCAATCCCGGAACTGGATGCTTGAACTCTCTCCAGATATAACCTCCAAATCCTATTGACACCAACGCGAGTATTCCTGTCAGGCCGTTGCATATTGAAACGCACTGATTTTCAGAAGGATCGCATTCCTCGATCAGACCGGCGCATGCGAATTGACTCGTTATTGGCTTGTTCAAGGCCTCTGCCAGGAAAAGGCTCATAGCCGGCGGATTCTTGCACATACCGTTTTCACAGTATCCGGTGCAGCATTCCCCTGAAGTGACGCAGGCGCCCTTGGCACAAAGGCATGCACCATTTATGCATTCAGCGCCGCAGCAATCTGCGCTTGTGGCGCATAACGCCCCCCTAATGCAAGTTGCTGAAGCTTCAATCTTTGTCTTGCTCACTCCGAAAATAGAATAAATGAAAGAAGCTGCTGCAGTCCTATTCTCTTCCCTTACGATTGTGACAGCCTGCTGGTAGCTTGATGATGACGAACCTCTTCCTCCCCTCCTAGTGGAAGGAATCGAAGGAACCTCTCCTTCGCCAACTCCATTATCATTAGAAATGCAAACACCATTGGAGCATTTCTCCCCTTCTAAACATTCTGAATCTATTACACAAAGCGCACATACACCTGCTCTGCAGGCCCCAGTGCAGCATTCTTCAGATGACACGCATGTTTGGCCCTGATTCTTGCAGGTGCACTTGCCTGTGTCTGCGCTGCATGTCCAGCTGTTCGGACAGCCTATTTCGGTGCATGATTTGCAAAAACCGCCAGCCTGACACAAACCAACTGTACACTCTGCATCCGAAGTACAAGCCCGGCATTTTCCAGAAATGCATGAATATCCTGTTTCAGCGCATTGCTCATCTGTGGTGCAGGAAGTGCACACCCCGTTAAGGCAGAGCCCGGTGGAGCATGCAGAATTGGTTCCGCATGCCGTGCAGAATCCGTTTAAGCAGAAATTCGTTGTCCTTGAACACTGCCCATCTGAAGTGCAGCTAGTGCAAACACCAGATTCGCACAAATTTGAAGAACAGTTGCTGTCCGCGGTGCAGGACACACACTGATTGTCTACGCAAAGATTAGAAGTGCACTGCGAATTATAAGTGCAATAGCCAGAAGGCTCCGTACCAAAATTAATTATGAACTCATTTTGGGCGAATGCAGAATTCAGAAGAATCACAAATAGGAAAATGAGCATGAATGCGCTCTTTGCTTTTTCAGCCGATCTTTTCTCTATTGCGTCCATTGTTTCACCTATGAGTATTATTTCTTAATGTCAAGCTGCTTCTTAATGTCAAGCTGCTGCTTAACGATTATCCTATCGCTTTCAACAACATAGTTTGTGACATTGGTAAGCGTTCCATCTGCAGATATGTACTGTATCGAGTATATGTCCTTTCCTCTCACATCAAGCGGGAGAGGTATTATCATCTCATCAACTGAAGCATCAACGATCGAGTTGTTGATCGAGAACACCATTATGTTTGCAGTTTCATTATAAATCGGAGATTCGCTCGTAAGATACGTGTCGGTCAGTATGGAGAAAGTGCTTGAGATGGACTTGGATGCAGGTATCGCGATCGTGCTGTCAGTATAGCTGTATGACAGGAAGCTCGAACCCAGTCTATCGACAAGAGAAGTAACTGTCTTTATTATATTCGAAGGCACGTAATCTGACAATTTTACTTGGAAGTCAGTTATCTTATTGGATTCTATATTGAGTATCATCTGGCACTTGCCATCGAACGAGCAGTTAAGCACTCTCTTCACGGAAAGCGAAAGCGGGACCGCGCAGTCCTTCGCAGTCAAGGAGATTGTAGAATCCTGGAATCCAGATTTGGACGCCCGCACAGTATAGGTTCCTGGAGTTAAAATAGTAAATTCGAACTTGCCATTGGAATCGGTTAATCCGCCAGCCGCATACAATCCGGTCGAACTGGAGGTTATGGTTACTGCAGCTCCAGGCTCACTTATCACATACGCTACCTCGTTTATACAGCTTAAGAATCCTGAAAGCGAAATCGAAGACAATATGGGCTCCGGAATGGTTGTTCCTCCTCCGCCTGAACCGATCTGAACAAAAGTGTACTGGTTACTCCCTCTATTGCCCGCCATGTCCATTGCATAAGCCACTATAATGTCATTTGGCTGGAGCGAGTATATTGAATGGTGCTCCAGCTGAGCGCTTGTTGCCCTTCTGACTGCAGAAACCGGAACAGTCAGGAAGTCGTATGCCTTTGATCCACCCCTTATCACTTCGGAATCGGAACCTGTGTAAGGCCATACGACAGATATGAATTCAGAGGAAACCTCGAAATCGACATCAACTGACGGATATCCGCTCAGGTTTGCTGTCACGTTTATCGGGATTCTGCATGTCCTTCCATAAGGCATTAAGAACTTATACGGAGTGCAGTTCGCCAGATAAGAGGTCAGATTGATCGCAAGAACGTTTACGCTGTTGTTTATCTCTAGGATTCCGTCATTCAGGAAATCGACATCGAATCCGATTGGCTGAGATGGAGTGACTGTAAGTGTAATATTAGAAACTGATGAATATTTCGGCACATCAATATAGAGAATCTCTGAAAAGTCCGAAGGAATGAATGTAACTTCTGCAACTTCGCGTCCGTTACTGAAACCTTCGATATACGAAGGCGACGAGGCATCGTATGCATTCCTCAGATCGTATTCAACGGACACTGAAGATACAGATACTTGCCCCTTTGTAGATGAATTGAACGTGAGCGGAATAACACATTCTCCCTTCTCAGTCGCTTCACAATTCAGAAGGTAATTGTTAAGCGATGCAACAAATGGAGCTATGACTTGGACTGATGTGTTAAACTCACCATTATAACTCATTATTGGCGAGCCGTTGAATGAAAGAGTCGAACCGTTGCCAAGATAGAAGTTGACATAAGAAGGATATGAGCCTTCAAACTGCTCTCCGACCAGTGTTATCTGGGCTGTCTTGACATACGCCTGGAAAGGTATTGATAGGAGCAGTACAGAAGCACCGCCAGCCTGAATAACAACAGAATCATTATCGGAATTGGGAATGTCGACTAATCTAGAAACTACAGATTCAGTCTGCACGTCCGGCAACTTTATTCCTGAAGCGTAGGTATAATTGAATGACATGTTGGAAACCATTACCGACCCTCCGGTCAGGTTGGTTACAATCATGTAGAATATGCAATATGAGCCGTTGTGCTGGGCCGAACAGGATGACATCGCAGTGTAAAGAGCAGATCCGAGGTCCAGATTCAAGTCTCCGGACAATGAAGTCACGGACTGGGTAAAGTAAAGGTCTCCAGCAGACTGGTTTGTCAGACCGCGCCTCAAGTATATCGAGAATGTGAATGACGGCGATCCGGATGCGGGGGACAGCTTCAGCGCCGCGCCCTCCATTGACGCTCTCGAAGGCAGAACTAACTCCACCCAGTTACTTGAAGGCGAAAGCACCGCCATGGATCTACCCACTCCGTTGTCTGTCTGCTGCACGCTGTTCGGAGAATCAGTATAGGAGGCGTATATCACTTCTCCGCTCTGGGAAAGGCTTACAGAAGGCGATGAGTTATCCACACTTATCAGGTCCGCAAGCTTTATTCCTGCCACTATGTTTACGGATCCATTAATGAGCTTGAGGCGCGTCTTCATTGTAGATTCGTTGGAATCGAATCTGCCACCCAATTGCAGCCATTCATTCCTGTCGCTGCTGTAGTAGTGTATCGAAGCGTTCGGCTGGTTAGATGTGTTCATCACGCCGTCCGCATTGAATGTGAATTCGATCGGAACCGTGCTTGCAATCTGCTCTGGATCCTGATCCTCAGGACCGTACAGCGAATCATAAGTTCCGAATATGTAATGGAACTTTCCGTCAAGCAGTGAATTCTCAGTTGAAACAAGGATCGCTCCCGCATTTCTCACCACGAACGCTTGGTTTTCAAGCCTGCTGAGTATCAAATTGCCTATCGGATCATAATCGAAAGAGATGTTGAGCTTCTCGTCTACAGACGTAAACAACTCTGAAGAAGCATTCAGCCTGAACCTGTTCTCGTTCATCCATCCGTTCTCTTCTGAATACGGGAAAGAGTCAATAAGCCCTGCAAGATTGACCAGGTCCTCGCTTGCGTTGAAGTACGGATACCCGGTCCTTCCCCAGTAGTTTCCATAGATATCGTTCGTCAGATCGACATAGCCTGCAGAAGCTGAATCCGATGCATTGATCTCCTTGACGTTATTAACGAAATTATTGTGATACAGATAAATGGACGAGTTCAAGGTTGCCAGGTTCCCGTCTATGTACACTGCATTTGCACAGTTGGACACTGTCGAATTGGTCATCTCAAAAATGCTATTGGGTGCGAGACTGACATATACTCCGATTTCCGGAGCAATCACTGAGGTGTTCCTAACAGTCACATTGTCTAAATCTATAAACACCAAGCCATCCGTTGTACTGTTCTCGAACCTCGAATTCAAAATCTCAATATCCTTAGAGGCATTTATTTCCAGCTGACCGCCATTGTGAGTCACATTGTCGAGCTTGGCGCCGCTTACATTGACCATTTTGATGTCAGGCACGTAATGCGCGATTATTATGTTCTGGATGGTAATGTTCCGCTGATCCTGCACAGATATCCCTGGCACTTGTGCAGATCCAATATTACGTATCTCATGATTCTGGCCATCAAGCAATACGTCATCAGAATCTATGGTAATGCACGTCACATTGTTGGAAGTCAGATTGCTCGTCAGATAATACTCGCCAGGCATACCCAAAGTCATGCAGCCCAGAGGATAGAATGGTGAATCGGCATCAATTATGATGCCTGTGACCGCTGAGATGTTGCTGTTTGATGCATTGTCATATGCGGTTGCGGTGATGTTGTAGACACCATCAGTCTGGACAGCAAGCTGGACTGACCAAGAAGTGGCAGTTGTCGTTGTCGAATTGATT
>DYJP01000004.1 GCA_020723065.1 Candidatus Micrarchaeum sp.
GATCAAGAGAAAA
The DNA here is from genome assembly GCA_020723065.1 of Candidatus Micrarchaeum sp. GTDB lineage: Archaea > Micrarchaeota > Micrarchaeia > CABMEP01 > CABMEP01 > DTQF01. The sequence continues at coordinate 14 of DYJP01000004.1, forward strand.
TTCGGCGGGGATCTGCGGAGCAGGCTCACCGAGGTGAAGAAGGAAATAAATCTTAAGGCCTTGGTTTACAATCTATGCATCCTTACGAGGAAGAAATCCTATTTTATCGTCGTAGGATTTCTACAGAGCCCTTGAAAGCAAATATTTATATACTGCTTATGTTTTAGTTTATTATGCCTGGAATAAGTAAGTTTGAAGATCCTCATGAGTCAATTGATTTTTTCAAAGCCAGGACCAATCTCTCTTCTTCATTAACTCGAGGCCTTTTAGAATATGGAAAGAAGCTTTACAATCAGGGATTTTATTTCATAAATGACAAGTATCTTCTCGGAGAGGACCTCATGATTCTAAACCGAAGCGACGGTGCAGACTCAAACTTCTTTGTTTTCATAAGAAAGAAATCACAAAATAAGGTGGACGTTTTCTTTTCTAATCCTTACTTAAACAAGAACATGTCGAAAGGGGACCAGATTTTTCATAATTTACTTGATGACGACCAGCGCGTTGAGGAACAGGTAGAGGAAATATTCAAGATAACAATGACTATATCCAAATTGAAGCCGACAGACCAGTATTGGGGTGCGTTTCATTCTCATATAGGAACTATAAACGGAGAAAGGGTATGGGATGATGGAACAACTAATGATAGGGACTGGATACTTCAGTCCATGCTCTGGAACCACGATTTTCACGCACTTACTTCTCACAATTGGACCCACAACGAGGAGAGGCTCGGTTCAATGGATCAGCACTGCGCGGCCGGAAATCTGATATTTATCCCAGCCTGGGAGAATACGACCACTATATCGGACAGAGTGAAGTCTCCCCACATATTGGTTTTATGCAAGGACATTCCTACTGCTATGAAAGCTAAATATGAGTTTCTTTCAAAGAAGATAATACAGAATAATCCAAAAGAAGATAAAGTAACCCCTATACTTTCCGGAGTTCCTGGGCCGTTGTCTCAGCATCTCGAATATCTCTCCGCACTTCACAAGAACGATGAGGCGGCGCTGTTCATCGCTCATCCATCTTCGAGCAATGTTGGAATAGATATTCTTGATCCTTCAGTAATGAAGGAAATGGGCGAAATGCGTGCATGGGATTTGCTCTTTAATTTTGCAGATGGAATAGAGCAATTTAATTTCAAGGAATTATTTACAGGGTCTCCTTCTGGTGAATTTATAAGTAAGATTAAGCACATGATGGTAAATGAAGGTTACTTGTACCCGCCGACTCATATGGTTATAAATTGGTACGTGGGCGAAATTGCGAAGAAAAGAGGTCTTTTTGTATTGGCAAATCAGGACGATCACTACCAGCCGGCAATAGATTCCTCTATTTTAAGTGATTATTCATATGGATATAACAAGATTGTTTTGACGAAGACGGTTCTTGATCGCTTTAGAAAGGAAAAAAGAAAGCCGAGATCGGACGAAATTGTTTACGGGCTCATTCATAAGAAACTCAGGAAGGAAGACGAGGAAAATTCATTTTCAATCGAGCCAGTCACTTTTACAGAGATAGGCGAATACGGAATAAGGCTTTTCAAGAGCAGAGAATTGAGTACTTGGAACAGTATAAGACTATGGCTCAAATCAGAGCCTAATTATTATTGGAATATTGCAAAGCTTCAGTTCAAATACTGGTTTTCTAATAAGAAGCAGAAGCAGGAGATACGGAAGGAGATAGTCAAGGCGAAGGCTTTCAATTCCAAAGTGGAGGAAGGTAATAGGTTTCTTTCTATAATCTCTAACAGATTCAAATAGCGAAAGTTAGAGAAACCATTTAAATTCTTATTACAAATATATACTTAATGCCGTTTTTCAGTCGGCAATAGCTTTTTTAACTGGTTTTAGTAAGGGGAGGAAATGGAGAACGTGGATTATCCGAATAGCACTAAGGATGTCAAAATTCCGACCGATCCGATAGAGAAAGTGATCGGCCAGGACGAGGCAATCAAATACGTAAGGATAGCTGCAGCTCAGAAAAGGCACATCCTTCTAGTCGGAGCTCCGGGAACGGGTAAAAGCATGATCGGCCAGGCGATGGCATCGTTGCTTCCAAAACCAAATTTTGAGATTTCAGTTATTGATAATCCAGAGCATCCTGAGAGACCATTTCTTGAAATAAGGAGCAGGCTAGATGTCGAAAATGAGAAGAAGATTCCGAAAGGAAAGCTTATCAAACCAGTGGACGTTCCGATAATGGTGGCGGAAAGGATGGGTCTCCGTTGCAAAAGATGCGGCTCCATAAGCAAGCCGGAAATTCCAGTCTGCCCAAACTGCGGTTCAGACAAGTACAAGTCTCACACCTCCCCGTTTGATGACATAGTTTTTGGTGGTAACGCGAGGGAAGACAAGGTTTACACTACTGAAGTTATAAATGGAAAAGAGGAAAAGGTTCTTTACGAATATAAGGGCGGCCATGTTTATGTTTACGACGAAAGGGCTCTGAGCAACAGGGAGCAGGCGTCAGTTCCAAGAAACGTCATAGTGTCATTAAACAGGTCTATATTTGTTCAGGCAACGGGCGCATCAGAGACTGAATTACTAGGAGATGTGAGGCATGATCCTTATGGTGGGCACAGCGAAATAGGGACAAAACCTTTCAAACGCGTTGTTCCTGGCGCGATACATGAGGCCCATGAAGGCGTTCTTTTCATCGACGAACTTTCCAATTTGGGTGCGTTGCAGAGGCACCTTCTGACTGCTATGCAGGAAAAGAGATTCGCGATAACGGGAAGGAATCCTACGAGCTCCGGCGCCTCAGTAAGGGTCGACAATGTTCCATGCGATTTCATACTCATAGGTGCATTGAACTTCGGAGACATAGGTACTCTTCTTCCTCCGCTTAGGTCAAGAATACTTGGTAACGGATTTGAGGTGCTCATGAACACTGTCATGGAAGACAATCCTAAGAATGTAAAGAAGATAGTGCAATTTATTGCGCAGGAGATAATGGCGGACGGGAGGATTCCGCACGCAAACTCTAAGGCAATTGAAGTTATCATCAATGAAGCAAGGAAGCGTGCAAGGGTGTACGATAGCAAGGAAGGGCTTACATTGAGGCTTAGGGATCTCGCAGGGATAATCAAGCTTGCTGGGGATTTCGCAACTATAGATGAATCTGAATATATAGAGGAGAAGCACGTTCTGCTTGCAATAGAGAAGGCAAAGCCGATAGAGCAGCAGATGCAGAAGAAATACGGTTCGCTGTGGAGAAGTACCGCAAGCGATTACGGCATTTCCCATGCTCCTGATGAGCACGTGTTCTAATCTTATTTTAGTCAAACAAGGGATTAAATATTTTTCATAAGTATATCATATTATTCGGGCTCGTAGTCGAATGGTTAAGACGCTAACTCATTAGGTTTTATCTATTGGGGCGTAACCCTTACAACCGTTCGGTAGGAAAGGTAGAGACTCGGAGTTCGATTCTCCGCGGGCCCACTCATATTTATTATGTATTAATGGAATAAGCAGTTTAAATCGTGCAATATCTCTACTTTTTAAGTTCGTATAGGCGCGTAAATACGTTTTGTTATTTTTAATCAATATATTTAATTTAGGTTTTGAAAATGTTAATTTATAGGGTTTATTTGAATATTCAGTGATTTCTTCTAAAAATTGAAGGTTTCTTCCACTTAACATTAAACCAAATGTTTTAGAAATAACCGTCTGTATTAAATATACCTGCTAAAAATTGTTTAAACAGATTCTTTTTTAAAAAAGATTTGGGTACTTTGAGATCTTTTTTATTTTTAGGTAGTTCGATAAATTTTACGAAATATAACCAGATAATTTTGTTATTTATTGTAAGAATATAGCAATTTTTATCCTTTTTCTTTGTTATTTTTCCAGTTATTTTAAAATTTTTATCAAATTTTTTATTTAGTAATTCGAGATATTTTTTTGAATTATTAAATATTTTAATTTTAGTTCTAGGATATTTTATTTCTTTTCTCTGGCATAGATAAATATTTCCGTCTCCAACAATTACTCTAGACAAATAAGCAATATCTTCATTTATTCTTGGTAAAGTTATTATATACTTGGATCTTTTCATTTTTGCTAACGTTTTCTTCTCTTTCTTAAATATAGTTAAATTTGCAACTATTTTTTGGTCAATAATCAAATCAAAGTTTAACATATTTTTTTTAGATTAAATCGTTTTATACTATATTGAACCTAATTTCCGATGATTTTTAAAAATTAAAAAACGGAGAAAAAAGATTAGTCTACTTCTTGCTGAAGATCGAATACATTGCCGCGGAAGCGTACTGACTGGTTATTGCTTCGAATGTAATCGAGTAAGAAAGAGATATGTTGACTATTACTCCTAAAATCATTAATACTGATCTAATCGCAGTCAGATCCCTGCCTGTCATTAGGAACAGTATTCCTCCTTCTATTGTTAACAAGATCAGACCATATGCCAAAGGCAACAATAGAAATATCCAGGTATTAGTTATTGTATACCATAAACTTCTTAGCACGTATTTTATGATCTCGATTATATTTCCTTCAGTCAGTTGCCAGCTTGTTTTTACTGCTGTAACCTCATTGCGATCAAGCAAATACGCGGGTATTGTTAGATTCAGTCTTAAGCTGTTATATACCAGCATTAGTATCCATGCGAAAAACAGCAGATATCCAATTGGGTTGAACATAGTCAGAATTATTGCCGCAACAAATACAGCTATTTGAGCTACAAAATAGAGCCCAGTCCACCAAGGCAGTATTGCTGCTATTGTTGAAACAATCGAAATTTTTATGTAATCAATTATCCCTATTTGTGCAGGTTTAAATTTGAGGTTCTTCAGGGATCCGACAGTTATTTCATTCACAGTATACTTCCATCCTACATAAATTGCAATGATCGTTGCAAGAATCGCCAAGCTCCCTTCGCCAAATACTATGCTGATGGCATATGATGCGAACAATATCCAGAAAACATTCTTTAGTTCAGGTTTTTTTGTCCAGGAAAGTACGAATTTCTTAAAATCAAACTTTTCAGTCATAAGTTCACCTGTTTATCTATATGTAAATTAATTTAAAATATCTACATTTAATTTATGCTTTTTTTTGTTTCTATATAAAAACTAGAATTGAACCAGCATAAAGTATATATACTCTGGTTGGTTTTATAATTTATAAGTTTGCAATCTGATTTCTTAGTAAGTGGTTATATGGCAGAGATTACAGGCATAGTTCTTGGAAATATCGGATCTGGAAAATCTACTTTTCTTAACACTCTTGAAAGAAAGAAGACGGGGTCTCGTCTTCTACCACTTTTGAGTATGCCCGGGGAGATAAAGGTCGAGAAGGAATCTCCAGACATTTTGGAGCTTGTCGACAAGAAGTTTTATCCAGCTTTGAAGAAAGCAGACAAGGATATGTTGTTCGTAGTTGAGCTTGAGATTCTCAAGGCAAGAATAAAGCAGATGCAAGCCAACATGAGGCAGGGAGGGATTGTTTTCAACGAGAGGTGCCCTTATGAAGATAAGTATGTTTTCGTTTTTAATCTTAATCAGTCCGGTCTCCTTCTTAAGGAGCACTATGAAATTTACAAGAGGGAATATGAATACAGCATGAAGTCTGTTTCAACTCCAGATTTGCTGATCTATCTTTATACTAAACCTGAGACAGCATTCAAGAGAAGAATGGATGAGTTGAAGAGAGGAACAGGAGGGCTTGCAAGTGAATCTGGACTTACTATCGATTATCTTAAGCAGCTTCACAATTCCTATGAAAAAATGATTAATGAGGATCTTCCAAAAGAGATTCCAAACTATCGTGATGTATTGCTTATAATCGATGCAGATAAGGACTTCGGTCCAAAGGAGCTTATGCGTTTTCACAATTATATAGAGGAAAGGGCGAATAGGCTTCTTATGAAGAGGGGATTTTTCAACGGAGACGGCATCAAATTTGGTTATAAATTTAGATGAATTTGCAATGTTTAAGTGATAAAATGGCGGAAGTTATAATTGGAGTCATGGGAGGAATAGGAATAGGTAAGTCCGAGTTCATAAAGTCTATGAAGAGAAGACGATTCGGTTCTAAGCTTCCCTCTATGCTTGTCACTCCTGGTGAGCTCAAGGTTTATGAAGAGTCCAAGAGGGTGAAGGATTTGGCTGCTTCAGTTTTCTATCCTGCTTTAAAGCACAAAGACAGATACGCTTTGTTTGCGGCAGAAATTGCCATGCTTTCCGCTAGAGTAGAGCAGATGGTGCGGGTGTCAAAGGACAACGGTATTGTTCTGGTAGAGCGAATCCCAGAAGAGAACAGGTACGTATTCTTTGAGAATGGCTACCGCTCCGGTTTGTTCGGTAATCCTTCTGAAGATCCGATTGCCAAGTCTTTTTACGATAGCTATAGGGCCACTTATGAGGTGTTGAGGAATAGGATTCCCACTCCGGATGTTTTCGTTTATCTTGATGTGGATCCAAAAGTTGCTTTTGAAAGAATAAAAAAGAGAGGAAGGAAATCCGAGAAAGGAATGTCTCTCAATTACCTTTCCAGTTTGTACGATTTGTATGAGAGGCTAGTAGGAGAGACTCTTCCACGAAGGATAACAGGATATGGAGACAGATTGCTCCGGATTAACGCTAACAATCACATGAGTGAGGAGGACCTTAAAAGGTTTCATCTTCAGATAGAGGAAAGGATAATCCAGTCGCTGCACAGGCAAGGATGGAAAAATAGGATTTAATTATTAGAGTGAATTTATGGCAAAGATGCACGTGTCTATAGAGGGAATTTCCGCTGCAGGAAAATCAGAGGCAGGCAAATTGCTTGCGATGCCGCCGTTAGTTTTCAAAGTCAACAAACTCCTACCGGATGAGTTGAAGACTGTGAAATTTTTCGAGGAAAGAGCGAGCCAAAATCCATTCCTCAATGATTTTTACAATAGTGGAATGGCGGAAGAGTATTCGTTTGCATCTCAGATGTTTTATTTGCAGGCAAGATTGGTAACGAATGCTAACATAAAAAGGTGGAATGGCGGAATTGCGTTGGAGGATAGGTCTAAATATGGTGATGCCTTGTTTGCGGAGAACCTTTATCTTTTGGGCAAGTTGGACAAGCGAGCATACGAATTATACGTTCAAACGAAAGACAAGATATGGGAGATCTACGAACTCAAGGATCCTAACGGAATAGTATTGTTCAATGTTTCGTTAAAGACCTGCCTGAAAAGGTTGAAGGAAAGGGGTACTGGCGAAAAAATCGATTCTGATTATTGGGGATCCATCCTCAATCTTTATGAAAAAAGATTCAGGGAGATAGGCAAAAGTATTCCGGTCCTAAAAATAGACGCAAATGTCGATTTCTGGCAGAACGAGAATTACATGGAAGATATGGCCAAAGAGATCAACTCTTTTCTCAAGAAGCTCAACAAGCAGTGATCATATCACGTGTGCGAAGAACATGTAAGCGATGAGCAATACAGTTACAAAAAGAGTCTGCTTGAGAACGCTATATCCTATTTTTTTATTTGTAAGATAAGCCGTTAGTGTAGAAGTGAAAAAGCTACCAAGAATAGCGAATATCACGGAAAGGACAATTTCACTGTAGCTTATTGTCATGTATACGCTACCCAAAGATAACATGGTATACCCACTGCTTATTGTTGAAGCAACGAACGAGAGTACCGGCAGATAAGCTGGGAAATACTTGGCTCCGATTTGGAAAAGAATTAAGGCAATAAACAGCACTCCCGCCGCATAGATACTGTTTATCATAGTTACCGGCTCGTTGAGCCTGTAGCCGTTCTTATTGCTTCTCCTTTCAAGGAATATCAAGAACACCATTATTGCAGCAATAAGAGCGAACATCGGAAGGAGAGTCTCCGCTATATCTGGCATGACGATTATAGCAAGAAGCGCATTTCTAGTTATACTTCCGAGCATAGCAGCAGTAACCCCGCCAGTTCTGACATCGCCTTTATTCTTTTTACTTGCCTTGTTCAACTGATATATCGTATAAGTTGAGTTTATTATTCCGCCAACGAATCCAGTTATGGTTGTAGTTTCTCTCTTGAATATTCTGTATGCTATGAACGCAAACAAGTTTAGCAAAGTTACGAGAAGCAGGAATGCGAACAGCAGGAAAACGTCGATAGATATTCCGTCTAGTATTATCGGTTCATTTGGAAGGAGGGGGAATACAATGAATAGGATTACTCCGATCTGTATTATTTCGCTTACCTCCTGATCAGTGAGCACAAGGGCTGCCCTTTCAAGTTTCCTCCCAATTGCAAGAATGCCTAGTATTAGAAAAGTTAGTCCTGCAGATTCCCAGAGAAATCCGTTGCCTATAAGCAATCCTATCAGATATACTATCGGTAATGAATAGGTGGTTATCATATCTGTTTTCTTTTTCAGATTCAGTTCGCTTTCCTTTTTCATTTCATTGTAAATGTAGTATATTATCATGAGGAATCCGGTAAGCGGGAAGTATTCAGAAAACGGAATGTCTGTAAGTATGGAAATGACTGCGATGCACCCTAAAATGGCTACGATCGAAAATACCTTTATGTCCCAAATTCTTTTTTCTATTCTTTGCCTTTCAAGACCTATAAGCGTGCCTAGGGCTATGGATATGAAAAATCTAGTTATTATTTCATAGCTGGAAACAAGCATTTGATTCACGCCCGGAATGTTACTTCTTATTGTTTATTCTTTTCACTATTTCCTGGCAAAGACTCTTCGGATCGTCCGATTGTTCCAGTATGGTTCCGATCTGGATTATATCCGCTCCTGCCTTGGTGACATTTTCTGCATCTTCAGCTGATTTTATTCCACCTGCGATTATCACAGGCACATCGACTGTCTTCTTGACTGCAGTCACCATGTCGAGAGGAACATGTCCCATCTTTGAAGCGGAGCCGACATCCATGAGTATAAATTTTGATCCTATATATTGGCCTGCCAATGCCATTGCCGCACCTATTTTTGGTCTGTCTCTTGGGACAAGGTTGACATCTCCCACCCACCCTACCGATCCTCCGGGTTCAACAACTATGTAGCCGATCGAAATGGGTTCTATCCCTATCTGCTTGATGACTGGAGATGCGAGCATTTGCGCTTGGCTTATCCAATACGGGTTCCTTGAATTAAGAAGCGACATGAAATACACCGCATCCGCATATTTTGTAAGTGTCGCTATGTTTCCTGGGAAAAGAACGACAGGAACCTTCACCTTTTCCTTTATTTTCTTGACTACGTAGTCTAGAAGTTCTCCCTGAACCCCTATCGAGCCACCCACAAGCACGACCGCAGCTCCACCTTCCGCTGCGGCTATTGCGGTCTTTATTGAATGTTCGATGTCTTTGTAGTCCAAAGGGTCTATCAGTGCGAATAGCAGTTTTTCTTTTTTAGCAAGCCTGCCGTTTATGTAATCTTCAATCTTTGCCATCGTTTCACCTTTTAGTTAATATTCTTCCAGTCTTTTTTTATTCATTTGCTTTTTAGTCCTGTATATGTCGACCATCTCTTTTATTCCGTTAACAATAGTCATTTTAGGTTTCCATCCCAGGGCGCGCTCCGCTCGTTCGGTATCAAATATTCTGTGGGAAGAAAGAACGTTAATGTCCTCTGAATTGAGTTTGAGGGAAGATCCGAACAGCGCCGCAATTGCTTTTCCGATTTTAACTGGAATGTGTGCAGGGGAATATCCCGGTTTGCCAAGATATTCTGCTACAAGCTTGTATATTCTTTCCTGGGTAAATGTAGTGTTTTCAGAAATTAAGAATGTAGTGGAACTTATGTTAGATTTTGCCCCTAAAATTAAGGCTTCTGCAACGTCTTCTGTGTGTACGAATGGAATGACGTTCTTTCCGTCTCCGAGGATAAACATCGATCCGTTGTCCACCAGCTTTATGACTCTTCCATAAACTGGGAAGTAGGATGGTCCGTATATTACGCCTATCCTGAATATAAGATATGGAAATATCCCATAGTATGAAGTTATGATTCGTTCGGCTTCTAGCTTTGATTTTGCGTAAAGGTCAGATGGATTTGTCGGAGTCTTTTCATTAGCTGGATTCTCGGCCAGTTTCTTGCCGTACACTCCAGTGGTGCTTGCGTATATTAGTTTCTTTTTGAACTTCGCGCATGCTTCGACAACAGTCTTTGTTCCGTGCACATTTACTTTTTCAAGTTCATCCCAGTCCGCGTTGTAATCTATGAGTCCAGCCAGATGGATAACTACGTTCGATTTAGCGACTCCCTTCTCTATTGCGGATGAATCGTTTATATCGCCGATAATCTTCTCTACATTTTCCGGAAGCTTTGTTTTTTCAGACTCATTCGGCACCAGTGCGATAACGTTCTGATGCCTTTCTATGAGCTTGTTTATTAGAACTATGCCAAGCCTTCCGCTTGCGCCAGTAACAAAGTAATACATGAGATCACTATTCTTAAAATATGTTGCCAGATATCAGTTATTTACTGTATTAATTGCGGAATTAGGTTTAATATCTTTTTCCTTTGAATATATATTACTTCGAATTTATCATCGGTCGTTAGAAGTGAGATGTAGATTTTATGTCACTCAGGCAGCCAATAGTGGTGGTTCTTGGTCATGTCGACCACGGTAAAACTAGCATTCTTGATTCTATCCGTTCCTCTACTATGACATCTAGGGAAGCAGGAGCCATAACTCAGCACATAGGGGCGAGCGAGGTGCCGATTTCGGTAATAAAGGAAAGATGTTCGCCACTTTCAAAATTCATGAACATTAATTTAACGATACCTGGTTTGCTTTTTGTCGATACGCCAGGTCATGCCGCATTCACAAATTTGAGAAAGAGAGGAGGGAACATTGCAGATATCGCGATACTTGTCGTGGACATAGCCCAGGGTTTCCAACCACAAACAATAGAGGCTCTTGAGATATTGAAGGAGTACAAGACACCGTTCATAGTTGCCGCCAACAAGGTCGACCTAATAACAGGTTGGAAATCGAAGCCCAGCTCGTGCTTCTTGGAGACACTTCCTTCTCAGAGACAAGACATTCAGACTGACTTAGATGCAAAAATCTACACTATAGTTGGAGAGCTTTCGAAATATGGGTTTAATTCGGAACGATTCGACAGAGTTACTGATTTCACAAAGAATGTTGCGATCGTTCCGGTGAGTGCAAAAACCCAGGAAGGAATACCTGAATTGCTCATGATGATTTCTGGCCTTGCGCAGAAGTTCCTCGAATCTCAGCTCACTTCTACTGTTGGTCCTGGCAAGTGCAGTATACTTGAAGTGAAATTTGAGAAGGGGCTTGGTGTAACTGCGGATGTCATACTTTATGAAGGATTCATAAGGAAAGGGGACACTATTGTTTTTGCAACCAAGAATGGAGTTAAGTCAACTAAAATAAGGGGGCTGCTGAAGCCTAAGCCTCTTGTCGAAATGAGAGACGTAAAAGAAGCTGGCGACAGGTTCAGCTATGTGGACGAGATATACGCCGCTTCCGGAATAAAGATATTCGCGCCAGATCTTGATGACGCTTTGCCAGGTTCTTCGATTTATGTTGTAGAGAAGGAGTTTGAGCTTGAGAAAATAAAAAAGGAGTTGGAAAGCGAGCTTAAGGAAATCCTAATTAAGACCGAGAATGTCGGTGTGATACTGAGGGCAGACACATTAGGTTCCCTTGAAGCGATCATGCGCCTTCTCGAAGCTGAAAAAATAAAGATAAGAAAGGCGGATGTCGGTCCAGTATCGAAAACAGATCTTATAGAAGCAGCTTCAATTAGGCAGCAGGACAGGTATTCCGGAGCGATACTTGCTTTCAATGTTGCTGTTGATCCAATATTCATTCAGGAAGCCCAGCAGAAAAATATCCCGATAATATCTTCCAATATCATCTATTCATTGTTTGACAAGTTCAAGGAATGGAAAGTCCAGGAGAGTGTTCGCGAGCAGCAGGAGGCTCTCGCAGAATATGTTTTTCCAGCCAAGGTCAGGTTTATGCAGGGTTATGCGTTTAGGTCCAACAAGCCCGCTGTTTTTGGCATCGAAGTTCTTATTGGCAGGATCAAGCAGGGTGACGTACTAATTAAGGAAGATGGGACCGAGGTAGGGTCTATCAAGAGCATTCAAGTTGAAAAGCAAAGTAAGAGTGAGCTTAAGTCAGGAGAGGAAGCGGCCATTTCAATGGACGAGCCAACGATAGGCAGGCAGATTTTTGAAGGCGAAATCTACTACACCAAGGTGCCGTTGAACCATGCCTTGACGCTGATGAACAAATACAAGTCAATGCTCACGGGCCAGGAACTAGACCTTCTTGACCTGATAATGAGACTTACTAGAAAATAGTTTTTTTTGCGATTCAGTCAACTTTGAATGCGACTTTGCAGATCACTCTGTATTCGGAGATATTTCCCTTTCTGTCGCAGTGAACTTTTTGGTCCACGACATGAACTCCCGTTATTCCGTGAACTGTCTTGCATGCCCTTTTCACAAGCTGCTTCAGTGCATCGTCAAAAGACTTTTTCGAAGTTCTGATCAGTTCCACTACTTTTAACACTGTCATACCTTCACCTTTTCTGAAAATACATTCTTCTCATTAATCGCCCTATTCGACAGCACCTTATAAAAATGTTTCTTATAAATATCTATATGCGAAACAGAAATTTTTTTTCAGCTTCAAAAAAAGTTCGAATTTCAAAGCGCATAACTTCCCTTCGGCAATCCACTTTTTCAAAATTTATAGGCCTTAAAGGCAAGGACATCATTTCCTTGGGTCCTGGCGAGCCAGATTTTCCTACACCAAAGCATATAGCCAAGGCAGGGCATAACGCAATAGATCGTGGGTTTACCCATTATGCTCCTCCTGCAGGCTATCCAGATCTGCTTGAAGCGATAGGTAAAAAGCTAAAAATAAAAAATAAAATTAACGTTCAAGATCCCCATTCGCAAATCTGCGTAACTGCAGGTTCGACTGAATCGCTTCTGCTTTCAATGTTTGCTTCATTAGATCCTCGCAATCAGATACTGATTCCGGATCCCGGTTATTTTACTTATCATCCTGCATCTGAACTGGTGGGCGCGAAGCCGGTTTCTTATCCTCTTTCAGACTCGGATGGATTTCAGCTTCATTTGGATGAAATAAAACGACTGGTCACCCCTAAAACGAAGGCCATAGTGATAAATTCTCCATCCAATCCAACTGGAACAGTATATTCAAAGAAACTTTTAGAAGAGCTAGCCGACCTCGCGATAGAAAAGGACCTAACGATTATTAGCGATGAAGCTTATGAAAATTGTGTTTTCAATGGGGAACGGCACGTTTCGATTGCTTCGCTTAATGGAATGGAAAACAACACTCTTTCAAACTTTACATTCTCAAAGCCGTATGCCATGGCAGGATGGAGGGTCGGTTATGTTGTTGGTAACGAAGAGGCGATTGGTAGGATAAAGAACTGCCATCTATTAACTTCCGTTTCAGCATCTTCTGTGTCCCAACAAGCAGCACTTGCCGCATTGAATGGGTCGCAGAAATGTGTAGAAGACATGAGAAAGGAATACGATAGGAGAAGAAAATTGATTATTAGGAGAATACAAGAGATTAAAGGATTTGATTTAAAAGTCGTTCCGAGTGGTGCGTTTTACATCTTTCCAAAAATCTTTCGTGAAGAGATAAAGCACGTCTATCATCACATGAACGTGAATTCTGAGCAGTTTTCGCTTTGGCTTTTCGATAAGATTAAAGTTATAGTAATGCCAGGCATAGAATTCGGAGAAAATGGAGAGGGTTTTGTGCGCATGAGCTATGCCACTGATTTCAAATTGATTGGAGAAGCGATGGATAGGTTGGAGAATCTTTTCGGTTCGAGATAATGAAACATTGCTTTTTAATGAATTCTGAATATATCTATATATCTATATTCCATTTATGGTGGGGTTGTTATGGCTAAGAAATTTAAATTCAAATCCAAACCTGCTTCAAATAAAAAAATAGCAAAGAAACTTATTAAGAAAAAGCTGATAAAGAAGCATATAAAGAAACTTATCACAAAGTTCAGAGGTAAGATTTCTCATATAAAAAAGATATCTACATCCAAGATGCGTTCTAATATCAAGAAAGAGGAGTCGGAGATAAGAGAAAAAATTTCTCCGAAGCAGTTTGAAGTCATAACTCCAGATGGAGTGGATATAAAGCTAAACCTTTACGATTATCCAGATTCCGAAAAGGGAGTGATTCTTCTTCCCATGCTCGGTAAGACGAAAGAATCTATGGATTATCTTGCACAATTTCTTTACAATCTGGGTTACAAGTCCGTCGCTGTTGATTACAGGGGACATGGTGGCAGTGAGCTTAACTGGCAATCATTCAGATCAAAAGATTTCGTAAACATGGTGTACGACGTTAAGGCAGCCAGAGATTTTCTTCTTGCCCATAAGGTGAAGAAAATTGCAATTATAGGGGCAAGTATAGGAGCAAATATTGCTTTGAACCACACTGCAACAGATTCACAGATCAGAACATCTATCTTGCTTTCCCCAGGGATCGATTACAGGGGAGTTAAAATAGATTATTCGATTCCAGACATCAAGGTTCCGATATTGGTCTTTACAAGCAAGAAGGACCAGTATTCGTTTGTGAGCACCCAGCACCTGCAGAAGCTTTGCAGTTCACCTAACATAAAGATAGAATGTCTTGAAGGTGAAGGTCATGGGATGGAGCTTGTAACGAACAAGGAGACGAAGAAGCAGGTCCTTACCGGTATTCAAGACTGGCTTGCGCAGTTCATTTGAGTTTTAAAATTCTTATTTAATTTTGTGTTTTCTAGCGTACATGTAGAGGAATTGCTGTGCATAGCCAGCGTGATCCCCCCATTTCGTTTTTGCAAAAGATTGAATGTCCTTGTAGGAGTATTTTGTATTCGGGAACATTTTTTTGATTTCATTCCCATACTGCCTTTTCATGATTCTTGCAATCCATATATCTATTGGGAAAGCTTCTCCCTTGTTGAATGAGAAAAGAAGGATGCAGTCTGCGACCTTTTCTCCTATTCCTGTAAATTTCATGAGTTTCCTTTTTGCATCATAGTAATTTAGTTTTTTTATATTTTTTAACTGTTTTTCAGACATTCTATTAGCGATTTCGTGCACATATCGGTCCCTGAAGCCCAATCCGCATTTTCTTAGCTTTTCTTTGTTTGCTTTTTTCAATTCAGCAATTGTTGGGAATATAAAAATCCCATTTTTTAGCTGCTTTCCATAAGCCTGTTTTATATTTTCTATATTTTTTTCTATTCTAGGTATGTTTGAGAAGCTGCTGCAGACAAAACTTATTGTGCAGTACCATGGGTCTTGTCTTATTAACCGCAATCCGTAAAATTCTTTTATTGCTTTTTTCATTAAAGGGTCAGTTGAAATCTTTTTGTAGATTGTCTTCGCATTTAAATCAAGCGAGAAGTATTTTTTTATTTCATTATTTGGTATTTTTTCTTTCAGTGAGATATATGAGAGTAAGTTTCCTTTCTGTCTTATTTTGACCGGCTTTCCGTATATTTCCCCTACTCTCCATTCATTTTCATTTTTCCATCCAAAAACTTGTCCGCTGTCCAGCGTAAGGTACAGATCAAATGTCGAAATTTTGAGTGTTTGTATATTGTCTTTTCCACTAGATTTTGCCATAATTAAATTATGTGGTGTATTTTAAATTGTTTATCAGAAATAGATATATATGCTAGTTTATGTAACATTCGTGAAGAAAGTTGAAAATTTATATCTCCATTCTGCATTTTCAAGGAAAGGTCACACTCTTTTCAAGTCAGATAAGCAGTTTAAGCCAGGTTCCTGGCTTAATGTTTTAGGAAAGACCAAGAAATTCGATGAAGATACGATTGAAATTATTGTGGATGAAGTTGGTATAGCAGTAAACCAAGACAAAAAGGAAGAAACTGAGATAAAAGATTTTATAGACTCTCAATCAAGAATATTGCCGGCAAAACCGTTCATAAACGACGAGACTATGAAGCATCTGTCCCCGAAATTAGACGAGGTTGCAACATTCATTAAAAAAGCAACAATTCTAAGGAGGCCGATAATTGTAAGATACGATTCAGATCAGGACGGGCTTACTTCTGCTCTTTCTATCTTTTATGCGCTTAGTAATTACTACAATATTAAATTCATACAGCAAATGTTTCCTTTTTATAGTAGATCAGATTTTGAGGATGACATTCGTTATGTAAATCGATTAGAATCAAGTCATTTGCCTCCGGTCTTAATTTGCGTGGATTTCGGTTCAAATCCTGAAAGCGAAGAAGGATACCGTGCTGCAGTCGATAATGGTTTTTCAGTGGTAGTGATCGATCATCACCCTCCGCATAATCCTAAAATAGGTGATTTAATCGATGTGTGGGTTTCAGCCTGGCTAGTCGATTCAAAACAGCCATCCTCCTACACCGCGGGCCTGCTTTCCTCAGAGGTTGCAAAAAGATTATCTAAACTGGATCCGACTCTTACTGATCGGCTTGCAAAAGTTTCTCTTACTGCGGACAGAAGCAAGATTTGGAATCCGTCCGCAGAAGATCTGGAATATGCGGAGTCAGTTGGTTATTATATCATTACTGCAGCGTATGAGAACAATATTTCGCAATATGCAAAAGCATTTAATGATGATGAAATGTTGGATTTTGCTTACGCGCAATCGCAGGAAAAAATTCAAACGTTTATAGAAAAGGTGTCAAGGCACGTTAAATCGCGTAAAAGTAATGGGATAATTTTCTATCTTGCGGATGTTACGAAAATAACTAAGAAAGGAAGTTATCCTAATCGGGGTTTGGCTTCAAATATAGTTGCAGACTTATACGGAAACAAGCCCTTCCCAGTCGTGACTATAGTTTTCACAGGCAGAAACATAAGCCTTAGAGCGAACAAACGAGCCTTCGATTTGAATTTGGACTTCTCTTCAGCTATAAAGCAGCTTAAGGATGAAATGGGACGGGTAATCGAAACTGGCGGAGGACATAAGATGGCGGCGGCATTAAGGATTAAACAGGGTTACCTCAAAGAGGTTCTCAACAATCTTATTCAAATTATTTCTTCTCAAAACAAAGAAGCTAAAGTATAGATTAAATACTTTTCATTAGTATATAATATTACGATTACGCATTTGGGGACATTGCGTAACCAGGCAGCGCGGCAGGCTCCAGTTTTAAGGATGCTGCACTGTTTTGTGCGGGTATTCTGACTCGGGTCAAACCGGGGATGATCTATAACGGGAGCCATGATTTGATGATTGCTCCAAAAGAAGATACCTGCAAGTCGGGGTTCAAAGAAACTTTTGAGAAAAGTTTCATCAAAAGTCTTGGAAATCCCCGTGTCCCCATTATTCTTATTCTAAGAAAATTCCACTGCATTGAATACATCTTCCAGCTTTTTGCTTTTCATTATTTTTTCCCTTACTCTAGCCGCATCCTTTATACCTTTAAGAAGCTGGGCTGAAACTAGTTTGAGATCTTTAAGATTTATTACTCCGATGCTATCGCATATTTCGCAGTATTCTAAGAATAGATTTTTCCTTTCCGATTGGCTTAATTCCTTTTTTCCTTTAAAAACCATCGGATTTTGCAATGCTGCTCTTCCGATCATAATTCCGTCGCAACTGTTTTCGATAAGACTTTCGGCTTGATCTAGATTTTGTATGTCTCCATTGCCTATTACCGGGATTGAAAGCGCTTTGTGTGCATCCGATATAATCTTCCAATTCGATTTTCCGCTATATCCCTGTTTCACGGTTCTTCCGTGCGTTATGATAAAATCGGCTCCAGCTGATTCTATTCCTTTGTAGAAAGAAATGGTTTTTTCAACTTCTGTAAATATCCTGGTTTTAACACTGACAGGAAGAGAAGTGACTTTCTTGCATTCTACGATTATTTTTGAAAGTAGTTCCAGATTCTTCATTAGGGCGCTTCCAGCGCCGATTTTCATAGTAGTGTGGGACGGGCACCCCGCGTTTATATTGAATCCTGCTATGTTCTGAAATTTTTCGCTCACTATTTTTACTGTTTCTGCGAATTCCTTCGGATTTGATCCTGAAAGTTGAACATAGACTTCTCTTTCCGATTCGTGTATGTCAGGGATAAGCTTTCCCTTGGTCACTGCTGTTACATTTATTAATGGAACAAATATTGCCTCGCATCCGTGCTTCTGGCAGAGAATCCTGAATGGCGCGTCCGTGTATTCATGTATCGGCGCAAGGGATATTCTTGGGAAACTCTTTTTGTTCTTAGACATATCTATACCAACAGCTATAGTTAACCTAACAGTTTAAAATATATTACCTCCAACTATATCTAGTGATCTTATGGCAAGGAAGAAAGAAGAGGAGTTCAATTGGGACAAGTGGGGCAAGAGCTGGGACAAGAGTTGGAAGGTTAAGAAAAACGAAAGCGTTGTCTGGTTCGGAATATTTGTTATGCTCATTGGCGTCCTGTGGTATTCCATAAACATAGGAATAATCGATATAGGCCTGTTTTTCCCGGGTTTGCTCATAATATTCGGGGCGAGTTTAGTACTCAAGGGGCTGTTGGACCACATATTTCATTTTTAATCTCTTTTAAGTGGTCTCATGAGGATAAGCGTTAAGGTAGTCCCTAATTCTAAAAAGGAGGAAGTGATACTGGAATCTGACGGCTCGCTTACTGTGAAAATAAGAGAGAAGCCGGAAAAAGGAAAGGCGACTGTAAAGCTGCTGAAGGTTCTTTCAGAGCATTTCAAGAAAAGAGTTACGCTTGTAAGGGGAGCATTCAGCCGGGAAAAAACAGTAGAGATCGAAGAATGAATCATTGTATTCCAAGCATAGAAGTGAATACAAGATATGTTATTGTGAATGCGAGCACCGTTCCGCCTATGAGCTGCCAAATCGTATGCGCTTTCACTTTGTATCTGAGGGTATAAACAGGTATAAGCAATACGAAGAATGGAAATACGATGTTGCCGTAAACCACATACATTGCGGTCAGCGGACCAGTTATTCCGCTCGCATGTGCGCTTATTTTCCATTTAAAGTTTATTATCATCATCAATAGGGTCACTATCGCATACGCTATTGCGGTAACAAACATGAGCTTCGTCTGAAACACGTAAAATGTTATCGCAGCGATTATCTCGGAAGCGATTGCTATTACGTAAAATTTCGTCCTGGATTTCTGTTCTGATAGCTCTATGTCAACTCTTCCCTTCTTGCTGAAATAAAGGATGGCGGTTCCCGGGAGCAGTGAGAACAACACCCCGCTGAGCAGGAACGCGCTTAATTGGTTAAGGTTTCCGGTTCCATACGGTGAATAGAAGCAGAAGAAGAATGCAAGGATTATTGACGTAATTGGGGCCGACGTCAGTATCGATAGGAATATGAGCCGGTTGTCCCCATAAGGCTTTTTGAACTTCACAGTTTTGACTTTTTTTATGTTGGATTCAATCTTGAAGTGTACGTTGTCTTTGATTCTTCTGACTTTTGATTTTATCTTGTTTATCTTCAATTATACCACTGATTGAATGCTATATTTTTGTTTTGCGGTTGAAAGCTTTTAAATATTCGATTTCAATGTTTTTCATGAGATCGCTGACTAAAGCCAAAAACAACAAGTTCAACCTAAATTTCGTATTGGAAGGGACATCTTCCGGTCTGGTGGACGGGACCATCTGCGCGTTAGGCGTGGTCATAGGTATTTCTGCGGCCACCAATGATGCGTTTTTGACAATAATATCCGGAATAATCGCCGGCTTTTCCAATTCTTTCGGAAATTCGATAGGTTTTTACCTTTCGCAGGTTTCTGAGCGCAACATTCAGATAGTGAATAGGCGCATGGGCAAGGTTCAGCACGTGCATTCCAAGAACGAGATACTGTTGAATGCGATTTTTTCGTTTCTCTCGACTTTCTTTGTGAATCTGGTGATTCTTTCGCCGTTTCTCGCGCTTAGCACCGAATTTGCGATAGTGATGTCAGTGATTCTTTCTGTTGCGATCGTATTCGCGCTCGGCGCCTACAATGCGAAGATAACAAGAAAGAATTTAGTTAGGGAAGGGGTGTTTTATTCCATCCTGACTGTGATTGGCGCGATAATGAGCTATGCTGTCGGCGTCATGCTTTATTGGATTATCTAGATCTTTCTCCTTTTTCGTAAAGCTTAGCCACCGCCTCGTAGCCTTTCTGTTCGAGTTCTCGTTTGACAAGCTCCCTTATAATCTTCTTCCAATCGATTACGAGCATTCCAGCTGTGAGCAGGATTCCTATTGCACCCATGAGGATGTATTGTCCAGTAGACAATGTTAGCTCTTCCAGGGCGGATTCAAGTACCGTTATGTATACTATGTTCGAAATAAGTTCCCCGATAAAGAAGCCTGCAAGAAGTACGATAACCCTTAGGTTGGCAATTCCTGCGATCAGAAAGAGCGCATTAGTGGGCAAAGGGCTTAATGCGTATATGAATGCAAGTATGAAAACTGTGAATGAGTTGCTGTCCGACATGAAGAATTCTTTGAAAAACTCAATATTTCTTTTTTGACGCTTAGGTAGGACTTTTTCCCCTATCACTTTAGAATATTTTGTAAGAACATATCTTCCGAGTGCGGAAGCACTTATGCCGACCAAAATAACAGGAAACATTGATATCGGGTCTGCCTTTCCTATGAACAGTGCGACAACCATCCAAGTCGGAATTGTAAATATCGGATTAGCATTAAGCAGGAACACAGTTGCAAACACTATTTCCGCGGAAGTTATCATGTCCATGATTCAGATTATTATTAAAGGTTTAAAATTCTCACTGATGTAATCATATGCAGATAGCATTGAGTTAATCCATTTTAAAAAAAGGTAGGTCGTATGGGTGGTCTTTTCAAAATTCAAATCAATCTTGCAATCGGTATTTTTCTAATATTCATTTTTGCCATGTCTTTTTTTAGTGCGTATTGGTCAGAATCGATATCCGTCCATGTGCTTTCAAAAGACGGGCTTCCTATAAGCGGTGCAAAAGTAAGCGTTGTTTACCAGTCTAAGGATTGTTATACGCACAGTGAAATAAGTAAGTATACGGACTATTCAGGTACTGCGAATTTCAGTTTTCTGAATCTTGTGGAAGAAGGGTCAGATCCAGCATGCCTGGAAAAGTCATATAATATTCTTGCGGAATTTGGGGGATACCATAATAGCACGATCGGGTTTTTGAGTAATTCAGACAAGAACTATTCTCTATGGCTTCCCTATATAATGCACATCTTGAAGGTTGTTGACGCAGTTAACAAGCCGGTGAGCGGTGCGGAAGTGGTTTCCGGAAATTTAACATTTTCATCGGATTCCGCTGGAAACGCATATATTCTGCTTCCAGTTGGAATCTCTTCTGCCGTAACTGTAATCTATGGGGAAGTGTCGAAGACAGTTTCAATCAATCCATCTCTTTCATCAGTATCAAACGTTTCTCTTCCAATATATGACCTTATTGTAAGTCTTTTTGATGAGAACGGCAACACCCTTCAGGGAAATATCACATACGGAACAAAAATTAAGGAGATAACCAAGGATTACGTTGTTTTTGAAAAGTTTTCGGATCTCAATCCGACTTTCCTTGTTACAGTCGATGGCACGACCAAGTCGATTTCATCCAAGGTCACGTCAAATACGCTTAGCATCTATTACGATACTGTAGCGCCAGTAATAAGCAGTGTACAGTCTGGAATTTCGAACGGAAAGCTTGTCGTTTCAGCATTATTTACGGATCCTGGAAGGTATCCGTCCGGTATTGACGGCTATCCTTCGATTTCTTATCGCACAAACATGTCTGAATCCGCAGAGGTAAAGATGTATCCTTCCGGTTCTGGAAAATACGAGGGTTCCATTCCGCTTGAGTCGCAGAACGACATAAACTATACCATAATCGTGAGGGATGTTCAGGGCAACGTTAATACGTATTCAGACGTGCAAACATTCTCTTTCAAGCCAGAAGTAGAGATAGAGAAAGCGACAAGAGGATTTTCCTGGATAACTGCGATTGGAATCTTCGTTTTTGCAATAGTTATTTATGTCATCTACCAGAAAATAAGAGAGCAGGCGAACTGATTTTTTTTATGAAAACTAGTGCAAGCCAGAATATTTTTAGAAAAAAAGTGCAGGGGGTGAGATTCGAACTCACGTAAGGCCTAAGCCAGCAGCTTTCTTACTTTTTGGTCTTGAGGCTGTCCCGTTTGACCGCTCCGGCACCCCTGCGCAAAGAGTGCTCCGATCGGGATTTGAACCCGAGTTTTAGCCTAACTCTAATCTTTTTGGTTAAACTTTTTCAAAAAGTTTATGAGAGGGCTACGTCCTTGACCGGGCTAGACGATCGGAGCCCGCTTTTTTCAGATTCCGAAGATGTAGATTATATACATATTGAATATTTTTATTCCTATCTATGCCTTTCATCCGTATATTTGTACGGGAGGTTGAGGCGGTGTTTTAGGTGGAGTAGTCTCGAAATTTTTCTTTTTGTTGTGCCTGTCCTTGTATTTTGCCCAGGTCTTTTTTCCGAGCTCTCCCCTTATTATCTTAATGATGAGATGCTTTGGTATTGGTATCTTGGATGAAACCGGGTTATAGTCAATCATGACGATATCATTCTCCTTTAGCTTGGGCGCTATTGTCTTGTCAACTGCACACGTGAAGAGATTTTCGTCCCACATTTCCACTAAGGCCTGGACTTCCTTGTCTCCGCTGATTACGTTCTTTGATTTAGGCGAATAGATTGCTACTACTTTGCCCGGGTGATATACTGTCATAAAAAATCATCTTGATGGCCCCAGGGAGGATCGAACTCCCAATCTCCACTGTGTGAGAGTGGCGTCTTAACCATTCGACTATAGGGCCGAAATAATAAGATTCACTAATCAAATATGTTATATGTAGAAATATATTTTAAACCTTTAACTCCTTATTTATATTATGAAATTTCTTACTGCGAAGCAGCTAAAAGAGCTTTATTTACAGTTTTTCAAGGAAAAAGATCACGCAATACTGCCTTCAGCTTCGCTCATACCAGAAAATGACCCCACTGTGCTTTTCACTACAGCAGGAATGCATCCGCTTGTTCCATTCCTTATGGGACAGCCGCATCCGCTTGGAAAGAGGCTGGCTAATGCACAGAAATGCATAAGGACGCAGGATATTGATGAAGTAGGTGATGAAACACATACTACTTGCTTTGAAATGATGGGCAATTGGAGCCTTGGAGACTATTTCAAGGAAGAAGCGATAAAGATGAGCTATGAATTCCTTACATCCTCGAAATGGCTGAACCTTGATTCGAAACGACTTGCTGTAACCTGCTTTGCAGGAGATTCCGACGCTCCGAAAGATGAGGAAGCCGCCAGAATATGGCTTAGTTTGGGGGTTCCAAATGAAAGAATTGCATTTTTGCCTAAAAAAAACAACTGGTGGGGTCCGGCAGGAAACACAGGACCATGCGGACCAGATACAGAAATGTTTTATTGGACGCCAAATGATATCCCAGCTCCGAGTGTTTTCAATCCAGCAGATAAGAGATGGGTGGAGATTTGGAACAACGTTTTTATGCAGTACAATAAGAATAAGGAAGGGAAGTACGAACCTCTTGCACAGAAGAACGTGGACACTGGATTAGGCTTGGAACGAGTTACCATGATTATGCAGGGCAAAACAAATATTTTCGACACTGAAGTGTTCAAACCTCTCATTGAAAAAGTAAAAGAGCTATCCGGAACGGAAATAAACAGTGAGAATCAAAAGTCATTCAGGATAATTGCGGATCACATGCGTGCTGCAACGTTTATTCTTGGAGACGAGAAGGGGATAGTGCCTTCCAATGTAGATCAAGGCTACATTCTTAGAAGATATATCCGGCGTGCTGTTAGGCACGGTAGGCTTCTCGGGATAGAGAAGAATTTCTGCAAGGACGTAGCAGAGATTGTAATTAATAATCATAAGATGGATTATCCGGAATTGGAGAAGAATAAGCAGTTCGTATTTAAGGAGCTTGACAAGGAAGAAACGAGATTTAAGGAAACATTGGATTCCGGAATCAGATTATTCAGTAAAATGGCTGAAAAGAAGGAATCAATATCTGGAAAGGAAGCCTTCCTTCTTTTCCAATCTCATGGATTTCCATTAGAAATGACAAAGGAGCTTATGTTGGAAAAAGGGATGCGTCTTAGTGCTAATTTTGATAAGGAATTCAATGAAGATTTCCAGAGGCATCAGGAATTATCCAGGCTTGCGACAGAGAAGAAATTCAGCAGTGGTCTTGCAGATACGCAGTTCGAGACAATCAAGCTTCATACTGCAACCCATCTTCTTCATGCAGCGCTTAAGAAGGTGCTTGGCCCTAATGTAAATCAAAAGGGAAGTAATATTACTGCAGAAAGATTAAGATTCGATTTTTCTTATGATCAGAAGATGACTCAAGAGCAATTAAAACAAGTCGAATCTCTTGTGAATGACGCAATCAAGCGAAAATTGCCAGTTACAAGAGAAGAGATGTCTATTGAAGATGCAAAGGCGCAAGGCGCAACTGCTTTGTTCACTAGCAAATATGGAGAAAAAGTATCTGTTTATACTATCGGTGAATTCTCAAAGGAAGTATGCACTGGTCCGCATGTAAATAACCTTTCAGAGCTGGGCCACTTTAGAATTATTAAAGAGGAATCCGTCGCTGCGGGCGTAAGGAGAATAAAAGCCATTTTAGCTCCTGAGCCTCAAGAGAAATACATGAGCCATTAGTTTAATCGCATGCGTCAAATCTCTTTTTGTTTTTTTTTTCCAAAAAAAAAATTAAAATACATAATTATAAATTGGCATTAGTCAATTACTTCATGACAGTTTATAATAAAGCGACTGATCCTAATGTCTATAATACGATGTTGTTCCTTTCAAAAGAAGCAATAAAGATCATTGGTCAATCCATAGGCGTTTAAACGGATTGTGCGAATGGCAACAAGATCTATCTTTGGTGCATATCAGTTTAAAATATTTAGGCTAGCATTATATCTTAAAAATGATAAGATTAAGTTCATTTAGCCCTTATAAATTTCCAAAAAGAGCCGAGAATGTCTCTTCGTCATTCTCTTCTTCGTCTATCTTTACTGCGAGCTGAACTGAAGCAGGGTTTAGGGCGTTCGTCTGGGTTTGTGTCGGTTCAGTTTCCTGTTTGAAAATAGCATTCTCACTTTCCTTTCCAAAAGGCTCGTATATTCCGTCTTCTTCTAGAGTTTTGACATTATCCAGGTGTTCTTGTTCAAGATCAAGCAATCCAGCATATTGGTTCTGAGGTTGTACTGCTTGCGGTGAAGGCTGAGATTGTGAAATATTCTGTTCTTCGAACATACTCATCGCGTTTACTTGTGCTGGGACCAGTATATTAGTAAAATCAGTCGGATTCGTTCGCTGTAAATCGTTGTTTGTGTTTGTAGCTAGGTTAGAATTGTTGTCTTGAGTTGGCAGCCAATTGTAATCTGAAACCATGTTGTTAAATGAAAGTTCTGGAGAGGCAATCTGGTTCATTCTCTGGTCGTATTCGCTTACTTGGGTTGGTTGCCCAGGCTGTATTATGCTCGAGTGCTTTCTGAAAAAGTTCATAAGTTCTATTGTCCGTTCCCTTCCGCAGACCTGGCATCTGACTGTCATTCTTATGTCGTGCACGTCAAAATCGGTCTCGAATTCGAATTTATTGGTAGTGCCGCATTCGCATATGAACGATTTTGAAATATTAGATATCTCTTTCATTTTTGTCGCCTTGGTCGTTTCTGTTTTTAGAATAAAAATATAGTGGGATTAGATATATCTTGGAGCATAAACTATAAAAACACTGGGTAATGCAGATTATATCCCATAATTCAATTGCTTCATTTGTTCTGAGCTTTTTATTTTGGCGTGTCTTAGTGATTTAACTCTATAATTTATAGTCATGAGCAAAGAGAAAGGGTTTTCATATTGGATAAATTCAGTTAATGAATGAGATTAGCGCAATGAATGCTAATGCATTTTTTTTATCGGAACATTGTTTAGATTTTTTTTGGAAATAGTTAATTTGACAATTTCTTACTCTCTACTTTATATTTACTCTCTAAGCTAATCATTATTTTTATACAAATGTTTATTCAGAAAAATAATTGATAAGATGTAACTGTAATACAGATGCGAAGAGGGCATAAAGAAAATTAAAACAAAGTTTTATAATATTCATCATACTATATAATATTACTATGTTTTAGCTATACGAAGTGTAGCTATTATGTGTATTTGTAATTTTCATCGGTGATTGTATGCTTTGTGAGAGATGTAAGAAAGAAGCTCATTATCTTGAATTAGACCCATTCTGTGGAAGGAAGATATGCCAGAATTGTATTAAAGCTTCCAAGAGGCCGCAGAAGAACAAGCACATTGTGATATGCAAGGATTGTTGGAACGATATAGAAAAGAGAAAGAAGTTTAAGTCAATGTAATTGAATTTGCTGTGTAAATTAAATACTGACTAAACTAAATTTTCCTTTTTTGTTTAATTATTTTAATAGCTTCTATGGCACTTTTTTCCTTATCCTTTATTTCCAACATAATATCAAAGTCTGTCCTTTTTGTTTCTTCTATGTATTGTAAAAATAATTTTGGATCAATATGTCGGGTATGAGTCCCTTTTCTTGCCCCCTTTTCCTGTATACTGTAATCAGTCATAAGAATCCCATCTTTCTCTTTCCAGGTTTTTGTGCCCGTATAATACAGTCAAGTATGTTTTCTCCGTTATTTAGGCATTCGTGGTGGAAAGAATCGATAAAATTGGGATTCCAGTCTGTTTTGAAATTGAAATACAGTCTTTAAACGAATAACTTCTATCGTCATTTTCTATTACGAGCCTTTCTTTAATTCTACTTGGAAGTTTTTTTGTAATTGGCAATGAATCGTTCAATTGCTCCTTGTTTGTTTTCATAAACGCCACCTACATGTATCTGTACCTTTGCGGTTTTGTCAAGTTACATTAGGTCCAAAATCTCGCAGTGGTATTCGAGTTCCTTTATGCTATTTGTGACTATCTTTTCGTTTGGAGAATTAATCAGAACAAACTGATCTGGATGCATTGAGATTCTTATTCCTTTTTTTTCATGTATTCTCCGATTTCCTTGAATTTTTTTTTGAAATGATTCTGCCAATCAAATGTGCACACAGGATGACTTGCGAATGGTATTATGTCAGAGCTTATTCTAAAAAATAATAATTCATGTTTTACATTGTATTCGAGTATCTTCTGGAGGCAGTTCAGGTTATTCGTCACTTTCAATAAGATTTTTTTCTGAATAGTTGATTAGTCTAAATGTAGAATTAGCAGTACAGCCTATGCTTGTGTTTATACATGGATAGCCTATTTTTATAATCTCGCTCTTTCGAACCGGCAGTATTAATCGAGCTGAGATACCCCAATCGACACTTTCTCGTCGCCAATGTCCCAGGTCTTCTTTACCTTTCCACCGATTCCGATAGTTATCTCCTTGGCATTGATTTCTCCAAGTATGAGCTTGCCATTGTTTTTTATTATCTCGTTTATCTCGTCTGGACCTTTCACAAAGACCTCAATCTTGTCTTTTTCCACGAGCTTCATTTCCTTCCTCATGGACTGAATTCTTCTCCTGACTTCACTCATTATTCCTTCCGCCTTGAGCGTAGGATCCATTTCTATTTTAAGAAGTACGACACCATAAGGAGTTGCCTTTGAGACGTACCCTTTCTTTTCGACGATTATGAACTTAGTGTAATCGATTCTCTTTCCGTTTATTTCTATTGTTCCCTTGAGAAACTTGTCTTCGTCCTTTATTTTGAGCTCCTCTATCTTCTTGATCGTCTCTTTGTCCATTTCGTCATTTATCTCCTTTGAGAGTACTATGATCTCTTTGTCATCTGTTTTTACGTTTTTTACGTTCGCGAGCATTCTTATAATCTTGTCTGTATGCTTAACTGCATTTGTAGCTTCTATAGATTTTGTGACTAGGACGACTTCTTCAAGCGGCCACCTTAGCTTGACATTTGCAGTGACTCTCAATGAATTGCATACTTCAGTCAGTTCTTTAGCGATCTCAACTTCGCTTTCTAGAACCTTGTCTATCCCGTTCTCGTCAGCCTTCGGCCATTCATGGAAGAATATACTCTTCTCTTTCTTTGACTTCAGATAGCTTTTCTGATAGATTCCTTCAGCTGTGAACGGTATGAAAGGCGCCGCAAGGAGCATTGTGGTGAAGAATCCCTCGTAAAGGATGTCTATATCATCTCTCTTCTTTACGAGCTTCATATAGAACCTGCTCATGTCTTGTATGAGGAAGGTTCGTATCTTTCTTAGTGCGAGGAAACTTTCCCCTTTCTCCATATGTTCCGTTGTCTCTTTTATCAGTGAATTGAGTTTGGATTTGAACCAGAGATCTTCGACGCTTTCAATCTCTGCCTTTTTGCTTGAAGCTTTGTAGAATCGCTCTAAATAGGTGCTTATATTTCTTATGATCATCAGTTCATTCTTCGCTTCTCCCATCTCGTTCCAATTGAATTTGAGATCATCCCAGGTGGTGTTACTGAGCGCCATTAGTCTAACTGCGTCAGCAGGATATTTTGATATCACATCTTCCCATGGTACATAGTTTCCTAGCGACTTGTGCATTGCGTTGCCCTTGTCGTCCACAACGTAGCCGTGCATGAGCAATGAATTGTAGGGTATCTCATTGTTCAGGACAACTCCTGAACCGAGCAATGAATAGAACCAGCCTCTTATCTGGTCCTTCCCCTCTATTATCATGTCTGACGGATAGTATCTTTCATCTCCGTCCTTGAGTCCTGCCCAGACTGCATTTCCGGAATCGAACCATACGTCAAGAACATCCGGCACCCTTCTCATCTTGGATTTGCATTTCGGGCATTCGAAAGTTATTTCGTCTATTTCTGGTCTGTGGAAGTCCTTGAGCTTCACACCGAGTTCTTCCGAAGATCCTATAACTTTCAGCTCGTTACACTGTTCATTCTCGCATTTCCAGATCGGAAGTGGTATTCCCCAGTATCTTTGTCTAGATATGCACCAATCCTTGGCGTCCTCCACGAAGTTGGACATCCATTTTCCTGCGAAGTCCGGCATCCACACTGTCTTCACGAGCTCGGAGCTCATCTTGTCCTTTATGTCTGTAATCTTGATGAACCATTGTTTCGATGAGAGATGAATGAGTTTTGTCTTGCATCTCCAGCAACACGGATAGCTGTGTTTTATTTTTCCAGCATTGATTAGCAGTCCTTTGTCGTTAAGTCTTTCTATGATCGTATCATTTATTTCAAGGACGCTCTTGCCCTTGTATTCTCCTGCAAGCTCTGTATACTTGCCGTCAGGACCAACCGGACAGAATATCTCAAGTCCGTATCTCTTTCCGATTATAAAGTCTTCTGGACCATGCCCCGGTGCGCAGTGCACGAGGCCGCTTCCATCTTCTGTTGTGACGAATTCGTCGCTCATAACCACTGGTTGTGGCCTAGTTCTTCCTGTTTCTTCCTTTAATGGGTGGAAGTACTTGTAGTTCACAAGCTCCTTTCCGCTGAATTCCTGGACAATTATGATCGGGTCCTTTGCTACTTCTTCTATCGCCTGGGTTCTATCTTTTGCGAATATCCATTCCTCTTCTCCAACCTTGGCTTTTACATACTTTATTAACGGATTTGCCATTACTGCCACATTGCTTACAAGGGTCCATGGAGTAGTAGTCCATATCACCAAATACGAGTTTTCTTTTCCTTCTATCTTGAATTTTACGAATATGGCAGGGTCCACCATGTCGTGGTATTCCAGCTCATAATTAGCAGAAGTAGTTTGACATCTCGGGCAATGTGGGTTTACGTGGAGATCGTTGTATAGTAGTCCTTTTTCATATGCTTTTTGGAATGTCTTCCATGTCTTTTCTATGAAATCGTTCTTGTACGTAATATAAGGATCGTCGAAATCCATCCATACTCCAAGCCTTATGAATTGTTCGTTCATTAAGCCTATGTATTTTTCGCAGAGCTCCTTGCACCTCTTAACGAAAACATTTATACCGACCTTAGTCTCTATTTCCTTTTTGTCCTTTATTCCTAATTCTCTTTCAACCTGAGTTTCAATAGGAAGGCCATGGGTGTCGTATCCTGCTCTTATGTAGACATCGTATCCTTGCATCATCTTGTATCTGCATATTGCGTCCTTAAGGGATTTGTTCCAGGCTGTTCCTATATGGATTCCTCCTGTTGCGAAAGGCGGACCATCGCACATGTAGAATTTCGGGCCGTTTTTCCTTTTTTCTTTCGCCTTTTTGTAAATATTGTTCTCTTTCCAGAATTTAAGAATATCGGATTCATTGTCCATTGACATAGTTATCACTTGTATGAGAAAGTCAGAAGATCATTTTTTCTTTTTGACTGTGAGCATAACACCAGGTATCAGGAAAAGCATTCCAAGAACTGTGACCACTGAAACCTGTTTCAACATGAGAACGGAGGTTAGCGCAGCCGCAAGTCCTGGAAGTACGAAGAACAGTGGGTTGGCTATTTTGTATTCTTCTATTATATGATTGGCTATCAACGCCATCGTCAAAGAGGCGAAGAAAAGGAAGCCTATTACATTGATGCTCAGGTCAGCCAGTGAGAACAGGTTGAGCAAGTATCCCACTAGGAGCACCATCACTATGACATTCGCTGACAATAAAACAAATTTCATCTGATCACTTGAGAAAACTGAATTCATTGGAACCAGAATTCCGTCTATAATAATATACACAAAAGGTTATTTAAGCTAACGATATATAATATAGTTATTGATTTTTAGGTAGATTTTTCTGGAGAATATCCTGTTTTGCGGTAGATTTTATGGTTTTAAACGAATTCACTCCTTGGGTGGAACTTTACCGGCCGAAGAAGCTTGAGGATATAGTTGGTCAGAAAGAAGTTGTATCCAAGCTGGCCGAATATGCAAAATCACTCAACATGCCTCACTTAATGTTCGCCGGGCCGGCTGGAACCGGAAAGACGACAGCTGCAATTGCATTGGCGAGATGTCTTTATGGTGACGATTACAGGCACAACATTCTTGAGCTCAATGCAAGCGATGCAAGGGGGATAGACGTGGTCAGAGGCCAGATAAAAGATTTCGCGAGATCCGCCCCAATGAGCGGAGCCCCTTTCAAGATTATTTTCTTGGATGAAGCCGACGCTTTGACTCCGGAAGCGCAGCAGGCTCTCAGAAGGACTATGGAAATGTATTCATCTTCAACCAGGTTCATTTTGAGCTGCAACTGGTCTGGTAAGATAATAGAGCCAATTCAGAGTAGGTGTGCAGTATTCAGGTTCAAGCCTCTTACGAAAGAAGAGGTGAAGGGCGCAGTTAATAAGATTGCCAAGAGCGAGTCTCTTGAAATCACAGAAAAGGCTATAGATTCATTAATAGACGTCTCAGAAGGCGATATGAGAAAGGCGATAAATATACTGCAATCCTTGTCTCTTACTTCAAAGAATATAGATGAGAATGCAGTATACTCTTTTGTTTCAGTGGCAAAGCCAATGGATATTGGAAGAATGGTGGACTATGCTTTTGCAGGAAGGTTCATGGATGCAAGGAACCTGCTTTTCGAGCTTTTAATAAATCAAGGAATAAATGGTTCCGATATCATTATGGCAATTCACAAGGATATAATAAACAGGAAATCCCTTACCATTCAGCAGAAGGTGAAGCTGGTGGACAGGATAGGTGAGTTCGACTTCAGGATGGTAGAGGGAGCGGACGAAAGGATTCAGCTCGAGGCTCTGCTTGCATATCTTTCAGCCACTGCGTTTGAAGAGCCGAAGCAGTAATCAACAGTTCTTTAGTGCTATGCTATTTCTTTTGACAATCTATTTCCATTGGAAGGGATTAATAGTAAACTATTTAAACCTAGAATTTCAATATTAATAAGGCAGAAAAATAGTTGACCAAGAGGCAAGAACGATACAGATGTTCATCAGAATCAAGAGGTAATCAAATGGCGACCCCAGGTTTCATCAATGATGAAGAGAAGCAGGTTTCATTCGATCCGTCTTCAATAGACCAGATCGAGCAGCTTGTTCACAAGCCTACTTGGAGAGAGATGCTTGTCGAGATTGTGGATTCGAATAATCTTGATCCTTGGAACATAGATATATCTATAGTCACAAGCGGCTATATGGAGAAAATAAAGAGCATGAAGATCAATGATCTTCATATTCCCGCAAATGTAATATTGGCTGCGTCTATTTTACTCAGATTCAAGGCACAGGCCTTTGAATTCGAGGAGGAACAGCTGCAGATGGAAGAAGCTTATTATGAGGAGCCGTTAGAGATGCCATCAATGGAAATGCTCCAGCTTAGGATGAGGATGCAGCCTAAACGATCGATAACGCTTCCAGATCTTATAACTGCCCTTGAAGATGCAATAAAGATAGAAGTTAAGAGGGAAAAGAATAAGATAATTGTGCCAGCGGTGCTTGAGTTTAAGCCTCCGGAATATGACATAGAGAAGGAGACAAAGAAAGTTTATGATGCTATTTTAGAGAATGTTGACGAGAACGGAATGGTGGTCTTTTCAGAGCTTCTTAAGATGATGGGTAAGAAGGGGTCGAGAGATACAGTTCTTACGCTTCTTCCACTTCTACATTTGTGCCAGAAAAGCAAAGTAATGGTCTCACAAGATGAATATTTCGGGGAGATTATGATTCAGAAACTTGATTCAGCTCCATTGGAAGACGAGGAAGGGGCAGAGCAGGGTGAAGCTGAATGAATCCGGAAGAGATCCAAGTTTCAGAGCAAAATATCCAGGGAGCGGTTCCCGAAATTCAGGCAAAGGAAACAGTTCAAGCGACCATAACTTCCGACTCAAATGTCCAGAACCTGGAGCAGAAGATAGAGGCTATTCTTTTCATGGCCGCCAAAGCGGTTTCGGTCTATGATCTCCAGAAACTGACTGGTGCGGATCTTTATTCCATAAAGCAAGCTATTTCCAATCTTCAGCATTGGTATGCTTCACGGACAAGTTGGCTTGAGATAATCAAAGTTGACAAAAGTTACATTATGAGGCTCAAGCCAGAGAGAACAGAGTCTGTAAGCTCATTTGTGCAAGAGACGGAGATTTCAAGAAGAGGCCTTAGGGTTCTTGCAGTGGTGGCAAAGAATGACGGAGTTCTTCAGTCTAAAGTGGTCAAGATGCTCGGACCTTCAGTCTATGATGGAGTGAAGGAATTGACCCAGAAAGGCTATATCAACACCGAGATGAGGGGTCATTCCAAGATTCTCAAGCTCACGCAGAAGTTCAAAACCTATTTCGGAGAGATTCCGGTTGCATCAAAGGAATCAGAGAAGAAGTAGATCCTTCTGTGTTTTTTTATCTATTTTGGCTTAAAAATTTGCACTAGTTTTTTTAGATATAAAAAAAAGCTAAAATAAAAAGAAAAAAAGGATTAACCAAATGATCCAGTTATTGTACCGCTTGACTGATACTGGGAGTTTGTGTTAAGGTCCGTGTATGTTATGTACATCTGGATTGAATAGCTTGAACCTGCTGCAACGTCAGCCACCGTTCCCAATATGATTGTTGGAGATGTCTGTCCGTTTGCTATCGTGGTGTTGACTGCGGAGTTTATTCCGGTCACGCCATGGTACGTCCAGGAAATTTTATCCACTCTGATGTCAGAGCCAACTTTATTTGTGAGTTGTGCAGTAAAGTTTCCAGTATTTGTAACTCTCCATGCTGTTACTCCAATTTGCGCGAAACCTGTCGCTCTTGAACCTAGGAAGGATCCAATGTCGAAGATTTCGAGTGTGAATAATGCACCGACAACCAAAACAATAAGCAAGAGCGCCCATCCATGGGTCATCAGAAAGTTTAATGCAGTTTGTCCTTTCATTACCATATTTGCACCTTTATATTATTCGCATTTAAGTGAATTAATCATTAATTGGTATAGAGAACAATCTGTTCCTACTCCTTTGAATTAGATTATATTGAAAGAAGGTATTTATATATTTCTCTCGTCTCGATTACAGGTGGCAGGTCTTAAAATGCAGGAATACTCTTAAACGAAAGGTATAAATAAAGAAAAGCGCCTATAATAGCCATCAAGATATTTGAGATGTATGATATGGATTATCGTGGCCGCAGATTTCAGCGGAGAAGATTCTCTACGGGCGTTTATGGCGGGTCGACAATGAAAGTAAAGAGCACTAAAGTGAAGACTTCCTTTCAACAGAGGAATGTTTCAGAGCAGATAATGATAATAAAAGGCTTTGATGAATTTATAAACGTCAAAATAGGTGACACAGTCAAGATAGGTCCGGGGATATATATGGTAATGGAATATAACCCGAAGAAAGTATGGCATAAGAATTGAAAGTGCCAAAATAATGGCTTCTGTCAATGCAAGTTAATTAGGGGAGAAGTCATTCGAGATTTGAAAAGTGTGTCTAGCAAGGACCCGCAAACTGGGGAAACGCTCATCGAAATCTGTTCGGAAACTTTCAGCCACTTCTACATTCCTTACTACAAGAGGAAGAAACTTGAAGAGGAGAAGAGAAGAAATCTTCAGGAGCAGATTCAGAGAGAAAAAGACCGAATTCGGGCTGAAATGGAGAGAAGAGAAAAAGAAAGAAAGGAAAGGGAAAGAGCGAGAGTTTTTAACCACATAAAGGGGCTGGACAAGTTCAAAAGATAATCTTATTCTTGTTTTTCAACATGGTTAGCGTGAGCGTTTAGAATTGGACACTATGTTTCAGCAGTTTTGAGAGAATAACACCTTGAGAACACCAGCTATTGATTTCCGCTTGTCTCTTGAAGACGACTTTACTTTTGCAATCGGAGCAACTTTGTTCCTTGCCTTGACTATAGACTTGATGTGGGTGATTATATTATTAAAATCTCCATCTATCTTGTCGTAATCGTCTTTGTCGTAAGCAGTCTGCATTTTTGTCTGTTTATGTCGTCAATGGGCCATATTCTTTTTGCATCGGTTTCATGTCTTTCTTGATTATCTCCCCCCATTTTCTATAGGACAGTCTGCCAGTTGATTCCTTCTTGGAGCGAATCGTTGATGAATGAGGAGATGACGTTTTTCGTTTCGAATTTCCGTTCCAGCGAGATTGCATCGATATTCACGTTGGACGAGATGGGTCACAGTCATGAAGAAATAAATATTGAGGCGTAGAATATGAACTCTATGGTGTCCTGCGCTTTCATTTGATCAACTTGGGAACTAAGACGTCTTTATTTGCATCGTGCCGTAATCATCAACCGAAAGGATGACTTTTTGAAGTCCGGTTGTTCTGGGATTTGTTCCGTTCAGTTGACCATTCGAGTTGGTATATAAGTCGTTGTTGCCTCAGTCATCTCAATCCTGATTAGGATGCGGTTGCCGGAGATATCAAGCTCCTTGACGTTACCCAGCATGACCACCTCAATTGAGAACTTGGCTTCCAGTCCATGGAATAAACAAGTTCCGGACTTCACGATCCTTTTGACCTTGTCTTGAGCTTGGATCTGCCTGATTGTGTCGACAGACATCAGAATAGACATAAAGAACATATACAAACAACAAAAGTGATCCTTATTGCAGTAACGAAAAGCTACTCTGTGGAAACCTGTTTCTTTTTTTGATTTGAAGCAGGGATTATCGCCGTATTTTTATTCATTGGTCCCTCTGTATATCTATTGATATCATTTTAAAAAGCATTTGCATTAGGAAAATCGAATGCAAAAAAAGTTCCTTTGTTTTTCCAAAGCAGCTTAAAGTGAAATTCCGCCGAACAGACTATCTATTATGTATCTTCCTATGTAGAAGACACCTAGCGAAACGAGCAGGAATGGAAGAATGTATCTTATAAAATTCGTCTTCTTTCCCGTCTGTATGGTGGATATGATCATTGTTGCGATTATGCTTGTTAGAACGACTATCGTGACTGCGAAAAGGTTGAATTCAGCAGAAGTGATCGCAGGTGTTGTCGGGTTTATCTGGGAATATTGACTTATAGCTATGCTTGCTACCGGCTTTGTCACCCAGAGCTTCTCGAACAGACTGATGAGTTTGCTTGAGACAACATAAAGGAACGGCGCGCCCACCGCTGCGCTGAATCCTATGAATATCGAATACATCACCATAGAAGCGCTCACTTCCTTGTGGATTAGTTGCTGGTTCCTTAGATCCATTGCGGTCTTTTCAAGTATTCCCGCAATTTCACCACCGGACTCTATCCCTTCCTTGATTAGTTCTACTGTCCTGTCAAGGTATCTGGAGTTGAACCTTTCCGCAAGCTTGTCGAGAGCTTCGTTTATAGTCTCTCCACCGAATATTCTCTTGGAAGTCACTTCTATTTCTTTTGAAAGAAGTCCGAATTCCGGCTTCGCGGCATACCACAGAGCCCGTTCTATCTGCATTCCAGCTCTGACGTTTGCAGCCGCGAGCTGAAGGAAGTCAGGAAGAACAGCATCAACTTCTCGTTTTCTCTCATCGATTTTGAGCTCAAGATACTGGTAAAGCACCCCTATAAGCAGGACGGATACGATAACAGTTCCGATCACGATTGTAATCAGTTGCTTCATGAATATGACTGAAAGCAATAGTGAAACTAGGACAGCACCGGTAAGGTAGATTATAGTGAGGCCCGAAAGGTACTCGGCATCCATATCTATTCCGGCTTCTGCTGCGCGCTTGCCTATTTTCTTTACATTTTCCCTTTCGATGAGCCTTCCTATTGTTTCAATTTGCTTTTCAAGCGGCAACATGTTTATCCTCTTATATTAATTATATTAAACATCATAGCTTGGCCTACTCAATTCTATGTAGGTCAAGAATGAATACTGTATTATTGCGATTATTGGAACGAGCGCCCATACATTGGTGCCGGAAAGGCTAACGCCTGCAAATGAAAGGAGGAGTATTCCTATACTTATTCCAAGGGACGGAAAGATTATACCCATGACAAGATAGAACATTACAAGTGGATTCAGCTTCTGGCCGTATTCTTTGATGTCTATGACTTGTTCCTTGGAAATCTGTTCGAGAACCACTTCTAATGAGTTTGCAACATCCGCTCCGGACCTTACAGAGTTTATTATCTGAAGTATTATCCTCTTGAATGAAGGCGAAGGGCAGTCTTCTATGACGTCCTGCATCGCAGTGTCGAGCGGGACCCCTACGAAGACCTTCTCCACTATCTTGTTGAATTCCTTGCTCACTTCTCCGTAGTTGCTCTTGGAGATTGCGACCATGGAATCGAAAAGTGGGAGCCCTCCTTTCAGGGCTATCCAGATGTGTCTTCCTGCGAATAGGAGGTCTTTGTCTATCATTCTTTTCCTCTTTGATGCAAGAGCTTTCGGTTCCTGTATGAACAGAAATAGAGAAAATGGTATGTAAAGAAGTATGAGCGGAAATATTAGGAGCTTGTTGACTCCCTGTATGTCGAATAAAATATATGTGAATATTATGAGAGCCAGGGCCATTGCAGCGGCCTTGATTACTGCCTTTTCCACGAACTCATCTGTAGTCTGAGTCATGTCGGCTTCCTTGATTTTCTTTTCAAGCCAGGTGAATCTGCCTTTTACTGTTGTTATTATTTTTTTCTTGAATTCGTTTGGCTTTCTTTCAGTTATTTCCTGGTCCTTATCTTCAAGTTTTTTTTCTTCCATAAGTTTCACGTAAGATATTGATAAACTGTTAATAATATTATAACTTTATCTTTTTTTTAATCTTTTTATAAGACTTATCCTGTTGAACTCGGCCATCGCTTCATTGAAATCCATACTTATGATTTCTATCTGGCCGCCTTCCGCCTCCGGTATATTAGGGATTACATCTTTCTTCTGCATTTCCATTTGCCTTATTTCCTTCACCATTTCCGGGAAGTTTTTTCTTATTGTAGATATCCCTGCATTTTCCATGCCAACCATTCCTTATCAGTATGACCAATCCTTGTTCGCTTCCGCGAACTTCATAATGTCTTCAGGTGTGCGATAGTATTCCGCAGTTATCCTTCCTACTGTGTTTATATCGAAGTATTTCTTAGATACCATCCATTTGAGTATTCTTGTTTTGTCAAGCAGGTCGGTCTTCATCTCCTTTACGCTCATTCCAGTATAAAGTGCAAGCGTTTCTCCTAGCCTTGTTATCGTTCCCGCTTCCTTTATCAAGTCGGATCTCGGGTCCCATCTATAGACAACATTAGACTTACCTTCATTTGTAATTTCCGCGAATTCAAAAGTTCTTCTGATTCCGCTTCTCCTATTCCTGTACTGGACTATGATTCCTCCCAGCGCAGGAAGAGATGATTGAGGGATGTTGACCGGCGGAGTCGTAAGTCTATTGACGCATTCCTCCGCATTGTCTGCGTGGAAAGTAGCATAAACTGAATGTCCTGTGTGCATGGCCTCGAAAAGCACCTCTGCTTCCCTCTGCCTCCTCACCTCTCCGACTATGATCCTATCCGGCCTCTGCCTTAGGGCGTTGACCATGAGGTCGAGCATTGTGACTTCTCCTTTTCCCTCTGGATTCGGTTCTCTTGTGGTCATTGCCACCCAGTGGAGGAAATCTGGAAGCGTAAGTTCTCTAGTGTCTTCTATGGAGATGATTCTCTGGTTCGGAGGTATCATGCATGCAACTGCGTTCAGGAAGGATGTTTTTCCTGAACCTGTTCCTCCGCTGCACATAAGCGATATTTCATTCTGTACGCAGAGCCATATCAGTGAAGCCACTTCCGGAGTGACCGTCTTGACATTTATGAGATAAGGAACGGTCCACGGATTCTTTGCAAATTTCCTTATGGATAGCGTATTTCCGAATGTGGAGATTGGCGTAAGCGTTGCGTTGATCCTGTCCCCGTTTGCAAGATAGGCGTTCATGATTGGGTTGAGCACGTTTATCTGCCTTCCCACCTTCCTACCTATCGTGGCTGCATATTCGTATACTGTGTCATCTCTTCTTATCCACAGGTTGGTGTTGCACCATCCGTGCTTCTTATGGTAGACTTGGATCGGTTCAGCAGGGCTATTGATCGCTATGTCCTCGAGGTTCTCGTCCGCCATTAGGATTTCTAATTCTCCAAGTCCAAGCGTGTGCTGCAATAAGTATGAAGTGAGGACTTTCCTTTTTTCGGGGGTTAGTCCGGAAAATTGTCTATCTAGGAGTTCATTTGCCTTTTGCTCGAATTTGATTTGTACATCCTTCATCTGCCTGGAATCGGTTAGCATGGCGATGTCTATCTTCACTTTCGTTATCAATTCTGCTTTAAGTGCGTTAAGGATGAGCTTTGTCCCTTCCGCTATGAGCGGGATTTGTATTACATACTGCGGAGTATAGTCAGCCTTGGTTTGAATTATTTTTACTTCGACAGGGATTCCCTGCGCGTTAAAGGAATAGGTGTCGGTTTCCATGAATTTATTGTGTCTTTCCTTCGGCTCTTCATTCTTTTTATCTTCTTCGTGCTTCTTGTTGTTCTTTTGCTTCTCATCTTTTTGCTCTTCACTGCCCTCTAAGGCCTCCTTTATGATCATCAGTTCTTCTCTTAGCTTCTTGTCTTTGTCATTGTTTTCCTTCACTAAACCACCGATTCTTTAGCCGCTGATCCATTCTATATAAACAGAAGCGAGTGTGTAGCTGATCTTGACCAGACCTTGGTTTTCGAGGATGTAGGACCAGTATTCGACCGTCTCCTCTGGTATGCCCATTAGTTTTGATGCCTGCGCCATTTCTATTTTTTTCTTTTCGTAGAGGAGGCGCATGAATTTGTCTATTCCTGTAGTAATATATTCTTCGTTGATATTCACGTTTTCCATCTGATCATCTTGTCTGTCGTTGTCTTTTTAATCTGCGTTTCCTTTCCAGGTGTTGCGTATATTCCTTTTATATTATATCATAATTTAGTAGTTCAATTTATAAACTTTAATTATTGATTTATTTTGTGATTTGATGGTCGAAGAAACTGTTCAGGGAGCGCAATCTGTTGAGCAGGGCTCACAGCCGATTGTGGCTTCAGCAGTAAACAATATCAATATTC
Source organism: Candidatus Micrarchaeum sp. (assembly GCA_020723065.1). Lineage (GTDB taxonomy): Archaea > Micrarchaeota > Micrarchaeia > CABMEP01 > CABMEP01 > DTQF01. Next base: position 40,062 of record DYJP01000004.1, read on the forward strand.
AGTCCCTTTCAGGCATAGAGCGTACCATCTATCTTGAATACGGTTCAGACGGAGTTTTAGTGTTCAGACTTTCCAGCAGGAACATGAATGTAAGTGAAATATCTAAGGAATTGGCCCTTGAAGAAGAAAAGGTTCTGGAGCTCATAAACAAGATGAAGGGTAAATACCTTTACGTTGAGGAGCTAAAGATCGAAAAAGGAAGAGAGATTGTACCAACTGAGGCGAAGCAGGTTGTGGTTGTGGATGTTCCAAAGAAGATATCTGCAGGCAACATTTCTTCTGTTGCGCTCATATCAGAACTCACCATAAAATTCGGTCCAACTGCGAAGAAAATATTTGAAATGATTGACGGAAAGATGGACGTGCTCCAATTGGCAGCGACAAATCTTGTAAGCCTTGATTATGTAGACAATCTCATGTGGGTGCTTGCAGACAAGAAAGCGGTGTCTTTTGTCAGGCTTTACGAAGAAGACATAAAGAAGAAATACGGTTCAATGTGCTTCAATATTTTCAATCAGTACGGAAGGGAAGGGATATTCCTTTATCAGCTACTTGACAAGACGGCGGATCCGATTACCGCGATAAAATATTCAGAGATAGAACCTTCAATTGCAGTGGAGATAATGGACTATATCCTTAAAGCAATAAATGCTCCGATTTCATTCAACAAAAAGGACGCCTTGACTTTGATCAAGAGATAAATTACCTGTTATTCGTTTATTTCCGACTCAACCATTTTTCTTATCTCTTCAGAATCATCCTTCTGCTTCCAAGTAATTGTTTTTGCTTTAAACAGGCACTTGACTTCTTTTTCGCTTATTTTAACTTTGTCTGTCCGATATGCCGCGATTATCTTTTCCGGATTCTTTATGCCGACAATTAAGATCGCCTCGCTTATCTGCCTTGTTCCTGCCAGCTTTGAGAGGATTTCTAAAGATTCACTTTTGCTTATGTTTCTTTTTTCCTTGAATGCAAGGTCAGCGTGCAGGAAGGCGAGTCTTATCTGAAGCTCGCTTTTGATAGAATCCAGGTCAAAAATGTGGATGTTGTGACTTTTGGAGATTTCGAGTAGGTCATGTTTTGAAAGAGCACTTTTCAGCGGCAGTATTCTTATCTCAAATTTATGTTCATTTTGCATCGTTTATCCCTTCGGCTCTTTCCTACTATTCCGATTCATCTGGCAATTGATTACTAAATCCAAACAAAAAACATTTAAATTATAATGTATATATAATTATCAGAATTTTGAATGATAATGCATTGTAAGGTTTGGGATTTTCTAATCCTGGAAATTGCCTTATCTCAATTCTTGAGTTCTGAATATACTACAAATTGACGGTGAAATTATGCAACAGTATCATGAATCGAAGCAGACAAAGAAGAAAACTGGCGCCAAGTTCGCAAGAGGACGCGATAAGAAGCTCGCTCATTACGGAGGCCATTTCGCAGCAACTAAAGTTAGCGACAAGAACATCCAGGTAAAGGCAAGAAAGAGGGGAGGCTCCAAGAAAATAGTATCCATTTATGCTGGATACGCGAACGTGGTCATGGCTGATGGAAAGATGAGAAAGGCTAAGATCAAGACTGTTTTAGATTCCCCAAACAATCCGAACTTCAAGAGAATGAACATAATCACAAAGGGAGTAGTAATCGAAACAGAAGTAGGAAAAGCTAGAGTGACCAACAGACCGGGACAGGACGGTGTGGTCAATGCAAAGATAGTCTCGTAAATCTTTTTTTTATTTTTTAGGTATTTATCCTCAATTTTTTTTAATAACAAATAGCTTTATGTTATTTTCTTTTTAGATTATTACATTTGATTTTTGATCTGTGTTCTAATTTTTAGAATGCGGCGTCTAAGGTGATTTGATGGCATTAGAAGTTAATGAACAAACATTCGAGCAGGAAGTGTTGAAGTCTGAAGGAATGGTTATAGTTGATTTTTGGGCACAATGGTGCATGCCATGCAGGATGCTGGGGCCAATTCTCGATGAAGTAAGTAAGACAGGAAAGGTCAAGGTGGTCAAGGTCAATGTGGATCAGAACCCTAACCTTGCAGGTTCCTTCGGAGTTTCCAGCATTCCGACAATGATCCTGTTCAAGAACGGGAAGCCTGTGAGTGGAAGAATAGGCGTCATTTCTATGCAACAGATACTTACATGGGTGGAATCCGCAGCCGCGGAATAAACTGTTTATCTTTCCTTATTTTTATTATCTTTCGTCTTATTTTTGATTAGGTTTTTAAACTTACACTCTAATACTCTTTTATGGCCAAAGTGAAAAAAATTAATGTCAAAAAACCGGCTGGTAAAAAACAAAAAGCTAAGATTACTGAACCTAAGTCTTATTCTAAATCCAGGATAAAGCCCGATTTGAAAAAGAACAGGCACCATGAGATGTTGGAAAGGATTTTCGAGGGGATAAAGGATATCGAATATGTCCCGAAGCGTAAGAAGATATTGGAAGTTGAGCCGCACACTGAGCCGATTCTTCCATTTCGAGCCATCCCTCAAAATGAGCAGTTCGAAACAGAGCAGCCGGAAGAAAAGATTCATGTTCATGAGAAATCAGCGCCTTCTACAAGAAAAGAACCCGCAAAGATAAGACCGAAAGAGGTTCAGCTAATAAAGTCTATTGCAGTTTTAGAGAAGCCCAAGACAATAATACAGCCACCTCGTATCATTAAGACTGGGATTTCCGGTTTTGATGAAATGTGCGGTGGTGGAATAGAAGAGAAATCGATTGTACTGATCAATGGAGATCCTGGAAGCGGAAAGACAATATTCGGGCTGCAGTTCCTTAATGAAGGAATAAAGAAAGGTGAAGCAGGCCTTTTCATCAGCTTCGGAGAGCCTAGGGAGACTCTTTACTCTAGGATGCTTAGTTTTGGAATGAATTTCCAGGAAATGGAGGAAAAGCATCTTTTCTTCTTCTTGGAATATCAGCCACATGAAGTTGCGAAGATTATGCAGGAAGAAGGTGGAACGATTTATGATATAATAACGTCTTATAATATCAAGAGAGTAGTCATCGACACCATAACTCCTTATCTTATGCAGTTTACGGAGCCGTACAATGCGCGCCTTGCACTTATCAGATTCTTCAATGTATTTAGAAAGTTCAATGTGACAACTTTACTCTTAAATGAGTGGTCTTCAGATGTTCCGCCATATCCATCAACCATGGTTGCGGAATTCCTTGCAGACGGTATCGTCTATCTCATCCACAAAAGGTCTCCTGACGGAGTGCAGGTCAGAGGGGTGGAGATATGGAAGATGACGGGAATGAACCACACAGAGGTGGCTAGACCGTTTGCGTTCACCCCTAAAGGGATAGTAATATATCCGAATGAAAGGCTGTTCTTTGGTTCTTCATCAAAAAAATTCTAAATTTCGATTAATTCGTAAGGGCGTTGCTGATGGTCGAAAAAACCACAATAAGCAAAATGAATTTCAAATGCAGGAAAGGTCAGGGTGGGGTGGAGTATATAGTTCTTCTCTCCTTCACGGTGGTGTTCTTTTTAATAGTTATCTATGTCGTGAACGATCAGCTTTCGTTGGTCAATCAGCAGCAAAGGTTGGAGCAGGCGAAATTCGCATTGAGCGAAATAGGAAATGCTGCCAAGGATGTTTATCAGCAGGGTGCAGGCGCCCAGAAGGAAGTCACTGTTACATTTCCACAGGGTGTAGCGGGTCCAGGAATCGTAATAAATAATACTCTTCAAATAACATTTGAAGGTTCCGACCTAACATATTTTCTACCATTTCCAATTTCCGGAAGCATACCTAATTCAACAGGATCATTTACCTTGATTTTGGTTTCCTACGGCAGCTCTGTTGCCATCGGTTCTTCAATCTTTTCGCTTTCTCCTACTGGGATATCTGATTCATACTGCTCTCCAGCTGAATTGCTTATTGTAAATAAGGATATTACAATAATAAATAACATCAATGAATCTATAGATGTCAATATGTCGATCGCGTGGAGTGACTGGGCAGTTAATTTTTCGCTTTCAAATTATTCTGTTACCATCCCTTCGTATGATAGTACGAATATAACCGCGACGTTTGACATTTATCCTAATGTATTAGGAGTCTATTCCGGAACTATAACTTATTCCGAAGGGAACTACAGCGTGATCATGCCAGTCATAATCAGCGTCGAATCCTGCGCAGGAGGCCAGGTTGTATCATATATTACAGTGCAGACTTTTAATGACTCAACATATTCATATCCTGAGTCTCAATTTTATCTTCCGGAGATTTCAACCATATCTACAAACGGATGGTTTCCAAATTCTGAAGTCACTTTGGATTTGAGGGATCCGAATAATTTCAGCGTTGACACCTTCCCAAAAACGGTGACTGTCAATTCGACTGGTGGATATAGTGAGCAGTGGGAAGTTAATGGAATTTTCGGGACATATACAATTATTGCAAATTCATCTGAATACAACGCTACTACAACTTTTACGGTGACCCCATGCTGAAACAAATAAGGATTAAACTGCCAGCCCTCCTTTGGGTTCTTTCATTTATTTTGCTAACTTCGCTTTCATTTGCAAATAATGCAACCGCTGTTTACCGCTCAAATACTGGGTCAGGGTTGAGTTTTCCTAAAATAATGGAATGGAATTCTGCAGGTTCAGGCAGTTGGGGGTCTGGGCTTGAGCTTGCCACTGCCGGTTCTTCTGTACGAGAAGCAATCATTAAATACTCTCCAGTGTCTCCGAAAAGAGTGATTGTCACCCAAAGTGACGATGGTTATCTTGATGCTTATGTTTCGTTTGACGGTGTAGATTGGGAAGTTACGAATGATATTGGTAGAGTATGGACGTCTGCCCCGAGTACCCATTCAAGGAGATTTGATATTGCGTTTGAGAGTGCTACTGGTGACACAGTTTTGGTGTATTCTGTTGTAAGCACTAATACTTCATGCGATATTGCATACAAGGTACTTCCAGCTAACGCATCTAATTTCTCAGGCATTTCGGAGCAGTGCATAGATGATACTACGGAAACTGGCGATGTCCAATATAGTTGGATAAGTGCTGCTAGTGATCCAGTATCATCCAGTGAAGAGATAATAATCGTAGGATTCGACAGTACGCGGAACGATGTTAATGCATTTGTGTGGGATGGCAAGGCTTGGGGTAATCAACAGCAGGTCACTGCAGCTGCGACAGCGACTGGAGGCTACGAGGCAATTGCAGTAGCATATGCTGCGGACGGAAGCAAGGCGATGGTTGTTTCTGGAGATCGTACGAGTGGAAACATTGCGACATATTACTGGGGTGGTACTTCTTGGACGAACAGCGCAGACTTCATAGGTCCAACGAACAGTAGGGATGTCAGATGGATTACTCTGAAGGAAGATCCTTCAACTGATGACATGACTGCAGTGTTCGTAGACAACACCGTGCGATTCGGAACTGCATACTGGAACGGTTCAGCATGGACTGTGTTGCAGAACCTTGATGGTGGTGCGGCAATAGATAGCGGATCTACGCGACCGGTTGATTTTGCATGGGATCCGACAGGTTCTACTGGCCGTGTGGTGTTCGATACTGATGGTGATGGTGTCAAATTGAGGACTATCGCATGCAACCCCCAATGCAATGGCACCCCCACTGATTTCTTCTCATATGCAGCTGCAGGTCGTTGGATATCATTATATACGAATCCGACAGCTGCGGATGCTGTAAATTTTCTTGGGGTGAGGCTTAATAGTAATAATGATATTGGATCATTCAGTTGGAACGGAACAGGATTCGCAAATTATGGGGTTGCAATACTTACTACCGATACAAGTGTGAGTACGTTTGAAGCGTCTTCTCTTGATTTCCAGAGAGCATTCGATACAATTGCGCCTTCATATTCCGACCTGGCGCAGAGCAACAGTACTTTGTATCAGGGCGATACGAATTATCTCACAGCGGTGTGGACAGATAACGTTCAGCTGAAGACAGCGAAATTGGAGACGAATGAGACCGGGGTCTGGGAGAATAAGACAACATATGGTTCGCCGCTTTCGCTTAAAGGCAATTATTCTCTTGTCAATTTCAGCTGGAGCAATTCGTCAGTGTCTGCAGGCACAGTAATCGGATGGAGGATATGGGCAAGCGATAGATCAAACAATTGGGCCGTTACGAGCACTATGAATTTCACAATTATTCCCAAGATCTACAACTTCACAGTTACTCCTTCATCAGATTCATTCTCGGTGCAAAATGACACTTACATAGACAGGAACTACACCTTGATAAACACAGGAAATCAGCCTCTCAGCATTACCTGTTCAGACAATGCAACATGGGTCTTCAATATTACTGCATGCCCCTTAAGCTTCAACGTAAACTCATCAGTGAACGTCACCTTCAGGTTCAATGCAACCGAAAGGCCGATAGGGATTGATTATGTGTTTCTAAACTTTACAGACCCTTATGTTTCTAGAAATGTTACTGTGAATGTAACAATTACAGAAAAGGATACTATCTCCCCAATTATTAATTCCGTTTCAGATACTCCAGATCCAGTTCCACAGAATGGGACAGTAACTATCTCTGCAAACATTACAGACAATTACGGAGTAAATTCCGCCAAAGTTCAGATAAACAATACTAATTATTCCATGGTTCAGATCTCTTCTGATATCTGGCAATATAATTACACTGCTTCGCTTCCTTATGACACTTATACATATACTGTTTATGCAAATGACACTTCGAATAACAACGCAACGCCTGTTAGCAGCAATTTCACAGTTTCATCGATTATATATCCAACTGTGACGACAGATTCGGTCTCATATACAATGTGCAGCGCTGTTTATTATAAAATTTCAGTTTTCGATGTTAATGATCAACCAGTTGATGCCCATATATCAAATTCATTAAAGAGCCCATTGAATGAAACAATACCACTTATAAACACATCAACAGGCAATGGCGGAACCGGGATATACCTTGGTCTGTTCTATATTCATTCAAATTATTCCACTACTGGGCAGTGGGATTTGGAGTCCTTGTCAGGTTATGTGAAAGGGCAGACAACTTTTTCGATTTCATCTTGATTAATATTTATATTATTGTTTAACTGGTGCAAGGAAATGGCCTATTATAAAGCGCAGATTTCAATGGAATTCTTCATTTTATTCATAATCATAATTGCGATATTTTCGATGTTCTTCGTGTTCAACACTCAGGTTCAGAACTTGGTGAATCAGCTTGTTTCTTATAATGAGGCGTCTTCTGCCGCATTTGAAGTCGGTGCCGCGGTCAATAATGTGATAGGCAACAGGGGACTTGTGATCGTGGCTACATTGCCCCCTTATTATGCGATTTCATATCAACCTGGCTCTATAATTGCCACAGACATCAGGTCAAACATTTCCGGATCTTGGCCGGTGCTTTATGCACCAATAATCGTGAACGTGAGCCAGAACGCCACTGAAATAAGCGTTTTTTTGGCCGGGGATTCGATTCAGTTAAACGGATGAGATTCAAGGGAATAGAATGGGCAAAAGATTCAAGGATTGGAAAAACGGAAGATTATGCAATTGTTTTTCTGGGCATTCAAAGAAAGGACAGACTTACATGGTCGAGCTCGTCTTCGTGGTGCTGCTGGCGAGCATCCTCGCCTTCATCTTGATTTCTTTCTTTTCTTTCTTAGTTAAGGAAGATATAAAGGGAAACAAACCATATATCACTGTCTGGGGCGCGTCGGATGTTTTATTACATTCAACCGGATTTTCCCCAGATTGGGAAGAGACAGGAAACCTTTCGGCGATCGGAATCGCATATGAGCGAAATGTTTTGGCGGATCCAAAGCTCGTCTTCCTTTCTTCCGTAAGCGCTGAGGAGATTTCAAGGCTAATGCACCTGGAGATTTATAATGTTTCAATTGAATTACTGCATGAAGGAATGGTTTATTACCAGTTCGGTTCTGTTGGGAATTCCACGCAAATCCAGCAGGTTGAACGTACGTGCGTTTCTTCAAACGGAACCCCGTTCCTTTTGAGGATACGAGTCGGCGGAAATGAATAATACATAGGTTATGTGCATGAGTTACAAGGGGTTTATAGCGGTTCTTGACGCTTTGATAGCGCTTATAATGCTGGTTATGTTTACTACCATAATCTTTTCCCAGCTTCAGAATTTGCCTTCCTTGAATGAGGCTTTAATATTCAAGCAAGGCTATGACATACTTTCAGTTTTAGAGTATACGAACTTCTCAGATCCTCAGGCAGTTTTCTTCGAAACTAGCGGCCCGCTTTGCATGAGGCTTGAGCTTTACAACGGAGTCGCTTCCCAAAAAACAGGGTACTATGTGAAAAGTGGATGCGACTACAATTATGTCAACGAAAAGACGATATGGAGAACATACGTCGTTGAAGGCGAATTCAAGACGGCGAAGCTTGCGATATGGATGAAAGAATAGTATTGAATATGCGGGTAATTCGATGAATAGAAATATTAAAAAACATTTCGGTGGATGCAAAAAAGGATATTTTCTTTCCTTAATTGTAATATCTATTCTAATGGTACTTTCTGCGTTCACGCTTGAGATCGTCTCCCAGCGTTATGACGAGTACTCGATTTTGAAGGAACAGGTGTTTTCCGACAAGCTTGCATTTACAGTCAATGACGTTCTGATGGACATAAGGCCGATGCTTAGCTTCGTCCAGCTGAGCAATTCATCGCATTCGGTATTCGAGGAGAACTACACCTATGTGAAGTCTGTCTACCTGTCGGATGAGCAGTCCAATCTTGAATCCTTTTCAAACCTTTCCGGAACCGCGATCGGATTCTCTTACTCTTTTCCGCTGCAAATAAACCTTTCAAACGGGCTTACTTATGTTTCAGACGAATCCGATCTTCTTCAGAGAAACATAGCGATATACAACAGGACCGGGGCGAATCTGGAGTTAAACAGCTATTATATTGACATCGTTTCCAATCAATCAAGGGGGGCTTACATTGAGCCCACCTTCGGCGCTTCCGGAACCTACGTCCGCATAAACTATACAGATCCAGTTCCATCGCTATCGTTTGTTTCAGAAGGGTATCTTAATGGAAACAACCTCAATATTTGGAGGATAAACCTTCCGCTTATAGACAAGAATGCGACAATAAAGTTCGGACTGATCGATGGAAAAACGAATGCATTCTCTCTTCATCAATATGATATAAATTACATTGATTTTGTAAGGGTAGATATCAATTTTACGGACAAGACGGATCTTTACGGAAATTACAGCATATTTCTTAATATGAGCTTCCCGAACGCGAATTTCATCCATCCTCTTACAGTTAGGTGAATTTTCGATTGGTTTTTGCTTTAGTTTATATAAGTTTTTCCTATCCTCTAAGATAACCTTTATAAATATTAATACATTAACTATAAGTAGCTCATTTTTCAGAGCAACAGTTTTCTGCCTACTATAGCAGTTATCCTGTTATGTGCGGCAGACCATTCTGTACAGGAAATGTTTATTTAGGAGGGATATAATATGGCAGCAAAAGAACACATGAATCTGATCTTTATAGGTCACGTCGATCACGGAAAATCGACATCTGTAGGGCGTGTTCTCTATGATACGGGTGCGCTCACCGAGCAAGAAATGAAGAAGCTTAAGGAAGAAGCAGCAAAGGTAGGAAAGGCGACTTTTGAGTTTGCATTCGCAATGGACAGGCTCAAGGAAGAAAGAGAAAGAGGAGTCACCATCGATATTGCGCACAGGGAATTCCAGACGCCGAAATATCATTTTACGATCATTGATGCACCAGGACACAAGGACTTCGTTAAGAACATGATTACGGGCGCATCTCAGGCAGATGCGGCAGTACTTGTCTGTTCAGTCAAGGATGGAATCCAGCAGCAGACAAGAGAGCATGCTTTCTTGGCGAAGGTGCTCGGTATTGGACAGGTTATCGTTGCAATCAATAAGATGGATACAGTGGCATACGATAGGGTGAAGTTTGAGGATATGAAGAAGCAGCTTCAGACTTTTCTGCAGACAATCGGATTCAAGCCCGATTCAATACAGTACATCCCAATTTCCGCTTATGAAGGACAGAATGTAGGAAAGAAGCCAGACAAGATGGATTGGTACCAGGGAGACACTCTTGTTGGAGCTTTTGACAAGCTCATCCCACCGAAGAAGCTCACTGATAAGCCTTTAAGACTTCCAATTCAAGAAGTATTTTCTATTACGGGCTTTGGTACTGTTCCAGTGGGAAGAGTTGAGACCGGTGTTCTTAAGCCAGGTGACAAGGTTATTTTCATGCCGTCCAACAAGGTTGCAGAGTGCAAGTCTATTGAAATGCACCACCAGCAACTCGCTCAGGCAATTCCTGGTGACAATGTCGGTTTCAATGTGAAGGGTGTTGACAAGACTGAAATCAGCAGAGGAGACGTTGTTGGACCTGTTTCAAACCCGCCGACCGTAGTCGATACATTTACTGCGCAGATCGTGGTTCTCAATCACCCGACCGCAATCGCGATCAATTACACTCCAGTGTTCCACGCGCACACAACACAGTTCGCAGGAACATTCGTGGAGATAGTGGAGAAGAAGGACCCGAAGACTGGCCAGACATTGCAGAAGAACCCAGACTTCATCAAGGCTGGTGACGTTGCAATCATCAAGGTTAAACCATTGAAGAACGTCTCTCTTGAGAAGTATCAGGAATTCCCGCAGCTCGGAAGATTCGCCATAAGAGATATGGGTAATACCGTTGCAGCAGGAGTCATTTTGGACATCGTGCCAAAGAAGCTCTAAGTTAGTTAAAATGTGGTTTAAATGGGAAAGGCTAGAATCAAACTGATTGGCAGGGATCCTAAGGAGTTGGACGAAGTTTCGAAGCAGATAGTGGAAATTGCGAAAGGCTCTGGAGTACCTACCAGCGGTCCAATCCCACTTCCGACCAAAAAGCTTTTTGTGGCTACAAGAAAGACGCCTTGTGGAGACGGTTCCGACACATATGAAAGATGGCAGATGCGAATCTATAAGAGACTGATAGAGGTTGCAGGCGATGAAAGGACTTTGCGCCAGATCATGCGTGTGAAGGTTCCGGACACTGTTAAGATCGAGATAATAATCAGCTAAATCAGCTGGTTGTTTTTTTCCTTTTTTCCTTTTTCTTAATCTTTTTATATCCTTTTTATAATATATTATACAGTTATTTTTAGAAGCCGGGGTGGCTGAACGGCAAGGCGCTAGCCTTGAGAGCTAGTTCCGCTCTGCGGATTGCGAGTTCGAATCTCGTCCCCGGCGCATTTTATCTAGGTTTAGAAAAAAGGTGTCAAAACTTGACGCTTTATCTTTTTATTTTCTTGAGAATTAGTTCCTTGACTACTTTGGAATCCACCCTTCCTCTTGTAGCTTTTATGACCTGTCCGACTATGAAGTTAAGGGTTTTTTCATTTCCGCTTAAATAGTCCTCTATAGCCTTCTGCTGGGATTCTAGTGTTTCGTCTACATATCTTTCTATCTCCGAAAGGTCGTTTGTCTTGATAAGCTGGAGTTCGTTTGCTATCTCCTTTGGACCTTTTTTCTTCTCGAATAGAGCTATAAGCACTTGTTCCATTCCCCTGTCGCTAAGTTCTCCTTTATTGAACATGACGAATAGTTCAGTTAGCCATGAGGTATTGAGCTGTGATTCTGCGAAAGTCATTTTCCTGTAGTTTAGCTGCTTCTTCAGCGGCCCCCTTATCCAGGATGCAACTTTCTGGGCTTCTATGAATTCGCCTTGCGATTCGATATTGTAAATCATCTCTTCGAACAGTTTCGCAATCTCCATCTCCATTACGAGTATCCAGGCGTCATCCGGCTTTATCTTGTAATGAGTCTCGAATCTTTCAGCTTTCGCCCTAGGGAGCTCAGGCATCTTTTCCTTGAGTTCCTGAATCATATCCCCACTAATTTGGATTGGTGGAACATCCGGATCAGGGAGGTATCTGTAGTCTTCTTCAGTCTCCTTCTTTCTCATGGAGATTGTGGAGCCGGTCGATTCGTCGAAGTGCCTGGTCTCCATTTGGACTTTTCCACCTCTTCTGATCACGTTCTGCTGTCTTATTACTTCATACATCAGGGCGTCGTAGACTCCCTTGAATGAATTTATGTTCTTTACCTCGACCCGTGTTCCTCCATCTATGCTGATGTTGGCGTCCACTCTCATGGAACCCGGTTCGTCTCTTCCGGCGTCCAAGTAGTTGAGTATTGCTTCGAGCTCTTCTAGGAAAACCCTTGCGTCGGCAGGAGATTTCATGTCCGGTTCTGTAACTATTTCTATAAGTGGTACATTTGCCCTATTGTAGTCTACAGTGCCTAGCCTTAATTCGTATCTTCCTGGGTCTTCTTCTATGTGGATTTCTCTTATCCTGACATTTCCGAGCTTTCCATTTATACCTATCGGCTTGGAAGTTCTTTGATATCCTGTCGGAAGATCTGGATAGAAGTAGTGTTTTCGTTGGATAACGCTTGTGTTATTGAACTCGCATTTCAGCGCTATTCCTATCTTTATGAGCTGCTCCAAAGCGTGTTTGTTCAGTCCGAGCGGCTTTGCCCCGGGTTGGCCAGTGCAGATCGGGCAAATGTTGGTGTTTGGCTCTACGTCCCTGTAGTTGGTCGGACAGCTGCAGAAAAGCTTGCTGTTCGTCTTCAGCTGCACATGTATCTCCAATCCGACCATTATTTCCGTCATGATTACCATCTTTTATTGGGATTATTCTACATTGAAAAGAAGCTCGTCCTCGAAATGCCTTCCGTAATACTGTATCGCTCCGTCGTCTATGCTGTTTGAGAGTGGCTCCACTATAGCTGGAAGTCCGGTCAGGTTTGCCGCTATTGTCAATGTGTCGGCCGCATACATTTCAAGAGGATTCATTCTTTCGCCGAATTTCCAAGGACCAGTCGGCATCGCAGGTCCAGCAAGGGCGTCCACTTTTTTCATCACTTCCCCGAATTCTTTCTTCATCACTTCTCTTGCGCTTAGGGCTTTAGTGTACCATGCGTCTTTGAATTCCTTCATAGTGATGTATGTCCCTATGAGTATCCTTCTTTTTATTTCCTTTCCGAATCCAGCTTCCCTTACCTTTGCGAATGCGGTGTAGAGTTCTTCGTTCCTGTCCGCAGGGTAGCCATATCTCATTCCATCGTATCTCTGCAACGCAGAGGACAATTCCGCGGTCATGAGCAATTGATATATCGGAACTGTGTAGCGCAAAGTAGGTATTGAAATTTCGGTGACTTCGTATCTTTTCTCAAGCTGCCTTATCTTTGCCTTTACTGACTTTTCTATTCTAGAATCTATCGATTCGAAGAATTCCTTAGGCACCCCGATTGTCTTTATTTCGCCTTTCCTTATTCTTTTTGCGTCTGCAAGCTGCGTAGTCTGGTCTTTTTTGTCGGTACCGCTTATTGTTTTGAAAACTTTTTTCATCACTTCCTTATCCTTTGCAATAATACCTATCTGGTCGAGGGTCATCGCCATGTCGGAAAGCCCATACCTAGAAACCATTCCGTATGTGGGCTTGAATCCGTAGGCGTTGCAGAACGCGGCGGGGCATCTGACCGATCCTCCAGTGTCGCTTCCTAATGTAGCATCGCAGAATCCTGCGCCAGCAGCTGCTCCGCTTCCCGAAGAAGATCCGCCCGGAACTCTGCTTAAGTCGTGCGGGTTCTTTGTTATCTTTATTTTGCTGAACGTTCCGTCGCTTCCGCATGCGAATTCATCCATGTTAAGTGAACCGATTATTATCGCATCAGCTGCCTTGAGTTTTTCTACTACTGTGGCGTCATAAGTTGCGTGGTGTTTTTTGAGCATTTCTGATCCGCATGTCAGGGTCTTTCCCTTTATGCAGATGTTGTTCTTTATTCCTATGACTATGCCTGCAAGCGGCCCGGCCTTCCCTTCCTTTATTTTCTTGTCTATTTCTTTGGCGGACTGGAGCGCTTCATTTTCGTAGATTTCGACGAATGCGTTGATTTCTCCTTCCATCTTGCTTATGAGCTCGAGCTTCCTGTGTATTTTTTCTTCAACTGATGATTCCATGATTATCACTTGAGTGACTTTGGAGCGAGTAGTAGCTTTTCGTTCTCCTTTGTGAACTCCTTTCTTATGGCTTCTTTCGTCTGAATGTCGTTTTCGAATACTTCGTCTTCCCTGTATGTATTGGTAATTTCGTACATGTAGTTGGAATGCTGCTCTTTTCCGTTCTTAGAAGATTCTTCCGATTTTATTTCCTGGACGCTCTTGAAATAGTCCAGAAGCTGGCCCATTTCTTCCGCGATAGCGGCCATCTCTTCATCCGTAAGCTTTATCTTCGCCACTTCTGAAATTTGCTTCACTGTTTGGATGTCCATCTCTTCACCGTAAGTATAACTCAAAATTCTACTTATTCTTTTCCCGAAAAGTCTGTTATGGGACGTTTCTGATTTTTAGATACTCGAATAAGAATCTAATGTACTTCTTTTTCACAGTTTTAATATTTAATATTTTGCTCGTTTTAATTACTTTGCATATATCGGGCGGAACTCCGTTGTTTTTGGGCTTGCTTATCATTTCCTCTATTATCTGGATTGCGTGGGTGTATCTCCTGTTTCCGACTGCTAATATCTTATCATGCTCGAACCATATAGGCTCGGTCACCTTGTGTTGCCTGATGAAACGTTCCACATCGTTGTTCTGGGTGAGTGGTGGTCCTTGTATCTTCTTTATTCTTGGAAGAGAGTATATTGACAATTCGCAGAGCAGTAGGCATTTCTTGTCAGCATAGACGTCTATGTCGAAAACTTCGAATTTATGCTGGTGCATTCGTTCTTGAACTTTTCCTGCGAGTTTGTAGAGCTGAGGCCAGAGTACATCGTCGACTACTCCTTTTGGCCTGTCAAATTCCAATCCGATTATGAGTGAGTCCCTGCGTTTTATCTGTCTGTTTATCCATCCGCTGTTTATCTTCTCCTGCACTGGGAAGAACGCTCTTATATTCGGCTTGTTGAGGAACATCTTTGCAGTATGTATGAAAACTGTAAGCGAGGTCTTAGATACTGAAGCCGCCACGTTTCGTTCTGGATCTACTGGATCTATTACAATTATAGCTGCATCAGGGTATTTCTTTTTTGCTTCATTCTCGTTTATTTTTTCATCCCGCAAGGTCAAGAAAGGTATATCTTTCCATTGAGTTGCGGCGTCAAGAAGTTCCATAAATCCGCCGTATTTCACTATGAGCAATTCGCAGAGATATCCGCTGAAACCCTGTATTCTTCCTTCGGCGCCGTAGATTCCCTGCGTCTTTAGGAATCGTTTGAGCAGCCTTACGTCGTCCTTTTGTTTTTCATTTATATTCTTGTTGATGTATTTCGTGTGGAGGGGTGACCTGTCTACCGCAGTCATCATTTCGGATACATCACTTATCTTGTAAGAAGGAACTATGTCTATTTCGATTCCATCAACCCAGGTTTTGAGGTATGGGTGCTGGGCGTATGCAATCTCGTATTTGTTCCCTTTGCTGAATTCCTTTGCATACTTTATTCCAAGTGACATCAGGTCCTTGACGGAATAGTTTTTGGAAAAAAGCATGAAAATGTCGAAGTCCATGTCTCCGCTCAGGTTCGTTCCCTTTGCGGTGGAGCCGGCAAGTTCGATCGAAACGTCGTCAGGAGTAATTTCGTCAAGTTTCTTCATAATCTTTTCTACGAGCTGCCTTTGTCTTTCTTTTTCAGCTTTGGTGGGCTTAACTTTTTTTACCACTTTTTCCATTATCTTCTGGTGTTTGTTGCTTATGAACATCTGATCATCTATGATTATTTGGATAATCTTTCCAAAGAGCTGATTATTTTCTGTATTTCTTCATTTATCAGGTCCCGTCCGCTAAGGGCCATTGTAAGATTCCCACTGCTCGGTAAAGTGTACTGGATGTTCAGCTTCTCCTCTCCGCCGATTCCAGATATATTTGTGGTCACGCTTCCAAATACCGTGAATGTTCCCTGCCAAGGTATTGTGACTGGATAGTTGTAGCCTGGAAGGATCACGCTTATTGCTCCTTCGCCCTGAATTTCTTGTGTAGGCACAGGTATCGAGAATGGGCTGAGGATATCCTTTATCGGGATAGATGCCGTTATGGTGTGGGGCTGGTTCAGTTGGGTTGTAACTTCTATTTGGCTTTCAGAGTACGCCCTAAGGTCTGCGGCGATTCCACTGAGCTCGGACTTTATGTTTGCAACAGAAATCATTGCGATTATGCTTGCTAATAAAGAGATTATTGCGATTATTGCCAGTCCGATTATAAGAACTTGGTTGATTCCGGACGGAACCGGGGCGGCGAAATCCTTTCTTGCTTCTTTTTGGGCAAATTCGCGCTTCTCTTCTGGCTTTGACTTCTTTTCTTCTTTCCTTTTGGTTACCATCCTTTCGGGAGGAAGGATTACCACTCCTTTTCCAAGGTCAATCTCCTTCTTCTTTGGTGCACTAGGATATTCCTCTTCTGTCATAGATTTAATTTAGACGAAAACATCTTTAAACCCTTTTTTTGTAGTTATAATATGGAAGGGAAAAGAAGCAGTAAGCAAGGTCTAAAATCGTGTAGAAAGGATTTCATGGTCATTTCTGACAACAGAATGCTGTCCTTTTCTTTGGCAATCTCTGTTCTTGGTTTGTTGTTTCTTTTTATATTTTCAGGCATGCTTTCCCCAAAGACGGTTGCATTGTCAGAGGTGCAATATCTTTCTGAAGAGAGCTACATTTCTTTCGTTGGGTATCTCGGTCAGATTAGCATGAGCGGACAGTATGTGCGTCTGGATGTCTGCGATTTGGTTTCTTCCGATTCCTGCGTTTCAGTTGTGGTTTTGAAAGCAGATGCCCCTTCCTGGCTAGTCGAAGGGGATTTCATCTCTGTGACTGGAACCGTAAAGGAAGGAGTCTATGGAAGGTATGTTTCAGTCCATAATGAGAAAGACATCTCTCCCATGTGATATTTGTCTACTGAGTGATTTGATGTTCGTTCCGCTTGTATTGGGTGTCCTTCTTGGAATTCTTGCCGGTCTTCTTCCAGGGCTTCACCCGAATACGATTTCCCAGCTTCTATCTTCCGTGGAATACGGGAGCTCGTTGGAGCTTGCGATAGTCATCGTGCTGTCTTCTGCGGTCAACAACATAGTGGCCTTGATTCCTGCGATATTTTTCTTCATACCAGATTCCGATTCCGTGCTTTCTATTCTTCCGGCCCAGAAGCTTGTAAAGGCAGGCAAGGGAAGGTTGGCAGTTAGGGTGTGTGCCGTGTCCGCATTGCTTTCCCTGTTGTTTCTTGTTTTAGTTTTGCCATTGTCATACTTTTTATTGCCAGCTCTTTATGAATTAGTCAAACCTTTCTTGGGCTATGCATTAATCCTTTTTTCGTTAGTATTCATATTTCAAGAGTTTCCTCATGGGATTGGATCTGTTGTCAAGGCGTCCTTAGTGTTCATGCTTGCAGGAACATTGGGGATTCTTCTTTTGGATACTCCGTTGTCTTCTGCTACGATAGAGCCACTCTTTGTAGTTTTCGTGGGTTTTTTTGCTTTAAGCAGCATAATCCTTTCGTTTTCAGACAAGTCATTCCTTCCGGCGCAGAAAAAAGAAGAGTATCGTGTCGGATTGACTTCGTCTTTTCTTTTGGTGATTTTCACATCTGTGATTCTCGGATGTTTGGCTGATCTGTTTCCAGCGATTAATTCTTCCGCGCAGCTTGCGACCTTCATTTCTCCTCTTGCAGGGACTTCGGCAATGTTTCTCGCTTCAACAACTTCAATCACCGTGAGCCATTATGCAAATTCTCTCGTGGCATTCGATACGATAGGGAAGGCGAGGACCGGCACGATAGTAAACATACAAGAACTCATCGGAGAATTCAACATTCAGATCCTGCTTACTTTGGTTGCGTTCTATTTCATAGGAACTGGATTGGGAATCGTGCTGCTCATTCTGGTTTCGGAAGCAGCGATAAAATTAGTCAACAGCATAGATCAAAAAATCATGAATGTCGTAATTCTATTGTTCCTTGTTTTATCTGTCTTAATGGTTTCAGGAATGTTTGGGCTTTTAGTCTGTGTGATATCTACTGCGATTGGTCTTCTTCCCCCTTTGCTCGGAGTGAGGAGAACCCATCTGATGGCGTTCCTTATTGTTCCTTCAATTTTGTTCCTGCTTTAGGTTTAATCATTTAAAACGTTAGTATTTTATTTCATTCTATTAATATATTATTGCATCAAGGCGATGAATGTGAAAAATTCGTTGAATTTAATTAGTTTAATTCTTGTTTCTATGATTTTATTCGGTTGCCTCCAGACTCAGCAGCAACAGGTTTTCAAGGAGTCGGACGCGAGAGCGTTTGTTCTGGACGACCTAAATTCGAAGTATCCGAATGCAGATGTAAAGGATATCTCCGAGATCAAGTCTTCATCCACGAATGACAGTTGGCAGATAAAGGCGAGGGTTACTTTCAACTACACCTCCCCATGCCCGGTCAGGATGAATGTTTATTATGATTATCCGAGAAAGGGATTCATCGAGACCCCTCCGGAATACATCACAAAGGACTGCACTGTATGCAAGGGAGTGGAAACCTGCGTGCTTGGAACCCCTGAAGAAGCGGTTATCGCTTCTCACACTCTGTCTGGTTCAGATCCAGTGGTGAGCTTTATAAGCTCTCATTCTAATGCGCAGGCATCTGCGAAATTCTATTCTGAATACATCGATCCAATCCAGAATAACAAGTACAGCAACGTCTGGGTTGTAAAGTGGACATCTGAAACTACAAACTATGGTTTGATAGTGCTCGTATCCAACAACGCAGAAGTGCTCGGCGTGATCCAGGCTACAAAACAAGAGACAATCTGATTTGATCTTTTTTACTGTTATTTCAATGCGCTAGCTTAAAGTCCGAACTTAGTCTTTTTGCCTTTTTGATTGAGCTCTTCTTCTATCATTAGGAGTCTGTTATACTTGGCCGTTCTTTCGGATCTGCAGGGAGCTCCAGTCTTTATTTGGCCGCACCCTAACGCGACAGATAGGTCTGCTATGAATGTGTCTTCGGTTTCTCCGCTTCGGTGGCTCACCACTACGTTGTAGTCGCTGCCTTTTGCGATTCGGGCTGCATTTATCGCCTCGGTAAGAGTGCCTATCTGGTTTACTTTGAGTAGAAGCGCATTCGCGGCCTTGTTGACTATTCCTTTTCTCAGCATCTTTATGTTCGAAACGAAGTAGTCATCTCCGACGATTTGGATGTCTTTTCCACTTTCCCTTGTGAATCTTGAAAGGGATTCCCAGTCTTCTTCCTGGAATGGGTCTTCTATTGATATGATCGGATATCTCTTTATCAGTTCTTGGTATTTTCTCATCAGTTCGAGGCTGTTTATTGTTCTTCCGTCTATTCTGTAATGTTTCAGTTCATGGAAAGATGATGCAGCACAATCGAGGCCAAGGAAGACCTTTTTCTGGTATCCTGTCTCGTCTATCGCGGCCATTATGGAATCAAGTGCTTCATCTGTAGTTCTAATATTCGGGGCATATCCGCCTTCATCTCCGACGTTTTTCGCGGATAATCCGTACTTTTTAACAAGTATTTTTCCTAATGCGTGGTATATTTCGCTTCCAGCCATCAGTGCTTCCGCGAAGTTTTTGAATTTTTTAGGTATTATCATAAATTCCTGTATGGCAAGCCCGCTTCCAGCATGCTTTCCTCCGTTTATTACGTTCATCATTGGCACAGGAAGCACTTTGGAATCTGGATTAAGGTATTCGTAGATTGGTTTGTTGAGCGAATTAGCGGCTGCCGCGCAGGCAGCCATCGAGATTGCGACAGTCGTGTTTCCTCCAACGTTTTTCTTTTGCTCTCCTGCTTTTTCAATCAGGATGCTATCTATTTTTGATTGATCGTCTGCATTAATTCCGATAAGTTCCTTACCTATCTCTTTGGCTTTTTTGACCGCGTTCCTGACTCCTTTTCCACCGTATCTCTTTCCGCCGTCTCTAATCTCTATTGCCTCGAATATTCCGGTAGACGCGCCGGAAGGGGCGATTCCTCTTCCCCAGCCGGAATCAGTAAAAATGTCCACTTCAATTGTGGGGTTGCCTCTAGAGTCCAATATCTCTCTGGCTTTGAGTTTTCTTATAATTAGATTCTTTTCTTCTGTTCCTTCTATTATGAAAGTCTTTCGTTCCTGTTTTTTCTTGGCCATAAACTTATTTTTCTCGAAGAATATAAAACATTTGCTGTTGTTTCCGTTTATGTTAAGCTTGGTGTAGAAACCGTGATTTCACTCAGCTCGTCAACCTTGCTATTCTCTGGCGCCGCAGTGTCACGCTGTATTCTTACTAACTTGCCGCTTGCGGCTTCCTTCATCAGTTCATCGTGTGTAATGACGAACGTCTGCTCCACTATCTGCGGTATGTGCTCCCTTAGCGTTCCAGCAAGTGTCTTTACAGCTTCCTCATCAAGATTGTGGGTCGGTTCGTCCAGTATGAGCCAGCTGAGATTTGGCGTTAGGACCATTGCGAAAGCCACTCTCAAGGCAAGGCATGCAAGTGCCCTTTCTCCTCCGGACGCTATCCCATCCACCCCGACATAATCGCTGTTGACTTTGAACATCAGATCATAATCGTTCTCGGAAGGAACCAGCTTGATCACAGTATAATCCGAATAAGGATAGATCCTTCCCCAGATCTCTGTCAGTGCCTGGTTCACAGAATCAATTAGTTCTTCCCTCAGCTCGTGTTGGGTTTCCACTACTGCATTCGAGAAAAGCTGAAGTGATGATATCAGTTTGTTGTATTCCTCTATCTCCTTTGCATATTTCCTGACTTCTTCTATTCTCGTCTTCCTGTCTGAAAGGAGCTTCGAGACGTATGCTTCTTTTTCGTTGTACTGTTCGATTCTGCTCTTGACTTGCGTAAACTTGACATTCAAATCGTTCAGCTCCTTATTTTCAATTTCCCATTTCTCTTCGTTGAATTGTATGTGCGAGATCTGCCTTTCCTTTTCTGAAAGGTCATTTTCTATTTGTGCTACCTTGCTCTTCTTAAGCTGGATTTCTTTTATCCGTTCGTATAGTTTCGAAAGCTCCAGGTATTCATTGTCTATTAAGTTCAGCTTCGAGTTCATTTCTTCTTTTCTAACTGTTGTCTGTTTGAGCCTTGATTCAGTATCATTCAATTTCAGGAGGTTTGCCTTTTCGTTTTCCTCGATTCCCTCGTATTCCTTCATAAGGGATGTGGTTCTTTCGATGCTGTCTATTTTTTCCCTTATCGATTTGAATAAGGAAGTGCCGTCCGAACTTTCTTTAGCGAGTTCCTGCATCAGCTTATTGTGTTCATTTATCATTTTCTCCTTTGAGATTATAAGCCGTTCCCGTTTTTCCTTGCTAAGTTCTGAGTCGCATACAGGGCAATGGGAGTTCGCAGCCTTGAGCTCTCTGACTGATCTCTCAAGTTCTGTTACTTTCGCTTTGGAATCCGATAATGTTTCCGATATCTTGGAGTTCTTATCTTCTATCTCTTTCATTTTTTGCTTCAGCCTGTCTGCGGTTTCCCCTTCAAGAAGCTTGGCTAGTTTCGCTTCCATCTCCTTCTTCATGGATTTCTTTTTTTCGATTGCTTGCTGTTCGGATTTTGCAGCTCCAAGGAGCCTGGTCAGTTCCCTATATTCATTGTCTAGCAGAGAAATATCCTTTTGGATCGCATCCCTGTTGGTTCTTTTTTCGTTGAGCTTCGATTCTATCTCTTCCTTTCCTTCCTTTATCGGACTTGATTGGATGTCCTTTTTCAGAAGCTCAAGATTGTGCTTCAACCCAGTTATTTCGTCCTGAAGCTTTCTGAATCTTTCCTTCTGTAGTTTAAGTTCGTTCACAAGTCTTTCTTTTTCCGCCTTCTGCCTGGAAACCGATTCAAACTCTTCTTTCCGCTTCGAGAGTTCTGACTTTATCTCAGTTACTTGCGTTTCAAAATCTCGAATTTCCCTTTCTATTATCGCTATGTTGGCATTCTTGACGAAAATCTCCTTGTCTGATTTCATTGTCTTTATTCTACTTGCGGCAGTCGTCGCATTCTTCCTTGCTATTTCAAATCTGTCTATGCCTATGAGTTCATCAATCTGCCTTTTTCTCTCTCCTCTTCCCAAAGTAAGAAAGTAGTCTATTCTGTTTTGCTCGGAATATATCGCTCTTGTGAAAAGATCGTAGTCTATTTCAAGGAGATTTCTTATGTAGTCGCTGACCCTTTCGGACTGAGGTCCTTCAACTCGTTGGCCGTTCTTTTTAATTTCAGCTTCGGATCCGCCTTTCCTTTTTATCTTTCGTATCACTACATATTCGTCCTGCTTGTGCTTGAAAACAAGTGTGACTTCCGCTTCATTCTCTTCCTTCGGCCTATTCTTGATGAAGTCTGTTATCTTCAGCCTTCTGTGTTGCACCGCAGGAGTAGTACCGAATAAGGCGAAGCATATCCCGTCGATTATGCTGCTCTTTCCCCCTCCCATTCTTCCTACTATTATGTTTGTTCCGTTTGAGAACGATACGGAGCTGTCCAAGTGGGACCTCCAATTTTTAAGGGATATGGATTTGATCATTTTTCCACTTTAAAATCTGCTGCGCAGCAATATCCAATTTTTTCGGCTGTTTATTATATCTTCAAGATTAAGTATTTAAGGCTATTTTACGAGTTATGTCTATGGCGCAGGAAAAATTCCTTGTCGATGCAATGCTCATCAAGCTTGGAAGATGGCTCAGGATACTCGGCTACGACTGCAAGATACCAGATTACAATAACAAGTACGAGATAATGGACGTGCACCTTGCCGAATCTGCGCTCAAGGAAGGGAGAATATTGCTCACAATGGACCGTGAGCTTTCAAAAATGGCCCAGTTTTCCGGCACAAAAGTGATTCTGATTCCTTCGAACTTGTCACATATAAAAAAGCAGCTGAAGTTTCTTTTCAAAAAATCTCTGATCGATTCTTCTATACTGAAGAACATCGAATCGCTGGATAAGAGCACTAGATGTGTTTTTTGTGGTGGGAAACTTAAGCTTTTTCAAAAACAAGATTTTGGGAAAGTCGAGAACATGAAGGATTGGGTTAGAGCCCGGCATTCCCAGGTATGGTCCTGTACAAGCTGCAAGCAGATCTACTGGAAGGGAAGCCATTGGAAAAAGATAATCGAAATGCTTCAGGAAATAAAAAACGAGTATTGATTTATTTCAGAGTCATTCCTTCTTTCCAGGCAGTCCATGTTCCGTCAAGCCTTGCGAAATAGTTATAGACATGGCTTGCGCATCTTCTTTCGTCGTCAAAATGACCAAGCCTATTTTTGTCATCTTTAGAAAGGCTTCTGAATTTGACGTGCCTTTTATTTTCATTTTCTTTCCAGACGCACATCACGTCCCTTATGTCGAATCCAGGTGTGTATTCTCCATTTATTTTCAAGCTGGGCGGAATCATCTTCGCTTTAAGTATCTCTTTAACAATTGACTGGTCTCCAATTGGAACCATGGTCAGCCTTTCAACTAGGTCTGCATATCCGTCGTTATAGGGATTGGATTTTTTGTTTTCCATTATCCTGTGGTAGTACCAGTGCGGAGAGAGTATACTCTGGCCTTTCATGATCATGTTAGCAAGAAGCTCTTCGAATTTGGTCCTTTCGATTGTTTCAGATGAGATCAGTTTATCGAGCCCGGGCGTGTATTTGTCTCCGTCTCTTGCGTGCTTTCCAAGCCAGATTGCGGTCAGAAACGCGTATATCTCTGCTTCATTCAAAACATCGTAGAATGAAACCGGCATGGACTTGAGATGGATCGCAGTATAATCTGGCATCGACTGAATGGTATTCATAAGCCCGTAATACACCCATCTTGAGCCCTTGTGGCAGAATTTTATGCATGATTTGTTGTGATCCTTCCATCCCTGATCCATATTTTCCGATATGTTTTTCTGTATTATCCCGAAGTTCTTCCTATGGAATAATCTTACTATGTTACTGTCGTCAGGTTTGGCTTTTGCCGGGCCGATCCTTTCTTCTATCTTTATCTCCGGGAACAGTCCTTTCTGTATCATTGTCTTCGGAGTTTCGGATTTCTTTTCGGAACCGAACTTTCCATAAGGTGCATAGTATTCTTCCCAGTATTCTCTTTCTTCTTTGTTCATATATATCCCATTCCTTTTTTTGTCTATAATTACACAATTTACTTGTATTAAAATCTTTGCTTTTGGATTTTAGAATGTTTTTTCCGCATGCGTTTTAAAACAATCCCACGATATTATTATTATGGCTAAAAAGTTAGTTCTTCGGGTTAAACGAGGGTTTTTCGTAAAGGATTTGAAATCTTTTCTGGGCCTTGTCAGATTTGAGCATGGAATAATGTATGCAGTAGCAGTAATCATCGGTGCGCTTATTGTTGGGGGTTTCGAGTCTTTGTCGTTTGTAGTTTTCATTGGATGTCTTGTGTCTCTTCTCGTAGAATTCGGGGCGTTTAGCCTTAACGATTTCGTCGACCTAAAGGCAGATATAGCTAATAGGAGAAAGGATAGGCCGCTTGTAATGCGGACAATTTCTCCGTCTGCTGCGTTCTTTATCGGTGCTTTTTCATTCGTGTTGGCTAATATTATCGCATTCATGTTTTTGGATTCATTTGCATTTCAGGTAATATTCGGTTTTTCTATAATTTCCGTGCTTTATGATTTCATATTGAAGAACCTTCCGTTGGTCGGAAACGCGGTTATTGCAATTACCATGGCGGTTCCATTCGTTTTCGGAGCCTTAATAGTCGCAAGCCCTTCCGACGTTTCCATTCAGCCCGTTCTCTGTCTTTCAGCGATAGCGTTCCTCGTCGGCTTGGGCCGGGAGATAATGAAGGACATAGAGGATGTGAAAGGAGATACATCCGTCGGGGCCAGGACCCTTCCGGTCATGATCGGAAGCAAAAATTCTGCAATGCTTGCTGCGGTTTTCTTCCTGTCAAGCACAATTCTGTCCTTCCTTCCCATGGTGACGTTCTTTTCTGGAAAACTAGTATACTCTCTTGTTCTTGTGACGGATTTGATGCTTATCAATCTTTCAAGAGAGCTTCTTTATGAGCGCTCGCTCCATATTTTGAGGAACGGAAGGAAAACATCCTTGATTGCAGTTGGAATAGGCCTGATCGCCTTTTTGCTTGCCGCGGTCTTCTAAGGTAGCCGGATCTATTTCTTGGATTTTTTCTTGGATTCAGAACCTTCGTTTCGATCCGTTTCAAGCAGCCTTGTTCTCTTCAATACATATGCAATGAAAACAATTCCTCCAAGTACGGTCGCAATAGCAAATATCTGGTAAGCTAGCATTTCCTCGGATTTCTGTACAAGTTCGGGGCTTGGAGATTCTATCGTTTGGTTTCCTTCTATTCCCGACAGTATGAATTCAGCGTTTTTGAAATAAGTTTCAATGTTGTTGCCTATAAGGGCAACCCTAAGTGCTGACATGGGATCTTCTTCAGCTATAGTCTCTGCGTGATTTCTAAACATGTCCGCCCAGATATAGGTGTAATTTTTTTTCAAAAGAGAATCTAAGTAGGTTTCAAATTCTGTTTCATTTATTTTTATGATGTCATCGTATGACTTTATGTACGCCGCATCAACGAGTGCGGCAACATATTTCCCTTCTTTCATCGCAGCTTTTGCAGTTTCAAGATGGAACGATGCATCTGAGTTTAATTCGTCTATGGTTGGTTCCAATTCGTTTATCGCATTCTCCGTGTAATTTTTCAGAGAACTTTCGTCTATTGCGGTGCCGTTCTGATTTTCTGTTAGTGTTCCGTACAAGTTCATGTCCTTTGCGGCGAGGCACCAGTACTTGGCGTTCAGTATATCTTTGTATTTGGAGAACAACGGAGCAATGAATTCGTCCTGGCCCATCTTTCCATTGTCTTCATGCATACCGCCGATAATTTCCCAAAAAGAGCCTTCGCTAGGTATGGTCTTGTTCAACTTTACTACAGACCAGAAATACCTGGCTTCTGCGGGACCGATCACTTCAAATGTATCTATCGTTTTGCTAGTAGGTTTGAATGAGCTGATGCACTGCGTAGTTTCAATATACTCGTTTATCATATTTTTCTTGGTGAATTTTGAAACCCCTTCGTCTATCGACAAAAGGAATGCTATATTCGCTGCGCTGTAGAACTGGTTCGCGTTTAATGCGTTTTCTGCATTCAGGATCCTTATCTCGAAGTTGGCCCTGTAGGGGAGTGGAAACTGGTTTATTTCTTTGGTGTTGTTGATCATGCCTTCAGTGATATTTCTCATTCTGTCTGCATACCAGTGTTCAAGTCTTGCAGTTTTGTATTCCAAAAGGTTGTCTGGCGAAAGCGCGACATTTTCCTCTAGATTTTTAGTTTTTGGAGTGGTTGCGATGCTGTATGCCTGTTCGACATTTTCAACCTGTATTATTTTCAGGTCGTAATAGTTTTTCAGCATAAGCAGTTCTATCTTTTCGCTGTTGGAAAGCATAGGCGTCAGGAATATCCTGTATCCATGCTTGTACGCAGCTTCTCCTTTGAGCGCAAGCCCGCCTATGCTGCCGACCGTCCTGTCCGTTTCAATGGTTCCGGTCATGGTGATGTCGTCCCTTATCGTCTTGTTTTCAAGCGCCGTCATCATTAGCATCGCCAGTCCGGCACCCGCGCTAGGACCATCTATATATTCCACTTCTCTTGGAGAATAGAAAGATATGAGTATGTTGCATTCGGATGTGTTGATTCCCTTTTCCTTCAAGATTAATCTTGCGACATCGGAAGCTATGTTTATGGAATCCTGCGTGTCGTAACCGACCAACGGGTTAGTGTTCAGGAATGTTTGATATCCGTTAGAGTTGATTTTCTCCGCAGTCTGGATCTGGACCATTATCATCTGGCTGCTGTTCTCGTCCAGCACCGCTGGGAAATACATTTCCTTAAGCGTTTCAGGGCAGTATGCGAATCCCGGACTGGTTGCCGAAACAAAAAGCACGATTGAAATGATCATTATTCTTGAGTCAAGCTTCATATTCTCACTTCTTACTCCACCATCTTTGCATTTTTCAGGCCTTCATAGACTAATAGACCTATGACTGTAATCATTGTTCCGATTATTATTACGTCTTTTCCCGATGTCATTGCTAAAAGGACACAGGTTGCGGTTCCCAATAGCGGAAATATTGGGATTCCGAATATATCCTTTACTTTGAAAGGCCTTGGCATTCTTGGTTTAGAATATCTTAAATATACCACAACAAGATTCATCACAGCGAACGTAAAGAAGGTTGCGTAGTCTGCGCTGTATGCTACGAATCCGATGTCTCCTGTCATCACGGCTGCGAATGAAAGGGCGCCAAGGACTATTGCCGCTACCCATGGGGTGCTTCTTTTAGATACGCTTCCGAGCTTTGAGAAGAAAGTTCCCCCTTCAGACAGTCCGTAAAGCAATCTGGTGGTGGTTATAAGCATGAGCAAGACCGTGTTGGCCGTTGCAAAAAGCGCGATTAACGCAAGTACTGTTCCCGCCCCGCTTCCCATTATCTTTTCGGCTACTTCTGCAAGGGGCGCGCTCGATTCCGCAAGTTCCTGCCAGTTCAATACGCTGACCGCCACCAGGGAAACCAGGATGTATATTATTGTGGATATCGCAAGAGAGAGTATCGTCGCCTTAGGTATGGTCCTTGTCGCATCCTTTGTCTCTTCTGCAAGCCTCGGAACGCTTTCGAATCCAAGGAACGCGAAGAAGAGGAGCGAAGCGCCCATGAACACCATCGAGAGGTGTCCGCCGGGCGGAAGCTCGAAATAGTCAACATCGCCAAGGTAAGGGAGCCCTATCGCGATTATTCCTACCAGGCCGAGAATCTCTATTATCGCTCCGATGTTCGCAATCGTCACCGATTCCTTTATTCCGTAAATGTTCAGCGCGGTGAACAATATGATCAGCCCTCCGGCCGCGAGAGAGTAAGGCACGGATATGAAATAGTTAAGGTAATTCGCGAACCCGAGGCTGACTGTCGCGACGCTGAACACCGTGCCTATCACGAGAAGCCAGTTAACGATGAAAGCTATCCTGTTTCCGAATGACCTCCTTGCATAGACGTATTCCGCTCCGGCCCTTGGAAACATGGAGGAAAGCTCCGCATAACTCAGGGCGGTTATTCCTGCCACTATGGCGCCGATCAAGAACGAGAGCCATACTGCATTGCCGACTATTCCGGCCGCATTACCTATTATGGCGTAGACTCCCGCACCGATTATGATTCCGATTCCTGCGACAGTGGTGTCAAAAAGTCCTAGTTCTCGCTTCAATTTTCCTTTCACTTTCTTTAATTTTTTCATAGAAAACCTCGAGAACCAGATGAGTTTGAGTGCGGCGGCCGGGATTCGAACCCGGGTTATGAGCTTGGAAGGCTCGCGTCCTAACCAGGCTAGACTACCGCCGCATAAATAGCTGTATTATATATTGACATTAACAATTTTTAAAGTTTGTTTAGCATCTTATATCATGGATTTTGACGTGATTGTCATAGGGGGAAGCGCAGTCGGTGGAGCAGCGGCTGCCTCGTGTGCCCGCAACGGGCTTTCCACTGCAATCCTTGAAGAGGACAAGCATGTAGGAAAATACAAGCGATGCACCGCCATATGCTCTGAGGCTGGCTTGAAGTCAACGAAGATTCCTTATCAGAATTCTATCCTTAACAGGGTCAGGGGCGCAGTGATTCATTCTCCGAATAAGTCTGCGGAAATCAGCATGAATAAGGACAGAGGCATTGTCTTCGACAGGCAGCAGTTCGACGAGAACAGCATAGATCGGGCAATTTATTACGGCGCAGAGCTTTACAAGGAGCACCGTGCAATCTCTTTCAGGCATTTTTCATACGACAATTACAGCGTCTTCGCAGGCAAGACCTTCAATTCGTCCGCAATCATAGGAGCGGACGGTGTGGCATCACATACTGCATATTCATTCGGCTTTCCAACTCTTAAGAGCGTAGCATATTGCTACGAGAGGGAAGTGACCAATATAGAAGTTCCCTATTCTGATCTGGTTGATGTTTTCATAGATAATGAGAATCTACCAGGATTTTTTGGATGGAGCGTTCCAGTAGATGAAAGGACTGTGAGAGTTGGTTTCGGAACGACGGCGCTTCCCCAATTGATGAAAGCGAAAAAATTCTTTTATTCCCAGAAATCGCTTTTATTCATAAAGTCCAAGAAAGCGAGGATTCTCAGAAAATTCAATGCCGCAATTCCATTAGGGCCCAGAAAAAGGACGCAGCAAGGAAACGTCCTCCTTGCGGGAGATGCCGCGGGCCAGACAAAAGCAACGACGGGCGGGGGTCTTATATTCGGTTCCTTGTGCGCGGATATTGCAGGGCAATCACTTCACGATCATCTGAATATGGGAAAGAAGCTTGATTATGAAAGGAGATGGAGGCGCGAATGCGGGATGACTCTGGAATCCCATAGAAAAGTAAGGAAAACGTTTGACAGGCTTCCGAATAGGATTCTTGATATTTCGGTTTCTGCACTATCTCTTCCAATTGTGAATTCCGCAATTTCAAAATTTGGAGATATGGACTATATCTTAAAATTCTGATTTTTCGTTTGCCTTCTCTTAAAATTTATTTTTTCAAAATTAGAGACTTTCCTGTCATTTCTCTCGGTTTCTTGATATTCAAAATGTCGAGTATTGTCGGGGCTATGTCCTTTAGGGATCCTTTTCTTAGTTTCGCCTTCTTAACTGATTCATTCGCAGTTACAAGTATGAACGGAACATCGGAGGTTGTGTGCGCGGTAAGCATCTCGCCTTTTTTGGTTTGCTTGTATTCCGCATTCCCATGATCTGCGGTGATTAAGAGAACTCCATCGTTTTTCACAATCTCGTTCACTATTCTCCCGATGCATTTGTCGACAGTTTTGACTGCCTTGACGATAGCAGGAAAGTTTCCTGTGTGACCTACCATGTCGCAGTTGACTAGGTTGCTGATTATCACATCATATTCATTGTTTTTTATTTTGGATATTATAGCATCTGTGATTTCTTTTGCTTTCATCTCCGGCTGAAGATCGTAAGTTGGAATCTTCAGGCTTGGTATCAGGAGTCTGTGCTCTCCTTTGTTCGGCTTCTCAATTTGTCCGTTGAAGAAGAATGTGACGTGGGCGTATTTCTCAGTCTCAGAAATTCTGAATTGCTTCAGCTTGTTCTTGGAGATCATTTCCCCTAAGAGATTTTTCATGAAAATAGGCTTGAATGCGACATGTGCATTGACGTTGTCGTAATATTCGCTCATGCAGACGTAGTAGAGATTTTTAATCTTTTCTCTCTTGAATTCTTTGAAATTATTTTCTACAAATGCTTTTGTGATCTGCCTTGCCCTGTCGAGACGGTAGTTGAAGAAGATCAGCGAGTCCCCGGGTCTTATCCCTTTGAAATCTCCGATTGCGGTGGGCTTTATGAATTCGTCCGTCTCGCCCAATCCGTATGCGAGCTCGATCGCTTCTCTCGCGCTTTTCGCCTTCCTTTCCGGCTTGCCGGTCAGTCCGAGGTACGCCTTTTCAGTCCTTTTCCATCTCTTGTCTCGGTCCATTGCATAGTACCTGCCAATCACGGTCGCAATTTTTCCGATTTTAGTTCTATGCATCACACTTTCCAGCTTTTTCAGAAACACGGTTGCGCTTTTTGGCGGAGTGTCCCTTCCGTCAGAAAGGAAGTGTATCATGACATTGTGGAATCTCTGCCTTCTGCACAGTTCGAGAAGGGCGTAGAGATGATTCTCGTGGGCGTGAACCCATTGGTCTTGTACAAGTCCCATCAGATGCAAGGTAGAATTATTTTTCTTACAGTGACGGATCGCTCCAAGTAGCGTCTTGTTCTTGAAAAAAGAGCCGTTCTTTATCGCTCGGTTGATTCTTACCAACGGAATGTTAGGGATTCTGCCGGAACCTATGTTCAAGTGGCCGATTTCGCTGTTGCCTTGTATCTCTTTCGGAAGTCCGACAGCTTCTCCGTGCGCTTTCAGAGTAGTGTGCGGATATTCATTCCATAATAAATTAAAGTTT
>DYJP01000005.1 GCA_020723065.1 Candidatus Micrarchaeum sp.
TGTCCCATCTCTTATCATGCACCCATTCCAATTCCATCGACTGTCCGAGAGTGCATCTCTGCATCATTGAAACGAACTCATTCGCAACCTTAAATGTAAGATTGTCTCCAAGTAGCTTCCTATTTTCGAGCAGCACTCTCCACATTCTAATATGCAATGCATCTCCAGTATTATTCGCCAATGGCATTCCATACAGCTGATGCAATGCGGGCTTTCCTCTTCTTTCTTCGGAAAAATCTTCTATATCATCATGAATAAGTATCCAGTGCTGAAAAAGCTCTAAAGCAATTAAAATATTCTTC
Organism: Candidatus Micrarchaeum sp.; assembly: GCA_020723065.1. Lineage (GTDB taxonomy): Archaea > Micrarchaeota > Micrarchaeia > CABMEP01 > CABMEP01 > DTQF01. Next base: position 303 of record DYJP01000005.1, read on the forward strand.
ATTTTCTTCGAATTTCCGCCAAACGCCTTATATGCTTCTAATGCTAAAACAGAACGAAGATGCTTTCCTCCCCTTAATGGATAGTCAAGCATCATTTCTTTGAGCTTTGAGGGATTTTCTTTCTGAAAAATTGCCAACGTATCCTTCTGAATAGATTTTCCTTCCTTGGCAAGAACGGCCATTATATCTATAACTTTTTCTTCATTGAAAACAGCTGACTTTTTCACCATAATCACCACTAATGTATATAATTGGAAATAATTAAAAAATGAGTATATTAAAAATCGGAAAATAAAATTAAATGAAAAAAAATCAGATCAGATCAAGTTCGTCCTTAGACCTGCTATTATCCGGCCTCGGCTTCCTCACCTTCATCATGTCTTTGAACAAGGCCTTGTTCTGCTCAAAAAGCATTTTAACAAATATTCCCTTTCCTCTCAGATTACCGAGAGTCCTATCTGATTTTTCTTTCCATTGTTCAGCAAATTTTCCCATTAAAATCACCAATATAAATAACTATAAAATAAAGTACACAAAACTTATTTATAAATGCTTACTTCTACATCTTTTCGGGAATGCTTATCCCGAGAAGGCCCAGCGTCGAAGACAGAGTGTAAAGCGCTGAAGAGGTTATCGCCAGCCTCACTTGCTGCTCCCCCTCCGTAGCCTTCAATACAGGGGTAGCTTCATAGAACTTGTTGAATGCGTCTGCAAGCTTCAATGAGTAGTCTGCAAGAATATTGGGCTGGTAAGAAGAAGCCGCCTTTTCAACCACTGACTGGAACTCCATTATGGTCTTCGCAAGATATCTTTCGCTTTCGTTCAATGAGTATACCTTGAGGACGGCAGATTTGAGCGCCGGCTTCACGGTGCTCTTTTCCAGGATTCTCTTCGCCCTCACTCCTGCATACTGCAAGTACGGGCCAGTATCTCCCTCGAAGCTAATCGCCTTGTCCCATTCGAATGTGACTCTCTTGTTGGCGGTCACTCTTAAGAAAGAGAATTTTATCGCGGCATTCGTTATCTGCTTCGCAATTTTTTCTCTTTCTTTCTGGCTTATTCCTGACTTTTCCGTACGTTTGTCTATCTCAGCCAGAGCCCTCTTCACTCCTTCAGCAAACAAATCATCTGCAGAGAAACCTAACCATGTTCCCTCTCTTCCGCTGAACGAAGCTTCAGGAAGAGTGACGTGTTCGTATGCCACGTGAACATAATTGTCCGCTTGGGGATATCCCATCTTCTTGAGTATGTATCTTATGAGGTCCTGCAGATAAGTCTGCTCTGTTCCAATTACATTTACTACGATGTCTCCCTTGCCGAATCCCTTTATGTCTCTTCCGTTTACATCTGTCGTATAAAGCGAAATCTTATTCGGCTGCTTCTCAAAAACGCTGTACTTTAGATTTCCTTCAGCCAGTCCGAACTTCCACATCGCAAGTGCAATATCCTTCGCAGTGTATGTCGGAACCCCATCGGATCTTACAATAACCTTCTCATCCGATTTCAAAGATGGAAATTCTTCTTCGTCCAACTTGACTACGACGCATCCTGCCTTCTCGCCTTCAGTCTCCTTCACGAATATTCCTGACTTAAGCATCTTCTGGAAAATGCCATTGTAAAGCTTGAACCCTATGAGGTCGCTTTCCCATAAAAGCAGATTGTTGTAAATCTCGTAATTGAATGAAGTCTGGAGCTGAGCCCTGAGAACCCTTTCCACGATGTTCCTTGCGGTCTTTGAGGTTGTTGGATCCCTTTCGTCTAACTTCTTCATCAGCCTTCTTACCTCATTCTCTATCTTGGATGGATCCTTGCTAATCTCTACATACTGTTTTCCAATAAGAAGGTCGAACTTCTCCTTCTCCTGCTCTTCGGTTCTTGAAAGAGTAAGATAACCCCAGATGCTCTGGGAAACCTGCAACCCTAGATCATTGATGAAATTCTCTCTTTCGACAGAGTAGCCGTTAAATTCAAGAAGATTGGAAATTGAATTGCCGAGCAAAGCGTTCCTCAGATGGCCTATATGCCATGGCTTGTTGGGATTGACTGAAGGGTACTCCACTATTGCTTTCTTGCCCTTCTGTTCTCCCTTACCAAAGTTCTCTTTCTCCTCATTAACCCGTTTGTAGATAGAAAATATGAACGCGTCGCTGTAAACGAAATTGACATACGGGCCTGCGATCTTTATCTCCTTCACCAGCCTCCTCTCGCATTTCATCTTCTGGACCAACTGCGCAGCTATCTCCGCAGGATTTTTAGAATACTTCTTTGAAAGCATGAAACATATTGTTGTGGAAAGATCTCCGAATTCAGGCTTAGCCAGAATTATCGATTTGACTGCCTCTTCTTTTGAAACTTCAAATTTCAGCTTTAAGCATGCAGCCACTATAGAATCCGCTATGCTGTCCTTCACTGGTGCTAATAGGTCCATAATTCTATTGGGCAGCATATCTTTATAAGATTTAATGGGCAAAAGAAGTATAGAAAATACAAGAAAGCGAAAGCGTCTCAACATGTTTTAATAATATGTACAATATAATATTCACACGCGGGGTCGTGGGCTAACCTGGTACGCTACCAGCTTCGGGAGTTGGTGATTCGAGTTCAAATCTCGACGGCCCCATATTACTAATTTTATTCAATCACTATTACAAAAGTATATTTACATCGAATATTAGAATAAAATATGAAAATTGATTTTAAAAAGAAATAACATCTCGTTAATAAATTAAAAAGCGGAATACGTAATAATGCAAATATTATATTAGAAGATATAATTGTAAAGAAAATAAATCAAGGAAACCAAAATGGTTGGAATCTAGAGCGTACGCGTCACAATATCGATCGAACAAAGCAGAATATACATGCATCCAAGCATTGAATACGATCCCAGAAAGATTTCGCTTGAATATATAGTGTTCCATGAGCTCAAGCACAATTAGACACGGTCTTCAACTTATCCTGGAGCATAATTTGACCTAAAGGATTAACCTAATTCAAAATCCATAATCTAAACATATTCTAGTATGTACTGATTTTTGCAAAGCTCACTATCACAGAAAAAGATTTGATCAAAGAATCTATAAGGAAAGTTTAACATTGCCTTATAGATATATTACGGATTATTGCAACGTTCAAACAAAACAATGCAAATCTTGGCGGTACATAAATATTTCCATGAAGGTCTGATAAAGAATTTGAAAATAGAAGGCAGGATAAGCTTTAAAGTGAAAAAATATTGCAAAGCAAGCAATCAGTCAAAAGACCTGTCGTCGACTACCTCATCGATCTCAAAATAATTTGGCTCTGAGGGAAGCTCTAGCTTTTCAAATTTGCCTATAGGGATCAGCGGAGCATTCGCAAAATCAATAACCTGCCCTTCCTTCTCCTGAAAATAGATATAGTCTCCCTTCGCACCTATCACCGTAACTCCATTAGCCCGGATCCAGTCTCCTATGGTCTTATATGCCATATTAAGGAATTCTCTAAAGGAAGCCACACCTTCCGGCGCAATATGGTAGACTGCATTGAACACTCTGCTCCTATGTGTAGCAAGGCTGAACTGGTTGAATGCGAATATCAGATTCTCAGCAGATATCTTTTCTGTAAGACTCCTATTCTCATCTTTTGACAGAATATCAATAATTGACTTTTCTATCTCTCTAAATTTTATGAACTGTGCCCTGAACCTATCGAGCTTCTTCTTGGAATCCTCTTCAAGAAGATCAACATACATATCTGGCATCTCATTAAGGGAGATTAAGTCAGAATTCTCCTTGCTGAAAAGATCTACGAACGAGAATATAAGCTGAGAATCCTCCCTCCTTGTCGGCTCCGATCTAATAAACGCCTTTATCTTCCTACTGGAAGACTTATCCTTTACCTTTAAAGTGGTATAAAAAGACCTAAAACTGTCCTTCAACATGAGATAGGCGTGCTTATATTTTAGTGTTAGCAATTTGTTCTCCATCGAATCAAACTCTGAATTCAATGAGGCATTATACGCACCGTTGCTCTTGAAAACTGTGATGTAATAGCGCTGAAAAAGCATAAGCATTTCAGACATACTCATATTTATCTGGTGCATGAACTCTTGTAAGACATCCTTCTCCCTTCGGTATAAATAATAATCGACGTGGATGTGCCTTCTCATGAAATATTTTGGATATTGAAGCTGGGCGAAACGCACAACTGGATCTTTGTGAAGCTTCGAGAAATAATCGTGCCACTGGGGGGTATTCGGAAAGAATGTTCCGGAAACCAGAAGTTCTAACGGGATATATGCGATTCGCACGTTTCTAAAAACACCCTTGGAAGGAAGTTGTATTATCCCTTCGTCCTCAAGTTGCCTCTTCATGTAGGTATCGAGACGTTTCTTGAATATCTGCCTCTCATCCTCCCTCATCTTCTCTTTGTATCCGTAATTGAGCTGAGCATGCCTTGACTGCCACTCCCGGATATGGAATATTTCTGTGATTGAATTTGGAGAGAATGCAACATCCGTAATCGGAATGTGAGGGACCATTCCGGCAGCACTATATATCGTTTTAAGCAAAGGTTCGAAAAGAAACATCTCTCTAAGGGGATCGATATCACAAATTGAATATCTGTCAAGAGTCTGTTCCGCAACCGCGTCCCCATTTATCGCTTTTATCTCAAGCTCCTTGAGCTCATCGTGAGTTGCTATCTTGTGGAACTCTCCAGACAGAATAGTCGGAAAGCCCATCCTGCGCTTTTCTCTGTATATAAAATTAGAGACGTCCGCAAGCTTGTGGGTCATTCCGAACGCATTTGTCTTCAAATATGGAAACCAGACTGCACCTAGCCTGTATGTGTCGATCACTTCCTGCGCAACCATAGAAATCTTCTGGTAAAATCCTCTTCTCCAAATTCTCGGCTCCTTCTTTTTCACTGCCAGATCAAAAGAAGTGGTCCGATTCTCTCTTGCACCATCTCTAATGTTACTCAAATCGTAAGGGATTACATGACCCACTATCCTGTACGGCTGCTCATGCTTGAGAAAATTGAGCACAGAGCCTATGAGCTCATATTCATTATCATAATGAAGAACGATAAAGCCATTTAAATTCTTCTCATGCTCCCTTGAATTAGCGGTTGACGGATTATTAAGCTTGAAATAGAGCCTTACCTCAGAACCATCCTCCCTTGTTATATGCATCATCACCCTCGATATTTGCTCCTTGTACCTATCCTGGCTGAGATCTACATCTCCAGACTGCTTTGACTTGAACAGAATCTTGGACGTCAACTCCGATATCTTTTCCTTTGTCTCTAAAGGATCCAGCTTGGAATTGGGATTGATGAGTTCTGCCTGAAGCTCGGAAATCTGACTCAAGATTTTCCTTTCCTCTTCAGTCTTCCACATCGGCTTTTCGATATCCAGGAAACAAGTTGACAGGGATTTCCAGCATTCGTACGAAATTCTGTTCTTATGCACTATAAGACCATTTGGCTCCGTCTTTCCATGCTCAAATGGATTGCTCGAACTCTTAGATTCGAGCACTATCTCATATGCCTTTGTATCGTCATTATACCTGAGTGAATTCTTTGAATCTAACTGCTTAACTATCTCTCTCAATGAAAAGAAAAGAGAGGAAAGTTTTTTCATATTCTCTTCTATTCTTTTGAACTTCTCACTATCTTTAAGGAACATTTTGTAAACAATAGGAAATTTCTTGGAAACAAACTTAAACTGACTCGGATCGTTAAATGCACTCATGCTGTATTTTTCTCTATAAAATTTCCTTATCTGGTTAAATGCCCTAGTCTTTTTTGCAGCCATAGACGGATCGTAATTTTCGCAAGAATAAAAAGATGAGACTATATCTGAAGCCTTCTCGTAAAGCTGACCAAGAGTTTCAAACCTGGAAAATAAATATTCAAGGCTTTCATTAATGGTCACTTCCCTGTACATCCACTCCAATTCCCGACGTATAACTTTATTCAGATTCTTTATTTGAAAACCGTATTTCTTAAGCTTGTTTAAGATTTTCTTGTCACAAGGTACTTCCGCATTGAGAACAAAGAGATGGGAATCTTCAACTTGAAATGAAATATTCGGAAAGTTTACTTCCAACTCCTTTTTTTTGTCCCGGAATCTTAATGAAATGTACGCTGTAATTTTATACTTTGCAACATTCTCATCTTTATGCACCCGTTTAAGCACGGATACGAATTGCTCATAGCTATAAAATACTGGTGTTGCAACCTTCACAGGATGCCTGACATAGACTGTGATAGTCTTGGGGTCATCCAAAGACCATTTTCTCAAAGACAAAATAAGCCGGTTCTCCCTGGATTCATATTCCTCAAAGCCCAGGTGACTCACAAACCAGAATGGCTTGATGCGGCCGAGCGATTCCCGTACAGCTTGCTCCTTTGTCTTCGAAATCTCATCAAAAATATAATTGTCCGCCTTCGAATCCATTTGCGGAACTTCGAAAGGCTCTTCATCTATTATTTCATCTTTAAAATTAATTGTATGATTAGCTAGGACTGCATCTTGCAATTTATGTCGTATTTGCATATCTATTAAAGGTTTTTCTTGTATTTAAACATTTCTAAATAAAAAATTAAAGATTGAAAAAAATCAGCGGATATAAAAGATATTTAATAATTTACAGACATATGTAATTGAAAAGCAGGGGTGACAGAGCTAGGTCAATTGTGCAAGGCTCAGAACCTTGTGCCTTAGTGGCTGCGTGGGTTCAAATCCCACCTCCTGCACTTTCTGCTTGACAAAGTGATAAAATGGCTTTTGAAGAAATGCTAACCCTAAACTTATTCGGAAATACTGTCTACGACTACCTAGTGTCCTTGGGAATATTCATACTGACATGGATAGCAATATTCGCGATAAAGAACATCCTGCTAATCCAACTCAAGAAAATAGCGAAAAAGACAAAGACAACCCTGGACGACAAGATAATTGAATACATACAGGGAGTCAGCATAGTTTTCTATTTCATATGGTCGATATACGTAAGCACTTCCTTCCTAATCCTACCCAAGATAGTGCAAACTGTAATATACTATTCTCTGCTTCTCACCATAGGTTACTATATAACCAAGCTTATTAACAAAATAGTCGAATACTTCTTCGGAAAAATGGAAAATGAGCAGACGAAGAAATTCCAGGAAAGCGACTTCTCCCAACTTCACCTAATGAGGGATATAGTCAAAACAGTGATCTGGTTCCTTACGATACTAATATTTCTGTCCAACCTAGGATTTGACATAACCACTATGATAGCAGGATTGGGAATCGGAGGCATTGCAATAGCGTTCGCTTTGCAGAGCATACTTACAGACATATTTGCTTCGTTCTCGATATATTTCGACAAGCCATTCAAGAAAGGAGACTTTATAGTCGTCGGAAATGAAAGCGGAAATATAAAAAAGATAGGGCTCAAAACAACCAGGATGGAATCTCTAGCTGGAGAGGAGATCATCATTTCCAACAAAATGCTAGTAGATTCCAACATCCATAATTACAAAAAAATGAACTACAGAAGGTCCATATTTAGCATAGGAGTTGACTACGATACCCCGGTAGAAAAGCTAGAAAAAATTCCAGGATACATAAAAGACATAATAGATAGCGTAAAGAAAGATGGCAAACATATGGCCAAAACTGAAAGAATACATTTCAAATCTTTCGGGGATTTCGCGCTCATGTACGAGATAATGTATACCATAAATTCAAGCGACTACAATGTTTATATGGACATCCAGCAAGACATAAATCTCGGAATAGTCAGAAAATTCAAGAAAGAAAAGATAAAAATGGCGTATCCGACACAGACAGTCTACATTAAAAGAGAATAAAATGAGAACGAAAGAATCAAACTGCCTTACAAACTGGCCGGAATATTCTTGATTCTGGCAATTTTATTTATTTGGTACGCAAACTTATCTTCTTCATTAGATAGAAGGCAAAACGCCACCGTGGGTCATCTAATAACTTCTATGTCTGCATCAGTTCTGATAATATATCTTGCAGTACAGTTCAGACTGAAACAACGCGCATTCCACAGGGAAGCAGCCTATTTGATGACAATCTTTGGAATACTCAGCTTCTATTTTGCATGGAAATACGGATTTGCGCTTCAATTCTCGCTAAACACTGCCGACCTACACAATATATTCGGCTTCTTGTCGCTCGGTCTTTCGCTTTTCCCGATGATCTTAAGACCAGGAGGAAAACTGAAGCTTCACTGCAGGATTGCGACTACAGCGGCATTTTTTGCAATATTGAGCATTATAACGGGAATAATGGCTTACGGACACCACATACTCAGAATTTTTGGAATGGAATAAAATAATCGAGAACTAAGCATTGGTTTAAAATGATTATAGAACAAATAAAGTTGTGATAATATGGGTACTCTCTCAGTTGCATCTGTCGAACGACTTATACGATCCGCAGGAGGAAACAGAGTAAGCAAGGACGCTGCCGAAGCATTGTCAGTGATTCTTGAACAAAAGGGAATGGAAATAGCCTCCAAAGCCGCAAAGCTTGCAAGACATGCGGGAAGAAAAACTATAACTGCGGACGACATAAGACTAGCACAGTAATTTTAATTTTTAAAAATATAAAAGATTTCCAAGCACTCAAAGCTTAGAAAGCGCGTATATCAGTATCGCATCCAAAACCAAGAAAGAAACAGCAAGAACATTTCCTGGCGATCCTAAAATATAGACATTGGAGAATTCGTTTAACACCATCATTTCCATGGCGATCGCAGACATAACCACTATGGCTTTTGAAACAAATATTCCATAGGTCAGTATCACATAACCCCCAAATATAGCAATGAGAATCCAGCTCAAAAGAGCGAGATCGCTGAAGGAAGTGAACCAGAGAACTATCGAAGATGCCAGTATGAGCATCAAGAAAGAAATGAACTTGGTCTTCAGATTGTGCTCTATTATTTCAATTTGCTTGGATTCCTTTTTAGTTTTTCTTACTGTCCCGACCAACTGATCTACCCCTGGATTACATTAAATTAACTTCTTCTACCTGTGCCTGACTAACTCCAGGTATCTTGTTGAGCTTTTCTTCTACATCACCGCCTGCGCTATCGGGCATGATAATCAATACCTTCAATGCTTTCATTCCAAAACCAACATCCTCCAATCTGGAATCCTGAAGCTTTCCTATATTAGAAATTTCCGCCTTGATAGAATCAAATTTAGAAGGATCTTCTGAATAAATTTTTGCTGTTACCATTACATCTCCCATAAAATCACTATAGTTATATTGGAGGGAGAGCTTTAAAAGATTTATTAACTTTGAAATTTAGAGAATTAGAAAACATCAACAGAAAGGAATAAAAATAGGAATTATCTAATATATATAACTGGTTTTGCATAAACAAGAGCATTGTCTTAATGCATCCAGCATTATATTTTACTTAAGGTGAATTTATGAAAACATGCATAAGCTGCGGAAAGCAGACAAAGCAATACACTGAATTCGAAAGTCCGGAAGGAGAAAAAATTGTAAGATGCAAACACTGCAAAGAAACTGGTGTACCTTACAAGACGCCAGCAGGATTCGAAGGTCCGTAACTCAAAATAATTTATTTTTTAAAGTTTAATCGTAATTATTTCAATTTCTTAACCATATACGGACCCTCAAGCTCATACCCTAATTTTCTGTAATATTCCCTGACACCTACACCACTTATTACGTAAAGTTTCCTTATTCCTTTTTCCTTTGCGATCTCTTCGGATCTCTGCATCAACTTCGTTCCCAATCCGAGATGTTGAACTGGAGTGACTTTCTTTGTACTTGTAGAATCTGTTATTTTATTCAATTTCAATTCCGGACCATAAACGTGAAGCTCCCTTATGAAAGCGAACTCTTTATTTCCATCCATGATCCTAAGTCTGCACAAGCCAAAAAGAGTGTCTTTATGTTCATAAGACAAGAAAAATTCAGTTCCTTCTGAAGCTCGATACTCTTCAACCAGAAGATTCAAATCGCTTGCAGACAAACTAAATAACTCTTCTTTTGTCATCTTTCCTTTCATAATCGAAAAGCCTACCTCCCTGCACCTTATGCATTTGCATGAAAGACCCTTCTTTGAAAGCTCTGTAAACAGAAGATTTCTCATGTCTATCTTAGTGGTTCCATTCGCAATATAAACAGGAGGTATCTCTCTCATCACCCTCATTATCCGTGTCCATTTAGGAACCATCATCTTCATTTCCATTAGAATCTCAAGCAGTTCAGCGTCAGAATAAGTCTTGTACTTTCCTTCATAATACCACTGCTCGAGTTCGCTTCCCTTCATAACCTGGGTGGGATAAAGCTTGATCTGGTCCGGCTTGAAATCTTCCGAAGTGAATATTTCTTTAAATTTCTTAAGGTCCATCTCCCTTGTGACCCCGGGAAGACCTGGCATGAGATGGTAACCTACCTTGAATCCTGCGTTCTTCAACCTTTTAGTTGCTTCGACCACGTCCTTTACTGTGTGACCCCTCTTATTCAATTTGTAAATCTCATCATCAGGGAATTGCACTCCAAGTTCACAGCGCGTGGCGCCGAATTCAAGCATTCTTTTAATATCTTCATCTTTACACCAATCCGGCCTAGTCTCTATGCAGAGACCTATACACCTATGCTTTGCTGTTTCATTTATCTTCTTCGCCTCTGCAAGGTCCTTGGATTCAATTCCATTCATTGCATCAAAGCATTTCTTCACGAATTCATACTGATATTCGACAGGATAGGCCAAGAAAGTCCCACCCATGATAATAAGCTCGATTTTCTCAGTAGGATGTCCCATAGCTTCGAACGACCTTATTCTTGCCAAAACCTGTTTGTATGGATCATAATTCAGTTCCCTCGCCCTCATGATTGCAGGACTTAATGGAGTATAGGACTGCGGAACGCCCAAGGTAGGGCAATATAGGCATGTACCGTGTGGACAAGGCATTGGCTTTATCACTACAGCTAATGGAGTAACTCCGCTCATTGTCCTTGTAGGCTTTGTCGGCATAATTATAATTAGCACTGAAAATTAAAGAATTTATCCTGTATTATACTAAAAAGGTTAAACATGCAAAAAAACAGAAAAATAAAAAGATTCGAATGGAAAGACATCACAGAAGTAATGCAAATAGAGCGCGAGGCTTTCGAAAAAGACAGATGGGACGAAATAGAATTCATGAAATGGCATGAAATGTTTCCGAACGGATTCCTTGTAGCAGAAGATCATAACAACAAGATCATCGGATATATTATTTGCGACAGAGAAGGATACATACATTCAATAGCTGTAAAAAGAACAGAACAGAGAAAGGGAATAGGAAAGGCGCTGATAGAAGAAGAAACCAACATAATTAATACTGATGAGTTCTATCTCCATGTAAGGGCAAGCAACAAAAATGCAATACGATTCTATGAAAAGCTAGGATTTCAAAAAACACAGATTTTCAGCGGAATCTATGCAGATGGAGAGGATGCACTCCACATGAAGCTGCAAATCCGAAAATAAACATTCCGTTTGGGGAATAGATTTAAAATATTATTTTTTTAAAGGATGAAATATATCACACCTACCAACAGAAGTTTTCCTTACGAAAGGAGTGAGGCGCCACAATGAGAATCTGGCGTCATTTGAACTTACATTTAAAGATATAGGCATAAAAAAAATGCAACTTGATCTACATATCAAGCATCCTGCCCCCTAACTGCAAAATGATATCGAAGGGCAAAGGGTAAACCATCTCAAGCCAAAGCAGATAACTTACTACGTCATGATGGTGGCGGAAACCAACGAAACCAATCGGCTGGTTGTCGCACCCATAGGATCCACTTGCCAAAAAACATCAACGCATAGAGATACATCAGCAAACACTACAAGCACAGCGAAACTAATGAAAAAGTCGGAAATTATACGGAAGATCTGACTGCCAACATACTCGTCACAAAGCTCAGGATAGAATTCGACCCTAAATAGAGTTGGGACGAAAAAGAAAATCTCTACAAGGGATTCGAAAAGATAATAAAGATGAAAAACATCATGCAGTTCTCGGAAGAGAAGACAAGATTATAGACCAATTTAATCGCAGCCACAGTGTGCTCAAAGCTGGAATAATAGTGAATGTATGAATCCAAAATTCAACAGGGAAGAACAACAGGGCGTCTGGAACGCTATCGCAAAAGGATGGTCAGGCTGGAGAAACATGGCAAGAAAAGATGTCATCCAGTTTAGCGAAGACTGGAAAATAGGAAAGCTGCTTGATATCGGATGCGGAAGCGGAAGAAACTTATTCTATTTTGCAAGCAAAGGATTCGATTTCTATGGAATAGATTTCAGTAAAAATATGATCAGAGAAGCAAGAAAGAATCTCGAAAAAAGCAGAATAAACCTGAAACCAACAAAATCAAGGCAGAAGAATGAACGTCTCATAGCGGCAGACATGACCGATCTTCCATTCAGTGACGAATCCTTCGACTACTGCATATCGATTGCATCTTTTCACCACCTGCCAAAAGAAAGACAGAAAAAGGGACTGGACGAGATCAACCGAGTGCTCAAAAAGGACGGCGAATGCGTAATAAGCGTATGGAACAAGTATTCCTTCAAGCATCCCGGATTCTGGTTTTCTCCGAAGGAAACCTTTGTAGTGTGGAAAAGAAAGGAAAATGGAACACTAAAGCCGTACAACAGGTATTATTATCTGTTCAGCTACTCTGAATTCAAGAAACTGATTCTGAAAAGCGGATTCAGGATCAAGAAATCAAGCGGAAGATTTGATGAAAACATAACTTTTCTCATTAAGAAAAAAGAATAAACTTATTCATGTTCTTCAAATCGGCGAGAAACTTCTCCATCCTGTCGTTCAGATTTATATTAGCCGAATCCAGCGTTTTCTTGCCAAGATCAAGCCTGAAATTATTGGACATGACCATTAAATTATCCCTCAATAAAATTGAATTCGTATCGAAATCAGTGAGATAGTCATCAATTGTCTACTGGAATTTTCCTGTGGACCAGTACAAATGCAGGAAGTAGCATAAATATCCTGTCCTTTCCGATTCCGAATTTAGTTGAATATTTCAGCAACTGACCGCGTATTTCGGCTATCTGCTTCCTGGGATCTTTGCTGCTTTTTCCTGAATTGAACTTAGCCAGATATTTGCCTCCCTTTCTTTGGAAAAGAAAGCCTGCATCCAGCCTGCCTTCTAAGATAAACCTAAGGTCAGAACGAGTGTGGTAGGTTATCCTTGAAACCAAGAATTCGAATTCAGATGTCACAGGATTGTGATAGGTACATTCAAACCTTCCATCCTTGAAGCTTGTTTCCACCTTCGCGGATAGATAAAGGGAATGAATATCCTCAAGCGGAAGTGAAGGGCTTTCCTTGCTTGAAAAGCTCTACAACTCTTTTGCGCGAGAGTCGAGCCTTGAATAATATTCCTTCTTCATGTCCATTATATTAGCCATGTAAACCTAAATAAACAGGATGTAAATAATAGGATCTGAAAAAAAAGCGCTTAAAATCACTTTATCTGCTGCATCCTGCCGAAGCTTATTATTCCAATCCAAGAGAAGACAATTCCCATCCCGATCAAAACAAGAATGTCGTAGTAAAGCGGGAAAACGCTTGAGCCAAGAATGACACTCCTTAATGCATCCACTCCGTAAGTCAAGGGATCAAATGCGGAAGCGGCTTTCAAAAAATCTGGAAGGTTCGAAGCACCAACATCAAACAAGGCGCCACTGAAAAAGAAAAGGGGCCAAACTACAAAGTTCTGAACCATGCCAAAACCTTCCTGGGTCGACATGTTCGACCCTATGACCAATCCCAGCGCCACCATAGACCAGGTGATAAGGGCCATGACCAAAAGTATTGGAATTATATTAAGCAAAGGGAACTGGATAAGCAGAATAAAGCCTAGCACCAATAGGATAAACCCCTGAATCATCGAATCAGTGATTCCGCCCAAAAGCTTTCCGAAAAACACCGTGCTCCTGGAGACAGGCGCAACCAAAACTTCCTTGAGGAAGTCGAGCTTCCTGTCCCAAATTATGTAAACCCCGAAAAATACTGAAGAGAATAATACGGACATTGTCAGTATACCAGGAAATATAAACTGCTGGTAGTTTCCGCCTTCGGTTTGAATGGATCCTCCTATACCACCTCCGAATATGAAAAGCCAGAGCAACGGCGAAATGAAAGAAGCAATCACCCTCTCCTTCTCCCTGAAATAGACTTTAATCTCCCTCAGCCATATCGCATAAATTCCTTTCATGCTCACCATAATAACCACGACCATCAATTACTTCTAACTATCACTAACTCATCTTGTCGTCTTGTATGTTGCAATCCTATTAAAGAATGAATCCTTGCCATTCTCCTCATTTATAGAATGACCAGTATAGTGAAGAAAAACATCATCGAGGGAAACTCTTCTAACTTCAACAGAATCAATCTCTCCTACATAAGAAAGAATCTTTTGAAGATTTTTCGCCGCGTTCTCCACCACCAAATCGACATGCTTCCCTTCCTTTTCGAATGTAACCTTTTTTACGCACTTCATTTTTTCAAATTTGGACTTGTCAACCTTCCCTTTTATCCGGACCACATCTTCTCCTATCGTACCTTTCAACTGATCACTAGTGCCTTGAATAACAATCTTCCCTTTGTCTATTATTGCAATCTGATCGCAAAGCGCGTCGGCCTCTTCCAGATAGTGAGTTGTAAGTATGGTAGTTATATTTTTCTCTTTTGTGACCTTTTCTATGTATTTCCATATATTCCTTCTGCTTGCTGGATCTAAACCTAAAGTTGGTTCGTCTAGGAAAAGTATCTTCGGCATATGCAGCAGGCCTCTTGCTATCTCCAATCTTCTTCTCATTCCGCCGGAATAGGCCCTCACAAGATCGTCCGCTCTGTCTGTAAGCTCAACAAGCTCAAGCATTTCATCTATCCTTTCCTTTGCAACCTTTGAATCCATCCCATAGAGCAATGCATGAAGCTCAAGATTCTCTCTTCCAGTAAGAAGATCGTCAACGCTCGGCTCCTGGAAAACTATTCCAATATTTTCCCTTACTTTAAGTGGCTCCTTTATGACATCGTGGCCCGCAACGAATGCCTTACCCGAGGAAGGAATTATCAAGGTAGAAAGCATGCTAATCGTGGTTGTTTTGCCAGCTCCATTGGGGCCGAGAAGCCCGAATATCTCTCCTTCGGCTATCGAAATGGAAATCTTGTCCACTGCTGTAAAGTCTTCGAATCTTTTTGTCAACTCTTTTATCTCAATTGAAGGCATAATATCACATGAAATGTTGTTTACAGGAAATAATTATTCATATGAAATGATTATTATTTTAATCAAAAGTCTAATTTGACTTGCTTTGTCTTAAACTTCGCTTCCGCAATTATCCGCTTAGCAGTGGACCATTCCGTCCTTAAGTATTTTAAAAGAACTGGATTGTCCACATTATCCTTTATGCATTGTATGGTAAGCTCGTCGTGCGGATAGCCTGTCCCAAAATCGCAACCTATCTCTTTCTTTATCTTCTCAATTTCTTCGTCTCTAGTTACCTTTGCTATGATGGAGGCGGCACTCGCAATAGGATATACAACGTCCGCTTTATGAGAAGAATGGAGCTTCGAAGAGATTACCGCATCTGAAGGAAAATGAGACTTTATCCTATTGGTAAATCGTTCTGCAACAGTATCGGGAGAATCAATATATATTCTGTCAACTTGCTTTGCAATGTCTAAATCAATCTCCAGCAACGCCTTCGACACAAACATAGCCTCTATCTCATTGAGGCTCACTCCCTTTTTCATGAGTGAATTGATTTCCTTTGCAGTTATCTTCTGAACGTGAATATGGCAGTATTTCTTAATCTCCCTAGCCAACTCCTCCCTTTTCTCAGGAGCAAGCATCTTGGAATCCTTAACACCTAGACTTTTAAGGAAAGGCTCCTTGTCTTTCTCACAAAGCGCAACGCACAGAACAAGCGGGCCTAAAACTGGACCTCTTCCAGCTTCATCCGCCCCTCCTACGACTCTTCCATTTAGCTTGAAATGTACGCTCTTCATAATGATCATCTTGTATCATAATTTGATTTTATAGTAAGCATAGGAAAATATAGATGCGAGGATAAGAAACACAACGAATGCAACCCCTATTGCTTTCAAGACACCTATCTTCGGAGCGAAGTATATTATGGAATACATATAAGGTATCCAGCTAACTATGGTCCCGAGCAACACGAATGTAGCATGCTCGGAGATCTGTTGCGGAGTTCCGAAATCGCCTATGAAAAGATAGCTGAGCCACGTCAAAATCGGGAATAGCATCGCTATTCTTGAAAGAAACGTGTAGCCTGATTCCTCAAAGAACACCACAGTGGATACTACCAATCCACCTATGATGAAATAAAATAGATAACGCAATAGGTCTAAAGCCATAATAATGATTGTTAGACAAATTTCATAAAGGATATGTTTACAGTAAAAAAATAATAAAAAAAATAAAATCTTTTACTTCTTGTTGGCTTCGAGGAGTTGCATAATGGTCCTTGAGATATTGGCTGCCTCGTTTTCCTTGTAGAAGTCGATTGTCCTCATGAACAGCTCAGTATGGGTAATTCCAGGGTACTTTATCGCCTTCCTAGTGATCTCGAAGATAGTCTTCATCTTGTAGTCAAGGCTGAGCTTCTCACTGTCCATCACGTAGTTAAACACCTTCTCATATATCTCTCTTCCACATTCCGGACTGATTTTTGCTGCAAGCGCCTGCTCATAGACTTCGACCAGTCTATCGGCCTTCTCCTCAATTCGTCTCTCCTTATCGATCTCGGTTTTAAGAAGCTTATCGATCATAAGTTCGAAAGCGCTCGGAACTGAAATGACATGTCCATTCTCAAGTTTCTCGTTGGAAATCTCTATACTTGCGAGAACCCTACATGCGCTATTAATATACTCGTTCGAAAGAACCGGAAGGCCAAACGAATTCTTCTCAGTAAGCAGGAAATCTATGATGTTATAGTAAAGATTTTCATCCTGGACCTGTGCAATTGCTGCACTCTGCCCCAAGGACTCTACATGAAGATAGATCTTTTCCACTCGGTATGACTTCAAGTGTTCAAAAGCATTCCTATAAAAAGCAGGATCTCTTATCGGCGTCGGAAGCTCGCTTACTGTTGCCGCAAGATTAATTATCTTATTGATTTCCTTGGCCTCGATGTACTTCTCGAGCTGTCTAAAGAATCTGATTTCCTCTTTACTCTTACGCTCAACCTTTTCAATAAGCGCAGTTTCGGATGCTGGCTTGGAATCATTGAATGTTACCTCTCTCTGATTCGAGCTCAAAGTCTTAATTGTTTTCTTGCATTTCGGAGTCATATTATTTACCTCTACAAACCTGAATGAAAATCAATCTTCAAATCGATTAATTTTCAACAAAATAAACACTCAAAAGTTATTTATATACATTTTGGTAGGGCGCTTCATTTAACTTCAATGAAATTAATTTAAAAAACGCATAAAAAAACAAATTTAAGCCTGAAAAAAGCGCACGAAAGGATAGTTATTTAAACTATAATATTATCATATATACTATATATAGAGTTAAATGACACATACATATCACAATCAATAGTATTTATTTGAAAAAAAAATCTAATGAAAAAACAAAAGGTGAAGATATGAAATGCCCGTTCTGCGGTCACGAAGACACAGATGTCATCGATTCAAGGGACACTGAAGACCTCAATGCGATAAGAAGGAGAAGGGAATGCCCCACCTGCAAGAAAAGATTCACCACATACGAAAGGCCCGAAGAAAGCGTCATCATAGTGATAAAGAGGGACGGCAGAAGGGAGAAGTTCGACAAACAGAAGCTCATTAACAGCATACTCAAGTCCATTGGAAAAAGGCCGATCAGCTACAACAAGGTAATCGAAATCGTCGAAAGCATAGAGAGAGAGCTGAGGTCCAAGCAGTCCGAGGAGATAAACAGCACCACGATCGGAGAAATGGTTCTCAGAAGGCTTAAGAAGCTCGACGACATAGCATACATAAGATTCGCCGCAGTATACAAGGAATTCAAGGAACTCGGAGACATTGTCAATGAAATAAAAATGCTGCAGAAGCAAAAGAAATAACTTCGTTAAACATCAACTAAAAATTCTCCGAAATCTTACGAGATAAAAAACTGAATAAACACTGCAACAAATCTTAAAATAGCTTATTTTTCATTTTATTTTTTATTTATTTGATATTTTAATATTTATTTTTCCCTAAAACAATTAAAAATATAATCAAAAACTAATTCTATGTTATAAAATAGCTACATGATTTTTCATGATACAGAGAAATCAACGTCGGAGTGAAAACATTTATAAACTAAAAATACAAACACAACTAGTAGTTTATGAAAATAAATGATACCACTATATGATGTGATAAGGAAAAAATTAATGGAATATGAGGGTATTCCAATAAACAAAAATCTCAGAAAAGAGAATCCGAAAAGCAACAAAGAAAAGTGCATGAAAAATCGAAAAACACGATAGTGAAATCATATTTGTAACCAAACGAAATAAAGAAAGATACAGGAGAGGCACATAAAAACACAACGCGTAGAATAAATACTCTAAAAAATATAGGTGAATCAATGACAAAAACAGAAATAGAAATACCGGAATACAAATTCCAGAGATTATTCACCAAGAATGGCGTACACCCGTTCGATATGGTGATGTGGGAGAAGAGAGACTCAGTTATAATGGACTCGAAAGGAAAGAAGATCTTCGAGCAGAAGGATGTCGAAATACCTACATCGTGGTCCCAGACCGCAACAAACATTGCAGTCTCCAAATATTTCAGAGGGAAGATAGGAACTCCCCAGAGAGAGACTAGCGTAAAACAAATGATAAGCAGGGTGGTTGACACAATAGTCGAATGGGGAAAGAAAGACGGCTACTTTAATTCTGCTGAAGAAGTGGCGACGTTCAACGATGAACTTACTTACATACTACTTAACCAGATGGCTGCGTTCAACAGCCCGGTCTGGTTTAACTTTGGAATAGAGAAAAGACCACAAGGATCCGCATGCTTCATCAACTCCGTGGAGGACGACATGAAATCAATACTCACGCTCGCAGTTACAGAAGGAATGCTGTTCAAGTACGGTTCCGGAGCGGGATCAAACCTGTCTGTATTGAGATCGTCCAGAGAATATTTATCTAGCGGAGGAAGAGCCTCTGGCCCGGTCTCTTTCATGAAGGGATACGACGCATTCGCAGGCGTAATTAAGTCCGGAGGAAAGACTAGGAGGGCAGCAAAGATGGTCATCCTTAATATAGACCATCCGGACATTAAGGAATTCATCTGGTGCAAGGCGAAGGAAGAGAAAAAGGCCAAGGAGCTAGTCAAGCTCGGATATGACGGCTCACTGGACGGAGATGTTTATGCGAACATATTCTTCCAGAACGCTAACAATTCAGTCAGAGTGAACGACGAATTCATGACTGCGGTCAAGCAGGGCAAGGAATTTTCCACAAAATACGTTTCTGATGGGAAAGAATGTGAAAAGTACGATGCAAAGACGCTTCTCAACGAAATCGCTCAGGCCACCTGGGAATGCGGAGACCCCGGAATGCAGTACGACACCACGATAAATAAGTGGCACACCTGCAAAGCAAGCGGAAGGATAAACGCATCCAACCCGTGCTCTGAATTCATGTTCCTTGACGATTCTGCGTGCAACCTCGCTTCGATCAACCTCATGAAATTCCTTGATACAGAGACTGGTAGATTTGATATTGAGAGATTCAAGCACACTATCGCATTACTGATAACTGCACAGGAAATAATCGTAGGAAACGCCTCCTATCCGACAGCGGCAATAGAAAGAAACTCGATTGACTTCAGACCGCTCGGATTGGGATACGCGAACCTCGGGGCGCTGCTCATGGCCACAGGTTTGCCTTATGACAGCGACGAAGGCAGGAACTACGCGGCGGCTATCACTTCCGTGATGACAGGATACGCGTATTACATCTCGGCTTCGCTGGCGAAGAGGATGGGGCCGTTCAAACAGTACCACATGAACAAGGATTCCATGATGGAAGTGATGAACATGCACCTCAACGCTACTAAGGAAATAGGCGAGAAGGGGGTGCCCCACTACCTGCACAAGGCGGCGGTGGAGGTCTGGCAGTCCGCGTTCTCGCAGGGATCGCTATACGGATACAGGAACGCGCAGGTCTCCGTGCTTGCGCCGACCGGAACGATAGGGTTCCTCATGGACTGTGACACTACGGGAATAGAGCCGGATATGGCTCTTGTAAAGTACAAATGGCTCGTGGGAGGAGGAATGATGAAAATCGTCAACTCCACGATTCCGATAGCATTGAAGAAGCTCGGATACGACCAGACTCAGACCGACGCGATACTCAAGTACATAGACGACAACGACACGATAGAGGGCGCGCCTCACATAAAGCAGGAGCACCTTCCAGTGTTCGACTGCGCGTTCAAGTCTGCGAAAGGAAGCAGATTCATTAGTTATCTTGGTCACATCAAGATGATGGCTGCAGTCCAGCCGTTCATTTCCGGAGCGATTTCAAAGACTGTTAACATGCCGAAAGAATCCACAACTGAAGACATCTACAACGCATACCTGACATCCTGGGAGTTGGGCCTCAAGGCAATCGCTATATACAGAGACGGATCCAAGGGAGTCCAGCCCGTCACGCTCACCAAAGAGGTGAAGGAGGTAGATAAGATCGAAACTGCGACCAAGTTGGAGATCAAATCTGAAGTGAGAGAGGTTATCAAGGAAGTAATAGTCAACAAGCCTATGAGGCGGAAGCTTCCCGATGAAAGGAAATCATTGACACACAAGTTCAGTATTTCCGGACACGAAGGATACATCACCGTCGGACTGTACGAGAACGGACAGCCTGGAGAGATTTTCATCACCATGTCGAAGGAAGGAAGCTCCATATCGGGAATGATGGACGCGTTCTCAACGTCAATCTCCATCGCCTTGCAATACGGAGTTCCGGTAAAAACCTTGGTGAAAAAGTTCGCGCACATGCGATTTGAACCCTCCGGATACACTTCACACCCGAACATAAGGTATGCGAAGTCTCTGATGGACTACATATTCAGGTGGATGGCCTTGAAGTTTCTATCAAGAGAGGAACAGATGGAAGTTGGCTTAAATCTTGACATAGAAGAGACCATAACGAGCTATGTAGAGAAAGAAACCGCTCCGGAACCGCAAACTGTAAAGACAATCCCAACGGTTGAAAATAAGGCACTGGGATCTCCACCAGGAGACAATGTAACCACCATAGGGAGCGAAGCTCCAGTCGCGATAGAAATGAAAGCCGAAACCAAGAACAGCAAGATTGCATTCCAGAACAGCGAGGATTCTCCAATGTGCCACTTCTGCGGCGCGATAATGGTAAGGAACGGGACATGTTACAAGTGCCTCAACTGCGGAGCTACAAGCGGATGCAGCTGAGTCCTTTTTTTATTTTTTAATTTTTTTATAAATCCATAATCTGTTTTTTAAAAGTTTAATAATCTTAAGAGACAGATAATAACATGAACTCAAAAAACCTATCCATACTTATATCAATTGCAGTAGTCTCGTTATTTATTCTCGCTGCAGGATGCGTAGGTAAAGTACCTACGGTCCAAGGTTATTCAGATACGACAACAGACGCCGCATTAGGCAACTCGACAGGTGAAAATATGGCGAAAAACAATCTATCTTCAAACTCAAACCCAGTGGTCATTTTCGTGACGACAAAAGGAACGTTCAAGGCCGAAATATACCAAAACAAGGTCCCGGTCACTGCAGCAAACTTCCTAAAGCTGGTTAACAGCGGATTCTACAACAACCTGACATTCCACAGGTATGTTCCTGGATTCGTAATCCAGGGAGGAGACCCTTCCGGAGACGGGACTGGAGGAAGCAACGAAACCATTCCGCTCGAAATAGTTCCGGAACTGACCCATGTCAAGGGCTCGCTGGGAATGGCGAGGACAAACGACCCCAACAGCGCATCAAGCCAGTTCTATATTTCTCTCGAGGATATACACAACCTTGACGGCTCGTATGCCGTATTCGGACAGGTAGTAGAAGGCATGGATGTGGTCCTCAAGCTCAGACAGGACGACAGAATGACTAAAGTCAGTGTGGAATAATACTTAAATCTATCATTTCTGCTGTTTTGCATCTTTTATTATTTTTGCAATATTATTTCCAAAGTTTACTGCCCCATATATACAGAACGCACAATCTTATTTTAAATTGGCATAATCATGAAGCCCAATCCAAATTCTATTTGAAAAACAGAAGATATTAAAAACTCCACAAATAAATGAATATTAGTGAAATCATATGAGAAATATAACATTAGCAATAGTAATTCTGTTTAGTTTGTTAGTATTCGGCTGCATCGGACAGGATACAAACACCCAATCAAATAGTGGAAATGAAGATTCACAGAAGATATTGATAAACGAAAGCGTAACAGGTTCGAACCTTAGCACCCAGACTGGTTCAGAAAGTATCGAATGCGATACCGGAATGACCTGGTCTACCAGTTCAGACGGATACACGTCCAGCGGAACTATTGTCGGAGTTGAAACATACAAAGGAAAGCGAGTGTGCCACGTGACTGCCACGATTGAAGGCGGATACGGCAACATCGATGTGTATATCGACATGACAAACTCCGAATCAGCCTGCACAGTCATGAACATAGGCGGACAGACGACAGAAACCTGCGTAAACTGGGAATAAGCATTCCCATTTTTCTTTTTTTTTATTTTAATAGCCTCTAGCGAAGCAAAAAAACAGGTACGTACATAACTGGGGGAAAATCTAAAATCCGTTTCCCTTGATTTCTGGAAGCTTCCCGTACTTCCAAATATAGTATTCCTCAATTCCTTCCTGCAACATTAGATGCAAAATAAGAGTAAATTCACTTCTTGAAACAGCAATCGTATCTCTTTTTGATCAGCTTTGCCACTCAGCAACCAATCCTCTATTCCGCGTAAAAATTTGCAATAAAAACAGCATCCCAGCTGAAACGTTGACCTAGTTTAATATTAAAATAAACCTCGACTCGTCAATAAAATTTGCGAAAAATTTTTCTTTGTCTTTTTCTTATTTCTTATTTATGAATATCACTATGTGCCTAACAGTGAAGTTTGGTGAATATAAATATTGTGTGAAATATATAAAATAAAGCTTCTGAAACTATATCTTATTCTCTTCTTTGAAACGTTTGAGAAATAACGGCATCTCCCTGTAAAGCCACTCATTAAGCTGAAGGAACGCCTTGGTCTCGTCTTCTATATATTTTATTATGCTGGGATAGTCCTTACTGGCGTACCATTCAGGTATTTTGCTGCCGTTCATCGGCTTTGCAGTTATCCTGTCCAATCCCGAGCCCTTGAACTCTCCTCTGTTCATTATTACCCCGAACGCCTTCAAATCTATGAACGGCCGGTTCAGCACATCCACTGGCTCCAGGCCGTATTGAAGGCTCTTGTAAAGAAGGAAATTGTGCTCGAAATTGAGATTGTAACCGACGGGAATGAACGAGAAGGGATTCTCCTCTATCACTCCGGATTCCATCATGAACCTTGAGACTATGTCCTTTTCCGAGGACTCCCACTCCTTGAGTATCCTGAGTTCTCCCGCAGCTTTTCCAGTGTTCCTTTCCAAAGGCTGGTATTGGATGGTGATTATCTTGCAATATTCCGGCTCGAGGCCGTTTGTCTCGATGTCAAGATAGAACTCTCCCATAGACTCACCTTTTTACATCCGAATTCGAACCATTCATCTTTTTAATGAACTTGGAAACGAACTCCCCCATCCCCCCGACTGAAACATACTGGATGTTCGACCTTAGGTGCGGCTGAAGGTACACCTTCTCCATCATGAACCTCGAGTCCACCAGTATGCTTGCGCACCAGTCCCTTTCGTTCCTGATTCCCCTACCTATCGCCTGGTTCGTCCTTATCATTGCGGGCATTATCGCAGACATCTTCCATGCGGTTTCATAGTCGAACTTGTCCCTGAGGTATCTCTGGTACGCCTTCTGGGAGGCGTTATAAGTCGAGATAGGAAAGCCTGCCACCACAATCGCTTTGAATGGATTGAACCTGAAGTCGATGCCTTCGTAGTAGGAGCCGCCCATTATCCCATGAAGTATGAACGGAACATTCTCTTTTGCGTATTTCTCTATCCTATCTTTCCTTTCCTTCCTGTGCTTATTACTCTCTCCCTGGATTTCCACTTCATGTTTAAAATCTGGAAACTCCTCTTCATTCTTTAAAAGCTCCATGAACTTGTATGAAGGATAGTAGACTGCCATTGAATTCGGATAGACTGCAGAGGCGGTGTCTCTTATAACTTTCTTAAAAGAATCGATGTTATCCTTATCGTTCCTATCCTTCTTCATTGAGGATGCTCCAGCACATATTACAACCGGCTGCAACAATGGATCGAACGGGCTCGGATAAGTTTCCTTGTCGAGTTTGAGCACCCTTTTCTCATCCAGACCAAGCTGCTTGATCAATAAATCTTTCATCGGAAGCGTCCCGCTCATAAGTATCGCAGAATGAGCGGAATGAATCACTCCCTTTGCTATTATCGCTGGATCAAACGGAACCGCCCTAAGCCTGAAATTCTTGTAGTCTTCTGAATCGAAAAACAGCCCGATGGTTTTGTCCCCGGAAAGAAATGCTTCTGCAGAGCATAATACGCCGGACAGCTGCATCAGATCGTCAACGGAGATTTTCTGCTCTGGACGATTCTCCTTCTGGCTGAAAAGAAACTGCACGTATTCACTTATACGAAGAAGTGAATCCGTAACCGAAGCCTCTTTCCAGGAAAGGAGCGCCTTAACTTCAGAAGAAGATAGCTCAATCTCCCCTCCGAGATAGCTGCTCTTCCGTGTAAGAATCTTTACATAAGGCCTGAGGCTTGTCTTGATGTACGAAGCTACAGACTCTATCGAATCAAGCACCTTGTCCTCCTTGCATATCTCCCTTAAATCTGAAAGCGCTGCAAGGCTCTCCTTGATCACTTCGGAATCAACCTGGTATGTGTTTAGATCGAGTATCCTATCCGCAAGATTGTGAGCCTCGTCTATGATGATGTCGCAGTTCCCGAGGCCGACGTCCAGGTATTGAAAGAATATTTTACGTATTTCCCTATCGAATAGGTAAGAGTAATCGCAGACTATGACGTCTGCATCTTTTGAAGCAATCAACGCTGCATAGTGCGCGCAATAGTCCTTAGCGATGCTAAGCTTGACTGCGGTTTCTGCGTCTATCGGATCGGAAAGCAGAAGATCCGAAGCCGGAAAGTTCTGCCTGCGGTAATCGCAGGACATACTTATCACGTCGCAGTTGACAACCTTGCTCACGCCTTTGGCCTTAAGAAGACACATCTTGCCCTTCCCCACTTTGTCTATGGCCTTTATCTTTTTTATGCCCAACGCGGCAAGCGCATCAGCTCTTTTTTCGTTCATCTCTCTGATTTCCTGTATCGCTTGAATATGGTGTGTATCTCGGGTGGTAAGAAATATGACTTTCCTTCCAGCAGGTATAGATTCCTGGAGAATGGACAATGCGGCTGCAGTCTTGCCTATTCCTGTTGGAGCATTGGCTAGGAGTATCTTTCCTGTTCTTACGGTCTCCAAAGCATCCGAATAGAACTCGAATTGTCCAAGACTCATGTCGTCTTTGGGAAATATTGAACCCTGCGGAGAACTTATTCTCTTATTTTCGTACATCTGCCCACGCCATTTTCTGATGAATCCAAATAATGGATGTTAAAGTATTTAATGGAACTCCCAGAATCTCTTTGTCCTGATGAAGGTCTTCTGCGCGTTCAACAGCGCTGTATAAAATTCCTCATCGGACTTGTGTGTCCTACCAAGTATTCCCGGCGCCTTTGACGGACCGACCCCGTAAGTCGAAAGGGTGATGACTCCCCACTTTCCTGAAGCGCTTACCACTGCGGCGGAACGGTCAAGCCTTTCTTTGTACACCTTCTCCTCTTTTGTTAACCGTTTCTTCTTCAGTAATTTGCGGACATCCTCAACGGAAATGGATTTAGGCAAAGGAGCCACCATGGTACTTCCGCACTTCGGGCACTTGACCTTGTCCTCTAATGCTCCTATGAACGATATCCAATCCTTTCCGCAGTGCATGCAGTACAATACGACCGATTTGCCGAGCAACTTAGCCTTGAACGCCTTAATTATTTCCGAAGTGGGCTCGATCGGAGCAATCAATTCAGAACCATGATTCCTGACAAGCGCCCTCACTGCAACGGGAGAAAGCTGCTTCACATGGAAAGCGTGGACAGAAATTTCTTTTGTCCGTATCCCATTCAGTATCGCCTTCGCATTTTTTATGTCGTAATAAGAAGCGTAGACATCCCTCAATGTCTCATTATAAACTGGAGTGCCTACGAAATTCTGTATGAACTTTTCCGAAATTCTCGGAGTTTCCTTGAAAAGATAGAACATCTTACCTATGTGAATGAACTTGAACCTGAAAAGCTTGTGCTTGGAGATGTGCAACTCAAGGTCTTTTTCTATCGCTCCGTTCGAGATGTCGAGAAGGTGATTCTTTATCGAAATTGCGTCAGCCTTTCTTGGAAGTATGAATGCAATCCTGTACGCATCTACGAGAGTTTGAACCGAAGACCCGTATTCCCTCGCAAGCCTTTCAGCAAGGACCGCGGATAATGTCCTGTTTCCATTCAATCCGCCAAGAACATGAATGACTGCCACATCATTCCAGGCCTCTATGAGTATCCCTTTGTCAGTGGGAATGAATTCCTTAAATTCCAACAAGTCAGAGATTGCATCCTTCTCCAGCTCCATTCTCTTGCTAAGCAAGTTTATCTCCTTTTCCTTTCCTCCGTTTTCAAAATCTCCCTTGTGCTCTCTTGCATAATCAGAAATCTCCCTTCTTATCCTTCCAACTGTCTGCGCGACCTCGTAGCTCGTAGGAATCTCTTCCCCTTCCCAGTCGGGAATCGCCGCGCTTATGTCATCCGCAGCCTCCACTACGACTATCTTCTTGTCATTGTCGATGTCCAGGATCCTCCATGGGAGCCCTTTAGTTATGAACATCTCGTTGTTCTCGAAGAATGAGACGAAATTCTCATCCAATGTGGAAATTATCTTGTTCGTTGCCGCATCCTTCACCAGATATTTCTGGACTGAAGGGATCGTGGAAAGGTGCTCGTAGTAATACATTCGGGTGGACACCATCTTATGTAGTGTGCCATGCTCTGTCTTCTTCAGAAGCCTCTTGTCCTCCATGAAATTCACTACTGAAAGGAACGCCTCGGCGTCCAGCATGGAATAAAGATAAGCCCTTTTCACTATATTATAAATCTCGGAAATTGTCATTTCCCTATCGAAGTCCATAAGAATTCCGGCGATCTGGTGAGCAAGAACGTCCAGCGCGTTAGAGCAAATCTGCTGCTCCTCAAGCACTCCTTCCTTTATAAGCCTCAGCAGCGCGTGCGCCTCGACTATGTCGTCGGGATCCGCGCAGATGATCGTTCCTGTTGAAGTTCCCTTGACAGTATGACCACTTCTTCCCACTCTTTGGACAAGCCTCGACACCTGCCTCGGAGACATATACTGAATTACATGTGAAATATCCCCTATATCTATTCCTAACTCTAGAGAGGAAGTTGCAACCAATGCATCAAGATTCCCTCCCTTGAAATCATCCTCCAGCTGTATTCTCACTTCTTTTGAAAGGGAACCGTGATGAACCGCTATCTTGGGATCCAGCTTCATCATCCTTGAACCGAGGATCTCTGCAATTGAACGGGTGTTTACGAATATCAATGTCTTGTTGTCCTTTATTATCCGCTGGATTTCCTTCAACCTCGCGACCGCAGCAATGTCAACCTGCAGCTCGTTTGCAGCGGAATCATAGGACTTGCTGGCCTGAGGATAAATAATGTCAAATTTCATTGACCTAAGGTATTTCAGGTCCACTATCTCGCAAGACCTATATCCACACAAGAATTTGGAAACCTGGATTGGATCAGCAACAGTTGCACTTAAACCGATTCTCTGGAATTCTCCCGCCTTTTCTGATAGCCTTTCCAATGCCACGGAAAGCTGAGCACCTCTTTTGTTGTCTATGAGTTCATGAAGCTCGTCCACCACCACATACTTCACGTTCTTCAAATGCTGGCCCATGACCTTTGCAGGAAGAATTGCCTGCAATGTCTCAGGCGTAGTGATCAGAAGCTGCGGAGGCTTCTTCGCCTGCATGGACCGTTCTGTGGTAGTCGTATCACCATGCCTTACGGCAATGGTTATGCCCATCTCATTCGCCCATTCTTTGAGTCTTTTCATCATGTCCCGGTTGAGCGCACGAAGAGGCGTAATATAAATTGCCGCAATACCTGGGAGCTTGTTGTCTTTTATCTTTTCCATGACAGGAATTGCCGCAGTCTCTGTTTTTCCGGAACCAGTCGGAGCTATCACTAAAACATTTCTTCCTTCTTCCACTAATGGGATTCCTTTCTTCTGAACATCTGTGAGTTCTCCAAATTTCCTTGTTAAAAACGAGGACATACGAGTAAAACTAGACAATTAAGATATTAAATAGTTTCTAAGGGAGATTTCTGGTGTTATCTCCTGAAATGCTCCGGAATCGGATGCTGCTCGAACTCCTTCAAAAGCGACTTCCCGTAGAGTATCCTTGAGAAGGATTCCGCTGCCGCCTTAGCTCCAAATAATGCGTTATGCGGCTTCGGCTCGTCCGGAAGCCCCACATAATTGAGGACCTTGTTGAAGCTAAGGTCCGTCCTCTTGTCTTTAAGCGGAGGCTCCTCGTGCCTCTTTAGAAAATCAATGTAACAAACTGAATGGAGATCCACAATCCTCTTGTGCGGCTTCCATGACATATTGTAAATGTCCGCTGTTGCCTTCAAGAAAGCCCAGTCAAATCCAAAGTTATGTCCTGCGAGAGTCTGCCTTTCGGACTGATCTACCCAGGTGATGAAATCGTGCATCGCCTCGTAAAGGGTCTTCTTGCTCTCGTCCATTATCTGCTCCTGCGTGAATCCATTCACCTCGAGCGCATCCGGATCTATGAGTGCCCCGTTCCACGGTCTGCATTCCACATAAAACGTCCGTTCCGGGTGAAGGAAATCGATCGCCCCGAAACTGACTATGGAATTCTTAGACGGATCAACTCCCGTGGTTTCTAAATCTACTATCAGCATATCATCACTTCTTTTCATTTCAATTTTTTCAATTTTAGTTTTGCTTAGTTTTAAATCTTAATTCTTGCCTTCTTCATACATGTTCTGGAGCAGCTGCATCGCCTGCTTGATGTTGAAGAACGCCATGTAGGCCCGTTTCTGATAGGTCTGCTCCATTGCGGAAGGAAGGTTATCGAACTGAAAACCTGAGAACCTGTAAACGCCTCTGTCTTCCTCAATAACCCCTGCTTTTCTCAACTGGGTGAGGTGGTACCGTATGGTCTTTTCATTCAAGATCTGACCTTCCTTGGAAAAATAATCAACCAAGTCCTGATAGTTCGGCTCCTTCTTATCCTTCAAATGATAATAAAGCAACGCCTCCAATATCATAAGCACGGATTGCCTTGATTCCTTTTTGGAAATAAGACCGAGCGAAAGCGCAAGCCATCTTATAAGCGACTTTCTCGCCATCTTTACGTCGTCGCTTAAATCCATGTCCCTCAAAACAATTTCGGATTTGATCAATTTCGCTTCTGGAAGTTCCATGAGTATATTAGAATAGCAAGATTTAAATTAACTGAGACCCCTATATTATAGTATTCGGCACGACGTAAATCTCTGATTATCCTGACCAATTTCAAATGAATTGTATATATATTTATTTCATGAAATTTTAGGTGAATTTTATGGTAGACGAAACAAAAGTAAAAGAAGCTTTTGACACTGACTTCGGCACAAAATCTGTAGAGCCAGAAGGCGCAATAGTAAAAGGATACGATTTCAACAAGACATTTGAGTTTGGAGAATTCCTGAAAGCATATTCAGTCACAGGAATGCAAGCATCGAACCTTGGAAGGGCAATAGAGCTAGCGAAAAAGATGAGAGAAGAAAAAGTAGTCATCTATCTTGCCTACAATTCCAACATGGTGAGCTCAGGATTGAGAGAAGTCATAGCCTATCTTGTGAAAAACAAAATGGTGGACGTTTTAGTTACTACTGCGGGCGGAGTGGAAGAAGACATCATGAAAACTATGAAACCCTTCATCATGGGAGACTTCAAGGCTCCCGGAAGAGAGCTTAGAGCCAAGGGGATAAACAGAATAGGGAATGTATTCGTCCCTAACGACAGGTACGCATTATTTGAGAAGTTCATGCAGCCTTTCCTCGCCAAGCTCTTAGAAGAACAGAGAAAAACGGGCCACATATTCACAGCTTCAGAGATTATACGCAAGCTCGGGAGCGAAGTTAAAGACGAGAACTCCATATACTACTGGGCAACAAAGAACAATATACCTGTATTCTGTCCTGCAATAACCGACGGTTCGATAGGAGACATAATCTACTTCTTCAAGGCATCGGACAAGAAAAACGCCGATTTCAAAGTTGACATCGCTGAAGATATGGTCAGGATAGTCAACATTGCGCTTGACGCAAAGAAGACCGGAATGATAGTGCTAGGGGGGAATTTCATCAAACACCACACCGCGAACGCGAACCTTTTCAGAGGGGGATCCGACTATGCAATCTACATCTCCACTGAAACAGAAGAAGGGGGATCGGACAGCGGGGCCACACCGGACGAAGCTGTTTCTTGGGGCAAGTTGAAAGGCAAGGACACCACTATCAAGGTGTTCGCAGACGCAACAATAGCATTTCCGCTCCTTGTTGCGGGAGCGTTCAAAGAATGACTTGAGATGAAAAGGCATGAATTTCAAATTCGTGATCGATAAAGAAAAAGATATAACAATTGCGAAACAACGCAGCCATTCAGAGGAAACAATAGCAAGGATAGAAATGAATACGTCATAATGTATGGTTATCTTGAAAGCTCGGTAGAACTGTATCAAAGATCCTGGGACGAAATAAATGACAGATTTTCCGACTACGTTGAAAAAAACTACAAACTACAAATGGTTCTATCCCAAATACACCTGCGTAATCTCGCTCGTGCACAAGAGAATCTCTAACTGAAGACAGGAACTCCCGGTATATAGAATATAGAATGAAGGACCATACGCAATGAGAAAGATCACCGCCCACGAACTCATACTTTCGCACTATTTTGAGATTTATAGACGCCATTATGGCGACAGAAGGCTAACTGACAACCAAGTCTTGGCGCTTGCAGAGATCGCCGCTTTCGCATTGACCTCCCTTGACCCGCAAATCAAGGAATTCTGGCCATGGAACAACGAATACTACACGAACCACAACTATCCGCACATAATCGGGCTTCAGAACGAGCTCAAATACATCTTTCTGAACCAGAAAAGCTTCGACTAATACATCACAAAGGGAATAGAGTTCGTAAGGAAATATCTGGAAATGAACCCAAAAGGGATCTGAAACCTGCGCTTCTTTTTTCAGTCTGGATACTACCTGCCTTTTCAATGGCAAACTAATGTTTTTAAACTAAATCCTTCAACATTATATTAAACATCTATGGCGGGAAAACTTCTATTTCCAACGCCAGAAAACATGGGTATAATATGGTCAAGAAAGAGGAAAAACAAAACAACAACTCTGTCTTCAAGAAAGTTGATTTCATGGGTCTGGAGCTGACCTACGATGAGGCGAAGACCATACTTTTCCCCGCTCCTTATTCTTCTACATCCCTGACGCAGGGCACGCTTGACGGCCCGTCCGAAATCATCCAGAACTGGAACATGGAGGACTACGACCTAGAACTTAACTACGCCCCATGCACTGCAAAAATTTACCCCCTTCCCGAAAAACTGTACGAAGGAGAGAAGGGATTGCAAGAAATACATGATATTACTGGACAAATAATTAAAGACAAGAAACTTCCAGTAGTGCTTGGAGGAGACCATGCAATCTCGATCTCCACAGTAAAAGCCGCCTCAGAATCTTACAACAACCTCAGCGTAGTCATATTCGACGCCCACACAGACATGAAGGACAGCTTCGACAACAAGAAGAACTCCAACCTCTCAGTCGCAAAGAGGATATCGGAGACAGGAGTGGACATAGTCCAGATAGGGATAAGAAGCGTCGGAAGCGAAGAACTGGAGGACGCAGAGAAAATGAAGGCCTACTGCAGGGTGACTGAAAAAGAAATAAACCAGATAGTCAAGGATCTTAACGATAATGTTTATATTAGCATAGACGTGGATGCATTCGATCCTTCTATAATGCCTGCTACTCCGATGCCTGAGCCGTGGGGACTAAAATGGGAAGAAGTCATCGCTCCGCTCAAGAAGATCGGGAACAAAAAGAACATAGTAGGAATAGACATAACTGAACTGTCACCGATACATGGATTCAGCACGCCGAATGTAATATGCGCACAGCTGGCCTACAAGGCGATCGGAATAAAGTACAGAAGGCAGGCGGAAGAAGAAGGATGGGAAAACTACTACGAAAAGCAGATAAAGGAAAAGAAAGCGGTGAATAGATGAAAATGAATAAACTTATGCTTGTAGCGGCTCTTGTATTCACAGTACTTCTGTTCGGATGCATAGGGCCGAATGTGGAAGGGAACGGAGTAATAAAGAAGAATGGAACCAACATGACAAACGGAACAATCCCTTCAAATGGAACAAACCAAACCTTGCCGACAAGATGCGAGGAAATGACTTCCGGAAAGGAAGCATGCATAATTCAAAGGGCATACAACAATAATTACATTTACGATTGCTACCTACTTGATGGTGAATATTTCGAACAGTGCATCAACAAGATAAGCGATCTAAACTATTCATACTGTATGAAGCTCGGCAACTCCACCAGTATGGACAACTGTCTAATGAACGTCGTAGCCAGATTCGGAGACAATGCGTGCGAGATGATCACAAATGAGACGCTGAGAACGAATTGCCTGCTCAGAGACTACACGGAGGAATGCAGGAACATCTCAAACCTGTTTGCAAGGACAGTCTGTAACGCAATAGCTAAAGCGAACGCTTCATTTTGCTCAGACCTTGACGATTCGACTCAAAAGGACGACTGCTACTTAGACTACTCTTTCACTAGGAACGAGAACGAATGCGAAAACATTGCCAATTTGGGAAAGAAAACCGCATGTAAGGATCTCGTGCTTAATCAAACAACCTGCGGCTCCCTGACGAACATCCAGATACAGGCAAACTGCTACCTTTACTACGCTGCTTACATGAAGGAATGTTCCTGGTGCGACCCGATAGGAGACATCACCTATAAGAACAATTGCTACGAAAAGTGCGCAATAGAGACGAACAATATGGCAGTATGCGCCAGAGTATCTAGCGAGCTTGACAGAGACAACTGCTACTGGAACTATGCAAAGGCAACTTTGGATGTGGATGCATGCCAAATGATAAAGATCATTTCATTCGAAAAGACCTGCACACAGCAGATTGCGCTTGCAAACGCGAAGCCAGCCGAATGCGACAACATGAAGGACACCACTGGCCTGAGCCAGACAGACATATCTGCGTGCTACATGGCGGTAATAACTGGAGCTGAAGTTTCCTTCGACAACTGCGTGGCGATGAACGACGCATACATGGAGGACATCTGCATCTACAATGCAATAAAAAGGGACGGAATCTCTACTGACTACTGCGCCTACATCAAAGACAACGCCCTCAGAGAGGAATGCCTAAAGCTGTTCTAATTCAATCCTTATTTTCTTTTTTACTTTTAAAATCAGTAGCACAAGCACTATCAATGCGAAATAGTGCTAAACATAGGAGTTTTGGAATCAAAAAACCAAAGAAAATAAAAAGGAAAATGTAAGGAAGAACAAAAGTACGAATTTATTCTGACTTTTCTTCAGAGACGTCAGAGTCTTCGTCAGACCCTTCGGTGTTCTCCTCTGTGTCAGACGCTGTAAGAACTGAAAGCTCGAAGTCCTCTGGCTTATACTTGAACTCAGAATCGTCCTTTATCATCCCCTTCGCCTTCATGAGCTCCTTTGTCAGTAGGTAAAATATAAACGGCACGGATTTCTTACCCTTATTGTTGCAAGGGATGAAGAAATCCAAATTCTTTGTGGAATTATCTGTATCAGCAAGGCCTATATTCAGGGATCCTCTGAAAGTTCCCTCAACAAGCGCCTGCTTCTCCACTCTCGGGTCGCAGACAAATATCACGTTTGGCTCAAAGAAATTACTCTTGGAGGGATTCGTGAACGTTCCAGGTACGAATCTTCCAAAGAATGGCTTCGCTCCGAATATTTCCGCGAACTTCTTTGCGGCAGGAACTGCATATACTCTCGATGCGACTATCGCCACCTTGGACATGTCCACTTTGGCGAGAATCTTCGCCATCTCCTGTATCCTCTTGTCGATCATCTCGACATTGAGCATAACAAGCTTGTCTTTCCTGTACTTGTAAACGAACTTCTTCATCCACTTGCTGGACACTCTGGTGCCGATGTGCACACCGGCTTCAAGATACTGTTCATGAGAATTGTTTTCAACCATTTAATCAACCTTTAATATCAATTACATATTTAATTAGCATAATTTTCAAATCTTCATTCTGATTATTACGATGGGGCCGCCGAGATTTATTCAAACTTTCAGGCATTTTGATGAAACTTTAACTTTTTAAAAGTTAAAATTTCGCAATTATTGCAAAACTTTTCCAAAAAGTTTCTTGAACTCGGGTCGCCACCACCCCAAGGTGGAAGCCTACCAGGCTAGCAGACGGCCCCGGTTAATACTCAGTGTCCCTTGTAGTGTATTACCTCGTCGGAAAGGTCTATGTGGGATATGAACATCCTTCTGCAACAGTATCTCTTGATTCCCAATTCGTCCAAAACTGCCGAAGGATCCTTGCCCTGCGAAACCTTCTCCTTATATGATTCAAATAAATGTCCAATCGGTTTCCCGCACGAAAAACATCTTATCGGTGCCAGCATATGATTACCTCTTGTATAATTATCTCTTACTATTGTCAATAATGAAATTGACAAACTCCTCGACTTCCTTCCTGAGCTTCTCGCTCGTAATCCTTATTTGAGCATGCTTCATGTCCGCAGTATTGATTTCCAACCCCGCTATTGATCTGGTAAAAAGCCCAAGTATGCAGCTGAGACTCAACGCATCTTTAGCCGAGATGTAAAGCTCATCAAGCTCGTCTGGAACACCCCTTACCCACTTAACATTGATAAGTCCCATCTTAGGCTCGAGCATAATATCTACATTACCCATCTTGCTCTTGCTGAACGCTCTAACCTGTGTCCATTCATTTGTGGTATTGACTATCACATTGCTGATCGAATTCGTTCTCGATATGAACTTCATCTCATTTTCCTGTAAAGCCATAATACCACCGAATGAAATATATCATCTGTAGGACTTCTGGAACCTTGCTCTTGCCTTTCTTCCCTTGAATTTCTTTGGCTCAACTTGCCTGGAATCGTCTACAAGAAGGAAACGATCGTAAGCGAGCATATCTTTCTTAAGCTGGGAGTCCTTGGTGTACATCACGAGCGCCTTTGCTATTGCAGATCTTGCAGCCTGCGCCTGACCCATCTGACCTCCTCCGCAAACATTGACATTAATGTCCACTTGGGATGCGTAGTCTCCAGCTATTTTAAGCGGTTCTGATATCATCATCTTTACATGTGGATTGTCTATCGCTTGAAGGTTGATCTTGTTGATCTTGACGACGCTCTTACCTGCCTTTATGGAGGCTCTTGCAATCGCCATCTTCCTTCTTGCCGAGACAGTTATCTGCTTAGGCTTCGAAATTCTCTTCTTTTTAGACTCTACCTTCTCTACCTTTTGCTCTATCTTGACTTCCTTGTGCTTCTCTTCCTTCACAGGAGTCTCTACAATCTTCTCCGCTTCTACGGATTCTTTAGTAGTCTTACGCTTTGCCATACCAACCCAACTCTCTCGATAAATCGCTCATTGAAATATACATCTTAGGAACCTTTTTCTCCACCGGGACCGCGGATGCGAGCTGCTTTGCAAGCTCATCTGGAACTCCCATATGGACAGTAAGCCTCTTGTAGGCCTGTCTTCCAGTCGATCTGTCGAACGGAATCATACCCCTGATCATCCTTCTGACCAGCATGTCCGGCCTTCTCGGGAACTTCGGAGATTTCTCCGGATCCGCTTTCTGCTTGAGGCTTCTCCTTACCTTGAACTTCGCGACAATCTGCTTCGGATTGCCGCTAATTATTATCTTCTCTGCGTTGACAACTACAACCTGCTCTCCATTGAGCACTGATTTCGCCGCAACTGTTGCAAGCCTTCCGAAGATAGCTCCTTCACCGTTAATAATCTTCATATAAACACCTTCAAACAACATTACTTAACGAGTATGATGTCCTTAGCACCCCTCTTCACGAGCCATGCATAATCATGCATCGCTCCGCCGCTCGCCTTTATCTTCTTCTTTGCTGAATCACTGAATGAGAGCGCAACAATGTCCACCTTGTGAGCGAGTTCGCCGCTTCCCAGAACCTTTCCTGCAATCACCACTACAGAATTCGGCTTTGAAACATAAGATATTTTGTTCAAATTAACACTAACCTGCTTTCTACTTGGAGCCTTAAGCATGCTCGCAAGAAGCTTGAACACCTTGGAACCCTTCGCTGCGGTCAATGTCTTTATAGCATTTATCGACTCTATTTTTTCCGGTCCGTATACCATAATTACACCTTAAATATCATTCATTCCGATCGTGAATATAATTTATTCTGATTTTTCACATTTGTTTTTTTTTTTCATTTTCATTTTTTTTAATTAAACTTTTTCCTGAAAAGTTTGAATGCAGGAGGTGGGATTTGAACCCACGCAGCCACTACGGCACCAACCCCTCAAGCTGGCGCATTTGACCTAACTCTGCCACCCCTGCAGGATCAATGTGAATTCTCACTCTGATTTCTTGAGCTCGGATTCTATCTCCTCGGCAGACTCTTGGATCTTCACCAGTACTTTCTTGAGTATTGTCTCCGCTGGCATCTGTCCGTAAGACTCGATAATGAACTTAAATTCATCTCCAACATGCTCATATGCGACGAGTCCAGGCTGGTGCCTTGCGTGCTTCTTACCTGTGGCAAGAACCGCCTTGCATTCCATTCTTATGTTCTGATCGTCGAGTAGCTTTATTATCGGCATGTTTGAGTAGACTGGGACCACATTCTTGTCCGTGGATTTCAAACTGTCTGAATAGATGGTGTTCGGTCCAGTGACATCGAGCATAAGGGTCACTTCCTCTCCCAGCTTCGCTTTAGACGGCGTGGTGAGCGGAATTAAACCGAGCCTGTGCGTTATATACTCATCGAAGAAAGATGAGTTATTCTCGTATATCGCAACCTCCTCTATCGCGAACACTGGCACAGAATTCACTGCATATCTTCTGATCAGGTTTGCGAAAGGAGTAGTTGCTCCGCTCAACGTAAAGCTCATTTCCTGTTCAGTGTTTGATTGGACCGATATTTTCATGTTTGCACCTTTAATCCATAAGTATCCTGAATTAAACCGGGAAATGAGATTAAACCCTCCTTCCTCTTCTTCCGCCCGGCCTCTTTGTGGTGTCGGTCGGAACCGGAGTTACGTCTTCGATTCTTTCAATCCTCATTCCAGAACGCGCAAGCGCTCTTACCACTGCCTGCGCTCCAGGTCCTGGAGTCTTCTCATTGTGTCCTCCCGGGGCTCGGATCTTCACTCTTATCCTTGTAAATCCTTTTCTGACTGCGATTTCCGCCGCCTTGATCGTTGCCCTCATGGCTGCGAACGGAGATCCTTCTTCTCTATCTGAATCGACCACCATTCCACCGCTGCCACGGGAAATTATTTCTGATCCAGTAAGATCAGTTATTGTAATTATCGTATTATTCCTTGAGGAATAGACATGAGCGACTGCAACCTTTCCCTGTCCTGACGGAAGGAACGATCTCTGTCTGAAGCGCCCGCCCGTGCGTCCGCCTCTTTTCTCTCTTCTTCCCTCACCGCTTTCCCCTTTCGGCTCTTCCTTGGTCTCTACTTTCTCATCAAGAGGTTTGACCTGCTCTTTCTCCTTTAAAACAACCTTCTCTTCTTCTGCCATAAATATCATCTCAAATCTTTATGAAAATTACTGGACTATCTCGGCATCCGGCTTCTGTGATTTGAGCTCCACTTTCTGCGTGACATCGATTTGGATAGGTTTATAATATCCTATCTTTGTCTGGAGTTCAACTGGAACCTGATAACTCGGAGACCTCACTTTCTTTCCATCTATGGAAATGTATCCATGTGTAATGAGCTGTCTTGCCTGTTTCATTGTCTTTGAAAGGCCGTTCCTGTACACCAAAGTCTGCAGTCTTCTCTCTAACACGTCTTTTGTTGTTAGCGAAAGAATTTCATCCACATTCGCTGTCGGCTTGCAGTATCCTGCAATGATGGTCTGTTTGAGAATTTCCGTCTTCTGGGCTTCTCCTTTTTCACCTAACGCAAGCAAGTCCTTATATCTTGTTCTCAGCTTTCTCAGAATCGACTTTGCAATCCAAATCTCCTTAATATTCTTGAGCCCGTACTCCTGGACTAAACCGCTCTCTTCACTAATTCTTGTAGAGTCCCACAATTGCTGCGGAACGGCGTATCTCTTCCTTAATTTTCTCGGATCTCCCATAAATATCACTTCATAAAAATAAAATTATCACTTCTTTGCCGATGCAGTCTTTGCTGCCGACTTCGCCTCTGCTGCAGGCTTTGCAGCAGTTGTAATCTTGGACTTGGTGACTCCCATAGTGAGTCCCTTTCTTCCGGTCGTCCTTGTTCCTTGGCCCCTTACTTTCTGGCCGTAGGCATGCCTGTATCCCTTCCAGGTGTACAACGTCTTCTGCCTTTCAACGTCTCCCCTCATCGTGAAGAGCACATCGTTTCCTGTAATATGGACATCTTTCCCTGTTTCCATATCCTTCCTTCTGTTGTATAAATATACAGGTATATTGTACTTCGCAGGAGACTTAACTATCTCTTCTATCTGGTCTGTCTGCTCCTCAGTGAACTTTCCAATTGGAGTGTCCACTGAAATGTTCATCTCCTTAGAAATTATCTTGGCGTAAACCTTTGACAACCTGAAGCCTACTCCCTTAACTTGCCTCAATGCGTCAATCAATGGGACATGACCCTTGACGTCCTTTCCGATCAGGTGCACGATTCCCCTGATCTCTTCTGACTGCGCCTCGTGATGAGGTGCCTTTGCATGTGAAATATTATCTTTCGCCATTTAATTCACTCTTTAAATCGGAATAATCCGTTAAATCACCCGAAGGGTGCAATAACCTAAGAAGATACTGTAAGAAAAGCGGTGAGCGATGCTTACATATATCGTATACTACTTAAAAAGTATATTATATTATCATAAACAACTTTTTAAATATTCCTATGGCCAGGTTATACTAACCACGTCGAAACAGCCCTTGCCAGAAAGGCCATTTTGAGCGCGGAGGGCGAGATTTGAACTCGCACGGCCAATTAAGACCACCAGCTTACCAGCAAACTCTTTAAGAAAGAGTTTGATCAGAAATGAATTCTGAACCAATTTCCAGGCTGGCGCAATACCAGGTTATGCGACCTCCGCATATGATATAAGTGCTCAAACTTTGAACCCACGACTAGCTGCCATGAGAATAAGCAGTAATAATTAGAGCGCGAAGTATTTAAAATTTCCCTTGTTCTAATAAAAGGCATGCGATTAAAATACAGGCTTTTATAACTAGATTGCGTCGATATATGCAGAATGAAAAGGAAACTGTAACGATGTAGAATAAAAACGAAAAGCGGACAGGAAACCGATCTTCCGAGAGAAGATCGACGAGGAATCCCTGGATAAAGATCGCATGATCATAAGAGCATTCACAAGGGCGAAGATAAAGACATATCCTCAACTTTATAAGAAAGCAAAAGCAGAATACAACCTATTCTATATAAACGGTTTAAACACAAAACTGATAAATGAAATACAGAAATATCTTCTCATGACTGGAAGAAAAGGCCTATCAGACTATGAAACGAACCTTAAAGAAAAGCCAAAAGCCGCCCGCAAGAGAAGAAGGACGGAAAAGATCTTGAGGGAATACTTGGACCTAGCCAAAAGGCAAACCAAATTGATGGACATGTATTGAAACAGAAAATGTAATTTACTGAAAAACGAAAAATACTAATCTTTCTTTTTCTTTTCCTTTTTCCACGATGGATAGACGCCCCGGTCCATCATAACCCTGAGCGTCTTAACGACCTGCTTCCTGCTGACATCCGTAAGCTCGTCCGACGAATACAGGGATTTTGCGAATGCGACAAGCTCGTCCTTGGTGGTCATTATCGCGACGGTCTCTCCGTCTTTTATCTTGTTGTTGAAGGCTGCAAGCCCGGGCTCCATCAACTGGGCCCCGGAGCATATCGCGTTGACGGCGGAATCTGCTATCCACATCATTTTTATTCCGAAATACTCTAACGCCTCCTCCAAGGGAATCACCATTTTCCTCAGGAGCCTCTCGTCGTTCTCGTTTTTGAAAAGCCACATGGCCTCTGCAAGCTCGTGCAGGGTGACTGCGTCCTTTTCCGAGATCTCCCCTACGTCAGTCCTTCTGAGCTCGAGCATGTTCGCCCCTATTCCTAACTCCTGTCCGATGTCATGGACAAGCTTCCTTATATACGTGCCGGCCTCGACATGGGCCTTGAAAAGAACGTTCCTTCCAGTCATTTCCACGATTTCCAATTCGAAAATTTCCCTTTCCCTAAATTTTCTTGCAACTGCGGACTTAACCGGAGGAAGCTGTTTTATCTTTCCAGTAAATTTCAAAAAGGCGTCCCTTATCTTCTGCTCTTCGATATCATTATGCAGCTGCATCACTCCAACGTACTTTTTGTCTTTGTTAAGGTATGCTGCGGCATGGACGGACTTGCCTAGAAGAATGGGGAGAACTCCAGACACTTCCGGATCGAGCGTGCCGATGTGGCCTGCAATCTCAACCCCGAGTAGGGCTTTGACCTGCTCCACTACCTGGTTACTAGTTGGACCCTTCGGCTTGTCCAGAATGAGAAAGCCTGAATTCAGAAGCTCATTGAGGCCCCTCTGCTTCGGCGCCTTTCCGTAGCCGGCATTGGTATGGACATCCCTCTTTATTATGACAAGCTCATCCATGAGTAATAATCAAACCAAAGGTATAAAAAGATAAATTAAACCTAGAAAATTAAAAAAAAGAAACAAAAAATGAAAAAGGAAAACAAAACAAAAATTAAAAAAAAGAAGAATTAAACTACTCGGAAAGGGCTGCCTTGATCTGCTCTTCCGACTTCGGATCAACTTTCTTTTCGAGCGGAGTGAGGTGCAAAACATTCACCTTCCTGGCCTGCTTCCTGTTCTTGGATACGATCTCCACGAACTGGTTGTCCAATACATTTATTACGACGCACTTTTGTCCAGCATCTCTTCCAGTCTTCTTGATGCAAACCATTCCTTCATCTATCATGATATCACCTACATATTTCCAAGTCACCGTCACCGGCCGACAATCCAAGATTAAAATCACTCGCTATATGACTTATCGATAACCGCGTTGTATACTAACGTAGTTATTCCAACTCCAAGAAGCGAACCAAGAAGCGTTGTCGTGGCGAATCCTATTACCTCCACTATATTAGAAAACATCAATGGAAGCATAACCACTGTGAGGACCCCGACGTCCCTTGTCAATATATACTTCGCCTTGTCAAGTCTTCTCTTGGCTTCATCCTTTCCTCCGGCTCCTCGGCCCAAGATCTCATCCGTTATAACTATCTGATAATCCACTGAGGTTCCAAGGGTCCCAAAAAGACCTGCGATTGTCGCAAGATCGAGTGTTCCAACTGCCGCCATGAAGCACACCAGTATGGTGAGCTGCGTACCTGCAACGAACACGAGAGGCAGTATGTGTTCAGGATGCCTATATCTGAACGCTATGAAAAGCAACACGGTAAGCCCCGCGACCATCATTCCGATGACGCTGTACTTGAGGAACTCACTTCCCAAGGAGGCAGGAACAGTTATAATGCTTCCGAGCTCGATTGAGACTGGAAGCGCTCCTCCGCTCAGAATACTCTTGATCCTGGAGGTCTCTGCAAGCGCATATGCCTGCCTCTCCGCAAACGTGTCGCCCTTCGCAGTTCCTTCTATGCTAAACCGCTGGGAGGTCTGGCCCGTTGCCAGCGCAGGGCTCAAAGTCGGGGCTGAAAGGAGTCCTATCGCGCCCCACTGGTTCACTGAATTGCCCTCGAGGCCCATGTTCACGACATCCGGAATCATTTCCTGCTGCGGCTTTGCAATTACCTTTACCCTGCTCTTATTGTCTAAGCGGGAATTAATCTCTGTTATCGCGGAAATGAGCTCTTGCTCGTCTTCCGAAATTATGACTTTCGATTTGTTCTGCAAGAACACCAAGCTTGCCTGGGCTGAAGCGTTTTCCGTCGGATCCGCAAAGACAACCGAATTGTCTCCGTACAATACAACTTTATTCAACTCAGAATAAATCTCCTGCACTGAAAGGGTGGAATTCTCAAAGTAAAGCTCCCTGATGACCACCACGCTGTCCTCTGCCTTGTCAAGGAAGAGATTCACCGGATAGTTAGCCTTTCCGTATGCCGCGTTCGAAAACATCTTAGCCCCGTTCTGAGTAACCACGAATGTTACGCCCCACTTTACGGAGTCTCCACTTGACCTGGCGGATTCCTGGATGCTTCCACTGACTATGTATTCTCCAGTAAGCGCAACATTGCCGTCAATTATCGCCTCGAACTTTCCTTCCGAACTGAGTATGTCCTTGACCTGCTGTACGTAGGTCTGGTCAGAAGACTGCGGGAGCTCAACATAAAGCTGCTGATCTCCGATCGATCTGACTGTAACCTGGCTCAGGCCGAATTTCGTGATCCTAGATTTAATTATACCTACTATGTCATCCATGGTGGCCTTTGAAACTGATTTCTCTAAAGTTATAGGTATCCTAGTTCCTCCTGTGAACTCCAGCCCCAAATGAGCGCCCTGAAAGTAGAGGAGAATAAGACTTCCCAGAGTCAATGCAATTACAAATAAAACACGATTATCTCTTAACCATGCGAGCGAGAATTTCATATTTGCCCTCCAAATACCACAGCACCAAGACTGC
This sequence comes from Candidatus Micrarchaeum sp., assembly GCA_020723065.1. Classification (GTDB taxonomy): domain Archaea; phylum Micrarchaeota; class Micrarchaeia; order CABMEP01; family CABMEP01; genus DTQF01. The sequence continues at coordinate 43,679 of DYJP01000005.1, forward strand.
GTTCAAGGCCCATGTCGCAATTAGGTCTCCAATAAGGCCTGCAACCGCGACCGCACCTATCTGATAATATGTAGAAATGTGAGTAACGCTTCCCAAAACTGTGAGCACCGCAAACGCCACTATCACTGTTGTGGTCATTGCGAATCCGGTCTTAAATGCGTCATAAGCTCTTTCTCTCGGAGTTCCCTCCCTCCTCTTAACTGTCTTAATCGTAAGCATCATGTCGGTATCCAAAGATAAGGCGACAATCATCATCAGCGTCGCAAAGGAAGAAAGCGTAAGTGGAATTCCGAATAACGACATCGCACCTAGAGCCATAGTAAGGTCTGACGTTGCTCCGACTAGAACTGCAAGTGAAGGAACCAAAGTCCTGAAAACCAGGAAGACTACGATTATCGCAAGAAACGCAGATATTAAGGCTATGTTTATTACCTTATTTATGAAAAGACTGCTCAGGGAAGGGCTGACCTCTTCGAGCTTGATCTCGTCTATGGAATACGAAAGCGTAAGGGAATTAAGAAGCTTTTCCTTGTACTTCAACTTTGCTTCTGAAAAGACCGCATTGCATGCCTTCTGAAGGTTAACTATCTCGGAACCTTCATATTTTGCTGTGGCGGGGATCCCGCCAATCAGTTCTGCGGAAGCGGAGAATATTTCATTCTGAAGAGAGACCGCGTTCTGCATAAGCGAAGAGATCTTCGCCTCGTCTGCGGAAATCTGCGATGATACATCCTTTCCAGTGCTCATCTGCTCCGCCCGGTATCTTGCAAGCTCGCTCTCGAGAGTGCTTATCTGCTCGCTGATGCTCTCGATGCTTGAAATCTTGTCGTCTATTGTGGTTATGCGCTCATCAATTGGAATCTCTATCTCAGCAACGTATCCATCAAGATCTGTAAAGAACCTGACCTCTGCATCCTTTATTCCCTGGGCAGAGACTGCGGACCTGAGAGCCTGCTCGTCTATGCTCTGTGAAGTCTGTATACTTATAAGCATTCCACCTTTGAGATCAATTCCGTACTTAAGATTAGGAATAAGGAATATGCTTGTCACTATAAGAACAATCGGAAGCAGAACCAAGATGCTGTAATTTCCCTGATAAATATTCGGAAGCTTCAAAAGATCACATCCCTGAGAACAATAGCATTGAACCTATACCTAGGACATCCGTATGAAAGAATAACACTCATGCTTTAGACTTTGATAAAAATGCCTAACTATAGAATATAGTATAATTTAGATAAAAATATTTAAAACATATGCTAATCTGGGTAAAAAAAGGAAATGCGAACGCCAAAAGAAAAACACGCGAAATGACCTTCCTTTTAATTTTTAAATCCTAATCTCCCATGTTTAATCATGAAGCTGATGTCGCGGGAATACCAGGAACGAATTGCAGAAAGTGCGATCAGGAATGGCAACACACTGGTAGTACTCCCAACCGGAATGGGCAAAACCTTAATAGGCGCGCTAGTGATGGAAAAATTCCTCAAGGAAAAGAAGAGATGCCTGTTCCTTGCACCGACAAGGCCCCTTGTTGCCCAGCATGGAAAAAGACTGAACGAATATTTCTACGAAAGCTACGACATCGCACAGGTAACGGGACAGATTAAAAAAGAAGACAGACGCATTCTTTATGAGAAAAGTGATGTGATAATATCCACGCCCCAGACTATAAAGAACGATATAGAATCAACTGCGACAGAGGACAACCCCGGCGGAATACTTTCGAACTTTTCATGTATAGTAGTCGATGAATGCCACCGCGCAGTCGGACAATACGCATACACCTATGTGGCAAATTCGGCAATAGAGCAGGGAAAGAAAAACGGAAAGATACTGCTCCTCGGACTCACTGCATCCCCGGGGGGAAGCGCATCAAAAATAAAGGAAATAACGGATGCGTTGTCCATAGATAATGTCGAGATAAGAACCGAAACAGACTCGGACGTGTCCAAGTATATCCAGAATATAAATATCCAATGGAAGGAAGTTGAACTTTCGCAGGAAATGAACGAAGCCATCGCGCTCCTCAAAGAACTGATGGACGAAAAAAGCAAGACGCTAGGAGAACTCAACATCATGATATCCAGAAAAACCCCGAGAGGAAGATTATCACAGATATACAGACGCCTCATCGACAACAAATACATGGCCGCGCTGGGACATTTCGCAATGTTCTACAACGCATTCCACGGCGTGGAGCTGATTGAAAGCGAAAGCCCGCTGGCTTACTCAAAATTCGTAGAGAGACTGAAGGAAAGGAAGAAAAGAGTGGATTGGAGATTTACACAGGCCGCCAACAAACTAACTAATATCGAGCACCCAAAAATGAAAGTACTTATAGACCTGATAAGCGAAAGAAAGGAAAAGAAGATAATCGTGTTCGCGCAGTACAGGGACCAAGTCAACCACATAGTGGACAAGCTCAGCGAATCGGGATTCAAGGCGAAACCATTCCTTGGAAAAGGAAATGGAGGCGTTGCCGCAGTCAGGGAACAAAAGAAAACAATCACTGAATTCGCTAACGGAGATATCGACATACTGGTCGCATCCTCTATCGGAGAGGAAGGGATAGACATCCCTGCGGCAGATACTGCTATCTTCTACGAACCGGTTCCGAGCGAGATAAGATCGATCCAAAGAAGGGGAAGAGTTGGAAGGACCAAAGAAGGAGAAGTGATTATACTCGTGGCGAAAGGAACCAAGGACGAAGTATTCAAGTACGTCTCCCTTGCAAAGGAAAAGAAAATGAAAGGAATCATCAGATCGTTGAAAAAAGAAAAGAAAAATTCAACTGACATGAGTGGAAACAAGTTTCAAATCAGAGAGCCGCAACCAAAGGAAGCCAAACAGTCCCTCCTTTCAGAATTCCTAGGAAAGCAGTAATATTCCTTGATTCTATTTTTCATTTTGAAACATGAAAAACACAAAACGAAAAGTATATATATTCCATATACGTAGAAAATTACATGTCAACTCAGAACGAGAAACACAATTATAATTTTCAAGAAAGGATGACAAAAACTAGGAAATTCATACGCGCAACTCCGGTACTGATAGAGGAGTTAAGGCACAGGTTAGAACTGATGGACTTTTACGGCAGCAAAAATGAACTTGACGTATTTGTTTCATACGCAAAAAAATTCGACAATCCTGCAAGAGCTCTGTCACTGCTCCACAATTGCCACGTAATAAGAACCAATAATGGATATCCTTCAAAACCAAAACTTATTGTACAAGCACTAAACGCGGTAATCATTCCAGGAGACCCAACAATGGCACTGGAAAAAGCAGTTGAAACACTCAGCGCAAATATCGAATACACTTTAAACAGGGAAGAACTAGGCCTCACTAAACTCAAAAAAAGAATAGACAGCATGGTCAAAAAACCGAAAAAGGATACCGAGGAAAAAACAAATAAAAAGCACGATGAAGAAGCAGAGTATGACGAAAAAAACTTTGAAGAAGAACCGAGCGAAGAGGACTTGAAGCAACTCGAAAAGAAACTTGAAAAAGGGGAATACGAAGAAGACGACGAATAATCTATTGTCGAGAAGAAGCAAGGTCTAATTTTTTATTTCAAGAATTGAGCGCAGCAGCTAGGCACGAATTAAAAATAAAAAAAGACGCATTCAACGATACATATCTTCAGATAAGAGAAGAAATCGTTTTTAGCGACGTCTCTTCCTTCTCTTCATTCCGTATCTCTCTTTTCTTTCATCATGGTGCTCTCTCTCGTCCACCTGCATGCTAACGGTTTCATCTCCGAATTTATAAAGCTCCCATTCGATCTTTCCAGTTTCGAAATCGCTTACCTGGACAACTGGCCTTGCAAGGTCACGATCCCTCATTCCATGCGGAATCTTGACTCTCATGCGAAGCTCGAGAACCTTCTTGATCTTTCCTTCATTTATGAAAATCACAGTATCCACTATCTGCGGAATCATTCCCAGATCGACTCGCCCAAGGAATCTTTGAATCGATTCAATCGGCCTTGTCGCATGAACAACTCCAACCATTCCGATACCTGAAAGGCGCAAATCTGAAAACACCTTGAAGTCTGTCGTCTTCCTCATCTCGTCATAGATGCTGTAATCTGGCCTCACCAGGAGAAGAATATCTCCTGTCTTCTCAAAACTTCCATCAAGAGCGGCATACTGGGTGACTTCGTCCGGAACTTGAAGGTCTCTTGGGGATTCTAAGGTCTTAACAATCTTATTCCTCTTCATAAACATCTCTGCCATCGCGGCCGCAAAAGTGGATTTACCGCTTCCTGGAGAACCGCAAATGATCACTCCCTCAGCCCTTTCGAGAAGCCTCTGCTTGAGCTTATCTGAAAGGGTATAATCTTCCAGCGAAGCCTTTACTATGGGCCTTACTATGGTTATCTCTATCCCATCTGAGAATGGCGGTCTTGCTATCGCAATCCTGTATTCCCTAAGCTGGATTACTGCAGCTCCCTTACTATCAGATTCAAAATAGGATTTGCTATCGGATCTCGCAGTATCGACAATCTCCTTAATCATATCCTCGAGAGACTCCTTTGTTGTCCTTTCTTCCGAAAGAACCACAAGCCTAACTTCTCCTGGCTTCCCTCTCTTTGCAAGAGGTTTTGTATCCTCCTTAAAGTGAAGGGAAACAGTATCTGGCGTAAGGTACTGCTTAAATGAAAGCTCTCTTATAGATTTCATAGGCTCAAGATAGATTACATTTATCCCTTCAGCCCTTGCAACCTCGGACTGCACTTTGTCGGAAGTCACCAGCATTGCAGAAAGCTCTTTTGCAAGCTCCCTTATCGTTGCGTCAATCTCTCCAAGTTTTGCCGCCCTCACCATGAGATCGGTACTTCTTTCGCCTCCGAATTCAAGCTCAATGTCACCTTTCTTTGCAATTTCTCTCAAAGCCTTTATCTCGGCCAATCCACTGAAGCCAATCTCCTTTCCCGTGTTTGCCTGATGCTCAAGTTCTCCAACAGTCGCTTTGTGGATTACTATCTTTATACCTTTGATTCTTTTTTCCCTGATTATCTCAGTCATTCTACCGTCAATAATCACAGAAGTGTCAGGAACAATGATCTTATGTTCTCCCAATTCAAACTTTTCTCCGTAAATCTGAGATTTTCCCAATCTTGCCGGCACATTCCTGCGCTCGGATGATTCATTTGCTTCTGTTTTCTTATTTTCTATATTTTGTTTTTCTGTATTTCTTATGTCTTGTGACATATGTTTTCACCTTATTGTGACTAGTGTTGATTGATTCGTCTCGTATAATTCATAAAAAACAGCCCAAATGGGCCTTTAGCCCATTTTAAATTAGACTGCTTAATTCAATTCTTATAAATCAAACAACGTGTCATAAACTTTACAACTAGACTTTCAGATTGACACGTTTAATTTTACAATCTTAAAAAAGTCTTATGAATAATATACGTGCTTTCTATTTATAATCCTTTTGCTAAGTTTAGAATTTGCTTACAATTGAAGAAATCTCATTGATCTTTATCCTAGTCTGCTTTGCAGTATTCCTGTCTCTTAAAGTCACAGTCTCATCTTTCAAAGTATCATAATCAACGGTGACCGCCCACTTCATTCCGATCTCATCCGCACGGGCATATCTCTTTCCTATGCTTCCTGACTCATCGTAAATCACGGTGAATCCCTTGTTCCTGAGTAAAGACGAAATGTCCTGCGCCTTCTCTGCAAGGCCGTCCTTTTTCATAAGTGGAAATACTGCGACATCGTACGGAGACAGCGCAGTAGGGAGATTGAGCCATTCCCAGTCATGCGCTTCATCTTTGCCTCGATATGAATGCTCGAGCACTGCCCAAAGTAGCCTGTCGAGGCCGAATGAAGGTTCGACGACGTGAGGAATAATTCTTCTTCCGTCCGGAGTCACAACCGTTATATTGCTTCCAGAAGCCGTCTCGTGACTCTTAAGATCATAATCAGTCCTGTATGCAAGACTAACTGTCTCGAGCCAACCGAATGATGTCTGCACCTCGAGATCGAAAGTTCCGCCCGAGTAATGCGCCCGCTCGGAAGGTGAAAGCTGTCTGAATCTCATGCTTTCGAAAGGTATTCCGCATGCCTCATAGAATTCAAAGGTAAGCCCAATGAAATATGCTGTGATCTCGTTCGGAGCAATCTTCTTGTCAAGAAGCTCCTGACATGTAAGGACTACAGGCTTTGCCTCGTTCCTTCTCTGCTCTGCTTTGCTTTGCACTTTTGACTTCTCCTGCTCTTCGTATGTTAGGACTGCGACTTTCTTGCCCGCCATGTCCCTGAATCGTGGGAATGACTGGTCGTTCGGGTCGAAGAAGTACTCAAGCTCCATCTGGTTGAACTCCCTAAGCCTAACCACTCCCTGTCTCGGAGAGATCTCGTTCCTGAATGACCTTCCAACCTGCCCCATGGCCATCGGAAGCTTGCCATAAGACTTGAACATCCTCGGGAACGCCATGAATATCCCCTGAGCTGTTTCCGGCCTCAGGTATCCGGGAGTCCCTTCTACTGGGCCAATATTCGTCTTGAACATGAGATTAAAAAATGCCACTTCGGTAAACCCTTTATTCCCGCAATTAGGGCATTTTATATCGGAATGATGAAGCAGCCTGTTGATGTCCTCAATCGTTGTTCCCGCCGTCTCTATCTTATTCTCTTCAAGAAGCTGGTCCGCCCTAAACTTTGCACCGCAGCTCTTGCATGTTGTGACAGGATCGGAAAAGTGATCGATATGCCCGGAAGCCTTGACTGCGATCTCCGGAAGGATAAGCGAGGTGTCGACTTCGAAATATCCATTTCGCTCTATGAAAAGCTTCTTCCAGATCCTGACGATCTTGTCTCTTACGCCCTTTCCCACAGGACCTAGATCGAAGATTCCTCCCATCGGCGGATAGATATCCGCGGACGGAAATATTATGTTCCTTCTTAGCGTAATCTGTGTAAGCTTATCTCTGACTTCTCTTGAAACCATTTCATCACATTTTATATAATCGCGCAAATCATTAAATAAAAAACGATTTGAACTCTATGTGCGTTGTATACTATATAAAAGAAAAAAAGTTATAAATGGCGCCTATGATATATAATGTATAACTAAAAACTAAACAAAAGCAGTGAGACTATGGTCAAACGAAGAGAAAAAATTCTGGAAGAGATGAAAGCTAAAATCAAAAAGTCATATTTATCAAGAGACAACCTGCTCGTTTTTGCAGACAACGCATCCAGCGATCTTGAGAAGCAAGCGAATATCCTATTTGAAAGGCTCACAGAGTGGTACGGGATATACTTCCCGGAGCTAAAACTTGATGACAGATCCAAATATTGCAACCTCGTGCTGCAGATAGACAAGAAAAAAATGCAGGAAAGCAAGAAAGCGATCCAGTCGCTCATGGGTGACAAGTCCTCGAGCATAATAAGTCAACTCGAGCACACTATGGGTTCCGAGATGCAGGAAAAGGACATAGAAACTATAAGGATGCTAGCGCAGCAAATACTTACTTTGGAAGAGACAATGGAGCAGATAGAGCAATACAAGGAATCTCTCGCAAAAGAAGTCTGCCCGAACATGTCTGAAGTCGGTGGACCGAAGATAGCGGCCAAGCTCATCGCACACATGGGAAGTCTTGAGAAGCTGGCGAAGTTGCCTGCAAGCACCATACAAGTATTGGGAGCCGAGAAGGCACTGTTCAAGCACCTCAGGAGAAAGACAAAACCTCCGAAGCACGGGATAATATTCCAGCATACGCTCATCCACTCTGCACCAAAAGACAAGAGAGGAAGGCTAGCAAGGGCATTAGCATCGAAGCTTGCCATAGCCGCAAAGGTCGACGCATACGGAAAAGGGCATTTTATTGGTAACGAACTTAGGACCGATTTCCAAAAAAGAGCGAACGATATACTCAACGCAAAGGATTGAATTCTTTTGGTTTTAATTTTAAAATTCTTATTTTTTTATAACCATGGCTGTAGCTGAAGCCAGATCATACAAATTAAAAAAAGAAATTTAAAAAAAATACTAAATAGTTAATATTCAGATGGAACCTTCTCCTCATTCAAAAGAATGCTGTGTGAAGAAACAGTTCTTAGAACTTAAAAAACATTGCGCGTATCAGATTCATCCCTATATCTTTCCTATCTTATGCTCTTTTGATAATCCGTTGACCACTCTTGTCTAATATGAATTTAAACTGATGTTGTTTTAATGCAATATTCTTATTTCATCGTTCTCTTTTAAGGCTGATAGGATTAATCATCAAAAAGAGCGATCTTCAAGAATGGCACTTGCTTAAATCACTCCTGATCCTCCATGTTTTTTTCCTAGTCAAATGAATGCGTCCATCTTTTTAACATATTGGATATCTGCTGTTCCTGGGTTACAAATTCCTGAACGTTATGGTAAAAATTCGATTCGATTATAAGCTCTCCAGTCTCATCAAATAACTTAAGGTATTCCTGGCCGTCTTTTCTCAGAACATACTGCCAACCAAGCTCCTTGCTTTTTATTTTATAGAGGAACGAATCGATCTCTTTCTTCATTTTCAGAATCGCATCTGAATTCGATGTCAACGCTTTTTCTGTCCTGAGACACGCAGGCACCTCTCTCCTTATATAGAACTCAGCAACTTTCTGAAACTTTTCCTCTAATAGGATTGACTCACGAGTCTTCTTAAATCTCTCTTGAAATTCATTCCGTATAAATTTCCTTGTTGTTTCTACAACCTTTGAATTTAACTCTTCCATAGCATCACCTTTATTAATAATATTAATTTCGAATTAAATGAAATTCCATAATCCAACTAACAAGGTATTACGCACTCACTGACAAAATAAGTAAACAAAACTAGTATATATACTTTTTCTTTTACATTTGATATTCAGAAAAGGACAATAAACAGAGTGAGTATTGAGAATAAGTATTGATTTAATTATTACCAAATAGTAAATTAGACATTATAACAATTGGAATAGATCTAATCTACAAAATTGTTTAATCCGCCAACTGAAGACAGCGGTATTCTTGTACCAGATAATAAAAAAGATTACTTGGCGAATGTCTCCTTGATCTCGAGCTTTCTTATCTCGATTCTCTTGATAGGAGCTATCTTTTTGATCGGTGCAATCAAGGACTGTCCGTATCTCTTGAAGAGGACTTCTCTGAGGAGATCGTCCTGATTCGTCTTTGCAGCCTTCTCCTTGATTTCCTTCCTTATTATCGTCCTGATGTTGGATTCTGCGTCCCTTGCAATCTTTCCTGCAGTATAGACGATCGGCTTGATCCTTACCTGATGTCCGTCCGCAGTCGTCACGTCTATAACATCGTCGATAAGCGTCCTTCTCCTCCTTATGAATGTCTTCACGTAGCTAGGAAGCTGCTCGAATCCTATGAACTTTGTCGTCGCATTTTTGCCCTTGACATCTACTATCCTGAGCTTGACTGCGGTGTAGGCCTGGGAGAAGTCTCCTGTGAGCTCGTCCAATCCGACCTTAACCACTCTGTTAACGAGGTTCTTGCTATCCGAGGATATTACCTCTCCAATAACCTTGGAATCGAATATCGAAGGAGCAACTACCTCGAACCATTGCTTTGTCTTCCATGTGTCAACTACTTTTTTCACCAAAATAATCACCAATTAATGAGCTTCATTACTTGAACTGGATTGCAGCCTTCACTGGATCGTATTTCCATCCAGACGAAAGTACTCCCTTTTTTGTGTAGTACTTTCCAAGCCTTCTGATTTTGGATTCTATAGACTGCAACTTTACTCTTGTATGAAGATCGGACTTGTTCTTGTCGAGATGAGCCCGTACCCTGACTGCCTTCTTCATTAGGTTGGCAAGATTCTCCGGAAACTCTGTTTTTCCGGAAACCCCCTGTATTATCTGGACTACAGACTTTCCTGTCGCACCCTTGACGCTTCCAATCGCATGCTGGTCTCTGAGAATATGACCTATGACAGACGGAGCAGTCCCTGACCTGTAAAGTTCGATGACAAGCTTCTCAATTTCGTCCTTGCTTATCTCGGATGGGGTAGATCCTCCCTTGAATTTTCTTGAACCTGATTTTCCTTTTTTCTTCGTGTGCAGTTTTGCCATAATATCAACTTGATAAAATTTCGTAAACGAAATTTGTTAACATGACGAGTTGTTTGACCTGATATTAAAACATCAAAAGACGAGCCTGATGTAATAAGATAATAATCATAGGTCATCAAAGTTTTTAAATATTATTATAAGCCTGTTCGCATTCATGCCTTGCCCCGCTGTGCTGATTCTTTCGGCTTTTCCGGAAGAACAACCATATATTCCCCGTACTCGAGCTTCTTAACCGAATGGGAGAACATGAGGTCCTTCTCTATGGATCTGAACTTTTCGTGAACGTGAAGATGAGTTATCTCGTCCTTCAAAGATAGTCCCGCGTCCTTCTTACTCTTCCAGATTTTTCTGTCCATCTCCTCCAATTCAGAGAATTTGAACTCCTGCTCGACAATCTCCTCTGGCTCCGGAAATGCCTCATGATGAATGTTCTTCCCGTAGAGCTGCTTGTAAAGTGAAGCGGTTATGAAAGGAGTAATCGGCGCCATTATCTTCAAAAGAGTGGACAAAACTTCGTGCAGGGTCCATATAGCGGATGCCTGCTCCTCGTCACTGAACTGACTATTGCTGTTATACGCTCTGTTCTTGGAAACTTCAATATAATGCGATGCAAAGGATTCCCAGATGAAGTTCCTGATCCTCACCCCTGGATTGTGGAAATCGTAATTCTTGTATCTTACTCTGGAATCCCTGACCAAAGAGTATAACTCATTCAGTATCGCTCGATCAAGCGGCATGATCTTAGATGGTTTGGCTACATTTGGAAACATCGAGACATATTTTGCAACATTCCAGAGCTTGTTGAGCGTCTTTCCTGCGCCTATTATCCTCTCGTTGGAGCACCTGAAGTCCTGTTCGGTTATATTGCCTTCGATCGCCGCCCAGAGTCTGAATGGCTCCGCGCCGAACTGCTCCAATATCTTCTGTGGGTCTATGACATTACCTACTGACTTCGACATCTTATTTCCTTTCTCATCCACTACATGGTAATTTATCCATGCATCCCTGAAGATCTGCTTGTCGGTAAGCAGATAGCATTTCAGTAATGTATAATAAAGCCATGTCCTAATAATCTCCTTTCCTTGCGGCCTCAAGGTGCACTGCGGATGCTTCCTGAAAAATTCAGGATACCTCTCATAACCATGAATGTAAAGCGGAGTGATGGAAGAGTCAAACCAAGTGTCGAAAACCCTTGTTTCCCCCTCGAATTCATTGCTTCCACATTTCGGACATTTATCTATCGGCGGACTTTCCTTCCATGGCTGGTAATACTTTCCTTTTGGAGGAACGTACTTGTAACCGCACTTCTTGCAGTACCACAAGGGAACTTCTGTGGCATAGTATCTTCTTCTGCTTATCGGCCAGTCGATTGAAAGGCTGTTTATCCAATCTATAAGTATCTTCCTGCTTTCACTGGAAAAGAAATTGAGCGAATTTGCAATTTCCATCATCTTCTCTCTCTGGTCAAGCTGCTTAACGTAGAACTCTTTCATCGGGATGAACTCTATCGGATCCTTCGACCTTTCGCAGATCGGAGTCCTGTGCATTATCTGCTTCTCTGCCCTGATCTTGTTCTGGACCTTAAGCTCGGAAACTATTTTCTCCCTTCCCTTCAAAACAGAAAGTCCGGCTGCAGGGCCTGCATTCTCATTAAGCTTGCCATCTGCACCAATAGAATAAATCGGAGTTAGATTCATCTCTCTGAAGAATCGAATATCTGTAAGATCTCCGAACGAGCACATCATAACCAATCCGGATCCCTTCTCGGGATTTGCAAGCGGATGCGCCTTTATCGGAACCTCCTTGTTGAAGAGAGGTGTAATCGCATGCATTCCCTCAAATTTCTTATACCTCTCATCTTCAGGATTGTAGATCACCATCGCACAACTGCCAAGCAGCTCTGGCCTAGTAGTTGCAATTATGATCTCTTCCCCGGTTTCCTTCACTGTGAATGCCAAATCGTAAAATTTCGTAGAAATGTCTAGATAATCCACTTCCGCATCCGCCAGCGTAGTTCTGCAGCCAGGGCAGTAGTTGTTGGTCCTTTCTGATTCATAGATCAGCCCCCGATTCCACATGTCAATAAATGTGGCCTGGGTCAGCGCCCTATATTCTGGAGAATCGGTCATGTACCCGTCCCCGAGCTTGTTTCCAAATTCCCAAGAAGAAAAGGAAACCCCTGCTTTCAGGAATGAATCAGCGGTAGTCGAAGAAGATTCCTCGAGAACCGTCTTGCACATCGAAAGAAACTCTTCCCTTTTGACCTGATTCAGCTTGACCTTGAATTTCTTTTCTGCAGCCATCTCAATCGGAAGACCATTCCTGTCCAATCCCAGCGGAAAAATAACGTTGTAGCCAATCATCCTGTGGAATCTAGCGAACATATCCATGAGTACATAGGTTGTTAGCTGCCCTATGTGTATCGGAGTATTGACATACGGAGGAGGCGTATCTATGGAAAAAAGAGGCTTGTCGGAATCGGGATCAAATTTATATGACTTATCGCTCTTCAACTCTTCGTACATAGATTTCTCTAAAGATTTGTCCCAATTCTTTTCAGCAATTGTGACTTGATTAATTGCAATCGGCATTATACCACTTGACATTAACTATATTGTTTCAAAAACACGTCGCAGATAAACTGAAAATTACTGCAAAACATGAATCTGATCAGATGATAAATAATAATACCTTAAATTTTAATAATTATCCGTAAGAAGACTGAAATTTTTCGAAAAATCCTAACCCCTCCAAAAATACTTTAAAACGAAATATTTATAAATAACTTATGCATTATAATTATGTAAAAAATGCGAAAAATTTGTGCGGAGAAACCACAAAAAAGTGTTGAAATGAAAGGAATCTTACTAGACATGGAAGGAGTCATAAGGGACTCAAAAAATGCTTTCCATCACGCTTACGAAGCTGCTCTTTTGTCCATAGGACTTAAGCTCAAGTCCTATCCTGCTGCAACTTGGAAACTTAGAGGCTTCGCAGAGCTCAGCCATCAAGAACATTTCCTTAAGGCACTATTCGCAATCACCAAGAACGGAGAAGATGTCTCACGAATCCTATGGAAGAAGTATCCTATGGAATACGTGAAGGAGCTTGTGAAGAACAACGGACCCACCAAATCCGAAATGGAAAAGATGGAAGAGGCGTACATGAAGGCGCTCACTCACCCGTCTGTTTTGAAAAGAATCCCGCCGGTGAGGGCAGGAAAAAAAGGAGCGAAGATGCTCAAGGACGCAGGATTCAAACTTGGAATAGTGACCAATGCAAAGAGAGACTACAATATAGCTTGGATGACAGACAGGGAAATCCTCAATATGTTTGAAACGATCATAACTTCCGAAGACGCAGCCGAACCGAAACCAGCACCGGACATGATACTCAAGGGCTGCGAGAAAATCAAGTCGAAACCGAAGGACACTTATTATCTCGGAGACAGCGAGGCAGACATTATTGCTGCCAAAGCAGCAGGATGCATCCCGATCGGAATCGTGTCCGACGCAACCGAAAGAGCGAAACTCAAGCAGCTAGGAGCGGTCGAAGTATACGACTCTGTCACAGACTTCGCACTCCAGATGAAGAAGGGAAAGTTCTAAACAACTAAACCCTATTTTTCTGATTATTGCATCACACCACCATCAATATTCTTAAACTTTTCCATATATTATATATTATAATTCTAATTAAAAATAAGAAAACCTATAGTTTACTTGGCTCAATTTTAATGTTAACTAAATTATAGCTCTATACAGAGGTGTAAATATGTCAAATGGACAGCAAGTAGTTTTACCAGAAGGCACTTCCAGAACAATAGGAAGAGATGCGCAGAGAGTAATGATTGCAGTAGGAAGGGCGGTCGGAGAGATCGTCAAGAAGACATTGGGTCCGAGAGGAAGCGATGTCATGCTTGTTTCCGAATTGGGTGACATTGTCATAACCAATGATGGAGCAACCATTCTTACTGAAATGAATACGGACCACCCAGCGGCAAAGATTCTTGTTGACGTAGCAAAGACACAGGATAAAGAAGTTGGAGACGGAACAACCACTTCAGTGGTACTTTCAGGAGAGCTCCTCAAGGGAGCGGAAGACCTCCTTGACAAGGATATACACTCGTCCACCATCCTTAGAGGATACAAGCTTGCTGCGATGAGAACCCTCGCAAAGATAAACGAGATTTCCAGCAAGGTGACAGTGAATGACAGGAAGACGCTTCAGAACATCGCTGCGATCTCCATGGGTTCAAAATCCGTCGGAGTAGGCGGATCCAAAGACCTGCTCGCAAAGATAGTGGTCGACGCAGTCATCCAAGTATCCGAACAAAAGAACGGAAAGCTCGTGATAGACCAAGATCTCATCAAGCTAGAGAAGAAAGCTGGAGGGTCTATAGACGACACCAATCTCATCAATGGAGTCCTAATAGACAAAGAGATTGTCCATCCGGGAATGCCAAAGAAGATTGAGAATGCGAAGATCGCGCTCCTTGACACCTCGTTGGAGATAGAGAAAACGGAGACCGACGCGAAGATCGAGATCACGGATCCGAACCAGCTCACCGCATTCCTTGACCAGGAAGACAAGATGCTCAAGGACATGGTAGACAAGATCGACAAGAGCGGAGCAAACATGCTTTTCTGCCAGAAAGGAATAGATGACGTAGCGCAGCACTACCTCTCAAAGAAGGGAATAGTGGCAGTAAGAAGAGTGAAGCGCAGCGACATGGAGAAGCTCGCAAGGGCGACCGGAGCAAGGATAGTCACAATACTAAACGACCTTTCACCGAAGGATCTCGGACACGCCGGAATAATAGAGGAAAAGAAGATCGGCGGAGAGGCTATGATCTTCGTGGAAAAGTGCAAGGACCCGAAGTCAGTAACAATACTCGTTAGAGCTTCCACAGACCACGTGGTCAACGAGGGAGAAAGAGCGATAAGAGATGGCCTCGGAGCAGTCTCATCTGCAGTCGAAGAAGGCAAATACGTATTCGGAGGAGGAGCAAGCGAGATAGAGCTCGCAAGAGACCTCAGGGAGTACGCGAATAAGGTCGGCGGAAGAGAGCAACTCGCGATACTCGCATTCGCAGACGCATTGGAAGTGATTCCAAGGACTCTCGCTGAAAGCGCGGGAATGGATGCCATTGACACGTTGGTATCACTGAGATCCAAGCACAACAATAAGGACGGAATTATATACGGAGTTAACGTAACCGATGCAAAGATAGACAACATGGAGAAAGCCGGGGTAATAGAGCCTGCGAAGGTAAAGGAGCAGGCGATCAAGTCCGCAAGCGAGGCAGCAGAAATGCTCCTCAGAATAAGCGACATGATAAGCGCAAGGCCGAAGCCAATAGCACCTCAAGGCGGAATGGGAGGAATGGGCGAATACTGAGCCCATTATTTCTTTTTTTTTTATTTTTATATTTTTAATCAGTTTTTGATCAAACTTCAACTTTTATAAAGTCGATTTATTCATTTCCATGAATAACCTTTTTTTAATTCAACTCATTTTTAATTTGATTAAATTTTTTATTGAAAGCCTATTTCAGCACAGAACCGATGAAATCTTTTCCTTCCAGCGCTTTTTCCAGACTGTCGAGATTCTTTCCGTTTATTACATAAACTGTAAGTCCCAGTCTCTCGGCTTCCTTTGCTGCGACAGGGTCGAATGGAGCATTGAGTCCTGGACTCCACTTGTTCCCCACAATCTGTCGATAGAACTTCCAACTTATCTGCTTCAAGGGCCTTGCGTCCTTGAATTGTTTGGGATTCTTATCGTATATATAATCAACGTTCGTGAGGTTTATTATAGTCTTTACACCGTAAGTCTTGGCAAAAAGCACTGCATCGTAATCTGTAGAACAGCCCGGCTTCCACCCTGCTGCCACTATGACCTTTTTCCTTCCGAACGAAACCTTCTCATTCGGATTCTTCAACACTCTCTTGTAGGCGATTCCAGAGAATATCGTCCTCAATAGATGACCGTTCAGCCTGGTGCCGTGTATCCCTATCCAGTCGAGATCCTGGTCAGAAGGCGAGGCGACTTCCCTAGCCGCATCCTGATAATTCCTTACGATCCTTCCTCCACCTGAAATAAATATGAATTGTGTTGCCGGTTTCTTTCCGATATACTTCAAAATAAGTTTCCTGAAAGAAGAAAGAAAACCGATATTCAACTTCTCTGGCGCGATGAGCGATCCGCCAACAGATATTATTACAGATTTTTTGTAATCCTTTGGCATAATTATATGACTTGATGATAATTTAAAAAGCATGACTTTGCCAAAATAAAAATGCTTACTTCACTAGCTTGCCTACTGTAGACATTTCCTCGAACTTCATGACCAACTGCTGGCCGTAAAGGGAGACAATAGTCTGGAGATTCTTGAACCCATGCATGGAATTATGGAGAAGCTCCGACTCTATGTTCTTTGCATACGCATTTCCGATAGTATTGCCTGCAAGATGCATCCTCTCGTTAAACGCGTAAAGGATTGTCTTCGTTTCCTCTATCGACCCGCCGCTCTTCACATAATCATTTATGAAATCGTCCACCCCTTTGAAAAGATCCCTTTCCTTCTTTAGATTGTTCGTAACATACGCAAGGAAAGTCTTTGTACGCTTGACGTGTTCCGGATCTGTCTTGAAAATCTTGAGCGAATCCGAATCAATTATGTTGTCGAGAATAAACCTGGCCCTTTCCTTATCATCAACTATAGTACCCATTTTTTTGACAAAATTCGGATTTGAGAAGATGACTTTCACTTCATCCATGCTCTTCAGGCCTGTGAAGCTCCCAAGCGCAGCTCTCCTTGAGAGTCCCGCAAGGAATTTCCTCTCCTTCATGACTTTGTCCTTTAAATTCTTCTCCCATGCGGCCACTTTCTTTATCAAACCCGAAAGGTTCCCCGCTAACCTAGGATTAACGTTTTCAATCGACTTGAACCCCTCGATCTTCTTGAGCTTCTTGATATTTTTTATCTGCTTCATTGGCCCAATACCCATCACGATCATGGATGCTGCCAGCACCCTTGATGAAACAGACATCTGCTCTTCAGTTTCTATACCCTGGTAGAATGCAACTGCATTAAGCCCAAGATTCTTAAGCTCTATGAACTCGTTTGCAGACTCGATGTAAGACTGCGCAGCCCTTCCGACTGCGGAATACTGTTTGTAGAAATTCTTCCTGTCCTGTTCTGTCTTCGCTTCCTTCAATCTGACTCTCAAATCGGAAAACATGGAATGTATCTCCTTGTCGGATACGATTGGGACGCCTGGAATATACTTGAGCTCTTTGTTTGCCTTCTTCCAGGAATCCTCAGTCTCCTTCATCTTCTGCTCAAGAAGTTTGGAATCCTTGATTGAATAAGTAGGCAATGCCTTTTTAAAACCTAAATAAGAAGGAAATGGTTTCTTAATCTCTAGATTCTGAACTTGTTTTGGCTTCTGAACTTGTTTTGGCCCAACTTTTGGAACCTGTCTGATTGCCTTTGTCTCTGAAACCATCAATGCACCAAATATAATAAACAGCAGAGTTATTTAAATATTCCCCACCAGAATAAATCATGGAAAATGAAACGAAACTGAAGGTAAAGGAAATTCTCAATTCAAATGGAGACCTTGAACTCGCTTCAGAACTTGTTTCCAATGCGATAAGAGAGAACCCTTCAGACTACGAAAACTACTATCTTTATGGAATGATCTTTTTTCAGAGAAAGGAATTCGCGCTTGCTTCTCTGATGTTCGAAGCCGCGAATGCGATAACCGAGAATGTAGATTCACTTTTCATGGCTTCGATCAGCTACCTTCTTCAGGACAAACCTAAGCTGACAAAACTTGCGATAAAGCAGGCATTGTACCTTGACACTCAAAAAACTATGAAAAAGCTAAGATCGTTTGTTGAAGAAAATTATGCGAATGGCCTAAGCCAAGAAGAAAAATATTTAATGAAAATAAAACTGAAGGCCCTTGAGGAAAGCATCTAAGCCTGAAACATTTTGCTGAAAAACAACAGGAACGGAAAGAATAAACGTCCTTTATTGTGCATTGCTTAAAATAAGATTGCGCGTACTGTATATATGGGAGCAGTACTTCCTTAGAAACAATATTGCAAATATCACATAAAATTCGATTAAATCCTTATTTTAGTCAAAATAAGCTTAAAATAAAAATATACAAAAATTAAGAATAGACATGCGTTTCAAATGCAAGCAGAATAAGCAAAGAAACAGATAGAGTTAAAATATTTCAATTCTAATATATAATATAGCAGAAATGCTGCAAAAATTCATTTTGACCAGACTTACCAGGTGAAATTATGCTTGACATAAAGCTCATAAGAAAAAACCCTGAAATAGTCAGAGCGGATCTCCAAAAAAGAGGAGACATTGAAAAGATCCAGTGGCTGGAAGACTTAATCCAGAAAGACAAGGAATACAGGGAACTGCTCGGGGAAGTGGAGAAGCTCAGAGGCCAGAGAAATACGGTCACAAAGCAGATCGCAGACGCAATGAAGAACAAAGACATCCAGAAGGCAAATGAAGCCAAAAAAGCGGCTGCCGAAATACCTGAGAAGATAAGACAGGCAGAGCAAAAAATGGAAAAAATACAGGAGAAAGTCAAATTTTACCTCATGAGGTTACCGAATATACTCCATGAAAGCGTCCCAGTAGGAAAGGGAGAGGAAGACAATGTGGTGGTAAGGACCTGGGGAATCCCCAAGAAAAAGGAAGACTATGGGTTCGAGATGAAAAGCCATGTCGACCTTCTACCAATGATTGACGGCGGAAACCTGGAGAAGGCTGCCGAAGTCTCAGGCGCAAGATTTTATTACTTAAAAAATGATCTAGTGCTGCTAGACATGGCTATCCAGAGAATGGTCATGGACATAATTGTAAAGAAAGGTTTCATTCCAGTGTATCCTCCATTCATGCTCAAGAAAGAACCATACGAAGGAGTGACCGACCTTGGAACGTTCGAGGAAGCACTCTACAAAATAGAAGGAGAAGACCTCTATCTGATTTCCACTTCGGAACACCCTATAGCTGCAATGCACATGGGAGAGATAATTGAAGAGGAAAGGCTGCCGATCAAGTACGTTGGATTAAGCACCTGCTTCAGGAAGGAAGCCGGAGCCCACGGGAAGGACACGAAGGGAATATACCGAGTCCACCAGTTCAATAAGATAGAAATGTTCATATTCTGCAAGCCTGAAGACTCCTGGAAGCTCCACGAAGAACTTCTGAAGAACGCTGAGGAAGTGTTTCAGAAGCTCGAAATCCCCTACAGAATCATAAACACCTGTACTGGAGAGATAGGAATAGTGGCTGCTAAGAAATATGACCTTGAAGCTTGGATGCCGGTTCAAAATTCTTACAGGGAAATGGTTTCCTGCAGTAATTGCACAAGCTACCAGTCAATTAGACTAGGGATCAGATATGGCAAAATAGGGAGCGGAGAAAAAGAAAGCCTACACACCCTTAACAGCACCGCGATAGCCACCCCCAGGGCGATAGTTGCGATAATGGAAAACCACCAGAACGCCGATGGATCCATAACTATTCCAAAGGCGCTCGTACCTTATTTCGGAAAGGACAGAATAGAGCCTGTAAAAAGATAGCGATTTTTCCAATCCAAACAAGAATTAGCTTTAGAAAAGCAAGAGATAAATATAATTAAATTCAAATAATAAGGAATAGATTTAAACAATAGAGAAAGTGATGCGAATGAGCACGGACAAGCAGAAAAGAGAAATGACAAAGCTAATAAACAAGCTGCGAAACATAAGGGGCAGCGGCACGGAACTCATCAGCATCTACATACCAGCTGGATATCCCATTACTGAAACCATTAACAAGCTCAGGACAGAGCACGGTCAGGCAGGAAACATAAAGTCGAAGACCACGAGAGGCAACGTCCAGGATGCAATAGACAAAATACTTAATTACCTCAAACTTTTCAAGAAAACCCCCAAGAACGGGATCGCAATATTCTGCGGAAACATTTCAAAGGATCCAGGAAAGACGGACATAGAACTCTTCTCCATAGAGCCTCCGCTCCCGCTCCAAGTCAGCATGTATAGGTGTGACTCTGAATTCCTTCTGGAACCACTGCGAGAGCAGGGCAAAGTAAAAGAAAGATACGGGCTTGTCACCATAGACGGAAAAGACGCAACGATCGCGATACTCGAAGGCAACACTACTAAGATAGTCAAAAGACTCACCACCACAGGCCCGAGCAAGTCCACGAAAGGAGGATCGTCCGCAGCCAGGTACCAGAGATACGTGGAAGAGCTCATAGAGGATTACTACAAGAGAGTGGGAGAGGCGATGGACGAAACGCTCATAACCTCAGGAATAAAGAAAGTCATAGTCGGAGGCCCGGGACCGGTAAAAGAGAATTTCCTAAAAATGAAGGCATTCAACTACCAGTTCCAGATCATAGCCGTTCTGGACACCGGATACGTCGATGACTACGGGATACAGGAGCTCGCGAGAAAGTCTGTTGAAGTGATATCCGAGGAGAAGGCCAAGAAGCAGAAGAAGCTGATGGACCAGTTCTTCGGAGAGGTAGCAAAGAACGGACTCGCAGTATACGGCCCGAAGGAAACTCTTGAAGCCATGGACAGCGGAAAGCTCAGCCTGCTTCTCCTTTCGGAAGGAATAGAGACCAAACACTATGTCATCCAGTGCGAGGAAGGGGAAGAAGAACAGTTCATAGACGGCGACATCAAGGAGAAGGAAATGAGATGCAGCCACGGAAAGAAGATAGAGAAGCTTATCAACGAACAGGAAGTATTTGATGAAGCCTACGAAAAGGCAGAAAAGCACGGAATCGAGCTCGAACTGATCCCTGCCGACAGCAACGAAGGAAAGCAGTTTCTTGGCGGATTCAGAGGAATCGGCGGAATACTAAGATACAAATAGATCCAGATCGATCCTATTTCTAAACAAACAAGCCTGGCATCAATTTTTTTCGAATAAAAAAGGCAAAGAAAAAAATTAGCTTGAATTCGCGGATGTGATCACGCTGGTTTTTCCTGATGAAGATATCCTGAATGAACATTCGTCTGTGAAAGATTCATCCACAAAAATGAAAGCCGTATTGACACTAAATATTGAATACGAAGCCCCGTACCTTATATAGAATGTCACATGGGCTGGATTGAGGTTCGCTGACTCTATTTCTGCGATGCATTCAGATGCAGTCTTCACCGAAGTCTCATTGGATACCTGGCTTTCGTTCAGACTAGGAGAACTGTAAGTGCAGGAATCGCCTTCTATAACATATACCGAAAGCATTGATATATTCTTTCCAAGTTTGCCCCAACTTCCCGCAAGGCCCGCTCCACAGGCATACACATACTGAGAATTGCTTGCATCAAGATCTGTCACGTTGGCAACTATGGAGATGCTTTCTGCGTTATAAAGTGTTTCGCTGAACTCCTGGACATTTCCTGTGTAATTTATCGCATTGTCCGATTTGCCTATATCACTGCTTATCGGCTTTGAGGTGCTGAACACCCAGAAAAGAACAATGAAAACTACAAAAAGGGCAAACGCCAAGAACATCATATCCTTCGTCACTCTCGTCTTTCTCGACGCTTCCTGATCTTTCACTCCTTTTTTCAATTTTTCCGCCATTAGCTCACCATCATCCTTCTGAATTCGAAAAAAAAATCATTCCATGAATTCGGCCACATAGCATTTCTCAAAATACTCCTGACCTCCCTGGATTATTCCTTCCGGCTTATAGAACGTGTAGAAATTCGAGTCATCTATATCAGAATACTGGAGCTGTATCAAGGGCTCATCACCCAAGTCCGACATACATTCAGTAAGAAGCCTGTCGTTACATATTCCGTCAACAACGGATATCTTATTGACTTCTACTCCATCCATTATGAATTTGACTTCAAGGTCGGATGCGCAGCCAAGGATAGCTGTTGAATTTTCAGTTGAAAGATATTCCACCATAATATTTACCTTGCCCGCATCCTTCACTTCAGACATGAAGTCATAAATGGACGTACTGCTGATCTCGTTAGAGATTGCGACGTTCAAGGCGTAAGACAATCCAAGCAGCAAAACTATCACCACTGCGAAGATCGCTATCCAGGTATTGATCACTTTGGTCCTGAGGAATGCGGACGAACCTTTCATCACAAGGAAGAAGAACGCAACTGAGAAAACTGCAAGGAGCAGTATGTCAGTAATTCCTATTATGATGAGCGGTATGTTAGTCATCCACGCCCTCTTCTCACTCTCCTTTATTCCCAGAGGGGTTGAGAATGTATCGAGAACCGCTAGGGAGACTCCCTTCATTGTTGACGACAATGCCGAAGGAACTGTCTCTGCATTCGATTCCTTTTTCTTGGCAATTAGAGCTTCAAGATCTTTGACTATGCCGGAGAATTCATCCGAGAATGAAGGAATCTCGGAATAAACTATCTTCTCCGAGAGCTTTGCATTCAAACTACTGTATTTGCTCTTCAATGTCTGAAGGTCTGCATACAGCGTGGAATCTGATTCATCTATGACCACCGATGCCTTCTCGAAGAGCATCTCTGCATTGTCCCTGTAGTCGACCATGGTATTGAAAGATGAGTAAGTTATGTTCAGATAATTCTCAAAATCGTCCAATTCGTCCACTATATAGCTGAGAACCAAGCCAGCAGAATCCGTCTGCCCGCTACTGAGATTAGCATAGAACGCCTGATTGAGGGATTCGACCGATGACAGGTAATTGCTTATCTGGGAATCATCCATAAGTTCAAGTATGGATGTTCCGGTATCTGAAAGTTCGTTGTACCTTGAAGACAGGTTATTAAACTGATTCTGAAGGTTTAATTTCGCCTTCGTGCTTCCATATAGATCTATTCTCCTGAAGGTCTCGTTGAATATGAAATTTGCAGACGAATCCACGTTGTCAAAGCACGCTGCGTTGTTGAGCATCTGGGTCGTTGCGGCGAGTGCGGATGAAAGCGCGGTACCGTTAAGATTAAATACGTATCCGACAGGGGTGCAGAATGCGAATGTCGGGGTGGTGAACAACTTGTTCGCCTCGTATATCGCTTCATCGTCCTGAAGGCCTTTTATCGCATTGTACATCTCCCTTATCTTAGATGAAACGTTGAATGTTACCTGGGAGAATGAAGATGCCGAATTCAGAAGGTCTGCATTGTTGAGGACAGTGTTTACTTCGCTGTCAATGGACCGCTTGACATTGGCGTATTCGAGAAGCGTTGGTATGAATAATGCGCTTCCCTGCCCGTACTGCATGCATGAGTATGAACCCATATTGCATGCTACCTGACAGGATATGGTATCCTTGCAGCCGCCCTCGTCGCCGTTCGTCTGGCCAGTGATCGAGTCACAAAACTCTTCAAAGCCTCCGAACGAAGTTTCTGCGTTCCTGCTCGCATTAAAAGCAAGGACGTTGTTCTTTATTGAAGTCAGGGTTGCTGAGGAAGGATACGTTGAACCGAAGCATTTCGCATTAATTGCGGTCTTTATGGTATCGAGATCCTTGACAAGATCCCCGTTCTTAAGAACTAGAGATTCCTTTGAGGCGATGGTGACTATGGTGTATACGTCACTTCCAGAGGTGTAGTTCGCCTGCACGATCGAAAGCGGGGATTCGGTTGTCGATATGTAGTCAGTAAGCTCGATTGCATGCGCAAGGAACATGAAAGACAGCAGAAAAATTGTTACCAATACGTTTGAAATGCCTGTTTCTCTTCTCATCGGAATTCACCCTAGCTTCAGTCCAAAATATGACCTAAAGTAATGCGTATAATTAGATGAAAATTCTTTTAAATAGTTTGTTTTCTATTACGCGTTCGAAAAACAATGTGGAAATTGAAAACTCGATTAAAATTAAGGTTTTAGTTAAACTTTAGCTTTTTCAAAGCTAAAATTTATTCATGTTTATGAATAAAACTTTTTGAAAAATTTAAAAAAAGAAAGAAAAAGAAAAAAGTTGGCGGCTTGCGGCCGCCGTTCAACACATTCAGCTGTGCAGTTTCAGTTCAAACCCAATTATTGGACCTGTGCCAACAACTGTGAGACGAACTGTGCTGCTGCCTCCTGGGTGTCTGCTGCAGTGTAACCAGCGACTACTATTCTCTGGTCAGATACTGCGGAAACTACCTTCACTCCTGGAGTGTCGATCTTCACGTCTGTGCCTGCGATTGTTGATGCAGTCACTGTGTTGACCAACTGACCACCGACAAGAATCAAGGATTCTGCGGACGGTGCCTCGGAGTCGAGGACGACGAGCCTGTCAGATGCGCTGAATGCATACGGCACTGCGAATGATGCAGAGGACGGTGTTCCTGCTACGTCAAGCACTGCTGACATGCCTTCGCTTGATGCTGTGCATGCTGACTCTCCACCGGATACGCTGCATGCGCCCACTGTCTCGGATATCGAAGATACCTTGACTGTGGAGTCCTGCACTGTAATCTGCTGGCCCTCAGAGAGTGTCTGTGTGGAAGTTCCTGCAGATACTGATGATGAGGACGGCTTGACGAAGAACTGGAATTCTCCGAGCTTCTTTGCCATCTTCAAGGTTATGGAGTCATCAGATCTGGAGGAGAGCACTGAACCCTTCTGTGAGACGAATCCTGCTTCTCTGTCTGCTGTGTCATCTGCATGTCCATCGTTATCTGCAATGTAACCAACTCCGACCTGCGATGTTGAATCATCGGTTGGGTTGTCTACGAATTCCTTGTCGTCAGCCTTTGCGTTGAACGCGAAGTAGCCGAATGTCGAGGAATTGTCCTTCACCAATCTTTCGTAGATTGTTACGTTTGCAGTTTCTCCATCTGCTGAACCGTTGATTACAATATCCGCACCATTGTCGTATGACGAATCATCGTTGATTGTGTAATCAATCGAATAGTCGTCATCAGAGGTTACAGATGAATTGTCTGTTGCGTTGTAGTACTTGCCATCCTTGTTGTACAGCAACATACCGGTCCTTACACCGTAACAGAACTTGTATCGATCATCTGCGAAGTTTCCAGATGACATTGTACCGTTAGAAGTAAATTCGTTGAACGCCTTCTTGGCAGACTCGAAACAAACATACTCTCTCTTACCATCATCAATCGAGATTGAATCAGATGGACTTGAACTGTTGTAGTACGTTCTGATTGTTTCCCAGTCGATTACGAGAGTGTCTCTCTGCGCATCGGTTATATCCCATCCAGAGAATGTGAACTGGTATGGTGCAGGCGATTCGATTATGTTGACAGAA
>DYJP01000011.1 GCA_020723065.1 Candidatus Micrarchaeum sp.
GCGCCTTGACTTTTTCTTATATCCTGAAATAAAACCACCACATCAAAGCAAGCCAGCATATATTATCTATATCATCTAATCTGGCTTTTCAATTTAAGGATCTTCGCACTAAGCTCCTCAATCTCCGCCTTCATCTGGACAAGCTCATCCTTGTCATTCACAGGAACGCCGGCCTTTTTAACTTCGCTATCGCCTGATTTAGAAAGTCCGGCAATCTGAACCGGCCTTGAAACTGGCTTCTTGATTATCGACTCGGACTTGACGTCCGCCTTCTTCTCCTGCGGCTTTGCACTTGCAATAATCTTGACTGCAAGTTTTGCGTCCTGCCTTGGTGCAGTTTTCACTTTAGGCTTGGTCTTCTTTCTAGGTTCGGCGGATTTCTTAACTGAAACTAAGGCCACAACCTTTGTCTCGGCCCTCTTCTTGCTTGCAAGCTGAATCTTTTCAAGTTGAACCGCCGTTTTCTTCTCCAAAAAATCGTAGACGAACATGTACTTAGAGCATTCTGCAAAGTTCTCAATCTGCCAAGTCGGAACCACCCTCTCCTTAGTATTCGCCTTGTTATAAAAATCATAAAGCCTTGCCTTCAATTCCGGCGAGATCTCTTCATAATACCTCTTCTGGATTCCGAATGCACTCTTCCCGTCAAGCGCAAAAAACATTCCATTGATCAAACCGTTAATTCCCAAATGGTGGGGCTTACCTTTCTCATAATATTTATAACTCTTTGAATGGAGCTTGTACATAAATTTCGCAGTGGAAGGAATGATCTGCATCAGACTGCCCTCTCCTGCCGCACCCCTGCTTGGATTCTTGGGATGCATAGAAGCGTATCCTGCATCTTCCGCAAGCATGATGTGCGCAACATCCCTCGGGTCTAAGATCCGGTTCGACTTCTTTCCGATCTGATCGGCATGAAACTTGATAAGCGGCCAGTACTTAAGCATGCCCTTAATAGTATCTCTCTTTGAATTCGGGACTCCATTCAATTCAGCAACTGCTATGTTCAGCTCCGTTTCTGTCCATGAATTAACAATCATATTAGCGGCGCCATAAGAATAATTCACTCCTAGTTTTGGAACAGGAGCTTTCTCGAGTTTGTAATAGACTTTACTGTACATGAGTTCTCCGTCTTCCCTGTACCACTCAGGGTCCCTCTCTGCAAGCTCTGCGATCCTGACGCACTTCTCGCTTACTCCCTTACTGTCGCCACTCATAACAAGCTGATAACCCTTCTGGCAGATCTCCTGCGAATTCGAAATCATCGGATCTGCGAACTGCGCCGAAGCGCTTATCAATCCAATTCCGAGCAAAGTCTTGAATTTCATAAAAAAATAAGACAGAACTTATATAAATACTTTTCGTTTAAAGAAAAATTACGTTTAGGACGAAAAAAATGCAGCAGGCAATTCTTCAATAGTCCATGCTGTAGTCCTTGAAGACGCCCCAATTCTCTGAATCCCTGATCTTATTTACAAGCGGAAGATAGTCTGGCTTTATATTTCGGTATCCTCTCTGAAATCCTATCTGCTCAGAAATCTCCATCATTATAGCATAGGTCTTCGAGAACCTGTGCTTCTCTTCAGAATCCTGGTCCTTGTCAAGTGCCATTGTTTTTAACCAGTTCAGCCTGTTGGGTGTCGCATTATTTAGAAAAATAGCCGCAGCAACCCTCTCCGAAGGAACGCCGAACTTTTTGGAAAGCTCTCCGAGCTTCAGCTTCTCGTTCTGAGTCAAGTCAAGTTTCAGGGAAATCTCTTCAAGCTCCTTGAAATGCTTATTCTGGTCCT
The DNA here is from genome assembly GCA_020723065.1 of Candidatus Micrarchaeum sp. Classification (GTDB taxonomy): domain Archaea; phylum Micrarchaeota; class Micrarchaeia; order CABMEP01; family CABMEP01; genus DTQF01. The sequence goes on from DYJP01000011.1 coordinate 1,791, forward strand.
CCTTCTTGGAAGTCTTTATCTGCATGCCTTGGATTGCCATATATAATAGAAGTAATCAAGCTTTATAAAATTAATCCATAAGATAAAGGCATGATTCTATTCGAAATAATCACATCAGTTCTACTGGTAAACTTACTTTCGCTCATATGAATGATAACTTTTTTTCTTCAAGCAAAAAACATTTACGGAAGCAGATAGACAGCTATATCCAGAATAAACAAGAAGACAATTAGTATCTCCAGTATGAGCATCCTTACATTCTGTATTCTGTTCACCACTGTGCTATAAAACCCTTCAATTATGCTCAACTTATCCTTCAGACCTTCCTTCCATTTGGTTAATCTGAAAGAATCGGATGCGGCTGAATAGACCTTTGCAAGATAGGGGTCTCCGACCAGCTTAAGTGCATTCTCCACCTTTTCTATGATTTGCGTAACATCGAGCTTTACTTCCTCCAACCAATTGAGTGTTCTCGAAAACGGATCAAGGGCAATGAAAGACCATGCAAGCTTTGATGGCGACACTTTGTCGTAGGCTTTGTCTATCTCCTTGTCAAGCACTTCATCGTAAGTCCTGAGCTCCAAAAGCTCGATATTCGCGTATTCCAAAACTTCCAAAGTGTCTAATGAATCTCTCGGATCGCATATGAAAGCTGCATTCCAGTCAATGAATACAACATCATCATCGAAGTAAGAGACTGAGGACTTGAGGGTGTCCTTTATCTGCGCATCACTGAGGCTCTCAGTCTCGGCCCTAAGAATTGCAGCGATCTTTTCGCCGTATTGTCCTGCGATCTCCATTACATTGACCTTTTTGTCGAATTCCTTAGCCACGAATATAATGTAGTCCTCATATGTTGGCTTTTCCATCGGCTTCACGAGCACTTCAGAAATTTCCTTCTTTATCCTCTCTATCTGCTTAAAAGCTTCCTTCTCAATAGCCTCGTTTTCGACAATCATGTTGCTGAGCATTATTAATTCCTCAAACGAACCTGAATATAATAGGGAAAACCGCAAACTCACTACTCCAAAGTCATATATCTTGGCAGTTATCCTGAAAGTCTGCTTGTTGTCGTGCTTAATCTCTATCTGCTTCTCTCCTATGGTGACAAGATAAGGGGGCTGCGAATACTGGACATACTTGGGAGTCAGCCTGGTGTACTTGATTTGCGACTCGATCGGCTTCTTTCCGAAAACCTTCTCTAGCTTCTCAAGCTGTATCTCGCTGGCTATGTCGAAAGCGTAATAGATGTATACTCGCCCTTCCTTAATCCTCATAATCTCCCTTGTGTTCGTATACCTGAAATGATGATAAACATAATATATAGCGGTACAAAATATAAAAGGAATAGACTCATAGAAATGTTTATAAAGCTTAAGTGTACCATTATTAACACTAGTAATATAAACCTACGTATTATACGCACGTCTGAAGTGGTTAATTTTCTAGATTTCTAAAGGCAAAAAAAATGTTTTAAAGTTTGCTTTCACACTAAAATGTTGATTTTCGAGGTGTAATAATGGTAAAAGAGAAGTGCCCAGAATGTGGCAGCACAAAACTGATAAGAGACTACGAGCGTGGTGAAATAGTTTGTGGTGACTGTGGTTTCGTAATCTCAGAAAACATGTTTGATTCCGGCCCAGAATGGAGAGCGTTCGACAGCGAACAGAGAGAGAAGAGAGCCAGAGGTGGAGCTCCGCTGAAGCTTACCCAGCCGAACAAAGGACTGGTTACAGAAATAGATCAGTACAACCGAGATATCAGAGGAGTAAAGATCTCCTCCAAGAAACAGGCCCAGTTCTATAGAATGAGAAAATGGCACAAAAGAGCCTCTGTGTCGTCTTCTATGGAAAGGAACCTTGCAATCGCTCTGAGTGAATTAGCAAGGATATCATCATATCTAGGACTATCCGACTCCATACAGGAGGCGGCTGCATTGCTCTACAGGAAGGCAATCGAGAAAGGCCTCATAAGAGGAAGACTCATTGAAAGCGTGGTTGCAGCCGTCATCTATGCAGTATGCAGGGATTACGGAATTCCAAGGACACTCGACGAAATTGCGGAAATCGCAGGAGTTGAGAAAAAAGAAATCGGAAGGACATACAGGTTCATAATGCACGAACTTGGCATGAAGGTTCCTCTTACAGATCCGAGAGAATATATCTCTAGGTTCGTAGCGGCATTGAAGCTTAGCGGAAAGGTACAGGAACTTGCGATCAAATTGTTACAGAAGGCAATGGGCAAGGGACTAGTTTCCGGAAGAGGTCCAACTGGAGTGGCTGCCGCAGCAGTCTACATCGCTTCCGCAATGGTGGGCGAAAGAAGGACCCAAAAGGAAGTAGCCGAAGTCGCAGGAGTTACCGAGGTTACAATCAGGAATAGGTATAGGGAACTCAAGGACGAGCTCAATATAGATGTAGACCTGTAACTCTCCTTTAATTTTTTTATTTTACCTATAGCTAGGCTAATCTACCCAAAAATATTTATACTTTGAAAAAGTGTAAAACAATGCAACAGATCAGATTGATGGAGAGGTAATAAATATGAAAACAATGGAAAAAACAGAATATTTGAAATCCGTAGTGGAACAGCATTTCTCAAAATCCACTACTAAGCCTACTAAGAACGGCATTAAGATGCTCGAGAGGGGCCACAGGAAAACATTCAACCAGATCATGGAAGACATGAACGCGATGAAGAAGCCTTCTGACAAGACTTGCGCACTTCTCATGGCCACAATAAAGGCACATACTGATATAGAAATCGCAACTGTCTGCAAAGCGATAGGAGTTCAGAAGAAAGCTATGACTATAATCAATGTAATCGATACTGCGTATCCGGACAGCAAAATCGCGAAGATCGTGACAAGCGAGGCATCCCAGGAATTCTTTGCAAACATTGTAAAGAACACCAAAGAGCTCACAGAAAAGACGAAGGAGCTCAGGATGATCGTTAAGAAAATGATATAAAATTAATAAGAAAGCAATATAATATGCAGACAAATTTTATTTTTTAAGTTCTGTTTTTTTTTTTATTTTTCAAAACAAGTCAACGGAATCTAGGTAAATTCTATTTCAAAGCGTTAAGAACATCGCTGATCAAAGCGTCCGTCTTTATCGCCGTCTGGTTGAAATGAGTTCTGGAGACTGAAAACCCCTTTGCCTTTAATCTGGAGATAGTCTCTTCAAAAGAATGGCAAGGCATGTTAAAATGATCTGCGATAGCATGAAGATCATAATAAAGGATCGGCATATTGCTTTCCGATTTCATTATTTCAAGCAACAATGAAATCTGTTTCTTGTTGGAATAATCCCTTTCTTCATTAAGCTTAGTCATCTGCTCAAGAATTAAATCATCATAAATCTTGCCAAGCCAAAGCGGTCCAGCCCATTCAATAGGTATGCTGCACTTCTCGCAAACGCTAGGAAGATTCGGCTTCTTCGAAGCCTTTATTTCAAGGCATTTCGGACAGAAAGAAATGTATCCCATCTGTGAAATTGACTCAAAAGCAGATTCAGACGATTTCTTCACGAGCATTATTGTCTTCATGTAGTGTCTTTTGGATAAAGAGAAAAGAGGTACAATTCCTAAATGCAGAGGCGCTGCAATCCTGGCGATATGCCCGATAAGTATCCTCAATCCGACTTCATGACAAAGATAATTATGCATCGGCCTTGCGCAGTAGTTTATCATACACGCCTTGTGATTTGCACCACAAAGAACCGCAGTGTCCGTAGCTGTCACGGAAAGGACACCCAACTTTGAAGGCCTAAGATTGATCAATGCGGTCCTAATGTATGGAACTGGCGAACCAAATGGATCAAGCTCCACGAAATTATAACGTATTCCCCCCCTGTTGAGTTGATGATTGACATCGTCACAGATAACTGTTGACTTCTCTTCAAGATCATTCAGCTTCACATTCTGCCTAATGAATTCGCAAGCCGTCTCTTCACTGTCAACAAAGCTCACCTTTTGGACATTATCATTCTCTAAAACATAGCGCATGCCCCTTATACCTGATGCCGACATTCCGTCACAAACGGTAAGAGAGGGAATTATTGATTTCGTCGCACCCACAACTAGGGAAGAAAGATCCCTATTGAACTGCATGTGCGGATTGTAAAAAACCGATTCATTTTTCAAAATCTTTGCTTTTCCTTCCTGAATGAATTCCTGATCCATGGATTAAATACGGTATAAAGTTATAAATCCCTTCCGTTGCAAGTAAGATTATAAAAAATTGCGAACCTTGATCAGATATATGCCGACAAATGCTTTGTCACAGAACTTGATGAAAAGAATACTAAACTCTACAATGTGGATGAAAAAATCTACGCCACGGACGCAGAATGAACCAACATGAAAGGTCCGCTTTGTAGACGTTCTCCCCTCAACCATACAGGCAACAGAGTGTGACATTTTATGATTTCTACCTTTTCTTTGCCGAGCTTTGCTTCTAGCTCTTGAATAGTTGTCTTTGCCGTTTCCTTTCCATTGAATAATTTGAACATGATAGTTTTGAACATTTTTCATATTTAATATTTCCTGTCCTAACACTAAATTTGACTTACGTTAGTGTTTGAAAAAAAAAATAAAAAGAGGATAATTACTTCCTCAGCTATCTTACAAACTGCTTCAACTTTTGTTATGCATTTATCCAAATATTTTCATAAATTTAGTGGAAATTTAACTAAAAGATACTGTGGTGACTAAATAATTATCAGATGGCACTCTTGACTAATTTCAAACAATTTTTCAGCCATTTCACTTCCATAAATCTGGAATCAATCCATCCAACAACATAAATTTGATGCAAATTTCATTATGCAGAGCTTTTTTGTGTTCTATTTACTACTTCTTCATCAAACATTAAAATAGCTAACAAGCCCCCATATAAGGAGATACAAAAGCGAATAGAGTATTATTGTTGTCAATACTTTGTTTTTGATTATTTCGACCATTCAATTCACTATATCTATGAGTATTATAATTGGTAAAAAATAATGTTCACTCCTTCGCTCCGCTGCACTGTTACAGCGTGGAATTGACCTTGTGCATAAGGAAGAATGTTCCGAAATATGAAACAAATGCATGCATCGATGTCCATCCCCCAGTGTAGGTGAGGACTCCGAAGTTGTTCAGAATCGCCTCTATCGCGGTTCCCGCCGCTGCAATCAGAAGGCTTGTGTAGAATCCTGTTTCCCAGCTGAATTTTCTCGGAAATACTATTGCATACGCATAACCCGCGGCCGCCGCGATGACCATCACCTCAATCGGAACTGCGCCTATCTGGAATAGGCTTCCGGAAGTGTTCCAATAGCCCAGAATCAATCCCAAGTTCTCGAAAACGAAGTCGAATGCGAACAGGAAAAATCCCATTTTTGTCGCGCGGGAAAGCGCAAACTTTCTTTCCTTTGGAGCCCTTGGGACGATAACCAGCCTGAGGGATCCGCAGATGCCTATCGCAGTCAACATAAGAAATATCCATATGCTCATTGAAAGCACCATAAATTCACCGCATTTGATTTAACTCAGGTTGGACTAATTCTTGACAAGGTACTTGTCGATCTCTTTTTCCGCGAGCTTGACCCTGACTTGGAAATTGATCAGGTATTCTTTCATTTTGTCCGACAGCATCTTCTTTATCTCGCCGTCAAGAAGCTTTCCGGACCTGTAGTCCGCCTTGATCTTTTCAAGCTCCTTGTCATCGTCAATGAAATGAGCTCCGAGATACTCGAGGACCACCGATTTCTCTGGGTCTCCGCCGAGCCTTCTCTGCTCTTCCACCGTGGACTGCCCGCCGGTAAGCATCTGATTGCACAGCTTGGCAGCGACCTCCGGCTTTTCGTCAAGGAAGATCGCCCCTCCCTTGGATTTGGACATCTTGCTGCCACCCTTTATGCTTCTAAGGAAACGGGTGTGGATTACGGAAGGCTTCACGAATCCGACCTTATCTGCAAGGTCCCTCGCAAGCCTCAAGTGCGGGTCCTGATCTATCGCTATCGGAACAAGCACCTGGTGCGGGCCGTACTTGTCCTGTGGATAAAGTATGTCCGCGGCCTGAACTAAAGGATAAAACCACATACCGGGATTCCTACTCATATCGAAGCCGTAAATAGCTTTAATTTCGCTGAGTGTGCAGCGAGTAGAAAGCTTGAACGCAAGGTTGTAGATATTGGTGTACTGCTGATGTATGAGTATTTTTGTCTTACTCATATCGAAGCCGAGCGCTACCAATTGGGCTGCAATTAACCTGGAATTCTTCAATGCCTCCGCCTGATCCTTGGCCTTACCTGTGACGAACGCCTCGTCATCTGAGATAGTGAGCAGAACAGGAATGTTATAGATTTTCTGAAGCGCAATCACGATATCAAGCGTCCACTTATGTCCGAAATGCAGCGAGCCCGAGCCATTCACTCCAGTAATGATCGATACCTTCTTATTTGCCTTTGCAGCAGCTATGAACTTGTCAAAATCCCTGTGGGAGATCACGAAACCTCTGCGGAATGCCTTATAGTCAGGCAGATCCTTCACCGTAGAGATGGGTTGCGTGCCGAATTCCCTGATAAGCTTCGTATAGTCGATTGATTCTTCGGAAACATCGAATGGATCTACATGCGGCATAAAATTCCTCTGATAAGCTATATTTCAATCACAGATATAAGTACTGGTTTGGATACACCTTCATTCCGGTTTCTGTCACCTTGAACGGAACAGCCTTCTGGACGTGGTCCACACCCCTCATCTTGACCACTTCAAGGGTCTTGATAATGAAACTCTTCTTGTCTATGGAACCGAGCCTTATCACTCCATCACAAAGAGGCTCTATTCCCGTGAGATCCTTGTTCTCCTTCTCCTCAGACACCAATAGAGTAGTGGTTCCCCAACTTCTCAAGGTGTCAATAAGCTTCATCATCTCCTGCCTCTTCTTGTGCTCGTCCTCGTAGAGCATGGTGAGCGGAGTTATTGAATCTATCACTATTCTCTCTATCCCTAATTCCACTATCAGATTAAACAGAGTATTCTCCTGCGAAAGGAACTCCTTCGCCTCGTGGATCGGATACTCTATGAATATAAACTTCTTCTGCGCCTCGTATGCAGAGAAATTCCAGCCGAACTTGGCATGATTCTTGTAAAGCGACCTTTTTCTCTCGTCGAAAGAGATATAGAAACCAGCCTCCTTGCTCTCGGTTATCCCCTTATAGAGGAACTGGGACGCAAGAATAGACTTTCCTGAACCTGTTCCTCCAGATACGAGGACCACACTACCCTTTGGTATCCCTCCTCCGAGCATCTCGTCCAAACCCTCTATTCCAGTCGAAACAATTCCAGTCTTAAGCGCCATCTGTTCACCCGCAACCAATTCACTTCTTGTCCTTGGGGGTATCCTCCTTCTTCTCCCCCTTTGCCATCACTTCCTTTCCTCTCTCCGCCCTTGCCTGCAGTATCCTGCCAAGCTTCGACCTCTCCTCGGGAGTCATGGTCTTCTCCACTATCTCCCTGAGAAGGCTGGAAGTCTGGAAGACGTGATCGAGAATCACCGACTGGGCGTCCGCCACACTCATCCTTATCTCGCTTGGTTTCAGGATTTCAATCCCTATCGGACCGAAATTATCACAGACCTTGGAAAGTACTGCAAAATTCTTGGTGAGTATAGTGACCTTGGCGGCAGCGGAAAAGTCCTTAGACTCGAGCTCCATCGCCCGCTGGATGTCGCCGACGCAGTAGATCACTCCCTTTTCAGAATTCAACCTGGTGACCAGGTCGACCAGAAGCTGCTCCACCTTAGCCTTGTCTTTTCCTATCACGTCAAAGTAAAGAAGGGAAAGAATTCCACCGTCATCAATAGTCTTATTCGTCAATTGCTCTATATTATTTACCACTTGAAACACCCTGTATACTATTGCATAAGTAAAGTTAAAAAATTAATTAAAAGCTCCTTATCAGAGCTATCGCATCCTTTATTGGAACCTTCTTCTCATCACCGGTCTTGAGATTTCTCAATGTTACCTGACCGAGCTCCTTCTCCTTCATCCCGACTATCGCGACATACATAATGCCGAGCGAATTCACGTAGTCCATCTGCTTCCTAAGGTCCCTTTCGGTAAGGTTCAGAGAGACGCTTATGCCTGCCTTCCTGAGCAGCGATGCGACCTTGATCGCGTAGCTGTAAGCCTCGTCCTTCACGTTCGCGACGTAAACCTGGGACTGCGAGAAAGGAGAGTCTTCCTTTACCTTCTTCCTTTCCTTGATAAGATCAACGATCCTGTCCACTCCAAGCGAGATTCCGACTGCGGGCGAAGACGAGCCGTAAAGGCCAAGAAGCTCGTCGTATCTTCCTCCGCCCCCTATGCTCAGCTGCTGCGGGCCGGACCTGATCTCGAATATGGGACCAGTATAATAGTCCAATCCCCTTGCCAACGAATAGTCTATCTCTATAGAATCCAACCCGTATTCCTTTGCGAAATCTTTTATTATCATGAGCTTATCGCTTCCCACGAACTCCTGCTTCCTTGAGATAATCGATTTGAAAACCGCTTTTATTGATTCGTCCGCGATTCCCGCATCAATCATCTCTTTCTTCACTCCGCCTTCTCCTTTCTTATCGAGCTTGTCAAGTATCCTTATCGCGGCGGGAACCTTGCTCGTCTCTATTCCAGCCTTCTCCATCATATCGAAAAGGCACTCTCTGCTGTTGAGCTTGAATTCTATTCTTTTGAATTCCAATGCGTCAAGGGCATCGTTAGCGCACGCCATTAGCTCAGCTTCGCACTTCATGCTAGTAGAGCCTATTATATCTACATCAGACTGCCAGAACTCCCTGTATCTTCCTTTCTGCGGCTCGTCCCTTCTCCAGACCGGACCAGACCTGAATAACTTTATCGGTTTGGGAAGAGAAGTATTAGATATGAACCTGGACATTCCTACGGTGAAGTCGAACCTCATCCCCATGTCCTCTATTTGGTAGATCTGCTTGCCCACTTCCTCGCCTGATTTCTTGTTAAGCACTTCCAAATATTCGAGCGCAGGAGTGTCGAACGGATCAAAACCGTAACTCCTATAGACTCTTTCTATTGTTTCCACTGTCTGTTTTCGTATGGACATTTCAACCGGATAAAAATCCCTCATCCCTCTCGGGGGCTGCTTGATCATAGTTTCACCTTATGATAAAAAATATCTTACGGATATAAACCATTCGAACTTTAAAATCTCGGAAAGGCCGCAAAGCTTATTCCTAGAATTCTATCTGAAGCTTATTGTTCTTGAACGAATACGGGTGCTTGTAATTATCCTTTATTGAAATATACCCCGAAGCACTTATTTTGTTTTCCTCGAACTGCACAACACAGTCCACAAGCGAGGAAATCGATGACTCAACCTGCTTACCGTGAACTCCTAACTGCATGGAAAGCACCACTGTGGTATTTGAGAGTTTCATCTTGCCTATGAAAAATTGGAGGAACCTGTAGGTCTCCTCTTCTCCGAACATCTCGAACAAGCTCGAGACTGAATGCAATATTATGAACGGCCTCTTCTTCTCGTTCTGACACCTTGCTATATAATCTGCCACTGCTATCGAGACCGAACTCAACGAAAATGGAACATCTAAGCACTTTACATTGGAATTGGTAGAGCAGACATTGAACTGCTGCGAATAGCAGTCCACGAAGAAAGCTCCGCAACTGTCCTTACAAGACCATCCATTCTGCTCCGCCATAGAATTCCAGTTGCTGACACCAAGATCTGTAAGCACCAATATGAACTGCGTTTTTTGCTTGCAGCAATTCTGCTTCATCAGATTCATAAGAATGGGCTTCTTGCCCGAATGCGGAGTGCCCAAGATGAGCACGCTCGAACCGTCTTTGATTCCTCCGCCCAAAAAATTGTCTAGGCTCCTGCTTCCTGTGGAATAAACGATCTGCTTACTGACAACAGGCTTAATCACCGCAGGCTTTGCCTTGATTTTCCCTTTGAAAGGCTTCGCTTTTGCCTTTGAACTCTTGACTGCAGATTTCTTTTTCACTGCCTTGGGCTTTTTCCTTACTTTCGAATTGACAAATGAAGTAACAAAATCAAATGCTCCGGATCCCTTGAGTTTCCTTCGTGCTGCCTTCTTGCTCTTTGAAAAACCACTTAAAATATTCACTTTCCTTGAAATAGGTATTTCGAATGCCTTTTTTAATTTACGCCTTGATACGAAATTTGCCTTTGTTTTCTTCAGATTAGTTCGCTTCATCAGACACCAACTACTATTTATTTATAAAGAGAAATCCTTATAAACATGTTTCAGACAAATAAATAATCTGTAAATTTCCAGAAGATAAATCGCAATCAAGTGATCTAATGATTGTTGGAATCATATCTGACACACACATAGGCTATCCTAGGTTCTACGAAGACTCGATAGCACAGGCGAGGCAGGCTTTCCAGGAAGCATGCGATAAATCAGACCTGATCCTCATAGCTGGAGACATATTCGACACCAAAACGCCCAAGTTCGAAGTTCTTGCGAAAGCGATGGAAATTCTAAGCTACGGAAAGAAAGTAGATTGGAAATCGAAGAATATCAAAGGGGAAAACGGCGAGCATCCCGTTGTCGCGATACATGGAACCCACGACAGAAGGTCCAAAGAGATGATAAACCCTGTCCAACTTTTGGAAGGCGCAGGGTTGATAACCAACACTAGCGATAGAATGGTGATGTTCAGCAAAACAAATGCAGATGGAAAGACAGAAAGGATAGCAATACACGGAGTGGGCGGAACCACGGAAGATACCATAAGACAAGTACTAAATAAGCTTAACTTCAAGCCAGTCCCGGGCGCTTACAATATACTCATGCTTCACCAGACGATAACAGATGTGATTCCAATGGCGGATGGAATCTCTCTTGATGAATTACCGCCAGGTTTCGACCTTTATCTTTGCGGCCATATTCATAAGAGAGTGGTTATAAACAAGAATGGAAAGAAACTGCTAATCCCTGGAAGTACTGTTATAACACAACTAAAAAAAGAGGAGGAGGAACCAAGGGCTTACGTCCTTCTCGACACTGAGACAAACGAAATCAAGTTCGTGGACCTGAAGAGCAGACCATTCCATTACGGAGAGATAGAAGTGAAGGAGATGGATGGGACATATGTTCTTGCAGAGCTCAGAAAGAAGATCGACTCACTGATTAACGAAAAGGAAGAGATGCCGATCATAAGAGTCATAGTAAAAGGGACTCTGAAACAAGGAGTCAAAAGGGAAAATCTGAACTTCCAAGAAGTCTACAAAGATTACGAAGAAAAATGCATGCTCCAGATAGATAACGAACTTGACGAACAGGGACTAAAGGAAAAATTGGATTCGTTAAGGAAAATGTACGAGCAAAAGCTCTCAGTAAGAGAGATCGGAATAGAATCTATAAAGAAAAAGCTCAGCGGCACAGAAGCGAACAACATTGACGTAGAATTCCTCATGAACATGCTCCAAGATGACGACAATATAGACCTCGTTATCGAAGAAATGATGAAGAAGCAGGAAAGGAAACAGTAAATCTTTTTATAATCAATCCTTCTGATAGCGCTTCGCATACCATGCTAATTTTGACAATGCGCCAGTCGCTACGTAAGGAGAGGTATAAGTGGGAACTCCTCCATTTTCTAAAAGCGTCCTGTTCTGCTCCGTGTATGTGCCGCCTATGGTGACAACTGCAATAGGTTTTATCATCTTCTGCGATTCCCTGATTATCAGGTCTATTATACTCGAGTCCAGGCTTATAGTCTGCATAAGAGGAGTGAGTATGATTATATCCACATTCTTATCTTGCATCATGGCATCTATCGCAACCTTGAACCTTGCAGCGTCCGCGTCTCCGGCGAGATCAAGTGGATTACCTATATTGACATGCATCGGCATGGAGTCCCTGAGCGTCTTTTTTGTCTCTATATCCAGTTCCGCCATCTGAAGGCCGTTCCGAATCACAAAATCGGAAGTGAGAACTCCGATTCCTCCTCCGTTCGTTATTATTCCGGTTCTGTTTCCGTTAGGAAAAGGCTGCAGGAATATCTTTGAATAATCAAAAAGATCAGTAAGTGATTCGACTTCCAGAATTCCCGCCTGCTTGAATGCGGATGAATAGACAGCGTAATCTCCCGCCAGAGAAGCAGTGTGCGAAGCAGCTGCCTTCGAGCCTGCTTGTGTCTTCCCTGCCTTGATCAGTATGACTGGCTTCTTCTTTGTGACTTTCCTTGCCACATCGAGAAATTTCCTTCCGTCTCTGACTCCCTCAAGATAGACTGCAATGACTGATGTTCTAGGGTCGTCTGAAAGGTACTGAAGAAGATCGGTCTCATTTATCACAGCAGCATTTCCGTATGAAACAAACAATGAGATTCCGACCCCCATCTTTGCAGCAAGGTCCATGACTGCCGCGCCCACTGCGCCCGATTGACTTATGAACGCGATCTCTCCCGCCTTCGGCCTTCCTAGTTTGTAAACTGGATTAAATACCGAATCGACCCGAGTGTAAGTGTTGATGAATCCCATACAGTTCGGACCAATCACCCCGATCCCATATCTTTTTGCAATCTCCTTTATCTGCTCTTCCACTTCCGTGTTCCCAACTTCCGCGAAGCCGCTTGTGATTATGACTGCGTTCTTTATCCTCTTCTTTCCGCATTCCTCAAGAACCTTCAGGACCACAGGCTGCGGAGTGACAATTATCGCAAGATCCACTTCAGATGGAATGTCTAGAACAGAGGCGAACGCATGCTGATAGAGTATCACATCTGCGGAAGGATTCACCGGATAGACCTGGCCTGAAAATCCTCCCTCCACCAGATTCTTAAGGATGACGTGACCTATCTTTGTCGGATCTTTGGATGCGCCTATTACTGCGATCGACTTCGGCTCAAACAATTCCTTAAGATTGTATCCCATAAACATCCCAAATCCATCTGAATCGATTCTGTCTTCTCACTCGACTATCCTTACATCAACCACTTCGCATCCGCCACCCTGCTCCAAAGAATGAACTACGACCGGATTCAGATCCAGCTCCTTCAGCTCTTTCGACAGTGCGATTGAATTCACTTTCATGAGCATTTCCACAAGGGAATCGACATCATAATGCTTACCTCTCGCCTTGAAGATTGCCGCAGACTTTAACTCGGAAACCATCTCGTAGGCGTCGTCCCTCTTTATGGGGCATACCCTTATGGAAACGTCGTGTAGCATTTCTGCATAAATGCCACCTGCACCCAAAAGGATTACAGGACCGAAGGCGGGATCCTGCTTTATGCCCACTATCATTTCTATTCCCGGCTTCGCCATCTGCTGGACAAGAACTCCTTCGAATTCTATTCCCGCAGAAACTGCGGATCGCAGAAGATCTGTAAATGTCTGCTGGACTGCGTCCGGAGGTATGTTCAGCCTCACTCCACCGAGCTCCGTTTTATGGATTGGCTGCGAAGAAGCTATCTTCATGGCTATCGGGTAACCTATGCTGTCCGCCATCCTCTGTGCCTCTTCAGGACTCTTCGCTATCGCGAATTCCACAACAGGAATGTCGTATTTAGAGAGCAGATCGAACATCTTCATGAAAATCTCCAATTAGAACTGAATATACCCTGTGAAATACAATATTATCGCGATCAAGATAAGTACCCCTACTAGAACAACCGGAGCATTATTGGTCAAATAAAATACTAACTTTGCAAACATCTTGTCAAGCGGGCCCATGGGCCTCTCCTCTTCTTCTGAGGGAGTTGCATCAAAAGGAGAAAACACGGACTTAAGGTCGAGCTGCTTGGACTCCTGAACGCTGACCTGCCTCGGCTGCGGCTTCTGAACTGTCTGGGATTGAACCATCTGAGGCTGTCCTTTTGGAACGAATCCCGTGAGCTTGAAGCCCTTCTCGGTTATGTTCAATGTAAGCCTTCCATTCCTTATCTCGTAGTCCGCATAACCCTGCTTTATGACTTTGAAGATATGGATTGAAAGGTCATCACTTCTGAGGTTCAAGTCGCCTTTTATCTGCTCGAACGATTTGTTTCCCGACGCAATAGACTTGAGTATCACATGGTCGAGCCCTTCCAGCGGCTCCGCATTCTTCTCATTTGCATACAAAAGGACCTGATCCCCTAACTCTGTCTTGTTCACCACATTCCTACCAATGTTCGAGGAAATCCGCACAAGCTTCTTCACCTGAAGCGTCCCGAGCATGGATGCGGTGTCAAAAAATGAGGAATAAAGCTTTCCGCTGAAGCTCTCCATGAGAGAATCCTTCTCCACCTTCTCAAGTATCACTAAATCCAGAATTGTCAAATCCTTCGGCATTTCCATAAAATCCACTATATGAATCTTTATTATAATGGTTTAAAAAATCTACTATCGAATTCTAATTGCACATATATTGGAAATATCGATAAGTATTGCGAGTTGATTAGTAAGGTGATTTGGTGAAGATACATGTCCTCGGAGCTGGAAGAGAAGTAGGTCGTTCATTGATGCTACTAGAAAGCGAAGGAAAAAAGATAGCATTGGACGCCGGAATAAAAGTCAAGGACCAGGACATGGAAGTCACCGGATTACCGAAGCTACCGGAAAGCACAAGGGTCGATGCTGCAATAATAAGCCACGCGCACCTGGATCATTCCGGATTTTCTCCAGAACTCAACAGAAGGTATAACACTCCTTTCTTCATGACCATGCCTACGCAAGGACTGGTCGACTTGCTTGTAAAGGACGCGAAAAAGATCGACCCAGATCTCCCTTACGGAAGAGAAGATATAGACGGAATGTTCAGAAAGACCGTCACAATTCCATATGAGATGGAACACTCGATTGGAAATGTCAAATTCAGCCTTCACGACGCAGGGCACATCCCGGGAAGCGCCATGGTAGACATAAAAGCGAACAAGAAAAGGTTGTTCTACACTGGCGATTTCAAGGTTAACGAAACCCAGCTTCTTAGCGGAATAAAGCAACCGGAAGGCCATGTCGATGTACTGATAATCGAAAGCACCTACGCGAAAAGATATCACCCTCCGAGAAAAGAAACCGAAAAAAGAATAATCGATAGCATAAAGAAAACTCTCAAACGCGGGGGGCACGTGCTTTTTCCGACGTTTGCAGTAGGGAGAACACAGGAACTTGCAATGGTGCTCGCAGAGCACCACATAAATGCACCTATATTCATCGACGGAATGGGCAAGACCGCTACGGAAATAACGCTGAACTATCCCCGATACCTCAAGAACCCTGGCAAGCTCAAAAACGCATTCGAAAACCTCAAGCAAGTTGGAAAGGACAAGAAAGCCGCAATAAAAGAGCCTTCAATAATAATCGCAACATCCGGAATGCTCGAAGGCGGCCCGGCTATAAGCTATCTACTCACATTGAACGACTTGAAAAGGCAGGAAGATGTGGATTCCGCAGTCATCTTTACTGGATACTGCGTCGAAGGCACGGGCGGCTGGCTGCTGCAAAACAAGCAGGTCTGCAGACTGAAGCCAAGAAAAGAGGGCGGCAAAGTAAAGATGATACCGATAAATCTCGAAGTAAAATATGAGCCCCTGAGCGCACATGCGGGAAGAAGCGAGCTGTTCTCGTTCATAGAGAAAATGAATCCCGCAAAGATTATATGCGTCCACGGAGACGACTGCGAAGGATTCGCAAATGAGCTTCAAGAGAACGGATTCAAGGCAATAGCGCCCCAGATAGGCGAAAGCATCACAATCTGATTCTCTAATCAGAAGTTCCAATCACAAAATATATAAATCGAGATTGCGTCTTATCTATTTAAAGAATGGTGAAAGTATGACTGATAATACTAACAAACAAAATAAGCTAGAAAAACAAGAAGAAGCAGAGCTTGAACATTTTATGAAACTTCTTGACGACCTTAGCAAGATAGATGCCATGAATGACACGATCAACACTGCACTTTTCCTTAAAAATGAAAAGAAGGACATCGAGAAGCACATCCTGAACGCGAAAATCAGAACAAGCAGGAACCTTTACTGGTCCGGAAAGCTGCTCGGAATGGAATACCTTGTGGACGACATCCCAGAGTACATAAAGAAGCAGGAAGCGCAGCTTAAAAAAATGAAAAAGAAAAAGAACGAAGACTAAAAATCTGATTTTTTATTTACATGTCACGGTTTATTACGAAGTCGAACAATGCTTCGACGAATCTCTTCGACTCTGAATCTTTCATAAACGAATATTTCTTGTCGAAACTCTTCCTCGCTCTTTTCGCAAAGAATAGAGCCTTCTCCTTCGCGTACTCAATACTGCCGTGCTTCTTCATGAGCGAAAGGATATAGTCGATCTCTTCCTTTTTCTTCTCGTGCCTTTCCTTATTCATAATTGAAAGAACCTTCTTCTTTTCATCCGCAGAGCAGTTCTTCACAAGGTGAATGAGCATCAGAGTCCTCTTTCCTTCGTAAAGGTCCCCGGCTATCT
>DYJP01000012.1 GCA_020723065.1 Candidatus Micrarchaeum sp.
GCATCCTTACGAGGAAGAAATCCTATTTTATCGTCGTAGGATTTCTACAGAGCCAGAAAAAGAAAACATATAAATATACCTTTTGTTTTTAAATATCCATGCATCGCAAGCATTTCAAAGTAGAGTTAAGGCTGACAAATGGCGGACCCTTCATTTTTGAGCTTCATGAGCCGAAAACGGAAGAGGCGCTTCTGCCTACTGGAAAGTACTTGAAGATGGAGGATGAGCATGCCAGGCTTGTCCTGAAGAAGGACTATTACAGGCTGTTTCTTGATGGAAACCATGTTTTTCAGGGTCACATCTCGCTTTCGCCGAAGACCATGAACATTGTCGAGAAAGCGAAAGTTTATTTGAGAGATAGTCAGTATAAGACGCTAAGGTATGTGCTCAAATCAGGAACCGCTTCTAGGGTGGAGAAGGAGTTCTATAATTATTCTAAGATCAATGTTGTAGATGGACTTTCAACACTTTCGCCTATTGGATATGTGATAAAAAAAGATCTTTCCAATAAAGGATTTGGCTTTCATTTTACAAAATTGGAGACCAATGCGATACCTCTTTCATCTATAGATTTCACATCTCTAATAAAGGAAGAGCGTTTGGATTATCTCGATTCATGCGCCCGCACATTAGCGATACTTCATTCGAATGGATTTACTCATAATGATCCTAAGCTTAAGAATTTTCTTCTTGAAAAGAAAAGAATTATGATAATAGATTTGGTAAAGATGAACTTCTCCAGGAATCAGCTGCTCTTCAACTCGAGTTATTCACTTAGTTCGCCAAAGATGCAGGCACTCAGATACGATTTTCTCAACTTCTTGGGGAATGCAGTTTATGCTAGAATGATAACTGATGCCATTGAGATTGAGAAATTCATAAAAGTGTACGTGAAAGCGCAGAAGGAGTCGTGTATAGTTTCCTCAAGAGTGGAGAAGGTTAAGCCGCACGAGGTTAGGAATTTTACTGCGCAGGTGCTTTCTTCAATCTTTTTGCACAAGACAGATAAGAATATAGCTAATATTATCAAGCTCATAAACCCTCGGCAAAATGAAGGGACGGACTTATTTTACGAGTTACAGGAGAAGAAGGATGGGGCGTATTCTGACGTGAATAGCAAGTTCAACCAGATGATGCTTTTTCTTAATGAATCTTCTTCTGGAGAAGTTCCAAAATCTGAAGAGGAGAAGAAATAGACAGTCAGACATTCGGTGTTATGTTTGAACAGATTCGATAAAAAAAATAAAAACAGTATAAGGCTTTCGGTTTCACAGCAGATAAGACTGAATATAATCGAAGAGCCGCCGAGCGGCCCCTCCCACGAGAGAGTCATATCTGCATTCAGGGAATTCTTCCGTTCATCAGTTTTTGAAAAGGATGATTCCTTTCTGAAGATTATTTCCATTGGAAGGCTTGCGCTTCCTACTCTTTACTCTATAATTGTAGATGAAAAACGTGCAATGGAGATTTCAGAAAAAATATTCAAGAAGGATCCGGTGCAGAATACTAATCCCGATCCGAACCAGAAGGAGAAGGAAATCCAAAAAAGGCTTTCTTTAGTGAGGTCGGGGGCGTGCATACTTATCTCCAAGATAGTAATCAAGCTAGATGCAGAGGAGAAGAGCAAGGCCGCAGATGTTTTTTATTATGTGCTTGCGAATAAAAACTACGATGAAGATACGAAATTAAATGTACTTTATGGGATTAGAAGTATAGGGGATTCGGCGCATATCCTCGTTCCGCTTGTGAATGAGATCATTTTAGACAAGGCCTTTTCAGTTAAGATCAGGATTCAGGCAATTGCTATGATGGGGGGAATGCAGAACATCGGAAAAAGGTCCGCAGATTCATTGCTCAAGGTGATTTCCGATGAGACAGAGAATATAATCGTGAAAAGGAATGCGATAACCGCATTCGGTGACCTTTCTGACTATATGAATGACGATAAGATAAAAGAAGGGTTCAAGACATTTCTTTCAGAACTTGAGAAGGTGGAAGATGAGAATTTTAAGGATACCGTAATAGATTCTCTTGGAAATTTCGGAGAAAGATGCGTAGACGATATTTTTGAAGTAATAAGTGACAGGAACAGAAAGATCGACACTAGGATCAGGATGTTACGTAGCATTTTCAAGGTGGGGAAAGTAAATTTCATGCTCCACGATTATGTGCTTGACAGCCTTGTCAAGCTTAAGGAGAAGTACCGCTCTTCCGCATACGGGAAGGACGGTTCTTTGAATTGCGAAATAGACCTTAAGATTTCTAATGAGATAGACTACATAATCAGGAATCTTGTAGGATATTAATTATAATTAAAGGTGAAACTATGGATCAAAAGAGAAAATCGAAAAGGAAACTTACATGGGGGTTGGGTATTGTGATCGCAGATTCGGACGGAAAGAAAGTCGGAAGAGTGGTCAAGATCCCGAAGAGGCTTCTTGATCAGGCGCAGCCGATTTCAAAATCCGCGTTTCTTGATCCGCAATATGAGAAGATAATGAGATGTGTAAAGTCGTACAAACCTCGCAAGCGTTATTAAGCTTGGCAATTTTATTCTATTCTAAAATATGAAGGTTATAGGAGGTAATATTATGCAGAAAAAGAACAGAAAAGAGAGGAGAACAAAAGCAGATTCTGAGATTGAAATGGCGTTGTATAATAATCTTATAAACAAGAAGCCGTTTACCGCTAGAGAAACAGAGCTTTTCTCTAAGGCTATGAACAGGGGCATTAGATCTGCAATAAAAGATGTTGCGAAGAAGCGCTGATTTTTTTTATTTTTTTTCAGCTGAACCAGCTGTCAAGTTTGGTTTGGCTTTTTCCTTCTTCTTTTTTCATTATTCTGTCCATTGCGCTTTCCACTCTTTCTATCATGAATTCGTGCTCTCCGCATAGGAAATCGAAGATCTTGTCCCTCTGCGGATCCTTGAACATTACGACTGGTTCAGTCTTTGGTTTCGGCGGATCAAGGAAGAATCTTTCTATTTCCTTTAGCTCGTTTTCATTTTCGTCGTACTTGTCTACTGCCTTAGCCTTTTCGAAGGATTCCCTAAGCGAGTTGCTCCCCTTGGTTATTGCTATTCCCTTCTTGGGTCCGATTCCCTTTATTCCTTCGTAGTAGTCGGTGCCCATCATTATCGCGGCCCAGATAAGCTGCTCCCTTGTCATTCCGAGTTGGGAAAGGGTTTCCTTCGAGTCTATTATTTCTGGCTCGATTTCCACCCATACCCCCTTTCCCGGTAGTTTCCTTCTCCCGCTTAAAGTGAGGTTTCTTATCAGCCTCGGCGCTCCGAAAAGTATTGAATCATAATCCTGAGAACCAACCGCATATGCGATTCCCTCGCTTACAAGCCTTGAGGCCTCTGCCTCACCTTCGCTGGGTGCCTGGACGACCGGGATTCCCATGAGATCCAGAAGCTTCTTCGATTCAGTTATTATCTCATCTGTTATCCTGACTGTTCCCTGGGCGTATGTCTTCAGATCGGTCTCTCCTCTGGCCATGGCTGCCTCAAGGTTTTTCTGAGCCTGTTCCTTCAGCTCTTTTCTTTTCTCTATGGTTTTTCTCTTGAATTTAGGGGGCTCTCCGTCGAATACAAAAATAGGCTGAATGTCCATCTCCAGCATTTTCGAGCTCCTGTAAAGAAGGCCGGATAGGTGACTTGTTATCTTTCCTTTGCTGTCCATGAGGGGGGTTCCGTCCTTCTGCCTTATAGTGGAGAGAAATTGATATATTGTGTTATATGCATCTATCGCTATTCTTCTTCCAGCCAGGCTCTCTATCCGTATCGGATGCTTGATTATTATGTTTCCAAGATCTACTCCCATTCTCAATCCCTTGAGCCGCAGAATCATTCATTTCTCTTTTCTTTTTTCTTTATCTCTATGATGTCTCCCAATGTGATTGCATCGTTTCTTTTGAGCACGTTCTTATTAGCGGAAAGTTCGACTTCGTGGAGAAGCTTTATATTGAGGAACTTTTCCAGTTTTCTTGCTGTTGATTCGGTTGGCGTGGTTTCCTCCTTCTCTATCCTGTCCATGTAAGACTCCTTTTCCGCGACTGCCGCCGCAAGCTGCCTTATCGTCATTCCCTTCTTATTCCTCGCGTCTTTTATGCGGTCCGCATAGTCGTCTACGAGCTCTATTTCCTTCTTCGATATCTGCTGCTTCGGTTTTTTATCTTCATCGTAGCTCTTGGAGATTACTTTTCCGTGCTTTTCGCATTTTTCGCACACGTTCATCTGAACTCCCTCCACAATCGCAATGGCGTTTGCGTTGGGTCTTCCACATAATTCGCAATCCATAATCGCACCTTGTTTAGAATTCAGGCATTTTACTTCTTTAGAGTCATACCTGACTTTTTCATATTAACATTAATAAACTTACTTATAAAAATATATACATGTCATTTCCAAAGCAAGAGCAGGGTCTTTTGATTCTAACTATACTTTTAGGCGTTGTATTTTTCTTGTGGATACTTACAAGTGATTTGTCTGTGTTCATGAAGGGCATTTCATCTATACTCATACTCCTTATAACTGGGATTTTCATCAGGGCAATGACCGCTGCCGAAGGATGGAGCGGGTTTCTGATGTTCAAGATAAAGGATGGAATCAAGCTTATAGAGTTCGGGAACAGGAAATTCGGAAGATGGATGGATTTCATAGCTGATTTCGGCCTGATCTTCGGGTTCGGTCTGCTTTCGCTTAAGCTTTTTAGACATATAGATACCAAGATCTTTGTATTATCTATTGTGGCGCTTGGAGTGTTCTCAGTTGTTGTTGCGCCGTATATCACTCTCATAGCGCTCACTACTATGGACATACCTACATTAGATACCTCAAACGGAGAAGTGCCTAATACGGCTGCGTTCCTTTCTCTTTTCATGCTTCTATTTACTGGTTTTGCAGGTTCTGTTGTCTTTGGTCTTATTTCAAAGGCGTTTTCTATTCTTACTTCATTAGTGTATTTCCTTGCTGGTTTGTCTTCGCAGATGGATTCCACCCCTGGGGTTTCCTTCATAATACCGGGTATAACGATTCCTTTGCTGGAAGGAGCGATCGCACTCCTCATATTGCTCATCGTTCATGAGGGAGGACACGGAATCGCAGCGCTGCGTGCGAAAATAAAGATCAAGTCTACTGGTTTCCTACTTTTTGGCTTTATCCCAGTAGGCGCGTTTGTGGATATCAATGACAAGTCACTTTCAAAGAAAAATGTAAAGCACAGGCTTAGAGTGGCCGCCGCAGGAGCTGCTTCAAATATAGTCACCGCATTGGTGTTTTTCATACCCACCATGATCCTCCTTTCAGTTCTGCCGATGTTTTATTCTAACCAAGTGATAATTGCGGGATTCAGTAGGACGATAGACGGATTCAATGTTTCCGCGAACACGATAATATACTCGGTAAATGGAATGAAGATTAGTTCTCTTTCGGATTTCAGCGAGATAAGCTCATCCATAACTCCGAATTCGACTGCGGTTCTTGCTACGGACAAAGGAACTTACGAGGTTCAGACAGATTCCAATGGCAAGATAGGCCTTTATCTTTCCCAGTCAATAATGCCAGAATATGGCTGGTTGCATTCTCTTTACCTGATATTCGCACTCACCACTGTACTTAATTACTTCGTGGGAGTGATAAACTTACTACCTGTGCAGGCATTCGATGGCTACAGAATAATCAGCGATTCAGTAAAGGACCAGAGGCTGGTCGCAATAGTGAGTTATGTGGTCTTGGCGTCACTGCTTGTAAACCTTCTTCCTTGGATATGGAGCTGAAGTATTTCGGATAGGTTTTTGTTTTTCTGTGTAAGGTTTAAATAGAGTTATACGTTATTTTATTGATATTTATGGGTAAAATTGTGCAGTATGAATACGAAAAGACATTGGATAGATATAGGGACCGAGCATACAAAAGAAATAAGGCGTTTAAGCGAATTGCAATAGGCACAGGAATCGCGTTTTCGCTAATTTTCGGATGGAAAACCCTCAAGGCAGAAGGGATAATGGATTCCGCTTCTACAGACGCAGCCCAGGTCTCAACTTCCATTTCAGAAGCAAAGGAGGAACTTGTGATAAGAGACAATCCTTTTTCCTCTCAGGCTAAGGATCGTTCCGAATCAAAGTTGGCGGAAAAGCAGACTATTTTTTTGCCGAAGTCAGATGCAGAGGTTTTAACGTCGTCAAAGCAGATAGCGATAACTGGAAAATGCAAGCTTTCGAAGGAAGATTTCGAAAGGGAAGTTATAGCTGGGGAGAAGCTTTATTCTTGTTTGTTCGATGCAGACGAGAATCATGTGGTTTCAGCCCTTCTGGCAATTTCCAACAACAAGTATAGGCGGGATTACGGTCTTGAGAAGAAAATTGCCAGCAGGCTTGTCCAGATAATAGAGGCGAGGGACGAATACGGATTCTTGCATAGTCATGCGATCATGGTTGCCAGAAACAAGGGAATTTACCAGGTAGTCCCTGTGATAATTAAGTCTTTCGATTACATGAGCAGTATCGCAAAGGATGAAGCAGTCCAGACCTTGGGCATGTTTGCGAGAAAAAACGACTGGAATTCCATTAACATGCTTCTTAGGCTTGTCAGAGATGAGGACGAATCTGTTCGCGCACAGGCGATGGCGTCTTTGCTTTTTGTGAACAAGAATGTAGCAGATTCGATAAGGACCCAGCTCAGAAAGGAGAATTCCGAGACAAAATGTCAGGTGTGCAGGAATGCAGCCTACGTCTTCGTGGAGCTCGAGGATTCGATGTCCGAAGAGCAGACTTTGAATTTTTTATCTAAGGTGAATCAAATCAAGGCTGGAGAGAAAAATAAGGATTTCCTAAAATGTCTTGAGTTCTTTGATGACGAGTACGAGTTCATGAAGCTCAGATTTATCAAGTAATTTTAGGACTAATTTTTTTACTCTATTCTTTTTTCATCTAGCTGAGGCTAGAAAATTTTAAAATAAAAAAGGAAAAAAGATAAAATCAAAATTTAGTACCAGAGGTCATGATGTGCAGTTTCCTTCTGTTTCTTTTCTGTTTCATAGATCGATTTGAGCGCCTCTCCTTCTTTCAAGCCCGTAAAAATGGCGATTACCTCTATCCTTCCAAGGTATGTCTGGTCCATTCTTGCGCCGTAAATTACGTTCGCGTGCGGGTCGACCTCCGATGTTATCATTTCTCCTACTGTATTCGCGTCTCCGAGAGTCATGTCCGGTCCTCCGGTGATGTGCAGGAGCACTCCCTTGGCTCCGGACGGGTCGACATCGAGAAGCCTGTGGTCGAGCGTGTTCTTAACCACTTCGTCCACTCTGGATATTCCCTTGCCCTCTCCGACTGCGATCATGGAGATTCCTCCTCCTGTCATGATGGTGGTGAGATCCGCGAAGTCCAGGTTGATGAGCGAAGCGTGCAATAGCGTCTCGCTTATTCCTCTGACCGCTCTTGCAGTTATTTCGTCTGCAATCATGAAGGACTGTTCGATCGGAAGGTTCGGAACGAATTCAAGAAGCTTCTGGTTGTCTATGATTACGAGCGTGTCACTCACCTTTTTGAGGTTCTCGATACCTTCCTTCGCCTTTGTGAGCCTTGCCTTCTCTATTCTGAACGGATATGTCACGATCGAAACGACGAGCGCGCCGTTCTTCTTTGCGATGTCTGCAACTATAGGGGCCGCACCCGTTCCTGTGCCTCCTCCCATGCCTGCTGCGAGGAAGACGAGATCTACGTCCTCGAGCGCCTGTGCGATTTCCGGCCTGCTTGCCTCTGCGGACTTCTGAGCTATGTCCGGGAATCCTCCCGCGCCCAGCCCTCTTGTTACGGACTGCCCGATCAGGATTTTCTTTGCAGGCTGCTTTATTGTGTCAAGGTGTATTCTGTCTGTGTTGATAGCTATGAGCTGCGGGCCGTTCATTCCGTAGTCGATCAGCCTCTTTATTGTGTTGCAGCCCCCGCCGCCCACTCCGACTATAGCAATCTTGATTCCCGATGTTGAATATTCTTTTGCCATTTGATCACGCTCGTTTTGTCAATAGAATGTGGTGTCGATTCTAAAGTAATTTAGCCTCATTTATTATTTCTTTGTTAACCTTATAAATACTCTCTTTTTTTATAAAAAAACTTAGAATTTTGTAATTATCTCTTCTATTCTCTTTTCTGGATTCATTTTTCTTGCTGTTCTTTTGTACATATCTAATATTTTGCGGTCAAGCAAGTTTGCGGATTCAACCATGAATCCAAGATATTCTGGCTTGAAGAGCTGCTGCTCTATTCCGAATCCGATCCGCATCTCTTCAACGAATCGTGCATGGTTTTTTCTTTCTGGATAGCTGTAATCCGTTATCATTATGACTGGTTTTCCATAGCTCAGCGCCTCGGTCGTGGTTGTATGCCCGCCATGGGTTATCACTACTTTTGAACTTCCATAGTAAGGCTTGACATCGCCCAAATCTATGCTATACAAAGCGGAATTCCCAAATACAAGCTTGATTTTCTCGATTATTTCGTTATCTGTTGTTATAGCCAATGTTTTTTTGTCATGCCTTATCTGTTTTGTTTTTTCGACTAGCGGTCCGATCATTGTGATGTTTTTTTGATTCAGTAAGTTGTATTTTGCCACTGTTAATGGAGGGGGGTAGTCAGGGATTAATATTTCCTTAGGGTAGCGCAATATAATTTCATTAAGCTGGTTTGCTATGCTCTTCTGCATTCCGCCGAATCCCACCAAGGATGAGGTGTCATTGGTTATCAAGATTGATTTTTTTCCTGCCAGTTTAGCAAGCACCAATCCAGCCGCTGAACCATCCACGATCACAAAATCGACTTTTTTGAATCTTTGAAGTATCTTAATCGTGACTGACGGATTAAGGTACTCCAAAAGCTGCGAAATTTTTGCCGTTACCTTTGTTTTTCCATTTGAAGTCTCAATCCTGTAAGGCGAGGGGATCTCTATGAATTCCGTGCCGCGCATTTTCAGATATTCCGCTCCTTTTCCAAATGTCATTATCGGGATACCGAAGCGATCCGACAGACTTTTGTCTCTGGAAACATGTCCATATCCGTTTCCTTCTGCGAATATAAGCCCATTCATGATTGTTTTTTTTTCATATAAGTTTTATAAATTGATGTCCCTATTTATTCTATTATTACGTTTGTTATTGCTATTGTCGC
Source organism: Candidatus Micrarchaeum sp. (assembly GCA_020723065.1). Lineage (GTDB taxonomy): Archaea > Micrarchaeota > Micrarchaeia > CABMEP01 > CABMEP01 > DTQF01. The sequence continues at coordinate 9,164 of DYJP01000012.1, forward strand.
AAAACAGGCTGCAGTTTCAAGGTGTGATTTTTATGAGAGCATTTATAGCAGTTAAGATTCCGGAATCAATTAGGAAGAATCTTGTCCAACTTCAGCAGGAGATAGGTAAGAGCTTCTCCAACGAGATAAAGTTTGTGGAACCGGAGAATATTCACATTACGCTGAAATTTTTCGACCACATAGACGACAAGGCAGTCAATGACATAAAGAAAGTGATATTATCTTTGGATTTCGAGCCTTTCACAGTTAGTTGCAAGGGGCTCGGTGCCTTCCCTAATGAGAAGTTCATCAGAGTGGTCTGGGCCGGCGCCGAAAGCGAAGGAAAGCTCGAGTTCGTGGCCTCCCAGCTGAACGAGAAGCTTGCGGCATTCGAATTCAAGCCGGAGTCGTTTGCTAGCCACATCACCCTTGGCAGGGTGAGGAAGCACATTGAGTTTTCCAAGGAAATAGAAAAGTACCGCGGCATGGAATTCGGGGAGTTCGTAGTTTCCAAAGAGAATATCGTCCTGAAACGGAGCAAGATCACTCCGGATGGGCCGGTCTATACTGATTTGTGATTCTTGCGCGGTTTCAGCATTTGAACATGATTTTTATTGGTGGTTTTTATGGGAATACAGATGGGAAGATTCAAAGTTATGCAGAAGACAAGCCAGGCAAGCGACGTAGTCACGCTTAAGCTGGAGCCGATAGACCCGTTTAACCTTGACTTCAAGCCCGGCCAGTTCGTGAACTTGTATATTCAAAGAGAGGGGGAGACCCTGCTTGCAAGGCCTTACTCCATCGCATCCTCTCCCACGAACCAGAAGTATCTTGAGCTTACGATAAAGATAATCGAGGGCGGAAGGTTCACCCCGAGAGTCGCCTCGCTTAAAGAAGGTGACATCGTGAAGGTGGGCGGACCGTTCGGAAAGTTCTTCTTCCTGGACGAGGAGAAGATGAAGGATGTTGTACTAATCGGAGGCGGGTGCGGGATAACCCCGTTCATCTCAATTATCCGGTATGTCGCGGACAGGAATCTGGATACGAACATAACCTATTTCTATTCCGCAAGGACCATGGGCACCATCCTGTACAAGGACGAGCTGGAATCTATTGCGGAAAAGCATCCCAACATTAAATTAGTGTTCACCTGCACAAGGGAGAACTCTTCGGAATGGAAGGGAGAGAAGGGAAGAATCAGCGCCGACATGATAAGGAAGTACACAGACGTCAATAATCCGGACAAGTACTACATGCTTTGCGGCCCGCCGGAGATGATAAAAGCTCTTGTCGAGGCGCTTAAGGGCATAGGAATCGCGGAAGATAGGATACTCCATGAAAGCTGGTCCGCTTAAACTTCTTTAGAAAAGAAGTTTAATCAAGAAACGGAAGATTCCAGGCGGGTTCAGGAATTTCTTCGATGTGCTGTGAAGCTGGTGAAGGGGTGAAATGATTGGGCCGGGGCAGCCAGCTCAAGCTACAGCTTAAGACATGATAAAGATAAGGAAGGAACGTTTCCTGGCCTTTTTTGATTTGCCAGCTTTCAGCAATTCAGCAGTTTATCTTACATTTATTTAATAAAATGTGTGATAATCTTTAGCTCGTGATTTTTAGGCATACATCTGATTACTAAAATGTGTGGTAAGTTTTATAAACGTACTCTGCGATATTCTGTCATGAGGATAAGAAAAAAGACGGTGAACAGGCAGGAATACTACTACCTGGAAGAGACCTTAAGGCTGGAAAAACCAAAAGTCTACTCCTTATTTTTGGGCAAGAGTCTGCCTGTCAAAAATCAGCTTGAAATCAAGAAAAAGGAGCTGTCCAGAAAGATTTATTCAGATCTCTTTGGAAATGCGGCCCACATATATATTACTGAACCGCAATTAATCGAAATCGAGAAATTAAGAAGGCGATATGTCCAAAAAATAAACAGAATGGGGAAGGCAAAACAAGAAGAAATAGAGGAGATCGAAACTGTGAATTTTGTTTACACCACATTGACTACCGAAGGAGTGCCGATAACAAGAGAAGATGCGGATCTGGCCTATAAGTTTGAAGGAAAAGATATAAAGTCGATTAGGGACGAGAACCTCAGGGTTGCGCTTGATATGATAAATGGAATAAGATATGTGCGTGAGAGCGGAACAGGAATCTCAAAGAAATTTATTTTAGCTCTTCATAAGATTATAATGGCAGATTATAGCGATAAACATCCGGGCAGACTAAGACGCAAGCAAGCATACATATATTTGAAAAGTTATGAGCGGATTGAAGAGATCAGGTTCAGGCCACCGGCGCCCGGCGAGGTAGAGCAAAAACTCGACGAACTGATCAAGTGGTACAATTCAAATCTCGGCAAGCTTAATCCGATCGAGCTTGCAGCAATATTACATCTTAGGTTCTACCTTATCCATCCGTTTGAAGACGGAAACAAACGAATATCCCGTCTATTGCTGAATAAGGCCTTTTTTGATTCGGGGTATCCTTTGCTTAATATTTCCAAGGAAACCGGAAGATATTTCGACGCCTTGATAAAGGCCGCAGAAAAGAGAAATGAAAAACCATTCGTAGACTTCGTTGCGGAAGAGCTAGTAAGGCATTTTCATTCAATAAGACGATAAATCGCGTCAATGCGCCGCGGGAGGTCGCGAAGGGGAGCATGCGACAGCTCGGGATTGAAAGCATTGGATTGGAATAAAACCAATAGACTAAAAGAGGTTCATCTTCTTCTTTTTGCCGATGGTTTCTGCGGGATTATGAATAGAAGCGCGATGTAGATTATTGTTCCAGGTATTAAACCTGTGAATATCGTCATCAGCGCGTAAATCACTCGGATTACCGCCGGGTCTATGCCGAGGTACTCTCCGATCCCTCCGCACACTCCCCCTATTATCCTGTTGTCTTCAGACCTGTAAAGCATTTTGACCTGTTTCGCCATGTCCCTCACAACGGAATATGCAATTAATATTTTTTAAATTTATTTGTCCCTCTTCGATATGCTTTTAATTCCTTTTTATTAAATGTTATACCAGATATATTATGCGCGTAGCCATATATGCAAGGGTTTCCACTGATGATAAGGGGCAGGATGTGGAGAATCAACTGATTCAGCTGAGAGAGTACTGCAGGCTCAGGGGTCACGAAGTTTATAGAGAGTACGCCGAGAACATTACAGGGACAGGCAAGAAGAAAAGACCCATGTTTGAGGAAATGATGCAGGACGCAAGGAGAAGGAAATTCGACATGATTCTCGTCTGGAGTTACGATAGGTTCAGTAGGGCTGGGCTCAAGGATATTCATTTTATCAATGACTTGAACGAGTGGGGAGTCAAATTCGTCTCATACCAGGAGAGCTTTTTGGACACCACCACTGAGATGGGGGAGCTTCTTCTTCCGATATTTGCTTGGATAGCAAAGCAGGAAGCTAGGAAGATAAGTGAAAGGACCAAAGCAGGTCTCCAAAGAGCGAGGAACGAGGGCAAGAGCCTCGGAAGGCCGAAAGTAGAGATTGACAGTTTGTCCATCATCAAGCTCAGGGAAGAAGGGAAGTCATTGAGTGAGATATCGAAGATACTTAACTGCTCGAAAGAGACTGTAAGGAGACGGCTCATTTCAGAGGGAATCAGTTCTAATAGCGAGATGAAACAGGGGGTAATGGAACCTCAATTTAAATCGTAATCATTTATTAGGTGTTGATTTTGGAAGAGACAATGTTGCCTAAAGAGGTTGAAAAGAAGACCGAGATAAAAGGGGTCGAATACAAGGAATATCCGTTCCCCTACTGGTCCATGACCAAGAAAAGACTTATCTCGCATTTCAATTCTTCTGAACGAGGGGTCTCATCCAAGGAGGCTAGCGTAAGGCTACTCAAGTATGGGAAGAATGAGGTAAAAGAGAAAAGGCAGCTTTTCTTGCTTAATCTTGTTCTACGTAATCTTTTCAGTCCAATTTCTATCGCTTTGTTTCTTGCGGGCGCAACTTCCTTTATTATAGGGGACCAGCAATCCTCTCTGATAATTTTCATTCTTGTTCTTTTGTCAGTTGTAATAAACGTTGTCCAGGAGTACAGGTCGCATAAGGTAGTAGAGAAGCTGCAGAAACTCGTAACTTATTCTTGTAACGTCATCAGGGACGGTAAGGTTCTTCAAATAAATAGCCGCGAGCTTGTACCTGGGGATGTTGTGCACCTTTCCGTTGGTGACAGGATTCCAGCAGATATGAGAATATTGAGTTCTGAGAACCTTAAGATGGACGAGTCGCTTATCACCGGAGAGTACTATCCTGTGACAAAGACATCAAGAACTATTCTAAAGAAAAGTCCAATACCTCAGGAGATGGAGAACATTGCATTTACCGGTTCAATAGTAAAGGAAGGCAAGGGCTTGGGGATGGTAATTGCAACTGGCAAGTCAAACTTCATAGGAAGGACCGTCAGACTAATAGATGAGATAAAAGACGAGAGTAATTTTGAGATGGACTTGAAGAAGTTTAGCCAGTATCTTTTGAATGTGATCCTTCTTGTTGTCATACTTGTCACTTTGGTTAACATTTATGTCCAGCATGACTTTGTACTTTCTTTTCTTTTTGCAGTTACCCTTGCAGTCGGACTGATACCGGAGCCACTTCCGCTTATGATCGCTACCGTGCTTTCAAGAGGCGCAATGAAGCTCGCATCCAAAGGAGTTATAGTTAAGCGCATGTCTGCCACGGAGGATTTGGGCAATGTGGATGTTCTCTGCTGCGACAAGACTGGAACCCTGACCGAGAACAGGCTCAGGGTGATTGATTCTTTCAACTGCGATGGAAGTAATAATACGACTCCTGTTATATTGGGTGCAGTATGCAGTTCAGTCATCCTGCAGGACCATCATGTGCGCGGAAACCAGATCGATGTCGCGCTCCATGAGTTCGTGAAGATGCACGATTCAATAAAGGAGAAGAAGGAAGAGTACGTGGTAGAGCAGGAGATACCTTTCGACTATGAAAGACAGAGGATGAGCGTGGTGGCAAAGCTTAAGGGTCAGAGGATACTTGTCTCCAAGGGATCCCCAGAGGCGATACTGTCCTCTTCAGCGTTTGCGCTTGAGAAAGGGAAGGTTGTTCACATAAACAGAATGCGTTCCAAGATCATGGAGACATACAAGGACCTCAGTAGGCAGGGCTTGAGGTTGATAGCAGTCGGAATAAAGGAGCTCGGAAAGAAGAAGAGCTATTCGAAGTCTGACGAATCGGAGCTGATATTTGTAGGTTTTATTTCTTTCATAGATCCCCCGAAGCATTCTGCAAGAGAGACGCTCCAGCTTGCGAAGAAGTACGGAATAGACATAAAGATAATTACCGGGGATGGAGCTGAAGTAACAAAGACCATAGCGAACCAGCTTCATTTCAATATACCTGAAGACAGGATAATGAGTGGCCACGAGATAGATATGGCGATACTCACCAACGACATTTCCAGGATAGAAAACACCACGATATTCTCAAGAGCCACGCCCCAGCAGAAGTTGAAGATAATAAAAATACTTAGATCCAAGGGGCACGTGGTAGCATATTTGGGAGACGGAGTTAACGATGCCCCTTCACTCATGGAAGCGGATGTTGGAGTATCTGTCAATGAAGGCAGTGACGTGTCCAAGGAGGCTGCGGACATAATCCTCACTCACAAGACTCTTCATTCAGTGATAGACGGAATACTCATAGGCAGGACCCTCTTTACAAACATAGCAAAGTATCTCAGGTGCACATTCGCAGGAAACTTCGGAAACCTTTTCACAATCGCGTTCGCCTCTGGATTTCTCAGGTTCATCCCTTTGCTTCCTTCTCAGCTGCTGTATATAAACTTCCTTACTGATTTTCCGCTTTTTACCTTCTCAGTGGACAATGTTGACAACGAGGAGCTTAAGCAGCCTAAGAGATGGAGGACAGATCACATAATAAGGAATGGAGCGATATTTGGGGCAATAAGTACAGTCTTTGATCTAATACTGATATTCTATCTTATTTATATGCTTGGGGTTACAGAGGAGCTTTTCCGCACTGTGTTCTTTCTGGAGATAATCTTTTCGGAGGTCTTCGTGGTGCTTTCCCTAAGGTCCACCAAGCCTTTCTTCATGGCGAATGGGCCGTCATTCTTCCTTGTGTTCGTGATCTTTCTTTCTGCGTTAATAGGTGTTGCATCTGTGTTTCCGCCTTTAGCAAATTATTTCGGATTCGAAACTCCGATTACCGATCTGTTGGTGTTCGTGGTTATGCTTTCAGTCGGTTATGCATTAACAACTGAGCTGGTCAAGTTCTTAGTCTATAGAAATAACGAGAGCAATAAGATCTGATTCTTTGTTTTTAGCTTTTCTTTTCTTCTAACTTTAAACCAAAAAGTATATAAATAAGTTTTAAGTGTAATAGGTATGCCGACTAGTGATTTTAACTTGCCTTCCGGAAGGAGGGAATCAGACGAGATTTCAACAAAGCCTCGAAGAGTCACCGAGGAAAATGCAGCAGACGCGAGGAAAAGGCTCAAGGAACTTTCTCTGAAGAAATCCAGGGAGAAGCTCTCTCTTCTTGAGAAAGGAAAAGACAATCTTATAGCGCACGCAAATGCAAGGAAAGAGGAGCTCATAAATCTCGCAGCAATAGAGTACGATCTTGACAAGGAAGCGATCGAGAAAAAGTACAAGAAGAAGATTGAAGAAATAAAAAGGGTTGAGTCTCCGGTTGTGAAGGACCTGGAGTCGGCCATTCAGAATTTTGATTCAGAGCTTAAAGAGAAAAAGGCTCCTGAGGAGCTCATCAGGGAGATGGATTCGCTTCTCGACAGGCTGGATTCCACTTTGCATTTCACCGATGAAGAGAAGAGCAGGATAAGGGATGCATTTTCACTTAAGAAGGATGCGTTGATTGACGAGCAGGCGAAGGCGGTTGAGCTCAATGAAAAAAGAAAGTTGATAGAAAGGGTTCTCAATACTCTTGACAAATTAGGAAAGGTAAAGGCTTTGGAGCAGGAGATGAACGCAGAGCTCCAGAAGCTTGAAGAAAAGTTCAGCTCCGCCGAAAAAGAGGCAGAAGAGGAATATCAGAGGATTCTGGGCCGCGTCTCGCACGTCGCGCAGAGTATTTCTGCAGAAAAGAAGAGAGCCTTATCTGTGCTCAGATCAATAGATTCCTTCGGTTTGGAATCCCTTGAGCTCATGCTTAACAAGGAGGATCCAGTTCAGGAGGCTGAATATTTCACAGATAAAGACAGAGAGTTTCAGTTAAACGTGATCAAGACCGTTTTGTTCTCCGGGGCCATTATTGCAGTTCTGGGTATCTCATTGCATAAGCACAGGACGCCGGATGTGCAGCACCAGCTTGCTTTTGCGGAATTAAAGACGAATGAAGTTCCGATGATGTTCAAGGTGGACTACCGAGAATTCATGCTTTCAAGACCGCAGATTTCAAGAACTGCTTCGGTTCAGGCGAATGAAGTGCGGGTGCAGGAGAATACGAAGAAACCTTCTCCAAAGGTCCAGCCTAAGAAGGAAAACTCGTTGGATAAAGACCTTAAAACTCTTGAGAAGGCGATAGGCCAGATTGAGAAGACAGTGAACATGATTACAGCAATAGATAATGCAAGAAACCAGCTGAATAAGGTGCCTGGTGACGGAATAATAATCTTAAAGCAATCCACCAAATCGATTGTGAAGAAGTTCCTTAATGATTTGGAGATTGGAGTAAGAAACAACAGTTTGAATGAAAGGCAGAAGGCCGCATCTATATACATGCTTGAAAGGATGAGCATTATTCTCAAGATGAAGTCAAAGGACAAGAAAGTCAACATTTCTTGCCTCAGGAAGATCGGCGAAGTTTCTGCAAGCGGCTTCAGCCTCAACTCGATAAGGAAGATTAGGAAGTCAATCGATAAGGAGATATCTTTGTCGCTTAAGAAGGCAAGGAAGGTCAAGCCTTTCAGGAAATAGACAATTATGTTCTGCCGAGCTGATAAATATGGGAATAAATGAAGAGAAGAAGGAAACTGAAAAGAAGCAGTCAGTGTTCAGCCTTGTTT
>DYJP01000006.1 GCA_020723065.1 Candidatus Micrarchaeum sp.
CACGGGGATCTTTCTTCAGATATATTGTCCAGCATGCGAGAATATGCTGACGAAGGCGCAATGTCGATGCTGATTCCTTCGTTTAACAATGTTACGGTTACAATCAGCTCTGCGGTTTTCACCCCGCCGGAGTCGTCAATACCTGCGGGAAGCACGATTACTATAACGAACAAGGACGTAATAAGCCATACTGTTAATATAACTAAGAATACTAGCGGGATTATAAGTATGAACTTCAGTTCGCTTTTGCCATTAGACTCGTATCAAACCTCTAATACACCTAAAAACACTACATTCTACCTACACGACCAGGAATCAAATCTCAACGGCAACATTACAATCGTTGCTTACGATGCCAATATAGGGGTTTCTTCCACACCGGTCTCCCCCCAGATGGGGATGGTGGCTGTCGGTGGGCCGGTTAAGTTTAACAATTACGACGCCACCTCCGTATTTAACATAGACATTTCATTGACGACTACAATTGGAGAGAAGAAAAGCTATTCGTTGTCCGTTCCAAAATACACTTCCGGGCTTCCGGGCCAGGCAGTATGGATACCTGACTCTGCCGGCGATGCAACATATGTAGTTAAAAATTCATCAAATATAATCGGTTCCGGCAACATAACTGTAAGGAATTCTATAATCAATGTTTCGATGACTGGCGGAAAATTCGAATTCGACTCTCTTGCGATTGATCATGAAAGCCAGGTCTGCTTCCTTTCCGATTCAGTCAGGACGATTTCAATAACCAATCTAGATACAACCCAAAAGATAGCTTCAGTAAAGCTTATTCCGTCTGGGTCATCGGTTTCCGGAGAAGAGATTTGCAACAAGGTATATAACTGCACCACCAAACCGGCGGTTTCTTCGGAAGTTCAGTGCGGCGGAATAATAAATGAATCAGACGATTTGACCCATTGCTACTACAACATGATCAATCCTTCGCAGGTATGCAAGGTAAACACTACCTGGGCCTGCGTAGTAAATCCGACATATGCTTCCGATCTTGAATGTGCCAGCGATTACACAATAGATACTAATCCGTCTCTGGCCGGTATTCAGCCGCAGTGCTGGTTCAAGGCAAATCCAACGGGCACTGCCTGCATGGGCGCTTCAGTAATTAAAGACGAGGCTCTTGGCTCCATAATTAATTGTTCGGTATCTACCCTTGGCGAGCTGCAATTCGGCTATTTTGCCGGAATGGAGAAAACCAGTTCTACTAATCCGTTGTGCACGGTCACTAAAATCGGTTCGTCCATCAATTGCGTGCCAACCAACACATATTCGGATATCGGATGTACCAATGGAAGCGCAGGCGATGCCTATTGCTATTATACCCCGTCTCCATTAACTTCGGCTGAATCAGCAAATCCATATACCACGATTAACAATCGCTTCTGTAATGTTGGAATAAGTCAAAAGACTCAAATCTCATACAACAAATACCTCTGTAATCTTGGCTGGTGCTCCGCTGGCTCGTGCTGCACCTGTCCCACTTCGCAGATGTGCGGGGATCTGCCGTGCGACGGCAACCTAACACTTGGAGCGATCAGGTATTATTTTCGGCCTTGGTCTTCTTTGGGCTGTATCGAGACATGTTCTGGCACTTCAGTTGTGCGGACTTGCGGACACAGATACGAACAATTTCGTCGCTATCAGTATAATTACTCTTACCCTGGTTTTGCTCCATTGGTTATAGTTCCTTCCAGCCCGAGCACTTCCTGGAAAGTTTGCAAATGCTATCAAAAGGTATCATCTATTGTCAACTACGTATCTTCATGTAGCGTCAAAACTGGGGGAAGCGGTATCACTCCTTTCCCATCTAGTTGCGTTTTAGCTAATGAAAACTGCAGGTATTCTTCGCCATCCCAATATCTGTGTAGCAACGAATCCAGCTGCCCATGCCAGTTTGGTTGCGGAAAGAAAGTGAAGTATTCTGCGCTTGGCAATATAAATTGTGCCATTTTGAACGATCAATGCACGGTGATATCCAATTATAATCAGGATGATGGAAAATACTGTCAGTATTCGTCTACCGAAGCTTGTGTTCCACAAACCGGATACGCAGACAAGGTCATGTGTGGCTACAATGGAACTGTATGTTCTATCTCTAAATCAAACGACATCGTGGATGACGGTACAAAATGCGACATCCAATTGGCATTATGTGAATCAAAATACAAAGGGGTGGACTGTAGTTATGATGCCTCATCAAATACTTGCAAGGCATTCGGAAATGAAACGTACTGCTTTACGCCCGCATCCACATATATTGTTGAAGACATAGGTAGCGGAGACACTCTAGTTGTAGAAGGATATGACAGGTATACTCCGTTGGAGATAGATATTCAGAAATCGGAATTAACCCCTTCATCAGTGACTACTTCTCCGCTTAGCGACGTGTGCTTCGTAAGTTTGGACGGCAAGCAGCATGTGCTGACTATGCCAAGTCAGATAAATGAAGGAAATGATTTAGTCGTTAATGGGACAGCGAAATGCCTGCAGTTCCCGTACAATACAGAGCCCTGGATTGTGAGACTTAAGGACAATCCCAATGCTGGAGCGGAGATCTCTTCTATTAAAGAGGACGTTGAAATCATAGTCAAATCCCAACTGTTTAATCCATCTGACATCATTCTAAGACCAGGAACAACATTAACATTTGCCAACAAGGACAATATTGAGCATACATTGTTAAAGAGTTCGACATCTCTTAACGGGGCAGATATAAAATCAAGTAATGAACAATTGACATTCAGCAATATATTTACTTTGGAAGGAAAAACATCATGGATTGACGATACAATCTGCAGAAATGATTCTGATTGCCCAAAAGGTTCATTCTGTGACCTAGGGAACAAGTGCCATCCATTAAAGTACTGCCTCACTCAAAATGACTGTCCTATCTCTTCTGTCTGTTATAACAATATCTGTATCCTATCAAAATCATGCGGTAACGATTCAGATTGCAAGTTAGGTGATATGTGTTCTGATGGTAGATGTATCGCTGGTACATCCATCTGCAACACAGATGGAGATTGTCCATTAGATTCTTTATGCATGTCAGGAAATTGTACAAGATTTAAGAGTTGCTCTAATTCTACAGACTGTCCTAGTGGAACTATATGTTTTGATGGCTTTTGTGCAGCAAATATGCAATGTTCAAATAATAGTGATTGTCCAATAAATTCAGCATGTATTAGTAACATATGCAGCGTCCCATTTGTTCCTGAATGTAATAATAACACAGAATGTCCAAACAGTTTGTCTTGTGTTCAAGTTGATGAAACAGAAGATGGAACTCCAATCAATGCATGCGTTGGTTCAAGCTGTGATGCAAATTCTATCTGCACCAATTTATATCCAAATAAAAACATATCGTGCATGTTAAATTATAGATCCGGTGAAAGCAATTGTACATTATATGATCCATCAGTAGATTTATGCAGTAATGATAATGATTGTTTATCGGGAGCATGTATTGATGGAAAGTGTGTTATGGCAAAGAGTTGTTCATTCGATACAGACTGTCCATTGATTAATGGAATTCCAATGGCTTGTATGGGGGGTTATTGCAAGATACCTTTGAATTGCACAACAACATCAGATTGCCCAATCAATTCTCTCTGTAACGGTGGGTATTGCAGAGCATTAGCAGAAAAATCATGCACATCTGATGAAGAGTGTGAACTTGGAGACGTATGTTTTAACTTCAAATGCGTTTCTAAACAAAATTGTAGCTCTACAACAGATTGTAATTCGATTCAATCTGGTTCTGCATGCACAAATGAATCATCAACAACTGAGGCATTCTGCAAATCATCATTAAATTGCACTTCTGATGCTTATTGTCCAGCATTTAATCAATGCAGTTATGGCCAATGTATAAGCTATCCAAAAACAACATGTGGGTATCCTATGTATGGTACAAATGTTTCACAATTTAACTTTACTTTCAATCTTCCAGAATCAACATTCAAGATTTACATTAAATATTCATTTAATGACAATGGAAGAGTAGTTCTTAATGGCCAGGATATTGTTCCAACAACAAGAAACAGGTGCCAATATGAAACAACTGAGCTTGATAACTGGTCCGCTATAGATACATTAAGGATTCCTTTAAGTTTAATAAAGACAGGCTCAGGAGCGAACGAAGCTAACCATATGTCAATAACTGTATGCAGCTGCTCTGGCGAGAAAGGAGTGAACGCAAGTCTGTATTATCAATATGTTGATCCAGCAGGGATTTCACAAACAGATAAGATAATTTTAGAACCATCTTCAACTAAACAAATTTCAGTTGATTCTTCGCCTATCCCACAGGAATTTGCATATATTGACGAAGATACTTTAAATGCATTGCCCGTTTCAATCAAGGAATGTTCGGGTTCTGATCTACGTTCCATTGCATTTAGAATAAAAAGCTATGAAAGATTGGATTACGCATCTCCCGATTGCGATTCTGGAAAGCTGGAAGAATGCAAGTATTACAATCCATACGGCCCCGCCACAGTTGCCTTTATTTCGACAGAATCTGGATTGAACCTTACCAATAGTGCGGAGCTGGCTTGTGCATTAGATCAGGCGCTAACAGTAGATACCATTTGTTCTAATTGCACCATAGTTTTGGATGTTGGCAGCGTCAATATCACAGAGCTGAACAGCATACTACGGGAGGCGAACATAACAGGCAAGCTGGACAATATAGACGTGATAGGCTATGATGTGTTCATCAACGACTATCCGACCTGCGATTTCGAGGAAATAATGAACTCTGTTGTCAACCAGTCCAAGCTCGCCCTCTACAACTACAGTAAGCCTTCCATACTGATGAGATTCGGGTTCAAGAGCGGAAATTCAGTCAATACAGCTTGCAATTGGACGGATGAATCCATAGTTAATGCATACACCGACTTCTATGGGTTGTGGATCCCGATTCTTGCTGGCTCCGGAGTGTTGGGAACGGCCCAGTATTGCCTGACCGACCCCTGCCCATCACTGGACTTTTACGGCTTGCTGACCGAAGGAAAGACAAACAAGGCATTCACTGACGCATGGTTCAAGGAAGGATGTGGACGGTATTACTATAATGCAGAAGGACTGTCATTCACCACATTTTCCATGAAGGAGACCAACTACTCGATGTGCGATCCTTCAAGGATGCTAGCTCTGCTCCAGACTGCCCAGTGCGCAGTGGGTAAGTATACCCTTAAATCAGGAACCGGCTGATTAGACAAATATTTATATTAATCTTTTTTGTTATTTTAACATGTCAAATAGAAGTTATCGCAAAATTATTGGTGCGGAGTTCAAAAAACAGAGCGAGATTTTTTCCAGCATCAAAACCGTAAGCTCCATACGCGATTTCAGCACAAGGGAAAGGTTTACTCATCTGACCATAGACATCCTTGAAGAGGCTGGATTTCGCGGCAAGCCTGATTCGCGTAATGCTGAAGAGTGGGAAAGGATCGCTTCTGCATATTATCTGCCTCTTTCACTTGAATATCATCTGATTAATTTTGGCGGGTATTCGATTTACGCATTAAGGGGGCTCAAATCCATAACTGGATACAAGTCCAAGGAAGGGTTCGGAGTGAACCTTGCAGTGGATCTTGCCAATTTTTCAAAGGATTCAAGGGAGCTCAGGGCCAAGTTAAGGGGAAAAGTCCTGGATTTCGGGTGCTCTGTGGGCTGGGTGTCCAAATTGCTCAGCAATCAGTTCGGTTCTGATTCATATGGAGTAGATATAGATGAGAAGGCGATAGACATTGGCAGGTTCTTCGAGGCAGGTAAGTTGTATACATCAGTAAAAATAAAAGACAATTATATTATTCCAATTCAAGACAATAAGTTTGATCTTGTTATATCCAAAGCAGCGCTTTTTGAGGCGCCTTCAAGTGGACTTGCCTCCTTTGTAGGTGAACAATTAATAGAGTTCAGGAAGACGATGGATGAAATTTATAGGGTCATAGACAAAGATGGAGTGCTTTTGATCGAAACAGACATGAGTTTGGACATGATGTTTCCGCTTATGAACAGATATGCGTTCTACTACCTTAATACATTTCATTCCAGTTTTTCCAACAAGGAGTGGAAGCTTTTTCAAAAATACGAAGAGTAATCTTTTTTAATCTTATTGGTATTCAAAAGAATATAGCCTCAGTCTTGAGGAATTTGATTGCGCTATCTGGGTTATCTTTATTCCTGCTATTTCTCCGAATTGGTCGGAGTAAAGGACCTTGAAGATGTTCTTCTCGCTGTCTGATCTCGGTAGTATGTACCTTTCAAAAGTAGGGCTTGTCGAGTTCAGGGCAAGAAGCCTGAATACGGATTCGTCCACTCCGTTTATTATCGCCTGGTTGCTAAGTAGGTTGCCATTGCCATCCACAGTCAATATCATTGTATCGCCCTTTGCACTATAGAATATTTGGTAATAGTTTCCGCTCTGCTGTTGCGTTCCTGCGTATGCGAAGGTTTCAAGGGTTGCAGTGGTTCCCGCGATCTTTGCATATTCCTTGGCATTGTCCAGCACCAAAGTATCCAGAAGAAGGTAGTCGAATTTCGGTGTTTTGTTTGTGAAAATGAATATGAATGCGTCTGCGGAAGTCACTTCTCTTCCTGCTTCGACATAGGCTATGTCTGTTATGTTCTCCTTGTAGTAAGACGCCACTGCGACAGTTCCTTTGAGACTGTTAAGCTGATTGAGCATTCCTATTGTTTCGGAATCGACCCTCTGCATTGCTAAAATCTGTGACATTCCGTTCTCTACTGAGATCATTATCAGGGTTATAGTCAAGAGGTAAAGGAGGGTGTGCTTGTTTTCGAATGAAAGTATGACTATTGCTATGACCATTCCTATCAGAAGGGATAAGATAAAAGTCGCAATTGTCGGTTTTATTATTATGAGGGATATTGTGGCTGCAATGAGCCATCCCGCAAGAGCGCTTGTTATCCCTTTGTCCTTTATGTGATTTATCTTGGATATTCCGTCTGCGGTGAGCAGGAATAAGAAAGGAAGCGCCAGCAAAGGTATGAAGAAGGAAGCGATAATCGCAGCCATTCCAGTAAGAACGTAATTCATTTTGCCTTTCGCAAAAAGAAGATAAACTGAAATCAATGAAAGCGGAATAAGTGGGAGGGTTTTCCATATATTTTCAAAAGAGAATTCAGGTATCACTGCGGATCCGAAAATCGAATAGACCAAGTCGGAGACTCCTCCCTGCATGAAATTGTTTATGAATGCAGACGAGGATATCATCAGCAGGGACGCCACAAGAGCTGAAAATTCAGATTGCTTAAACATTGTTCTTGATAAAAGATACATTCCGAATGTGAATAAAAGACCGATAGTCACCGAGATAATTCCAAGATTGGCAATATTCGTTCCATTTTCTTTTAATACTGTTAGTTTTCCGTATGCTTGAAGAACTGTGCCAGGCAAAAGTGTAAGCAGGAAATATGCTGATAGAGTTACTATAATTAGATATATTATGTCAGTTTTGTTTAGGTTAGTTTGCATTCGACCATCATTTGCGCTTTTCAACTAATAATTGTTCGATGCTAAAGAATGAGTATAAATGTCAGCAGCAATGAGCCTTCCCCCCTGCAAAGGGAGTACCAACAGCATCGTGAACCGGCTTAGCTTCGAAGTTCGGAATGGGTTTCGGCGTTTCCCGGTTCCTATGGCCGCTGACAACATTATATAACGAGTAATATATTTAAACCTTTCTTAATCTTTATCATTTGCCCCTGTTCTGAATTGTAATTGTCAAATTCCTATAATTGTTTTCAGGATGTTAAAATCTGCTAATGCAAAGGGTTAAAATTGTTTTTTGAGAAGGAGAATCATACGATTTACAAGGTGGGCATATCTCTAAGATTATAAAATTTGGAAAGGATCTGGCGATAATAATTCCGGAAAATTTTGCGAAGAAGTTGGACTTAAGGCCAGATACTCCAATTCGCATTTATGAAATCACAGCCGGCACAATTGCGATAGAAAAAGTAAAACCCGCCCCACTCTCAGAGCGAGAAATCTCGCTTTTGCAGAAGCTGCTCCAGATAAAATTCGAAGACAGAATTCCTGAAAAGGTGGATTCCACCCTTTCCGCTTCCGAAAAGAAGATAGTTCTGGACCTTGTGAAGCGGCACTTACTTACTATATATTATGGTGGAAAGTATACCAAGAGTGGAGTTTATAACGTTCCGAATCTTGTATATAGGCAGATAATTGAGAGGACAAAAAATGAAATGGGAGCCAAGTCAGTTCAAGAAATAAAAATTGAAATACCAAAACAGATGGAAAAGCAGTTCAAGAAGGAAATTAAGGAAGAGAAAAGAGAGGAGACTGATCCGTTGAAGCTTTTAAACAAGGAAGGATATATCGTTCTTCAGTCTGAAATAGAGGCAAGGGATTTATCGGACTTGCTTTTAGATAAGATCAAGAAGAACCAGGTGAGCGGTATCAGAGGATTCGATAAGAAATATTACATAGTCAAAAATTCCTTTGTCTTAAAATACCAGTCGAAGGTGAAGGCTGCGCTCAAGGAAAGCTCTAAGTCCGCAGATAAAATTGCAGAAATACTCGATATAAAGCCTGAAGGCGCAGTGGCATTGCTTACGATTCTAAGGGAAGAAGGAGATTTGATAGAAAAAAGAAAAGGAACGTTCGCACTTGCTGACTGATTCTTAGATGCTTCCAGTGGTAACGTATCTGATTATTAGTATCCCTATTACGAATATTGCTGTTACAGCTATTATGAAGCCTGGCTTTATTTTGAGTCCACCGCCTTCTGCATCGTAGAATCTGAAAATTCCTGCCGATCCAGCTGGTGTGGATATTGTCTGTTTTTCTGCCATGATAATATATACCCAGTCAAATTTATTAACCCATCTATTAGTCAAATTTATTAACCCATCTATTTAATTTTTTAATATGAAGTTGTTTTACGAAAGTAATTCGAAGATATTCAAGAACGAGAATGCGCTTAGCCTCGAATATCTTCCGCCAGAAATGCCAGAAAGAGAAGGACAGTTAAAAGAACTTGCATCCCTGCTTAATCCTATTTCAAAGAATCGGAGAGCGAGAAATATTCTTATAACTGGTTCAACCGGAACTGGAAAAACAAGCTGCACTAAGTATATTCTAAATCAACTTATGGATTTCACGCAGATCGGGATTCCGATATACATTAACTGTTGGCAGTTTTCAACTTCTCATGCAGTTCTTTCTGAAATTGCGGAAAGGCTTTCTCTTCCGCTTCCAAGGAGGGGAATATCGTTCGATGAGATATTCAATAGAGTAAAAGAATATCTGATAAAGAACAATAAGATACTTGTGGTGGTTCTTGACGAGGTTGATCGTCTGATTGCGAACAGTTCAACTGAAATATTGTATTATTTAAGTAGAGGTGATGAGCTGATGAACGGCAGGTCGTCTGTAATCGTCATAAGCAATGACAACGATCTTGCAAGTAAGCTCGACGATAGGATCCGTTCTTCGTTGTTGGAATATAGGATGAAATTCGAGAAATATACAGCATTCCAGCTTAAGAGAATACTCAATGAGAGAGCAAAGCTTGCGTTCTTTACTTCTGCAATAGGGGAAGAGGCTATAGCCCTTTGTGCAGCGAACGCATCTAAGCAGAACGGGGATGCGAGAGTCGCTATTTCTTTGCTTTATCAAACCGGACTTAACGCGGAAAGAGACAATTCAAGCAGGCTCATGATCAAGCATGTCAAGATGGCGATAGAAGAAGTTAAGAAGGAGACAGATATCATATCTCGGCATTTCGATTCTCTTTCAGACATTGAGAAGAGGATAATCAATATCCTTCTCAATGGTCCAGTCACCAGCGGAGAGCTCTATTCAAGGCTTTCGGACACAAAGCTCAGTGACAGGATGTTCCAATTCTATATAAACAAGCTTGAAGAGTCGCAGTTGATATCCTCTGAAGAAGTGAAGGTCAGGCCTAAAGGTAGGACGAAGCTTCTCTCTTTAAAGAAATAACCTATATTAAGAGGATTTATATATTTCTGAAGTCTTATCTTATATATATGTACAGTCAAAGCGACGATCCGAGCCGTAATCCCAATTGAAAGCAGAAATTCCAGTAAGATAAGGATTCGTCAGGGGAAACAAAAGCAAAGTCCCCTACAGTATATTCTATTTCTTTCAAGATTTCAAATAAAATATCCTATTTTGAAAGCAAAACACTTCTGTTGTTTCGTTCATAGGTATGGGGGATTATCAAAAGGACTTCTTCTTATTCGGTAATTTTCGCCTTTCTGAATTTTAGGTAAAATTCCCGATATTTATTTCGTTACATTGAGGAAAAAAAATTCGTGATAATCGGAAGTGAGGTCTTTTCGATTCGAATCACCATAGTACGAATACGCAATGTAGAGATTAATCGATATAATTCAGACTGGCGCCGGAGCGAAAGAATTTGCCTTGAATGCGCTTGAATGGTATACCACAGATAACGTTACTGCGACCGTATGGAAGCGTCATTGACTATTTTTAAACACAAAATCACCGGAAATTACCCCTTTCGAGTTGTTTATAAATGACTTTTTTATGATTTATTTGGTGATTTAAGATGATGATAGATATAACAAACATAAGATTGGACGAAGTAAGTGTAATAATGTCTAAGATGGACAAATATGGTTTTGCCTCAAGAATTGAGAAAAAAGACGATAAATATTTACTTGTTTTGAATCAGAGACCGAAACCTTCAGTCAAAATGCCTACATTGCTGGATTGGTAAATAGCAGATCCCACCTCCTGCTATTTCCATCTATTTTTATTTTTCAGATTATATTTTTCAATAATACATAAAGATTAAATACTCTTTATCACAAATCATTCGTAGTGAGATTATGTACGAATGGTTCGGAGTTATAGGGATGATCTGTATTGTTGCAGCATGGATTCCACAGACTCTTAGAACCGTAAGGACGAAAAAAGTTGGAATGGAGCCGAAATTCCTATGGCTCTATCTTTTCGGATGCATAGGAATGGTGCTGTATTCCGTCTACATTCAAGATATAATCTTCGTCGGACTGAATAGCATATCATTTTTGCTCAATACAATAAATGTATACTATTATTACAGGTACAATTCGAAGAAGCAAAAAAGTGCTAAATGGTTCAGTTTCCTTTGCAGGCCTTGAGGTTTCTCTTTATTTAGGCTTATCATAAGTATTTTTATATCTTTTCGATGAATTATATATGTCGATTTCTATTGAAATTTCAGACTAGAAAAGGATTGGTCTTATGAAAATAGTTATATCATACAAGGAAAATTCCTATCAGGTTGAACTGCCGAAAGAGAAAGAGGCGCATCTATACGGCCTTAAGATCGGCGATAAGTTAGACGGATCGTTCATCGGAGCGGCGGGCTACTCACTGAAGATTAGCGGTGGCTCTGACAAGGACGGATTCCCGATGAAGGCGGATCTATCTGGTGGAAGCAGAAAGAGCATTCTCCTCTCTAAGGGAGTTGGTTTTCCGAAAGGAAAGAAAGGAGAAAGGGTTCGAAAATCAGTTAGAGGAAACTCTGTAAGTGAATCGATTGCCCAGCTTAATACAATTGTAGAGCAGGCGGGACCGACATCTCTTGACCAGCTTTTCCCAAGAAAAGAGAAGAAGGAAAAGGAAGAAGAGAAAAAGGAATAAAGACTTCGTAAATCGTTTATTTTATTCATTCTTTATTTTTTTGAAACTTATCATGCGGTGTACTGATGCAAGCAGAATTGAATATAGGTTTATTAGGCCATGTTGACCATGGGAAAACAAGCGTTACAAAAATGCTTACTGGAACATGGACAGATATACATAGTATGGAGATAAAGAGAGGAATCACGATCAAGCTCGGGTATGCCGAAATGATGTCAAGTTTTTGCGAAAAGTGTGGTATTTATACGAATTCCAAAAAATGTCATAAGTGCGGTGGAGAGAGTAAGGAGTTAAGGAAAATTTCCTTTGTAGATGCTCCTGGTCATGAAACGCTCATGGCCACGGTCATTTCCGCGTCTTCAATACTCGATGGTGCTCTTCTTATAATTGCGGCTAACGAGCAATGTCCGCAGCCACAGACAAAGGAACACAAGATGGTGCTGGAAACCCTTGGTATAAAGAATATTGTAGTAGTCCAGAACAAGATAGATTTAGTATCAAAGGAAAAGGCGAAAGAGCACTATAAACAGATAAAAGAGTTTCTAAAGGGTTCAATCTATGAGAATGCTCCGATTATCCCTATTTCTGCAAATTATAATGCTAATTTAGACATTCTTCTAGAGGCCATAGACAAAAATATTCCTACACCAAAGAGAGATGAATCAAAAGATGCTTTATTCTTTATTGCGCGTTCTTTTGATGTTAACAAGCCTGGAATTGTCGTTGAGAAGCTTGTTGGTGGAGTGGTAGGGGGGTCGGTGGTCTCTGGTGAATTTAAGGTAGGGGATGAGATAGAGATATCGCCCGGAATTGTAAGAATAAACAAGCAGGTTCCAGAACCAATAAAGTCGAAGATAATAGCGATGTTTGCAGGTTCCGAGAAGCTTGAGAGCGTAAAGCCAGGGGGATTGGTTGCGATCCAGACTACTTTGGATCCGTCTCTTGCAAAAGCAGATGGGCTTATAGGCAATGTTATTGGAAAAGTAGGATCTCTACCTCCTTTATACGATTCTTTGAAAGTTGAATACTCATTGCTGAACCGTGTAGATTTTGAAAATCACGGAATAAAAGAAGGCGAGACGCTCGTAGTTTCGGTCGGGACAGCTACATCCATAGGTGTTGCACAGAAAGTCAAGAAGAATAAGATGGAAATAATTCTCAAAAGGCCAGTATGCGTTCCGATTAGTTCAAAGATCGCCATCTCAAGGAAAATAAATCAGAGATGGAGGCTTGCTGGAGCAGGCAAGATTTTATAATCAAATACTTTTTCTTTTAAAGTTAGACAAATATACGTGCAGCTTTGCCTCTGATTTATTTTTTAAAACAAAATAAAAAATAAAATTAAAAAATTAAGAAAGATTATGCTTTCTTGGGCTTCTTCGCTCTTGTCCACTTGAATTTTGCGGGCTTTCTCTTGAGATCAAGCATGTTCTTGATGCATTTTCCGGTGTCAAAGTAGAGCAGAGTGCCGTCAGTTTTGACGTATACTAGACCCGTTCCTTTCTTTATTTCTTTGTTACAGAATGAACATTTCATATATCAACACCTTACTTTGTCCTGATTTGCTTGGCTTCTCTTTCAGTGTCGACCAAGAGCAAAATATCGCCTTTCTTTATTTGGCCTTTGACATTTCTTCTGATGACTCTTCCTTTGTCCCTTCCGTCAAGAACTCTGCACATGACTTGCCTTACTTCGCCTCTTGTGCCTGTCTTGCCGATTAGCTCGACAACTTCTGCCCTGTAGCCATTGAATTCGTGTTCTTGTGGTTTTGTTTCTGTCTTTGCGGACTGAGAAACCTTTTCTTTTATCTGTTCCTTTGGTTGTTGTGTCGGAGCTTCTTTCTTTTTGTCTATTTTTTTGTCATCTGTCATTAAAATCACCTAGTTGGTTGACAGGTTATTCCTTCTTCTTTGGCTTTTTTTCCTTCGCCAACTTTGTCGGCTTCTTTTCTTCCTTGCTTTCCGACTTTATTTCCTTTTTCTGTGGAACCTTCTGACCGAGCTTAGTTAAGATGTCTTCGATTTCATCTTTTGCTCCACCGAGATTCTCTATTGCTATTGCTGCGCACGTTACTGTCAAGCCGATAGCCTTTCCAAGATCAACCTTGGTTGGAACATATACGAAAGGAATTCCCTTTTCCTCGCATAAAATTGGAAGGTGCATTACGATCTCTTCTGGATTGACGTCTGCTGCAATAACAACGAGCATCGCTTTTCCGGATTCGATTGATTTTGTTGTCTCGTTTGCACCCTTTCTTATTTTTCCAGTGTCCTTCGCAACACTTATTGCGTTGATGACTCTGTCAGATATTTCCTTTGGAACTTCAAATTTCACATAGCTTGCCATACTCTCACACCTCTTATAGTTCATAGAGCATGCATATTGCATACTTTTATTTAATACTATAAAATTATGTACACTGAAAATTTGTACAATTAGATAAATATATTATGTAGTAATAGTTTAAAATCTTTACTGATTCTCTAGGCCTTTGAAGATTCGGATTCAAGCAAGTAGATAGACTTCCTTAACTCCGTCTATTTTTTTCATATCCTGCCTTATCTTGTTGACTTCTTCCATTGAGTTGTACCTTATAATCATGTTGATCATAATCTTTTCGTCTTTGGTATCGGAGATATTGATCTTCTGGATGTTGACTTTGTGTTTCATGAGGTTCTTTATTACCTCTGAAAGCAGGGTCGGTCGGTCCTCAGATATTATGTTTATTTTCTGGAGGTATATGCTAGTCTTCTCTCCCCAGAATGCCGGAATCTTTCTTTTTGCTTCCGGCGAACTAGCGAATGCCTTGCAGTCCTTCTTGTGGATTGTATATTTGCCTTCCTTCGGCGGATAAGTAACTATCTCGTCGTTTATTCCCGGATTGCAGCATTTGGGTATCTTTATGTTTGGAGAGTTTATGTAAGCTATCAATTCTCCATTTTCGATCTTGGCCTTCTTTCCCTTTTCTTGTTCTACAATTTTCACTTCTCTCTGGATGTTTCTTCGCTTGCCTACCATCTTCAACGCAGCTCTTATCTTGCCTTTCGCTTTAGACGTTTTTACGATACCTAACCAGTTTATATTTGCCTTTTGTGACGGGGAGGTTATGACTTCGACTATGTCTCCGTCCTGGATAGTGTGGTTGAATTGGACCAGATTGCCGTTTACTTTTATTTTGTCAGCATGCAACCCTATGTTGGTATGGAGTGCAAACGCAAAGTCCAGTGCAGTTGAACCTGCTGAAAGTTCTATCATATCTCCTTTCGGGGTAAAGGCGACCACCCCTCTTTCGAAGAGTTCTATTTTTATCCCATCAATGTATTCCTTCTCTTCTTTGATTTCCTTTTGCCATGAGAGCAGGTTTCTCATCCATTCTATCTTTTTGTCGTACTCTCCCTGTTCGTGTCCCTTGTATCTCCAATGGGCAGCTATTCCACTTTCAGCTATCCTGTCCATCTCTTCTGTTCTTATCTGAGCCTCGATATTTTGACCTTTCTTTGTTATGAAATTAAGATGGAGCGATTGATACATGTTTGACTTCGGGGAGGAGATGTAGTCGTCCAATGTGCCCGGAATCATTCCATACTTTTCGTTTATTATCTCTAATATCCTATAGCAGTCACTTACTCTCTTAGTTATTATTCTTATCGCAAAAAGGTCCATAAGCTGGTCGAATGTGAGTTCCTTTTTTTTCATTTTCTTATAAATAGAATAGATGTGCTTTTCTCTGCCCTTGACCATTACATCGATGCCTCTCGATTTTAGAAGTCTTTCTATTTCAGTTCTTATTTTTTCTACTTCTCCAATTTTGTCTTTTTTCTTCTCTTCTAGTGAATTTTTTATTTGCTTATATGTTTCAGGTTCTACTACGGAAAGGTAGAGATCTTCCAGTTCGTTCTTAATTTTTGTTATGTTGAGTTTGTGGGCGAGCGGAACGTAAATTTCAATAGTTTCTTCCACCATTCTCTTCTGTTTATATTCGGGCAGGTATCTTATGGTTCTCATATTATGCAGCCTGTCTCCAAGCTTTATGAGGATAATGCGCACGTCCTTGCTTAAGATAAGCATCATCTTTCTTATGTTTTCAACTTCCGCTTGTTCAAGCCGTAGGAAAGGTATTTTTCCTATCTTAGTGAGTCCATCCACGATCTTTGCCACATTATCTCCAAATTCCTGTTCTATAGTTTGGATCGGGATTCCTACGTCTTTGCATACATCGTGAAGAAGAGCAGCTTGAAGTGTGGTAATATCATTCGAATATTCTGAAACAATCTCAGCTACAGCCATGCAGTGGAATATGTACGGCTCACCTGAAAGTCTGTATTGATTTTTGTGGGCCAATGCTGCAAATTCGAATGCCTTCCTTATTTGGGCTTTTTCAGGGCCTTCACTACCGATCTTTCGCATAAGTTTTTCAAATTCTTCTTCTATCTCCTTTTCGAATTGCATGGATCACACGTTTCTCTTTGCTTTTAGATTATTCTAAAAGTTCTGCAATCTTGATTCCAAATTTTTCTGCGGACTTTGGACCATCTGCGGTGACTATTCTACCATCTACGATCACTTCGCTTTCAATGTACTTTGCTCCTTTTGCAGAAAGATTTTTCCTTTCAGAAGGGTAGCATGTTGCATTTTTACCTTCTAGCACACCCGCATTTGCGAGAATTGATGGCGCGATACATATCGCTCCGATAACTTTGTTTAATGATTTTGCATTTTTCGCAATATTTAAAGCGGTCTTGTCATCGAAATACATCGAAGCTCCGCTTCCTCCTATGAATACGACGGCTTCATATTCATTCACATTCACAGATTCAAGACTTTTATCGATTTGTGTGGTCGCCCCGAGCATTCCTTTCGCCAGGCAGATTTCCTTTGAAGTTACTGTAACTTGAAAACCTTTTTTTTCAAAAATTTCCTTTGTTCTAAATAATTCTTCGTCTCTGAAATCGACTGGTGCAATAATCATTAGTATTTTTACCATGTATTAATAATTAAGATAAAAAATTAAAAACCAGTATATATTTTTCGCCACCTTTTAGATTCATGATTTTTAGTGATTTTTATTTCTTTCTAATATATACTATGGAGAATTATCAAAAGATGTTCATTTCTATCATGATACCTTTGGCCGTAGGGTTCATTGGATTGGCTTTCACCTCAAGTTCGCTTTCAGATTGATATTCTGATTTGGTCAAGCCAGGTTTCAATCCGCCGAACTGGGTTTTCGCTCCAGTGTGGACCAGCCTTTACCTTCTAATGGGAACTGCAGCCTATTTAATCTGGAAAAAAGGATATTCTGAAAAAACTAAGCCGGCGTTTTTGGTTTATTTATTCAGCTTTTCCTGAATTTTTTATGGTTTGTCTTGTTCTTTGGATTAAGGAATCCGTTGTACGGGCTTTTAGAAATAGTTGTTTTTTGGTTTGTGATAGTTACAAATATATTTATGTTTTACAAGATTGATAAAGTTTCGGCTTATCTTCTGGTTCCTTATTTGCTGTGGGTGAGCTTTGCTTCGGTTCTTAATTATTTTATTTTCGTTCTTAATTAATTTTAAAAAAATGAGGTAATAATTTTATCAAACTAAAATGTGTCAGTATCCTTTTAAAAATAATGCGGCGGCCGGGATTTGAACCCGGGTTGCAGCCTTGGCAAGGCCGCGTCCTAACCAGTCTAGACTACCGCCGCTTAAGAGCGTTTAATATCTAAAACAGTAATATCTATTATTATTAACAATTTAAAAATTATTTGATTAGTCTCGGTTATCTGGTTAAATTCCAAGTAGGATTGCTATCGCAATAATTGCTACCGCTCCAATTATGAAGAGTCCTACAAATATTTTGAAACTCACTGGCAGATCCTCTATGTTGCTGTATTTTTCTTCAAGGCTCTTCTCTATTTGCATCCTTTCGAACGATGCCTCTTCTATTCCGTATTCGTTTATCACTGTGTTGGGGAAAATGTACTTGACGTTCGCCATTAGTGGTGGAAGTTTAAGATTTAGTTCCCAGAGGTCGTATTTTCCACCATCTATTAGTGAAGTCTTTGAGCAGTTAATGCAATCCACAGATACCGGAGGGATAAACATCGAATTCAGGAATACTGGGTTTTCTGCAATATTTCTTATTTTAACTATTGTAGGCTGGTTTTGTTCAAGTGGAGGCTGCGGAGAGAATACTACTGTAGTTTTGATCGGATTTATTTCGGTGTAATTTATTATCTCTATTGTTGTGCTTGATTGGAGGCTTACTGTCCTAGCGTCCTTTGAAGTTGCGTTTATCGAATCTTGCAATTTGCTTATATCTGAAGAGGTCCCAGTTCTTACCCTCAAGGCGTTCAAGTTCAGGAACTGGTTGTGCGTCGGGTCTATCTCTATCCAGCCGTATTCCGGAAGGAAAGTTTCTGCCCAGGCGTGCGGAATCCATTTCCTGTCAACATATACCTGGCCTATTATTATCCTTGTCGGATACGATTTCGATCTGGCCATTGCAATGAATAAGTTTGAGAATTCGTCACAGACTCCAGTTCTACTTTGAATCACCCAGTCGGAAGGCATAGTGGTCTGAGTTATATCGCTTATCGACACGTTCGTATATGAAAGATTATATTTTACGTTATCATAAACCCATTTGGACATGTTATAAAGCTCGAGGGGAGCGGAATCTCCTGATAATTCGCGGGCGATATCTGAAATTTCATCATTTATTTTTATGTATTCAGTATTAGTAGAATACTCTTTTTTCATTATTTCAGTTCTGTTGCTATTGATTCGGTCAATGTAATCCGTCTGGATTATGAAGTTCGCAGAGATTCTCTTCGCCCTGATGTTGCCGAATTCAAATTTTATATTCGATTCACTGTCTGAAATAATTTTATATGGATCGGAAAAGTTCATGCTTATTATCTTCTGATTTGCGCTTTCAGTAGGAACAGTAACTTTGAGTTCGGCATGCTCAAGAACCCCATCCGCAACCACATCCCATGTCATGGTTACATTGAGCAATGCAGTTGTAGGTCTCGCATGGATTCTAGGAAAAATTAGCATGAGTAGAATTGCCAGATAAAAGAGTATACATGAACCTTTTTTTTGCATACAAAAATTTGTAATGTAAGGTTTAATTAAGTATCTTTGATTCGCAAAAATCAGTCAGTATAGTTCATTCGTTCTGCAGGCACTTTGCAGCTTATTTGATAAGTACAGCGTGCGTTTGAGATCTTAAATATGTTGTGATTTTTTTACACAGTGAAAGTGCCGTGGGGCGGATTTGAACCACCAACCTTTCGGTCTTCAGCCGAATGCTCTCCCAATTGAGCTACCGCGGCGCTTTATTCTTGATTAAACAAGATAAAGATGTTTATTATTATTGTCCTATATTTTAAATTCTTTCTTTTTTGTTCACAGCAGTTCTTCTATTCTTCTGTTTATACTAGTCATTTTCTTCTTTGTTATAGAATAAGACTTTTCGTTCTTTTCAAGTTCCTGAAGATATGCAAAATACCATCCTTCGTAAGGCATCTTCCAGGCCATAAGAGTGGTGATCCCGGTGTTTTCTTGCCAGAAGTCAAGGGCCGCGAACTTCTCGTGATCTATCGCAATTCTATCTCCGTTCCAAGCCTTGCACTCTATCGCATACTGCTTTCCTTTCTTGAAAACAAGTATGTCCGGGCTTGTGGCGTTTACTCCGCTCCCTGCCGATCTGACTATGCTATATCCCTTGTCTTCGAAAAGATGGATCAGTTCTCTTTCATTTCTTGCGCCCTTTCTGTAGGTGTACATCGTATCATTTCTATCTGATTGGAGAGGTTTATAAATCATTCAGCTAAATTAGTAATGTTTATTTATAGATAGATTGTGGTGGATATCATGGCAGAAGAATCTTTCCAGAGATCAAGACCGCTTCGTGCGCTTGTAAGAATATTCAGGGGCGAGAAGCCGTCGGTGCCGCTTGACGCGGTTATGAAGAAGGGCGTTGTAGTCATTGATTCGTCTAAGTCAGCGCTCGATGCAGCCAAGCTTATGGACAAGAACAGGATCGGATCTGTAGTTGTCATTGAGAAAGGCAAGGCGATAGGCATAATAACAGAGAGGGATCTTGTCAGAAGAGTACTCTCAATGAAGAAGAAGCCTACAATAAAAGTAAAGCAGATAATGTCTTCCCCGTTAAGAGTTGCAAATCCAAATCAGGAAGTGGAAGATGCAGTCTTGGCGATGAAGAAGTATAAGATCAAGAAGCTTGTCATAGTAGGTGAGAAGGAAAGGCTGCTTGGAATAGTGACTGATTCGGATATTACAAGGGCACTCCCAGGTATGCTCGATCTTTTGAAGGAGATAGGAAACTATAACAGGCTGAATGAAAATACCTATACTTTGGGTGTGTGCCAGAAATGTGGAATGTATTCAGATACTCTGCAGTATGTAAACGGCGAGCTTATCTGTGAGGATTGTAGGAACCAGGAAGAAGAGCAGTACGAAACAGAGTAATCCTTTATTATTTTTATATTTCTCTTTTTTGTTGTTTTCAAGACTTTATTATAACCAGTAGTGAATATCGGCCCTTATAAAATCAAAAGATTTAAAAATAAGTATCACTTAATCATATCAAGTGTAATAATAACAGTGTATGCCGGTTTGGTATATAATCAACTCAAAAATCATGAGATTAAATACTGTCAGACAGAAGCTAAAAAGCCTTAAGCGGGTGCTTGATCATCTTAAAAATGATAGAATCATCGTTCTCGTTGAAGGCAAGCGTGATATTTATGCTCTTAAAAATTCACACTTTTACGAGGGCCAAGTGTTCCAAGTGTCCACTAGGAAGCCTTATGAATTAGCTCAGCTTTTGATTGGCAGCGACAAGATTGTAGTGATATTGACTGACTATGACAGTTATGGCGAACAGCTCATGGAGAGGTTTGCTGAAGAACTGGTCGCAAATAATATTCAGATCGACATCACCACAAGAAAGACTCTCCGCTGGATTTTGGGTTTAAGAACAATAGAGGATTTACCGGCCGCTTACGCTGATTTTGTTACACAAGTAGCCTTTGCCCAGCATGAAATCTGTTTGGGTGAGGACATATTGCAACTGTTCGATAGTAATAATGAAGTTGCAATGTATAACAGAAGGTAGCAAGAAATTAACTTACTTGCTTCGTCTTTGCATATCAGAAAGTCAATAGAATATACAAGGTGAGATAATGGGAAAAATATATATCGATACTGTAAAATATGTGGTTCATGCTAATGTTGAAATAACAGGTCTGGTTGAGAAGCCAGATGTAGTTGGGGCGATTTTCGGCCAAACTGAAGGTCTTTTGGGTGAAGAGCTTGATTTAAGGGAACTCCAGAAGAACGGAAGGATAGGCAGGATAGAAGTCAACCTCCAGCCAAAGGGCAATAAGTCCGTGGGAATAATCGAGATTCCGTCCAGTCTTGATTTGGTCGAGACCTGCATCATAGCTTCTGCATTGGAAACTGTGGATAGGGTAGGCCCTTGTGAGGCGAACATCGTAGTCCAGCGTGTAGAAGACACTAGAAATGTCAAGAGAAAGAAAGTAATCGAGAGAGCAAAGGATCTAGTTAAGAAGATGATCACAACAGAAATTCCAGAGAGGAAAGAGCTTTCCGAATTAGTAAGATCGGAAGTTAAGACAGCTGAGATATCAACATACGGTTCAGAGAAGCTTCCAGCAGGACCAAACCTCGATGCAGCAGAAGCGATTATTCTGGTGGAGGGAAGGGCAGATGTCATCAATATGCTTAAGAACGACATAAATAACGTAATTGCAATAGGTGGTGCGAACGTTCCGAAGACAGTGGTAGATCTCTGTAAGAGAAAGGAAGTGACCCTTTTCGTAGATGGAGATAGGGGAGGAGAAATAATCATGAGGGAAGTCCTCAACAACTGCGAAGTCGATTACGTAACTAAAGCCCCTTCAGGAACTGAGGTGGAAGAACTTACAAGAAAGGAGATCCTTAAGTCCCTGCGATCGAGAGTCCCAGTTGAGCAGGCAGATTCCCTTAAAAGAAGGAGAGAGGAAGGTACTTTCGAACATCAGTACCGGTCTACGATAAGATCTGAAGCACAGAGAGAGGCGAGGGAAGCATATAAGGAATTTTCAAGGGAATCTACTCCGGTGCAAACCGAAAAACAAGCAAGCATAGTCAAGGACATAAATGAATCAATTTCCGGAATATCGGCTCCACCTGCACCGAAGCAGCAGTCGGCGATGCCAGAGAAGATCCAGACTGAGCTTAATTCTTTGGAAGGTTCGCTCAAGGCAAGATTCTATGACGAGCAGATGAACACGATCAATGAGGTCGCAGTCAGAGACGTCACAAGAGTCCTTCAAGATACGAAAGGAGTCTCCATAGTGGTTCTCGACGGAATAATTACTCAGAGACTAGTCGATTTGACCGAGAACATGAATATTAAGATGATAGCCGGAATAAAGATGGGCAACGTCTTTAGGAAGCCGCAGAACCTTCAGATTTTTGTTAAGCAGCAGGTCTGATTAAGGTCTGAACTTTTATTTTTAGCTTTTTTTATTTTAATTCTTTTTTTTATTTTAAAATAAATTAGCAGCAGCATCGTGTAACAATTATTTATACTTGAACCTAAGAATTCCTACTACCCCGCCAAGTTTGTGGAGGTTCTTCCAGGGTTCCTCGCCGGATGTAAATATTGTTATGTCAACGCCTTTAGCCTTGGCTTCATCTAGTATCTCCGGTTTCTTCCTTACGAAATCATCCAATACATAAAGTTCCGACAGTGCGCTGTAGTCGTTGGCTTCTCTGACTTCTTCTATCCCTTTGACCGCCATCCCGCTTCCCTTCCCAGCTTCGGCCATGTATCTTTCTATCTTTTCAAACTCGGTCGAGACCCGGTCCTCTTTGATGAGGCGCTTGACGGTTCCGCTCTTGATGAGCTCATAGATCCCGCTCTTTTCTGCCGTGCTGGTGTGCTCGATAGTTATATTCTTGAGAAGCTCCGGATGCCTGTTCCTTATATAGTTCCTGAACGATTCTGCAGTAAAACCAGGTCCTGCGACAAGTACTTTCTTCGAATTTTGGATTATTTTGACGAGTTCTGCGAAAAATTTGACAATCTTTTCCTCGTAGGCGTCGTCTCGCTTGGAGGTCCTGCTTTCAAGCTCAAAGTCGAACTCGACTCCATATGTTTTGAGCGTCGCAACATTAGCGAGTTTGTCGTCTATGACCATTATCTTTATTATTGGGCGCTTGCTGCTCTTTTGAGCATCCTTTATTCTTTCGAAATGGTAAGTCGTCCATTTAGCCTTCTTTATCTTGTAGGAGTATCCAGGTTCGATCTCTATCGTGTGATGGCTCCCTTTCTGGACGTATTCTTCTGGGGTTCCCGCCAGTATCTTTCCCATTACCCTCAGAACGTTTGCGTTCTTGTGAAGCTCCGCTCTTTCCACTTCAAGTTCTATGGTGACTTCTTTCTTTTCTCCAGCCTCTCCCTTCTCGCCTTCGGACCTGAATCTGCGTATAGTTTTACCTATCACTATGTCTCCAGGGTTTATTATTTTCATAAGGTGCCAAAGGTCCTCGAAGTTTTCGGCTTCGAGCTTCATTTCACCGAGTCTTTGGTCGAATTTTATCATTTTCATAAGCATCATCTTAATAGGGTTTGGTTGCGTTTCTGTAGATGTGATCTTTGCCTATAAGCGCAATTATTTAATACTTACTGGGTGTATTATAAGCATAATATACTTTAATAATTAAGTTTAAAAACGAATAACAGTGGTAGTATGGCAAATGCGGACAAAGGGATACTTTTAGCATTAATTTTGGTATTCGGGCTCGTGATAATATCTGGCTGCACATCGAGCAAGAAATGTTCGGTAGATTCAGATTGCGCCACATGGCAGGTTTGCAACACAACATCGACAAAATGTATGGCTGGACCAGGATTCTGCGAATCAGATTCCAATTGTCAAAATTACCAGCAGTGTAACACTAAGACACACACCTGCACGCTTAAGACAGGAATGTGCGCGGTTGATTCCGATTGCGCGGATTGGCAGGAATGTGACCTTTTGAACAATGTATGCAAGGTTAAGCTTGGATACTGCATAGACAGCTCATATTGTATAAAGGACTATGAAATTTGTGATTCTACCAGCCATACTTGCGTGGCCAAGGCTGGAAGATGCAATAATGATTATGATTGTGAAGGCTGGCAGCTCTGCAACTCATCCACTAACGTATGCTACCCGAGAGAAGGATACTGTTTCACAAAGCTTGACTGCAATGCATGGGAAGAGTGCAATGACAGGACAAATGAATGCAAAGTAAGGGAGGGATACTGCGGCAACGACGCAGACTGTTCATCGTGGCAGTCGTGCGACCTTTCAACTCACAGGTGCGAGGCAGGTCTGGCTTACTGCGCTCTTGATTCTGATTGCGAAACATGGCAGTACTGCTATCCATCGACCCATAAGTGCAAGGCAAGAACTGGATATTGCAGCTCAACATCCGACTGTCCTGGCGGATACTCTGGCTATCAGACATGCGATTCATCTTCGCACACATGCGTTCTTACATTGGGTAAGTGTATTGCAGATGCAGACTGTAACTCCTGGGAATACTGCAATACTAATTATAATGTATGCGATGTGAAAACAGGGTATTGCAATTCGGAGGATGACTGTGCAACCACAGAGGGATGCGACGATTCCACCCACAGGTGCTATACATTAAGCTGTAGGACAGACTCTGACTGCTCTTCAGGCTATAAATGCGACACCTTATTCACTTACTCCTGCCAGAAGATCCAGTAATTTTTTTACATTTTTTTGGTTTTGAAGGAATTTAGATGTTTGAATTCATAATTCAGGCCATAATTGAGATGCTAAACAATCCTTTGTTGGTTTCATTAATTCTTGGTGCGTTGCCAATTTCTGAAATAAGAGGGGCTTCATTTTATGCATTTTCTATCGGCCAGCCATTGCTTATCCTGCCGGCTATGTTTTCAAATATGCTTGTCTGCCCGCTCATACTTCTCTTCTGGGATCTTGTAAGGATTCCTAAGATAGCAGAGTTGATTCTGGGCAGGTCTTTGGAGCACAAGCTTCTCAAATTTGGAAAGAGCTACGAAACGCAGGGACTTCTGGCTCTAATACTTTTCATAGGGATTCCGTTTCCGCTCACTGGAGTATACACTGGCACGCTGCTGGCGAATATACTTGGAATAAAGAGGAAGAAAATACTATTTGCCTCTGTTCTGGGTGTGATGCTAGCGACTTTTGTAATGTTCATATTGCTTGGAGGTTTTTCAGTTTTCTTTTCTTCTTGAATGTCTAAGCCGCTGGCTAAAGATCGTAAAATAAAAAAAGAGAAAAATAAAAAATAAGAAGTCGCTTAGCAGCTTCCTGTTGCTGCTGCCCCAGAGTTATCAAGCGTTGTGCTGCATGTGCCGGGTTGTGTGTTGAATGCTGAGCATATCGACTGCTTGTAAGACTCTGCGGTTCTTTCGCCAGAATATTCAACGTCGTTTATAAACAACATCGGGGAACCCTGTACTCCGTACTGGATGTTGAGTTGGTATTCCTTCTCTGCATATGCAAGTGCATTCTGATCGAAGCAACTCTTCACTGTGTTAACATCTATTCCTTTCGCAGTTGCTACTCCTTCCCAGCATGTGTCTACATTCTGGTAGTTACAAGTCGTGCTTACGGTCTGTATGTAATCCTTCCAGACGCTGTAGTTGTAGCTGTCCATTATGCACATCTGTCTGATGTCCTCATTCAGTTCTGCAATACCATGCATGGAGCAGTATGTTCCATTTATGCAGTACGTTGATTCTTGTCCTGCATAGTATTCTGCTGGGTAAACCACATAGTGTAATTCGAAGTTCATTTTGTCTCCAAGGAGGTCGGTTACTGGCCACATCGCTTTCTCAGCCTGCTGGCCATATGGGCAGTAGCTCATGACGAAAAGTTTGACATCAGGCATTTCACTCTTTGGAATCTTTGCGGTGGTTGTCCCGCTGTTTGCAGATGGGATTTCAACTTTTTGGCTCATGTTGTAGATTGCGCCGATGACTATCATTTGCCCATCGTTTGTTGCATAGACTTCACCGGTGCTTATTGCGCTGCCATTCTGCATAATGTCTATGTTCATTATTGTGATGTCCTGAAGCTTGGTAAAGTTCTTTACCTTGGCAGTTGCACCGTAAGAACTCAGGAAGTTTGCGTCAAGATAAGCTTCAACCTTGTTTGTAAGGTTGGCGGTTGAGAAATCGACTCCTTTGTTCGCATCCGACATTTGCATGAAAGGTAAGTTTATCGAGTTTGAAATAAGAAACGCAATAGCAATGTAGCCAAAGATTAGCCCGAATATTACTCCGGTGCTGAGGCTGAATGTTACTAGTCGGTTCTTTTCAGTATTTTGTATTTTTTCCTTTATTTTTTTCATTACCACTGGATCACCCTTTAATAACAATATTATTTTTTGCGCTTAAAATAAGTGCGTCCCACTGTCTTACAATTGTATATTAATATTCATAAATCTTTAGGTATATCTGTCTATATCCTGGCGGGATTAAATGAAAAAATCAATAAAGAAACAAAATTACATGAATATCTATTACTATATTGTAGTTCTTTTAGCATTCAATTTCGTGATCTTTGCCGTTCCAATCCTTTCAGTCATGGGCAGCCAGATTTCAGATCCACTCTTCTCATTCTTTTCGCTTTTTTGCCATCAGATGTTTGAACGCTCGCTGTGCATGTCCTCAAATTTCAGTATTGGCAACTGCGAGTTAGGCTCTGAATTCATTCACCAATTTCCAGTCTGTTCAAGGGACGTGTCGTTTTATCTTTTCATGCTTTTAGGCGGATTTGTTTATGTGCTTATGGGAAAGAAGAATGAGATCAAGATTCCTTCTGTGCTTATTCTAATCCTATTCGTTCTTCCTCTTGCAATAGACGGCACAACACAGCTTTTAGGATTCAGGGAAAGCAATAACATACTTAGAATTATAACTGGGGGTCTCGCAGGAATAATAGTCCCGTTCTTTTTGATTCCAATAATGAATAAGTTAGAATACCTAAAAAATACTGGAAAGCGGTGACAGAGGATCAGACATCTATTATTACTTGCGCTCTCCACCCCTTCTTTGTTTTTTCAACTTCAAATTTATGCATTGTCACTGCCTTGGCGTCGATTACTATATCATGACGTTTCGGATCGATATTTTCTCCTTTTGCCTCAACTTTCAGTAGATAATTTCCTTCCTTTTCAGTTATTTCAACCTTAAATTCGCTGAAGAACATCCGTTCTGTATCTTTCAGGAAAATTAATTCATCTAAAAAGTCGAAAAGGAGTTTACTTAG
This sequence comes from Candidatus Micrarchaeum sp., assembly GCA_020723065.1. Taxonomy (GTDB): domain Archaea; phylum Micrarchaeota; class Micrarchaeia; order CABMEP01; family CABMEP01; genus DTQF01. Next base: position 27,054 of record DYJP01000006.1, read on the forward strand.
GTCCCCATCTTTTTTCTCTATTTTCTTGCTAATCTTCGGCATAATCTTTTTCGGATCTCTGACCATGGTTCCGAGAACTGCAACACCTGCGGATTCGAACATTTCTTCTGGAGTTCTGCCAGTGGCTTCGAATGCTACATCTGCATGAGTCAGTCCTTCAAGATATTTGTAAGGCATGTTTATTCCCAATTAACCTTTGATATTGGCTATAGGCAGGAATCTTACTGCTTTCTTTGATATTCCGGCCAAATCTATTGCTTCGATTACACTATCAATGTTCTTGTACGCAGCCCCTGCTTCTTCTGCCAATCCTGAAATGCTGTCGGTTTTGACCATTATGCCACGTTTTTCCATATCTTTCTGAAGCTGATCTCCCTTGAACTGCTGTTTCGCTGCGGCTCTTGACATTGTTCTTCCACTTCCATGAGCCGTGGATCCCCAGGTTTCTTCTTCAGCTTTCTTAGTCCCGAGTAGCAAATAACTTCCAGTTTCCATTGAACCTCCTACTATGACTGGCTGGCCTATTTCTAAGTATTCTTTCGGAATTTCTGGATTGTTTGGTCCGAACGCTCGCGTTGCTCCCTTTCTATGAACTATAACTTCCTTCCAGTTTCCTTCTATTAAGTACTTTTCAAGCTTTGCTGTGTTGTGAGTAACGTCATAAATTTGATGTAGTCCAAGCGTTTCAGCATCTGATTTGAATACCTTGCTGAAGACCTCGCGTATCCTATGCAGGATTACTTGTCTATTTGCGAATGCCATATTCATTCCACCCTTCATTGCAGAGAAGTAGGTCTGCCCTTCCGGTGAATTGAAAGGCGCACATGCGAGTTCCTTGTCAAGTATCTTTATATTGTATTTCGATTTCATCACATTAAGGAAAGTGTTAAGTGAGTCTGTCGCGACCTGGTGTCCGAATCCCCTGCTACCGCAGTGGAACATCACCACAACTTGGTTCGGGAATATCCCCATCTTCTTAGCAGCTTCTTTGTCGTAGATATTTTCTTCCTTCACTACCTGTATCTCTAGATAGTGGTTTCCAGATCCTAGCGTTCCTATCTGGTCGTATCCTCTTGCGATGGCTCTCTGGCTTATCTTTGAAGGGTCAGCCCCACTCATGCGACCGTGTTCTTCTGTTCTTTCTAGATCCTCTTCCCATCCATAGCCTTTTCTGACTGCCCATTCCGCGCCGTCCTCTATTACTTTCTTAAATTCATCTTTGGTTATTTTTACGAATCCAGTTCCACCGACCCCAGATGGGACTTGCTTGAACAGTTCCTCGATCAATTCTTTGAGTTTTGGCTTTACTTCGTCTATGGTTAAATTTGTGCGGGCAAGTCTCATTCCACAATTTATGTCGAAGCCGACACCGCCAGGAGATATGACCCCTTCGTTCGTATCAAATGCCGCGACTCCACCTATTGGGAACCCGTATCCAGAATGTCCGTCTGGCATTACGTATGAGTGACCTTGGATTCCTGGAAGTGTAGCCACGTTGGAAGCCTGGTCGAATACTGCTAAATCCATATCATTGAGAAGCTTCTTTGTTGAGTATATCCTTACTGGGACCCTCATCCCTTCTTTAAATGAAGGGGAGATTTCCCATACGTAATCGTTTATTTTTTTGAATTCCGGTTTCTTCAAAGGCATATGATCACCACGAACAATTAGAACTGCGTTAATTGATTTTCAAATCAATTATACTATTTATCTTGTCACTATTTATTAATCTTTATAATTAATTTACTTTAGATTGTATTTGGCATCAACCAGTTAGGCTAAGGTAGTGAGCGCATGCAAAAAGATGCACATCTGATTCAAAGAACAAGGACAATGAACCTTTCAATTTTAGAAGGAAGCTTGTTTTCCTGCATGGTCGGCTTTGCCCAGTATTTCATAACTCCGTTTGCCGTATTCTTGGGCCTTTCGGATTTTTCTATCGGTCTTCTCCGTTCGTTTTCAGCTTTAAGTTCTGCAGTTGGCTATTATTTCGGACTTTGGCTTATTCAATTTGAGAAAATGAGGAAAACATTCATTTCAAAGCTTATTTTTTACCAAGCATACCTGCTTCTTGCCTTTATTGGTCTTCAGCTTCTTCCAATAGACAAGTCGGTGCCATTAATAATACTTTATTCGGTATTTCTGATGTTTAGTTCTGCGATTTCTCCGATTTGGACTGGGTTGATGAGGGACATTGTACTAGAAAAAAATCGTGCATCATATTTTGGGAAGAGGAACAAGGTTGCGGGATTCTTTGAGTTTGTGTCATCCTTAATCAGTGGAGCGATACTGACTTATTTTACCAATAATCCTTTTTTGGGGTTTGGAATCATTTTTCTTCTTGGTTTTTCATCAAGATTTCTGTCAGGCAAGCTCATACTTAAGCATTGGGATCCGTCTCCAAAAATCATCCCTCCAGATATTTCGCTTTCCTTTATCAATGACAAGTACTTAAACAATCTGGCGTTGCTTTCCGCAGGAATGCTTTTCGCTACAAACATAGCCGCGCCGTTTTTCGCAGTATTCATGCTCAAGGATCTCAATTTTTCTTACATGGATTTCACGATTGCAACCATTGCAAGCATATTGGGAACGCTCATAACACAGCCTTACTGGGGAAAGCTCATAGACAGATATGGCACCCGCGTGGTGCTTTTCTCAACCAGCATCCTGATTCCATTCATTCCTCTTCTCTGGATTCCCGCAGTTGATCTTTCCTACGTCATCCTAATCCAGATATATTCAGGGGCTGCTTGGGCTGGTTTCGATCTTGCGATATTTAATCTTCTTCTAAAGATAGCATCTAAACGGAACCTTGAGTCGTATTCAGCGTATCTCAATGGGATTTCTGTGTTTGGCACTTTTTTCGGAGGACTGTTAGGCAGTTTCATTGTGCTTTTAATAGAAATAGTTCCGTTCGGAATAGTGAGCAACCTACAACTTATATTCATAATTTCAGGTTTGACAAGATTTCTGATAGTTGCGATTACAATACCAAAAATTACAAAAGACGTAAGTAAGGAATCTATACAATTCTTCATGAAGGTCATTACAATTTATCCGATGAAGGGGATTCTTTCTGAATTCGAGCAGAATTCCAACCTTGCATTCTCCATAGCCTTCAGAGGTTCCGATCTTTTATTGCATCCGATCCGATCCCTTAGTTACACTTCAAAATCCATCCATTCGAAGTTAAAACTATTTAAATGATGCCTGAGTAATATATGTGTTAACTAAATGCCGCATATTATGTGGTCAGAACAAGTGGTTTAATGCAAGTTGTGAAGATTCCGGCCGAACGCATAGCTGTATTGAATTCGTATCTAAAACAGCTAGAGGAGAATGGGAATATCGAGCTTTTGGTATCTGCAGACGAAGGTGTTTCGATCATTTCTGAGGATCCTATTGCAGAATGGAAGGCGATAAATGTAATAAAGGCTATAGGGAGAGGTTTCGATCCCTCAATTGCAGTAAAGCTTTTCAGCGATGATTACGTTTTCAATCTTATCAACCTTAAGGATGCTTTTGATAAGGAGAAGCAGAGAGTAAGGGTAAGGTCCAGGCTAATAGGCACGAAAGGCAAGACCAGGGCAACCATAGAGGAAGTAAGCGGCGCCAGCGTATGTATTTATGGAAATACTATAGGGTTCATAGGTAAACCCGAACAGGTTGCAATCGCAGTAGAAGCTGCAAATATGATAATCAATGGAGTCAACCACACCACAGTTTACATGTTCCTGAGAAAGGAAAGGAAGAAATTAGAACAAAACCGTTTATAATTTTTTTCTTACAATTAGTATCAGTTAAGGACAAGGGCGACCTAAAAAATTTAAAATATAATTTGTTCTTAGAATATGAGTCCATCTCAAAGTTTATGATTATTCGACCAAAGGTGTTTATATGGAAAAAACTGAAGATTTATCTCAGGATTTAGTCAAGGGTGACGTTTCCGCGCCAATAAGCGATCAGCTTCCGAGTCAACTTAAAGTCGAGCCGCCAAAGACGCAGAGTCCGATTACAGCAGTAGGAACAAAATCTACCGCGATAACTGCTGGGGTTCCTGCTGAAATAGACAAGATTGAAAGCAAGGAGATATTCTCGGAATTCCGAGAACATTCTGTTGCAGAATTCTTTAAGAAGAATAGACAGATGCTTGGTTTCTCGGGAAAGATAAGATCACTGACAACTTTGGTGCATGAATATGTTACCAACAGCTTGGATGCTTGTGAAGAAGCGAAGATACTTCCTAATATTTATGTAAAGATAGAAAATCTTCCAGACCAGCATGTAAGGTTATATATAGAGGATAACGGTCCTGGAATTCCGAAGCAATTCGTAGGAAGGGCATTGGGTCAAATGCTTGCAGGAACAAAGTTTCACAGGTTTGTACAGCAGAGAGGGCAGCAGGGTATTGGAGCAACTGGAGGAACGATGTATGCTCAGATCACTACTGGAAAACCAGTGCATTGCAGGTCAGGAATCGGAGATAATAATATTTTCGAATGTGATATCGCAGTAGATCTCAAGACAAATTCACCTAAAATTTCGAATATGGTGGAGTACACCGGCAAGTACCGCGGTCTCACAATAGTCGGGGAGTTCAGTGAAGTTAAGTATGACAAGAGCGAATATGCTCCATTTGAATATCTCAAGGCTACTGCATTAGCGAATCCACATGCTCAGATCACAGTAGTTGAACCCAATGGAGAGAGAACTGTTTTTGAAAGGGCACATAATGAAGTTCCGGAAAGACCAAAGCCTGCACAACCGCACCCGTTAGGAGTCACTACAGATGACCTCATCAATTATTCTCATCACTCAAAGGAAAGGAAGCTTTCATCTTTCCTTACTTCGAATTTTGCAAGAATCTCTGATTCAAAGGTTGATGAGCTCAGGAAGCTCTGTCCTTCGATCAATTTTGACAAGATGCCACGGGAACTTAAATGGGAGGAAGCTGAAGCGCTGGTAAACGCATTCAAGCAGATCAAGTGGATCGCCCCTTCCGCTGACCCGCTTAGGCCGATCGGAAAAGAACAGATAGAGAAGGCATTGAAGAACGTTCTTAAGCCAGAATTTATTTCCATTTCAGAACGGGCTCCAAAGGTTTTCAGGGGAGGAGTTCCATTCCTAGTGGAAGTTGGAATCGCATATAAAGGAAAGTCCGGAAGAGAGAAGTCGGACGGTTTTGTCGGGCTTGATGTCAAGCGTTTCGCAAACAGGGCGCCGCTGCTTTTCGATGCAGGAGGATGTGCAACTATGGAAGCAGTTAAGACTATCGATTGGAACAGGTATGGGCTCAAGGACATTGAGAACATGCCAGTGACGATCTTCATGAACCTTGTTTCGGTTCACGTTCCTTATACTAGTGCGGGTAAGCAGGCGATCTCTACGGAAGAAGAGATTGTCGAGGAGTTTAGATATGCGCTTATGGAGGTTGCAAGAGATCTTGACAGATACATTTCAGGAAAGATAAGGGATGAACAGAGGGAGTCTAGGAAGAAGGCGATCAAGAGATATGTAAAGCAACTTGCATCGGATTTGCCATATCTTGCAGGAAGAGGCAATACTCCAGAGATAGAGAAGAAGCTTATATATCTAATAGAGAACAAGTATGCTAAGATTTTTGATAAGTCCACTAGGTTGACTGCAGATGAGGTGAAGGCCGCAAAGAAAGAACAGGTGGAAGCGGAAATAGAGGAGTAATAGGTGATACTTATGGTGAAAAAGTCAGACATTAAAGCAGGAAAAGATAACGCAGTGAGCAAGTTAGAATCGATGGGTAACACCCTTCTTACTGAGATAGAGAAGGAACAGTCTCCTTCTTTTGAGGCTCCGCTCCGTGGAAGGTCTAATGTTTTTCACAATGAAAAGACAGGGTGCCTTTATCTTGGAGAAAAGAAGGAGAAAAGGTTCTTTCTCAATGTGGCCCAGGCGAAGAAATTCATGCAGACAGTAGCAGTTGCGTCTAAGTGTAAGAAGTTCAAAGAAGAGAATCTCCACACTTCAATAAGAGGTTTGTTCTACCAGCTAAAATTTACTTTAGGAGATGATATAGACGAGGAGCTTTTCGAGGAGCAGAGTGAATCAAATGAATTGGTGGAGGATCTCGAAGTGTCTCTTGCGGTGAAAAGAGAGGAGCTCAATCTTAATACTGCGAGAAAGGGAGTGGTTGCAGGTCCAATCAGGATAAAGGATAAGTTTGCTGGGGATGAGACAATAATTGACGGTACAAAGCAGGGTCGTTCTGGATGGATGATTCCTTCCGATGTGGATAATGGAATGGAGCTGCTGGATGTTGACGCGGATTATGTTCTAGTGGTGGAAAAAGATGCTATGTGGCAGAGGCTTAATGAGGACAAGTTCTGGAAGAAGGAGAATTGTATTCTTATTTCGCCTCAAGGTCAAGCATCTAGAGGATGCAGACGATTGATTAGAAGGCTTGCAGATCTAAAGCTTCCAATTTACTGCTTTGCGGATTGTGATGCATGGGGATGGTATATCTACTGGACTATTAAAACTGGGAGTATGAATCTTGCATATCTTGGGGAGAGTATAGCGACTCCGGAAGCGAAGTTCCTTGGTGTGACAATGTCAGATATAGACACTTATGATTTTCTCAGTAAGTTGACGATTAGGGCGAAGGAAGTGGACATTAAGAGGGCGGAAGAGATGCTTACATATCCGTGGATCAATAAGCACCCTGAATGGGTTAATGAGCTCAAGACTGTTCTTGAAGTGAAGAAGAAGCTCGAACAGGACGCTCTTCAAGGTCCGAGACTCACTTTCGTAGCGGACTACGTCAGGGAGAAGATAGAAAAGAAGAAGTTCTTGCCGTAATTCTCTTCGGCTTTTTTTCATCTTTCTTTTTTTATTTTTCTTTTTTTTCATTTTTAGTTTATTTTTTTATTTTTTAGTGTCATTTTCGATTCCAATCTCGATCTTAATTTTCGGTATGATATTTGTTTTTTGCATTTTCCGTTTTTAGCATTTTTCGTTTTTTAAATTATTGTTCGTATTTTTTTCTTAAAAAATTTCCAAATATGTGCAATATTGTTTTTGTTCATATTTTTTTTGTCATTTCTAAACATATATACAACATATTGTGTTTTATTTTTTTATCAATTACTTCATATTGTGGAAAATTTTTCCGTCGTTTGATGAATTTTTTAGAAAATGTAGAAAGCTTTTTAAAGGTCAGACATTCTAAATATCCTATGGTAACCCGCTCGTTTCGTGACTCAACCCTGCTTATTGCAGAAGCAAATAATTTTTTGGATCGTTTAGAACGACCCAAGACAGTCAAGGAGATCGAACAGAACCTGACGTCCCTCGCAAGGATAAAGGAGGAGATGATGTCCGCAGGTTTCAATGCCACTTTTCCTGAATTGATGTTTAATATTAAAGCAGAGATGATAGACGAAGAAGTCTCTTCCGACATAGGAAAGCAGCTCAAATCTCTCAGGGAATTTGCAAATCTTAAGAAGCACACTTTGAGTAGGGTCAGAATTGCAATTGCAGCGCATAATATAATGTACAATATGCTGCAGAGGGGTACAATCTACGAATTCGCCAACTATCTTCCGTTCAATGGGCAGTATCTTTATAATTTGATTTATTTAGGTGAGCCTGCTATAAGGGCATATAATGCAGTGAATGTGATTCTCTCTCAGAAAAAGGACGAGAAGGGTGGAGAATATACGGTCATACTCTCTGTTGACGGAAACAAAGAAACCCTCAAGTTGGATTCGAATCAGAATCTTGGTGACAGAGTTAAGAGAATCTACGGCGAGGGCGCTTCAATACTCAGCATCACCCGTAGAAAGACCGAGCTTCCGCTTGTAAATGGAAGGAGCAACAGGGTAGCGATTTCTGTTGCATACGCACAGCTTGCTGCGAAAAACATTTATCAGAAGCTTAGTGGAAAAGTTTCCCTTACAAATGAGAAGCACAAGTCTTACGCTTCAGTGCTTTCAAAATACGGGCTATCTGCGGACACAAGAGTGGACCTAATAGAGGATCGTGAGGCTCTGGAGGATGAACTATATTCCAAGAAGTTGCTCTTTGAGGAAAATAATACAAAGGTTCTCGATTCTAAGATCATAGTTTCGATCACCAAGAACAGGAAGAAGTATAACAGGGAAATTGTCAAGGAGGCAGAGAGGCTTCTCGCTGAAGATGTATTCTACTTCTTCATGTCTGAGTCTAAGAAAGTGCGTACGACTTATCCGTTGTTCAAAGGAATTTCAGGAGAGATCGATGACAGATTCGTGTTCCTTAAGAATTATGAGATAGGAAAGGCAAAGGAGCTTATTATGGAAAAGACTACTCTTGAGACCCTGGTTCCGACTTCAAGCAAGGAACTCGCCGCAGTTTTGGTGATGAATTCAGGAAAGTCGAAATCGTGGTGTATGGATAAATTCAAACTTTCGGAAGCTGAGATTGAGGACGCAAAGATGAAGCTCACTCCATATCTTAAGAGCATTTCATCTCAGGCGAAGGAGTTCTTGGATTTCATCAAAAAATAACCTAGGCATAATAAACTACGTCCGGTTCGGAATTTCTGGCTGGACACTTTTTTTATTTTTAGTCATCCTAAATAAATTGCAGGGGTCGCATGGACGTAATAAAGAAGAAACTTTCAATTCGTGATGTTCTTAACATATTGAACCAGCCTTATGAAGTCAAGCGTCTCAGAATGAGCCGTGGAACTTTTAATTTTCTTCCTAAGCGCGTTCTTAAATCTCTTAGTAAAATGAACATCCAAATAGACGTGATAGACCTTAAAAGGGGACCGCAGGTGAGGGTGGACAGCGACAAGATACGAATGCTCTATAAGTCTGATGTTAATGCCTATAATATCTCAAAAAAGCTTAAGATTCCGCTTAGAACTGTTTATTATCACATTAGTAAGGTCAAGAAAGAGGATATGAGAAAGTCGAACAATAATTAAGCTATTTAATCATATCAAAAAGAATTTAAATGTGAACATATATTATACATATGTTTTTGATGCCTCGGTAGCTCAGTTGGTAGAGCGTGTGGCTGTTACGAAATTTTCGGATTATCATAATCCGTCAATTCACAGTAACCACAAGGTCAGAAGTTCGAGTCTTCTCCGGGGCGCTTCTTTTTATTAATAATTAGTTTACAATTTCTATTTTTTCTTTGACCGATATGTTATGAGTTTTAGAGAAATTTTCATTCAGTTCGATGGCGTACAGCGCCTTTTCCTTTGGCGAATATACTTTACAGGATACGGTCTTGCAAGGTTGCATTTCCTGTATATCTATTATCGCATTTTCTTCATTTATAAAAAGAATTTCCAATGGAATAAGAGTATTCCTCATCCAAAAAGAGTGGTAGCCTGGCTGGTCAAAGACAAATAGCATTCCTTCGTTTTCGGAAAGATTGGAGATTCCCATTAGACCGATTTCTCTTTTCTGTTCTGTATCTGCAACTTTAACTTCTATTAGGTTATTTTCGATTCTTATTTTTTTCACTTCGTAATTTTTTTCCGTGCCATTTTCCAGCGATGCCTGGTGCAATACGTAAAATGTGAGGATTACAACCAAAGCTGAAGTTCCTACTACTAGATAGTCAAGTGCCATTATTCCACTTTACCGAGAATTACCTTCTGCAACTCGTATGGAGGTATTGCTTTCGCAGTTTCTATCGCGAATGATAGCTTTGATTCACTTTCAGCCACTATCTCGTAGAGAGTATCTCCCTTATTGACCTTGTCGCCCATCTCGCAGTGAAGAATTATTCCCGCGCCCTTGTCTTTGGGGGATCCAGCAGCCCTTGCTATCTTATTTATCAGTTTGTTGTCAACATGAGAGATCCTTCCACTCTTTTCAGCTTCGATTTTAAATCTATACTCTCCCACTGGGATATCACTTTCCCTTACGTTTGGATTTCCACCTTGCTCCTCTATTATCTCCTTAAACTTTTTCCACGCCTTACCATTCTTAATGAGATTAAGCGCCATATCTGCTCCGGTTCCGACTGGCGCTTTGCCTATAAGTTCGAGTATGTTTCCGGCCATGAGGCAGCTTTTTTCTCTCAATTCATTTCCATCCTTCATCTGCAATGACTTCATTACTTCCAGGCATTCCAGTCCTGGCCCTATTCCGTAGCCAATCGGATCAGATCCGTCTGTTATTAAACATCTGGTTTTTATTCCGAGCTTTTCACTTATTTGTATAAAATCGTTGGCTAATGATTTACCTTCTGTTTCGTCTTGTATTTTTGCTCCCCTTCCTATTGGTATATCCACTACTAGGTATTCTGCTCCCACTGCCTTTTTCTTTCCCAATATTGAAGAAAGAAGGAGCCCTTTCGGATCAAGGTGGAGAGAATTTCTTATTCTTATAAGTTTGTCATCTACTGGCGCGAGGTTGATTGCGCCCCCCCAGGTCATGCATCCTTTAGTTTTGAGCACTACTTTCCGCATATCTTCCAGCGGAAGAATTACGGGAGCGAAAACCTCGAATGTGTCTGCAGTTCCCGATGCAGAGCTTATTGCTCTTGAAGAAGTTTTTGGAATGTACACTCCGGCTGCAGCGAGTATGGGAACTATGAGCAAGGTGGTTCTGTTTCCAGCGACTCCTCCGATGCAGTGCTTATCTGCAATCGGTCCCTTTCCAAGGTCTAAAGTCACTCCAGTTTGTACCATTGATTTTGCAAGTGAAACCGTCTCGTTTATTCCGAAACCGTTTATGTATGCCGCGGAAATGAACGATGCAAGTTCGCCTTCGCTGAGTCTGTTTTCCACGGTTTCTTTTACTATCGTGAGTATTTCTTCTTCGCTGAGGAACCCCCTATCCATTTTCTTTCTTATGTAGTCGAGCGATTTCGGAGTTGGTATATGGACTATCTCAAGCATGTCTCCTTCCTTTGTCTTGAGCTGGTCTGCGATGTCTTTGTAGATTGCGATTTCACCACGTTTCACCATGCTTTCAGATGTGTCTACTATAGCGATTATTTCTTTCGATCCGTGCTTCATGCTTACTCTGTCTGCAAGGTAGATGTCGTTGTTGTTCGCGTCTTCTTCGTTGAAGATCGCTATGTTCTTCCCAGCTTCGATATCAAGTATCTTCGCCTTGAAAATGTTTGTTTTTTGAGGAATCTTAAGTCCGTTGTTATCTCTTTTCATAGTTTCACCATTAAATAAATCTAATCAGTCTCAACTTAAAAGAATATATCAACGTTTTATGTACTCTTCCGCCACGTTAGCAACGTTCTGCGGAGGTATTATTCCAGCCTCTGTAATGTACGCTCTTATATAAAGCGGATCCGTTATGTCAAATGCAGGATTTATTACCTTCACCCCCTTTATTGGTTTAGGTAGGATTTCTTTCGGCGATCTCATTTCTATATCTGTCATTTTACCGAACCTTGTGATCGGATCGAATTTGTAGATCTGGGTTGCAGAATAGAACGGAACTCTCATGTCGTGTGCCACAGTAGCGATAGTTGAAGTTCCTATCTTGTTATAAAGCGCCCCTTCTGCAGTTACCGAATCTGCGCCAACTATCACTAAGTCAACAGACTTCATGACGTGTTTAATTGCAGAATCCACTATCATAGTTACGTCTACACCTGCATCTGAAAGTTGTTTTGCAGTGAGGTGACCCTGGTATTTCGGTCTTGTTTCGGTACAGATGACTTTTATATTTTTGTGTTTGTGTGCACGTATAAGTATGCTATTAACTGTAGTGCTGTGGCAATGAGTAAGGATAGTCTGTCCTTCCCATATTAAGTCGGCGCCGTATTCTGTTATCTTAATAAAAGATTCTGTGAACTGTTTATCATATTTTTTCAGGGTTTCTTTTGTTATCTTTTTCATTTCCCGGACTGTATTTCCTTTTTCAATACGGGATATGAAGTATCTTATCGTATTCCTTACCATTGGTTCTGTGGATCTTAGGCTGATAAGTTTTTCGCCCATATTTTCGATTTCCTTTAAAAATAATTTTGGATCATTTGTTTTGCTTTTCTCCACGTTTATCGTGAACGCTTTCGCGCTTGCGGCTGCAACCCTTCTCGCTCCCTGGATTTTCAGTTCCTTGATGTTCTTCATTATCACGGATACTTCGCTGGTCATATATCTATTTATCAATATTATTTTAAATCATATCAGTATTCATCAGCCGGAGTCTGTATAACCGCACCTAATTAAAGTGAACATATTTATTGTTTTGTATTATATATTCAGCTATATTTGATTGTTAATAAGATTTGTAGAAAAAGATTGTTTTATCGTGATTTTATGGCAGAATCCCTCAAACAGATCATAGATGTTCCATTAAAGGGCGATTTGCAGCTTAATAATTTTGAAGACATGTCTGAAGAAGATAAGGAACTTCTCCAATTTTACGAATCTACCAAACCTAAGATCTATGTTTTGGGGATGGGCGGAAGTGGAAGTAATACGGTAAACAGGCTTACGCAAATCGGAATTACGGGCGCATCTATAGTCGCAATGAATACAGATGTTCAGCATCTTCTTCACACCAAAGCTGACAAGAAAATACTTTTAGGGAAAACAATTACCAAAGGAATCGGCGCAGGCAGTGATCCAGAAGTTGGAGAGGCTGCGGCAACTGAGTCACTGGACGAGATAAAGAAAGTTCTTACGGACGCTTCCATGGTTTTTGTAACATGCGGAATGGGCGGAGGAACAGGAACGGGTTCTGCTCCAATCGCGGCAAAGGTCGCGAAGGAATTGGGTGCGCTGGTGATAGCAGTAGTAACTATGCCGTTCACATCCGAGGGGGAAAAGAGAAGGCAAAATGCTCTTAAAGGCTTGGATAAACTCAAGAAGTCTGTTGACACCATGATAGTCATACCTAATGATAAGCTTCTCGCAGTTGTTCCGGACCTTCCGCTAGATACAGCATTCAGGGTTTCAGATGAGGTGCTTGCCAAATCCGTTAAGGGAATTGCAGAGCTCATCACTATTTCTGGATTGATTAATCTTGATCTTGCGGATCTCAAAACAATACTTAAGGATGGCGGTTATGCTATGATAGGGGTTGGCGAATCCAGTGTAGATAGTTCTTATGATGAAAGGGCGCTTCTTGCAGCAAACACTGCATTAAACAGCCCGCTTCTTGATGTTGATATTTCCACTTCCACGCGGGCGATAATAAATGTAGTCGGTGGAGAGGACATGACACTCAAAGAAGCAGAGCTTATAGCAAAGGAAGTTTCCAAGCATATCTCCAAGGATTCCCATATTATATGGGGGGCAAGAGTAGACAGATCCATGAAGAGATCTCAAATCCAGGTTCTTGTTGTCTTGGTTGGGGTGAAGACCCAAGATTACAATATTCCTCCAAAAGCATCGAAAATTGCGGAAGAGTTAGAAGAAGTGAGTTTAGATGATTTGGACCTTGCGGTCTGATTGAATTTTTTGATTTTAATAACTCTCAGCAGGCAATTCGGGTTTCAGATGGTTTTATTTCCTACCAGATAGCATTTTTATTTCTTTTTATTATATTATATACTATACGTAGTCTTTTTGTCACACATATGATATTTTATTGTTAGTGGTTTTATGGTAACTTTCATAAAGAACATAATAAAAGGATCAAAAGAGTTTTACGAAAAGTCATTATATGTTTGGAGATTGAGCAAAAAGCCAGATAAGTATGATCTTAGGGAGAAAGTTAAGATCGTACTTTTAGGGATGTTCGTTTTGGGATTCATCGGGTTTTTCATCTCAATAATTTTCAACCTTTTGCCTAAATAAAGAGATAAGTTAGGGGTGTTTTTGATGATATTTGCATACAGAGTGACCGCAGGACAGGAGCATATAATAATAGATATGCTCAGCCAGAAGGCTGAGAAGATGAAGGAATCTGTAGGGAGTATAATACTTTTTCAGGAAGTCAAGGGATATCTGTTCATAGAGACAGTGGACCTTTCAACTGCAAAATCAATTTCCCAAGGGGTTCCACACATAAAGGGAATACTTTCAAAACAGGTCGACATAAATGAGATGACAAAGCTCATAGAGGAAGGAATGCAGTCAGTTGCATTTGCGAAGGGCGACATAATTGAGTTCACAAGCGGACCATTCAAGGGAGAAAGAGGAAAAATCCTCAGGATGGATGAGACGAAGGATACTCTTACTGTAGAGCTTATGGATGTAGCAGTTTCGGTTCCGATCACTGCTAAAATAAATACAGTTAAGATAATTCAGAAATCGGAAGAGGAATAATTTTAATCAAAGATTAAATTTGAAAAAAGGATGGCTTAAAAAAATTGAAATCTAGGTGAGTTTATATGGCAGAAATTACAGTTTCATTGCTTGTTGAAGGGGGCAAAGCGTCAGGAGGACCGCCTCTTGCAACATCTATCGGGCCTTTGGGGGTCAATGTCAACAATATAGTAAAAGAAATAAATGACAAGACAAAGGACTTCGCAGGAGTTACGGTTCCGGTCAAGGTCATAGTGGACAAGGACTCGAAGTCGTTCAAGATCGAGATCGGAATGCCTGCAGTGGCATCCCTCATAAAGAAGGAAATAGGAATAGAGAAAGGAGCAAAGGCGGAGCCTGGTATGAAACCCTCTCCAGTCGGCGATATCTCTATTGATAAAGTAGTAAAGATTGCAAAGATAAAGATTGCATCTACAAATGCGACAGACCTCAAATCCGCAGTTTTGTCTGTTCTCGGTACATGTTTGAGCATTGGAGTAACCTGTGAAGGTCAGGATCCGCGCGTCATAGTGAAGAAGGTGAAGAAGGGAGAATTCGATGCGAGCATCAAGCAATAAATTAGTCTTTTTTATTTTTTCATTTTTCTTATTCTCATTATTAGCTTCATATCCTATTCAGATAAAGTGGAACGTCCAGACAACTGAGACGTCCGCAGGGCCAGTGTTGGGCGGGGACACCTTGTTCTCCGTTTCAAACAAAGGAGAAATAACTGCGATGAGCAGGCTTGACGGAAGAATCTCTTGGGTGGCGAATCTAAATAAGAAAGTGGAATTTTCCTCGTTATTCCACAATAACGTATTTTATGTTGGAACTGAAGATGGGCTTTATGCTTTTAATTCTGCAGGGACCCTTGTAGGAAATATTTCATTCAATTCATCAGTATCAGGTCCTCCGTTCCTTTTTGACAGCAATATCATAGTGATAACGAGAGACGGCACCATATACGTTGTTTTCCCTTCCGCATCTCTGTCCAGATCAAACATAATAAGGACAATTAAGCTTTCAGGAGAGACAGAATCTTCTGTCTATCTCTATAATAAAAAATTGTATATTTCGCTTATTAACGGAAAAATATTTTCAGTAGACCCTGCGACAGGATCCGTAGTTTCGCTTTACGATCTTGGATTCTCAGTATGGAGATCCTCTCCAGTTGTGGCTAACAACACCTTGTACGTGGCGAGTGAGCATAGCATCTTTGGGCTTACTTTGCAGGGTAAGCTGATTATGACAAAGCAGATTTCAAACGGGAACTTGAACTCAATATCTACCGATGGGGAAAAGCTTTACGTAGGTTCCGATGATGGCTACCTTTATGCTGTCAATCTGGATGGTTCGGTTGAATGGAAATACAAGACAAACAACTCAGTCAAGACAAAGCCGCTGCTGATCGGCGATTCCATTTATTTCGGTTCAAGGGACAATAATGTTTACAGTATTTTCAAGAATGGTTCCCTGAGATGGAACATCACACTTTCGGATTGGCCAAGCGAATTGGTTTATTATAATGGAGTGCTTTATACAACTTCTTACGATGGAAAAGTGAATGCAATTTCCACTTTAGGCTGTGAAATAATCAATCCAGAGGAGAACAGCACTGTTTTTGCAAGGCTTTCTATTGCGGGAAAAGCGATTGCAGACAGCGGCATAAAGAGCGTGGAAGTCAGAACACTTCCTGGTGAATGGCAGACGGTTTCAACTTCCGAAAGCTGGTCAAATATAATACAGATAACTGGATTCTCGGAAGGCCCGATTTCTGTTCAGTGCAGAGTCATTGATTCCGCAGGTAACAGCGAAATTTCTCCTTACGACACTAGGTCTTATAGCTTCGTTTTTTCTGAAGAGAAGCTTCCTAAGATAAACGTTTCATACCCCTCTTCAGTCAATGTCAAGCAGCCCATTGTGTTCCAGTTCTTTAATGAGCAGGGCACAGTGATTACAGATATCGCGGTGACTATAGACGGGGAGAAGTTCAAAGTAACAGACCCATCTGGCCAGTTCACATACATTCCACAGGACGAAGGCGTGCTTTCAGTATTTATTGAAAAGTCTAATTATCAGTCAAGGCAGCTTGAGATAAAAGTCACAAAGTCCCTAGTACAACCTATTTATATCGCCGTGTTATTGATTGTCGCAATCATAGTGGTTGTTTATACATCTATGAGAAAAGGAACCTGGAGATAAGCTCAATCCTAATCGGACTTTTCCTTTTCTTTCCATAATACCAAACTATCCCTATTGATGTGAAGGTGAGAATCAGAGTAAAAAGTGCGATGATAGGCATATTTTCATTTGGTATTATTGGATGTGTTCCGATCACATAATCGGCGTAGTCATTAAGTAGATAGAAGAATCCGATCAGTGCCAAATCCGCTTTGTTTAATTTGTATATTCCACTGAGTAAGAGCCCTTCGGTTAAAAGTCCTAGATGTGCCAAGAACAGGAAGGCATACATTTCCCACTGATTTCCGGAAAGGAAGTGTTCGGCGTAGAATAGTATGACAAACATCGTCCAGATTCCGTATTTTATAGCGCCGGCTGCCCCAAACTTTGTCATGAATTGGAAGACATACCCCTTTCTTTCAGAGATTGCGCTCAAGAGAAAAAGCATTCCCACAATTAATGCCTGAATTGGGCAATCGATTATCAGTATCCAGAAAAGAAGACTCCATTCGCTTAGCTGGCCAGAATAGTAGTATACTCCGTATACGAATCCGATCAGGTTTGCAACTGCAATCAAAAAAATCAGGGATTTATCGTTCATTCGTTCACTTTTTGATTCTTTTTATTGTCTTAATCGGTACTCCACCAGCAAATTCATTTTTCTTTACGTCTTTGTTAACAAGAGACATCGCGGAGACTTTGGCTCCCTCGCCTATATTTACACCGGGAAGGATAGTGCTGTTTGCACCTATCATGGAGTCCTTTCCAATAATTACTTTTCCGATCCTGAGTTTTTCCTGCAAAAATTCGTGAGCCAAGATCGTGGTATTAAATCCTATTATTGCGTTATCGTCTATCTGGATGAGTTCAGGGAAGAAAACATCTATTGTAACTCCGAGGCCTACTGCAACACGCTTTCCTATCTTCATCCCAGTCATTCTGTAGAGTATTCGCTTGATTAGAAGTGAAGGCACGTATTTTGCAAGGTATATAAGAATGAAATTGTATATTAAAATAAGAGGATTCTTTGCTTTGTGCCAGTAGAGGAGAGAGTTATTTTTTTCTTTAGATCTGTTGAATTTTATTGATTTCAGTTTTCTCATGTTTTTCCCGTGAAATCCTTAACCATAAAAATGTTTTTAAATGATAGTGTTGTAATATATACATTATTCTATATTTAGAGTAACGCACAGATCAT
Source organism: Candidatus Micrarchaeum sp. (assembly GCA_020723065.1). Lineage (GTDB taxonomy): Archaea > Micrarchaeota > Micrarchaeia > CABMEP01 > CABMEP01 > DTQF01. The sequence goes on from DYJP01000006.1 coordinate 44,639, forward strand.
ATACTATCTGTTGCCCGTATCTACCGCAACACTGCGGGAGGGTGTTTATATGATAAACGATGAAAAATTAGTAGAGGCTATTAATAAAGCCCTAGAGGAAAAAGGTTCAAGAAAGTTCGTGCAGTCCGTTGAGATGGCAGTGAATTTCAAGAACATAGATATGACAAAGCAGGAGAACAAGCTCAATCTCGAGGTTCTCCTTCCGAAGGGAAGGGGCAAGAAAATAAATCTTATAGTCTTCGCAGACGGTAACATCGCAGCAGATGCCAAAGCGGCAGGGGCCGACTATGTCATCTCAAGTGAGGAGATACCGAAATACAACAAGAATTCTCTTAAGAAACTTGTAAGAAACTCTGAATTTTTTGCACAGCCGCAGCTCATGATGATGGTAGGTAAGACTTTCGGACAGCTTTTGGGAGGAAGAGGAAAGATCCCCAAACCAATTGTCGGAAACATAGCCTCTATACTCAAGAATGCAAAGAATACCGTTAAGCTTAAGTCCAAGGGCAAATTCCTTCCAGTGGTGCACTGCCCGATAGGTGTGGAAAGCATGTCTACGGAAGATCTCAGCGAAAACGCAAAGGCTGTACTGTCGTCGGTCAGCAACAAAGTTGGAGACGCTTCGATCAAGTCCGTGATAATTAAGCTGTCTATGGGCAAACCTGTGAAAGTAGAGTAAGGTGATATTCATGGTTAACGCAATCGAACTTAAGAAACAGATCGTCAAGAAGGTGTCAGAAGACCTCAAAGCAGCCAAGGTAGTGGCAGTCATTGACCTCCACACTTTGCCAAACGCGCTGCTTCACCAGATAAGGAAGGAACTCAAGAGTGATGCAAAGGTCTTGATATATAAGACCTCTTTGCTTAAGAGAGCGCTCAAAAATGCTAAATTAGATTCATTGCTTCCTGTCATGACAGGTGAGAAGGCACTGCTCGTGACCTCGTTGGATCCGTTCAAGCTTTACAAGAAGATGAACTCCAATCCGTTGAAGGTTTATGCAAAAGCAGGCCAGATCGCCCCTTATGATATAGTCGTTCCTGCGGGAGAGACGCAGCTTCCTCCTGGACCGATCCTTACCGAATTGAAGACTGCGGGAATAGACGCAAGGATTCAGGGAGGAAAGGTGGCAGTAGGAAAGGATTCAGTGGTTGCAAAGAAGGGTGAGGTCATCAAGGACGCGGTCGCCAAGGCTTTGCAGAAGTTAGATATAAGGCCTTTCGAAGTTAAGGTTCACGTTCCTCTCGCATCTGAGAGCGGACTCATATACGCTGAAGAGCTTCTCAATGTTGATGAGAAGAAGATGATGGAGAATATGGTTTCTGGCTTCTATAATGCGAGAACAGTTGCTATTGAGATCGGATACGTAACAAAGGAGACTCTGGAAATGATGATCCAGAAGGCCTTCCGTGGAGCCAAGTACATAAGCGAGGAAAAGAAGATTCTAATGGAAGAATCAGGTAACAATGCAGAGGGATCCCAGAATGTCGATGTCGCTGGGGGAGTTTCGGCATAAGGCCTGGTTTGATTTTGTTTTGAGGTGAATTTATGGAATATATATATGCCGCACTTTTACTGCACTCCGCTAAGAAAGACATAAGCGAAGATGCATTGAACGCGACAATTAAGGCCGCTGGCCTCACACCAGATCCAGCAAAGGCCAAGATGGTGGTCTCTGCACTGCAGGGTGCAAACATTGAGGAAATGTTGAAGAACGCAGCTATGCCGGTCGCAGTAGCCGCACCAGCTGGAGGAAGCGCACCTGCCGCGAAGAAGGAAGAGCCAAAGGAAGAGAAGAAATCTGAGGAAGAAGCTGCAGCAGGATTGGGTAGCCTGTTCGGTTGATTTCCTTTTTCATCTTTTCTTTTTATTTCTTTTTTCTATTTTTTCTTTTAATTCGAAATCTAGCTTCTGCTAGGTTTTTTTTCTGTTTTCAAAACGAGCTATTCCTTTTAGCTTCGAGCTCCCCGTACTGTTCGAGTTTCGGTTTGTGGAACATATGGTGGAACCTGCAGAGCAACCTGTTGTAGTTTATCTCAGTCTGCGATTTTTGGATTCCTATCGCTTTGCTCAGTCCCTTCTTTATGTATTTCCTGAACTCCTCCAGGTCGTATGCTTCGGCAAAGGTGTATACGGAGCCTATCTCCCTCACGTGGTGTGCGTCGCTTCCTCCAATCTGGCCTGTTTTCTTATTAAATGCCAGCTCCATGCTTTTTGCATTCTGTATTGCGCTGCATCTTCCGTTTATGGTTTCTATCGCATCTATTTTTATCCTATGTTTGAAAACGTAGTCGGTTATCTTCTGCACCCTGATCGAATCGCCAACAGGGTGCGGTATCCCAACTATTCCGTCTTGTTCCTTTATCTCATCTATTATCTCTTCGAGATTGTCAAGCGTGTTATTAGCCTTTGTGTCTTCATTCATAAAAAGGGCAAGTATCTCTCCGTACTTTTCCTTGCCTTTCCAGATTGCTATCTCCTTTCCTGGGACGAAAAGCATGCGGAGTTCCTTTGCCGCCTCTGCCGCCCTTTTCCAGCCACCGATTTTGTTGTGGTCTGTGATTGCAAATCCGTGAAGACCTACAGCCTTTGCCCTTGATGCTATCTCTTCTGGGCTGCAGCACCCGTCCGAATATGTGGAATGTATGTGGAGGTCTATTTTCATTAGCTATATATCGAGTGATAGGATTTTATATCTTTTTTAACAAATTATCCTATGGAGACCAACGTTTCGGATGAGAAATACTTTTTATCCTGGGATAAGATAGAGCAGATGTGCATTCACATATCTAATGATATTAAGGCAAAGAATGTTAAAATAGACAAGATAATAGCTGTAAGCAGGGGCGGGCTCATTCCGGCCAGGATCCTTTCAGGTCTCCTTGACAATAAAACCTTTTCACTATCAGAGTTACATTTTACACTAAGCCAGGAGTAACAAAAGACAGGCTGCACCTTGCAGAAGACTTGTCTACTGATGTTACAGATAAAAATGTCTTGGTGATAGATGACGTTGTAGAATCAAGTAAGACACTCGCCCTTGCTCTAAATTACTTGAAAGAAAGGGGCGCAAAGAAGGTATTTACCGCCGTATTGCTGGACAAGTATGTAGATGGCAAGGAAAAGGCGGTAGTTCCGGACTTCTTTTCAGAGAAGATAAGCAATAAGTGGATAGTATACCCGTGGGAAAAATTTGAGACCAATTAATCAGATGCAGTGTACGGGGTAACCTATATTAATTCTTTTTGTGTATATTCTCTTGTCGATAGTTTTTATGGTGATTTTGTGAAATGCATAATCAATGAAAAGCCGCGGAGTATTAAGTTCAAGGGCACGGTCAAAGAGCTGCTTGGCAAGCTGGGGCTGAACGAGCAGATAGTCCTAGTCAAGCTCAATGGAACCATAGTCACGGAGCTGGATGAAGTGAGCGACAAGGACACTGTGGAGATACAGAAGGTAATATTGGGCGGATAATCTTTCCGTATAGCGCATTAGGTGAATTATTTGGTAAAGTGTTCATTTTGTAATAAACAGGCTGTAATACATCTGACTTATTCCAATTCGAATCTTTGCATTAAGCATTTTGTCTATTCAGTGGAAAGAAGGGTCAAGCGAACAATAAGAGAATACGACATGCTCAAGGGCGCGAAGCACATTGGAGTCGCAATGTCCGGTGGAAAGGACAGTCAAGTAATGCTTTATCTTCTTAACAAGATAACCAAACCGATGAAAATCAAGCTTACTGCGATACTCGTAGATGAAGGAATAAACGGATACAGGGACAAAATAATCCCGGAAGCAAAGAAGCTCACATCTGAGCTGGGTATTCCATTGCATATAGTGACTTTTAAGGATCTCGTAGGTCATTCTTTAGACGAAATAATGAGTATGGATAAGAAGGATAGAATAGAGTCTTCCTGTACTTATTGTGGGGTCTTTAGACGTTATGCCTTAAACAATGCAGCAAAGAAATTGGGTGTTGACCGTCTTGCAATTGGTCATAATCTTGATGACATGATTCAGGGATACATGATGAATATGATGAGGAATGAAAATCTTTTATTCAGATTTAAGCCAACTGGAGGAGCGGTGGAAGACGACAGATTCATAATGAGGATCAGACCGCTCTTCAAGATTCCTGAGAAGGAGCTCGCTCTTTATGCAGTTCTTAAGGGTTTCAAATCCGTGTTCGTAGAATGCCCCTATGTCGGAGAAGGGTTCAGACCGCTTGTCAGGGATTTTATCAATTCGACAGAATCAAAATATCCCGGAACTAAGTTTAAGATGCTTCAGAATTATATAGAAACTGGCAAAAAGGTGTCAGAGAGTTTCGCAGCTTCTAATTCCACTGAAAAAAAAATAAATTCTTGTGAGAAATGCGGAGAGCCTACTTCGGGTAAGATATGCAAGTCATGCAGGCTAATCGACCAGTTAAGAATAAAAAGAAAAGTTTAGGATTAAGGAAGGGTTGAGAAGAAAAATTGAGAATTTAAGGTTTCTTTAAGCTCGATTTTTTAAGTTCTTTAATCTTCCTGTTCCTTTGAATTTATCTTGATTATTATTTTTGGAAGTGTACTTAGATCTTCCACCAGGTAGTCCGTCTTTTCCCCCTTTATGTTTTCGGCAGAGCATTTTCTACTCAGGTGCACAGTCCAGATTCCTGCATTTTTGGAGGGCTCGATATCATTGTGATAGCTGTCGCCGACCATTATAACTTCATTAGGATTTCTTCCTATCTTTTGAAGTATCCAGTCAAAGAATTCTCTGTTTTTAAGTTCTATTGATTGAATCGTTCCCGTTTCAGTGATGTATTGTTGCGTTACGAATATCAGGTCTATGTTGTTTGTCAGGTGAGCCCATTCGACCTTATCAATTTGCTTGTGGGTTTTTCCCGCAGTAGCGAGGCATATCTGAAGCCCGGCTTCTTTCAATGAATGTAAGGTTTCGATTACTTCTTCATAAAGGAATGCAAAATATGCGTTCTTTATCATATGGTGGCCACTTATTCCTGCAGTAGCGATCATATCTATTTGGACTTGGTCCGTTATGCCCAAGCTCTTGCATACAAATGCCGCTGTCTCATCGAGTATTTTGTCGTAGTTTGATGTTTTTTCCTTCCTTATGGAATCTATAGTTTCGTCCAAAAGTTTTCTCGGTATTTTTGTCTTGAATCTGTCCATTGCTTCGGTTTGCATCCTTATGATGCTGGCCTGTTTGGAAAGCTCCTTGAATTCGTCAGTTTTGATCAGTGTGTAATCCAAATCAAATAAAATAGTTTTGATTACCATACTAGTTTTAAACAATAGAGGTATAAATATATTTCGATGCAACTTTATATTGATAATTCGATATAAATGGTGTGACAATGGCAGTTTTAAAGAAATTTAGAAAACAATGTATAAAAGCAGTAATCTTCGATATGGATAATACTTTGTTAGACCTTAATGTTGATTGGAAGAAGCTTACGGAAGAGATAGATACTGATTATTTTGATGGCAAGTATAGCTATTTAACTCCGCACAAGTTCTTTGTTGCATTTTTCTCAAAACTGCTTAACAAACTTACGTCAAAGCAAAGAGAAGAAATAAGGCAGAAAAGATTAGAGAAAGAGGTCACAGGAATTGTAACTGGAACGTGTTTTCCTTATAGAGGAATAATTTCTTCCATGAGTAAGAAGTACAAGCTTGGAGTCGTTTCCGGGAACTATCGGCTCACCGTAATTAAGGCGCTGCAAAGATGCGGTTTCAGGAAATATATAAAGGCGGTCGTCACGATAGACGACGTTCCCGTTTCAAAGCCCTCTCCTCTTCCTCTTCTTTCGGTTTTGAAGAAGCTCAGAGTTAAGCCTTCGAATGCGGTCTACGTGGGCGACCATCCTGACGACATAAAGGCAGCAAAGAATGCCGGAATGTATTCGATTGGAGTTCTTACATATAAACGAAAATATGATCCGCTTCAGCAGGAAACTCCTGATTTTATAATAAATAACATCTTTGAGCTGGAAAAAGCGCTGGATTCGTTGGAACACAAGATTTCTGAAAGTAAAAATATGAGAGCTTTATGATTTTTGCTTGAAATGAAAACAAGAGAATCAAATCTATTGACTAAAAATAGATGAAATTAAAATCGCAATTCCCTAGGAATCACAATCTTAATTTCACCAAAAATCCAACAAATTTTAAATTTTTTCAAATCCAAAATTTATATGGATTATCTTTTCTTTTTAGCAGCCTTTTTCTTGACTATTTTTTTCTTGGCTGGTTTTTTTCCTTTTTTTGAAATTTTTTTCATAATTGTTTTTATAAAAATATATTTATAAACTTAT
>DYJP01000013.1:0-1153 GCA_020723065.1 Candidatus Micrarchaeum sp.
ACTGAGAATAGAAGCTTGTATGTCAGCTTGACTCCTGCAGATACCACTCCGCCATCTGTGATTCTATCATCTCCTGCAAATGATAGTTACCATAATGTCAATTCATTGGCATTCACATTCAATGCCACAGATGATACTAGCACAACCCTGAACTGCAGCATCTATATCGATAATGTCCTTAATCAGACCAATGCAAGCGTTACTAATGGAAGTGTAACTTCCTTTACAATTTCTAGCGTTTCTGATAATCAGCACACTTGGAAGGTGAACTGCACGGATGTCGCAAACAACAATGGCACGTCCGAAACCAGGATGTTCGTTGTCGACACTGTTGTTCCGACTATTTCAATCACATCCCCGTCTTCAGGCGCAATGCTCGCGAGCAAGACGCTGACAATCACGGGCACAGCAGGAGACACGAACCTCGATTATATTAATATATCTATATATAATGGAACGACTCTGATCAATTCAACAACAACAGCGCTGACTTCCTGGTCTGTATCGCTTGCAGTTCCTTCAGATGGAATCTATAACATAACTGCAACTGCATTCGACTATGCACTGAATAACAATTCAGCAGCAGTAACCAATGTTGATGTCGATTCTTCCGCGCCCGTATGGCTCCAGACTCCGACAAACCAGTTCGCGGAGTATAATACTTCGTTTACTTACGATGTTAACGCGACAGACGCCCATACTATAACATATTCGATAAACGACACCTCTAATTTCGCGATAGTTCTATCTACAGGTGTCATCACCAATAATACGTTGTTGGCGATAGGCAATTATTCACTGAGAATCAACGCAACAGATTCATTTAACAACACGCTTTCAGCGGTAATATCGGTATCTGTATCTGACAATACAGCTCCGCAATGGGTCCAGGTGCCGGTGAACCAGACCGTGGAACTGGGCACTGCTTTCATATACGATATCAATGCAAGCGATGACAACACGTTGACGTATTCGATTTCAGATAACACTAATTTCACTATCAATTCTTCAACAGGAGTGATAACAAACAATACCTATCTAACTGTAAGAGTATATCAATTAATAGTGACCGCTTCAGATCCTTATGAAAACAGCATCTCACAGCAGTTCAATGTCACAGTGCAGGACACTACAAACCCAGTATGGGTCCAGA
>DYJP01000013.1:1253-10977 GCA_020723065.1 Candidatus Micrarchaeum sp.
TGACTGCAACAGTGACAGATTCAGAGTCCAACTACATAAGCCAGCAGTTCAATGTGACTGTTGAAGACACGCTTCCGGCAACAATATACTTGGAATCTCCGCTGAACCACACATGGACGAATGCAACTAATGACACTACTAACTTTACATTCTATGTTGATGATTACGGTTCCCTATCATTCAGATGCCTATTCTATTGGGATTCAGTCCTGGCGGCAGGCAATGATTCAGTACTAAGAAACGTTACAGCGGCAGTTAAATCCAACATTTCGTTTACAAATGGAGTACACTCTTGGTACGTGACCTGTTTGGATGACGGAAACAACTTCGTGCAATCAGAAACAAGAGAACTGTTCACGGGCTCCTACTGCGCGAATATAGATACCGATGGGCTTACCTACACCTTGAATGAGAACGTTTCTGGCGACAGTTCGTGCTTCACAGTAACTGGAGACAATGTGACGATAGATTGTCAGGGCAACACGATATTCTTTAATTCAGGTAGCGCAATAAGTACAATTTCAGATAACGTTACTATAAAGAATTGCATAATTCAGCAGAACTCAACGGCTGTCGGGACAGGAATACTTTCAAACGGCACAACCGCTATATCTAACACTACGATAGACATGATCGGAAACGACAGCACAGGCATAAGCCTTTCTGCAGACAATAATTCGATACTCAATACTTCAGTATACTTACATGGAGAAAACGGTGCGGTTCTTTCAATGATTAATAGTAGCGAAAACATGATCCAAGGGAACTACTTTAGTGTTGATTCGTCATCAAGCCAGTTCATAAAGATTGATGAGTTTAGTTTAGGCAACGATATCTCTAACAACACATATTACTCATCTGCATTTGAAGGGTTCACGATGTCGTTCATAGTGGATCCGGCAGTAGGCGCAAATGTCACTTTGCCTTCGGTAGGAAAGACTCCATCGCTTAACATCTATATACCAGTCAGTTCGTTCAGCGCAATAACTACTGTCAATATAACTACCTGGTATACTAATTATACAAGAGAGCCGATCGATGTGGCCACAACCGTGGGAGAAGCACTGATGTACGTTAATATTACAACTTCCTTGCCAGCAATAACCAACGAATCAAATCCGTACGTTCTTATTATGAACTTAAGCTCCCTGAACTTGACAGACGAAGAAATATCCAGGGCGAGCTTCTTCTATTACAATGATTCAACTTCTGTTTGGGAGTCCCAGGCAAATGAGTGCAACATATCCGCCAAGACCTGCACAGTATACCTTACGCACTTCAGCAGGTTCGCGCTCATGCTAAAGATCCTTCCGATAAAGATTGCTGAGAAGGAGACCTACCAGCTTCCGTTGGAAGGAAGTCTCTCATGTACAAAGGAGATGGCAGAGATAATTACAGAGCCTGGCGCTTCTGTAGATGTTACATTCCTTGACACTCCGTATTCGGGAATGTCTGTCAAATCTGGCATAACGGATGAGAATGGATCATTCGCATTCATAGCAGACTTGCCTGGAAGATACAAGGTGGATGTGAGTATGTCAGGTTTCGATGACAATTCACTTACATTCACAGCTGCAGACGACTGCGTGCCAAGGATTACTTTTGTGAGAAAGTGGCTCGACTGCTCGGAATCAAGCTGCATACTCAATATGCCGGTGATGACCACCCAAATGAAAAATGTGGAGATTGATTTATCTGACGTGTCTGGAATATTGTCTGGAGACCTTGACATAAGAGATAAGTTCGGAGGACCTGTCACCTTCTTTAGCTATTCGGGAACAAAGATAGTATTGCCGCTCATAACAGACAGGTTTGTAATAAGTTCAATGGCAAAGGTTAGTGCTCAGGCGACTTCAGACCTTGCCAAGGGACTGATCGAAATAGAAGTAGTGAACGGAGGGGAAACCGCAAAGGTTTCAGGATTTGTCCTTTCAATACCTGATCTTGGAACGAACTTCATAAAGAATATAACATATGTTGCGAACGGCCAGACCACCGTGCTGCAGAAGTTCTCAGTGTCCGGCAGCCAGATAATAATAGATCAGCAGCTATATGTTCCTTCAACAGCGAAGTTCAGAATATATGTCACACCAGTTCCGCTTACATGCAGACTAAGTTCGGACTGCCCGTCCGACAGTACGTGCGAGAATGGTACATGCGTGGTGATACCTTGTTCGTGCGGATACATAATAGACAGGTCATGTGTCAAGTACGAATGTTGCCAGGATTCAGACTGTACTTCAGAAAAGAGCTGTATCTCCCATGTCTGCGTGTTCACTCCAGAGACCATAACAGAGGAGGAGAAGCTGATAATAGCAGACAGGCTGAACGTATTGATTACGACTATCCAATCCGCGCAGGAAGAGGGTCAGGATGTCACTACAGCAATTCAGCTCCTTGATCAGGCAAAGGTTGCCTACGAGGCTGGAGACTTTGAAAGAGCAAGGGAGCTTATAGCTCAGGCGCAGGAGATATTCACGATAACAAGGGAAGTGACCTCGGGATTCCCGTACCTGGCTGCTGTAATAGTCGGTGTATTTCTACTAATATTGATTCTCGCTGTGCTTGTAGTGAGAAGGCTGTCTTCCATGCAATGGAAGAAGAGAAAGAGATAAGCCAGTTGTGGCACTAAGCTTGAGTTATATAAAAAATAAGGTTAAAATAGCTAAATAAAAACGTTTTACTTCTTTTCCATATAGCCGCATTTTCCGCAGCTCCACCTGTCCTTGTGTTCCGCAAGCTTTACGCCTGCGCCGCATCTCGGGCAGCTTTTTCCTTTCTTGTATGGTTTGGGTTTTCCTTTCGCTTTTTCTGCCATGAATATCACCTATTAAGCCTTATTATCCTTGGCCGGTTTCTCCTTCACGAGCTTGCCCATGGATTTCTTAGAGTCATAAATGTAAACACTCGCCTTGCCCTGCTTTGCACCTGCCTTGACCACGAATCTGTCGATGTAGGTAAGCTCTGGCGTTGCAGTAAGAGCTTTTGCGATCGCCTCTTGCAACTCATTCCTCTTTGGGGTTCCCTGCTCAAAGTTAACGATGCATTCCGCCTCGTCTCTTCCGAGAAGGCTGTTTTTTTTCTTATTTAATACCTTGACTTCCACCATTAAAATCACCAAATCATTGCTTTACTTTCTGTATCAGTTTCTTGCCGAGCGTCTCAAGCAGTTCGACTTCCTTTCCTGCCTCGACCTGGTTCTTGAGCTCTTCTGGCACCTTGAGTTCGTACATTTCGTAAGAAACAGGATCCATGACCTGCGCGATGTCTCCGCTTACGGACACCACCTGCGCGGTTTTCTTTTCTATAACTGGGACTTCGATATCAGCATCTGATGGTTTCATAAGAGTGTATTTGCCTCCGTTAAGTATGCTGATTCCAGTTATTCTCATCTTGGCTGCCCCATGTTTTCCTGGTGCTGAAGATTGAATCTCCACCACCTTGCATGGCTCGCCGTCGATCATGACGTATCTTCCTATTTTAAGGTCCTTTGCGCTTCCTGGTATAACTGACATAAAAAACACCGTTTTCGTAGTTTATTTTAAACTATAATGTTCCTAAAAGTAATAATATATGCCCGGAAACATATAAAAGGATATCTCTGCCCTTATATCATTATGGATTACAAACATGTGCCAGTGGAATCCTCAACCGAGCGTTGTAGTTTCGATGCGTTGTATGGTTTATTTGATTCGCACTGTCATCTCGAGCAGAATCCAGATGGTGCCGAAGAAATAATTTTGGAATGCAAGAGACACTGCATGAAAGGGCTCATTTCCGTATGCACAGGTCCGGCAGATTTCGAAAAGACAGTCAAGTTGGCTGAAGTTCATTCCGGTTTCGTCTATTATGCGGCCGGACTTCATCCTTTCGAAGGCGTGAAGGCGATGGAAGAAGAGATTGAGGAATACATAAACAAGATAAGGGACGTAATCTCTGAAGGAAACAGGCCAAAGCCGGTGGCAATTGGCGAGATAGGCCTGGATTATACTCTGGTTAAATCAAGCGACATAAGTAAATCCAAGAGGAATTTCCTTGCATTCATCGACCTGGCCAATGAACTGAATCTTCCGATCATAATTCATTGCAGGGAAGCTTACAACGAAGTGATTGAAACCTTGAAATCTAATACGAAGCAGAAGGTAATTTTTCATTATTTCAACCAGCCGCAGTTTACCAAAGAGATACTTGACAATGGATGGATCCTTTCCCTGCCGTTCACCCTGTCCAAGAGCAAGATAAAGGCGATATTCGAAACAGCGACTCTGGATGATGTTGTGCTGGAGACCGATTCTCCAATTCAGCTTGGGAAGAAAAGAGTAACTCCTCTCAGCATAGGGGAGCTTGTAAGAAACATCTCTAACGTCACTTCGTTTGGCGAAAAAGAGATAGTGGAGAAGACGTCAAGAAACGTCTCCTCTGTTTTCAAAATTTAAACATCGGTTTTTCTGCTATTTTTGAGCTTCTAGCTTCATTGTATCGCATTGCATGCGGATACGAATGCCTTCATCTCATTGATGCTTGCGAATTCTCCTACGTGGTCCTGTTTGTTGCCTACGCATACGAATTCAGGTATATACTGAAGCTGGGCAATTCCGTCAAGACAAGTTCTAGCCTCGTTTACAGCAGTTGAATCCTGGGAGTTCACTTTTATGAATGCATATCCTTCGGATATGAGCTGCTCCACCCAAGGCTTCATCTTCTGGCAGTGTGAGCACCAGTCGGCGTATATGAAATAGACTTGGCTGGTCGCGCAGGCATCCTGCTCCCTTGCAGCCGGAGCCGCTTCCTGTGCTTCAACAGTCTGGTTTCCAGATGTGGAGTTAAGTATGTATTTGCCTGTTTCATTTGTTTGGGCTGACGTGTTCTGCGGGTTTGCATTAAACCCGGAGAAGTACCAAATCCCTAAAATCAACAGGGCTGCTCCGATTATAATTAAGCTGATTATTTCATTGCTTTGTGTTCTATTATTCTGCGTTTCATTATATCGTGCATTTTTCTTGTCTTTCATGTGCTCACCATTATCTGCTGAAAGAGGAGAGCTTCCTAACTGCTTCTACGAATGATTTCGCTTCCTCTTCCGTGTTGTATAAATACAAAGACGCCCTTGCCGACCCGTCTATCCTGTTCGCGTTGAACCAGGAATGCACGCAGTGCTGTCCGCTTCTTATCATTATGTTCCGGGTCTTGTCCAAGATGAGCGAAACTTCGTGGTATTTCATCCCTTTTAAGTTGAAGGAGAATATTCCGCTTCTAAGCTTCGGTTCAGGATTTCCAAGGAGTTGTATGTTGTCTCCTATAAGGTCCTTGAGTCCTTCAGTCATTATCGTGTTGAGCATTTTTTCGTGCTCCTCTATATTGTTCATTCCTACTTTCTTTAGGTATTCGACCGCCTCTCCAAGGCCGATTATGCCAGCATAGTTTTGCAGTCCTGCCTCGTACCTGTTAGGCATCTTTTCAAAAACAACGTCGTCATAGGTGGAATTGATCACTGTCTCCCCGCCAGTCATGAAAAGGTCCATGTTTTGGGTTGATTTTTCAGAAAGATAAAGCATCCCAGTTCCGCTGGGTCCGAGCATCTTGTGTCCGGAGCATGAGATTGCGTCCGCACCGATTTTTCTGACGTCTATTTGTCTATGCGGTGCGCTCTGTGCCGCGTCTATGAGGATGAATGCCTTGTTATCGTGGGCGATCTTCACCATTTTTTCTATGGGCTGCGAAGTTCCATCCATGTTCGAGACATGCGCAGTGGACACGAGCTTCACTGTGCTGTCCATCTTGCTTTCGAAGTCTTCGATGTCTCCGAATTTGAAGAATCTGACATTTATCCTCTTCTTTCTTAGCATGAGCCATGGTATCAGGTTTGAGTTGTGTTCTTTGTCTGATATGAGGACAGATTCTCCTTCGTTAAGCTTGAATGCGTGAGAAATGAGATTTATCCCTTCTGTCGTGTTTCTGGTGAATATTATTTCGTTTTCCTTGGCGTTGAAGAACTTGGACACTTTCTTCCTTGCTTCGAAGACTTCTTTTGTCGCCTTTTCGCTAAGTTTGTGGTTGCTCCTTCCCACGCATGCTGGGTATTCGTTGTAGTATTCGTTTATTTTGTTTAGAACCTGTACCGGTCTTAAGGTCTGGCATGCGTTGTCAAAATAGACTATGGGCTTTCCATCGATCGTCTTGCTAAGGATTGGGAAATCCTTTCTTATTTTGTTTACATTTATGCCCATTTGCTCACTTAATTAATCATTATCCGTTCCAGAGTATGAAGTCCTTCAGTTTTTCCGCACTGAGCTCGCCGCAGACAGTCTTGTTTGTTTTCAAGCTATAAAACGCGGGCACTCCGAGCATTCCGCAGTCCTTTTCTATGTCGGAGGCATGCATCAGCATTATCTCCTGGTTTGACTGGTTGTGCCAGACTTCAAGCTTGTTGAAAATCACTCCTGTCTCTGTTTCTACTTGGGTCACGATCGGCTTCATCTTTAGGCAGTGCGGGCATTCCTCTCCGTAGAATTCAATGAATCCTTCGAGACCGCAAGGCGGCTTTCCTGCAGTGCTATTTACTGTTGTTCCGTTTATGAATGGGGTGAATATGCAGTTTCCTGTGATTGGATCACAGGTCCCGAAGACCATCAGGTTGTAAATGCTATACAAGGAGTATCCCATGCTTGCGAAGAACAGCAAACTGAATACCAGAGAGATCGAGCTGAAGTGCCTGAACACGAACTTTGCCGCATTCTCGTTCTTCATCATGAGCTTGCTTATCACTATACTCTTAACTTTTTCATCGAATCCGGTGCTGCATTTTCTCAGGGTCATTTTCCTGAAGGAGCAGTCGAAAGCCTCTGCTGCCAATGGCCTGTATTTGGCCGAGAATATCGACATGAATGCGAACACTACAAGCGCTACAATACATAAAACCATAGAATCACTTGTGTATCTAATTTATTCAGAGTATGTTAATATAATAATCTATATATCATCAGAAATAAGTTTATTAAAACAAGCGGTTGGGCGCTATTCCTTTTCATTCTTTTTGTCGAAAATCTTGTTTATTGTGTTTCTTGTTTCTTCTTACTTGAGTGATCTCCCGAACCTGTTGCACGGTTTCTTTTCCGGGCAGATTCCATATATCTTACACTGCGGGCCCATGTAGGAAAACAGCTTGGGGTTGGTTTTCGCGATTTCCAGCGCAATTCCCTCCGCCATCTCCCTGACTTCCCATTGAGCTTCCGTGCATGTTCTCTTCCCGATGGAGTGCAGTGCATTCCATCCGTTTATGTGTATCAGATCATATATAATGGTGGAATGAGGTATGACCCCGATTGAATCGTTTTTTCCGACATTGTAATCGTTGAGCATCTTATAAAGCGCAAGCATGTCCTTGCATTGGAGAATGTACTTGTTTTTCCATTCCGAATCTTCTATCTTTTTGGGAGTTACGAATTCGGCTCTTTCAGCGGCGTCGTATATCGACTGGACAGATTGGTCCCAGGTTCTTTGCCTTATCGCCTGGTGGAGTGTCACAAGAGATATCGGCGCGAGGAATCCTTCTATCTGTGAACCATTGTGCACATGCTTCATATTCGCCAATTCTGATTCATCTCTATCGATTATGGCACTCATTATGGTTTCTTCGCTTAGTTTGTGGCTTATGAGCATGACTTTGTCCGGATATCTGTTTTCATTTATTATCCTTCTCATTGTCTCGTTTTTTTCAGAAAATATTTGCGGAGCTGGGTACCAGGCCAGCTTCTCGTAGTTCATTTTTCTCTTTTTGAAAAGCTTCGGGGCAATTTCTGACGCTTTTTTGATCATATCCTCGACTACATTTTTGACAAGAGTAGGGACCGCAGAAGACTGTGCCATCGCATGAAGATGGGTGAGTTCTCTTGCATTTCCGAGTGTTTGAATGTTCGTTCTTGTATAAAGAGGAAGTACATATCTGGCATCTTCGTTAGGAATTCCTGCCTTGATCATCTCTTCGTAAAGCTTGAAAGCGTTGTCAAGGACCATTACCGTTTGTCGGTTTATTCCGCTCGTCAAGATTGTTTCCGGAAGCTCGTATCCTCTGTCCGCGTTTGCCCTTCTTAAGGACTGTTGAAGGTGGGAAAGATAATTTGGAGAGCAAAGGAACAGCGTGGCCGCCCTGCTGAGGTTCTCGATTTCGAATACGAAGGCGTTCTGGTCTGCCACTGCCCCGTGGCCCCTCCCTATGCTTGCGTTTATTATTTTGTCTGCCTTCTCGTCAAGTTTTTCTTTTGGCATCGTAAGCCATAGATCATCGTAGAGTTGGCTCGGTGTCTTTTCCTCAAAACACCCTAGTGCTCCAAAGGCAGATATCTCGTCTGGACCGTAGTCGCTGAAATTCTTCCTAGATGTGTAAGAAATAAGCTTTATAGTAGGCTGCTTTTTTAGTTTTGAAAAATCCATTTCTGGCATAAAATAAAAAACCATTAGAAGTTTATATTACTTTCTTTCCTTTTATTCTACTATTTCAATTGGTTCAGTTAATTTTTCGTCGTAAAAAGAAAGAATTATAAATAGTAATTGAGTAATGAATTTAATGGTTATTTGAGGGGAATGTTATGGTTAAGAAAGATTCAAGATCCATAAAGAAGCTTGCTAAGAGATCAGTGAAGAAGCCGGTGAAGAAAAGTTCTAAGTCTTTTTCTAAGAAGTTAAAGATGATTAAATCTAAGAAGAAAAGAGCAAAGTATTTGTTGCAGGCAGGGCCAGTATCTAAAATGAAGAAGAAATCATTAGAATTTATTGAAAAGAATCCGGTGCTTGAAAATGCAATTTTAACTACTGCAAAAATAGAAAGAAAAGCCTTTAATAAGACATTCGAGATTTTGAAAGATTCCTCATCTAAAACATGGGAAGGTACAAAAACAATTGCTTCTTGGGGTTTGGATTTATTCAAAGCGAAACCGAAACCAAAGACAGGAGGGAATGTAGCTGCTCAAGAACCTCAACAAATGCAGACCGAATTTATAATCCCAGTAAAATTGGGTTTTTATGGTCATAAGCTTGAATTGCCTGAATCATTAATCCATAAAAAAGGAGTAAAAGTAGAGGAACAGCGTTATATTGGTACATCCTATGAAGAACAGATACGCGAAGCAATAAATTCTAATGCACCACAGCTAAATAATCGATTCAGTGTAGAATATTCTCCTTCAAAGAGAATAGTAACAATCAAACTTAAGTAGAATAGATAGAGTATTTTATTCTTTTATTTTTCTTTTTATGTATACTACGCCCATTGTCAAATTTGTAGCCATCAATGTTCCAATTCCAGTCCATTCTATCGATTCTCCACCTAGCAGGTATGATGCCAATGCAGAGATAAATGCTGTTTTTTTGAAGAGTTCCCAGTCCTTATCCAAATTCTCTTTAGTTTCATTACTTACTCTGTATGTGTTTGCAATTCCTACGATTGTTCCGATAAGGAATGGGAATCCATTCGGTTCGTAATAACATAGTGCTGTTGAAGTTCCGAATATAAGCCCGTTTACGAATGCAATTGTCTTTTTGTATTTTTGCGAGACTGGGAGCTCATCTATTTTTGGTGAAGCTTCTTGCCTTTGAGAATAGAATGCATTTGAAACAGTTCTGCTAGTATTGTTGCCGGTACTGAAAGGGAAGTATTTTTCTTTTTCGGTTTTGATCTTAAATGTCATATCATTATTGCACATAAGTTATATATAAATATTTGTTTTCA
>DYJP01000014.1 GCA_020723065.1 Candidatus Micrarchaeum sp.
AGTAGTAGTAGTAGTAGTAGTAGTAGTAGTAGTAGTAGTAGTAGTAGTAGTAGTGCGTTTGATAAGTTGTATGCTCGTAATTCACCACTTATGAAGAAAATCGATATGGCTAAGATTAAATCCGGTCCTCTTCTTAGTCATGGAATAGGGCATTTGTGGCTCAAAGCCGGAAAGACCCTCATCATGCACGCGTTCAGCGTATTGGCGTAACAATGAAAGTATATCCGGTGAAAGCGGCTAAGCATCCTTCTCTTGCTATGCGCGCGGCATATAATTTGTTTACTGTGGCAGGCGATACCAAAGCGCGTGGTAAGTTGGTGGAGCGATACAAGAATTATCATCGTGCTTTGCGTACTGACCCCCTGAAAGCTCATTTGAAATTGTCTGGTGGTAGTATGCGCGGAAGGATGGTGGAAGCATTTTATCAACGCTTTGGGCAGTTGATGGAGACTCTTGATTCATTTGCGGATACTATGCAAACGGAGAAGGGGTGGACTTATGGTACTAAGCGCGATTGGCAGGCGAGGAATCTTCGTGCGGAGCGTAAGAAATTGCATGGGCATGATAGACGAGAATTAACGGCTCGCTGGAAATCTGCAAAGCGTTTTGGTATGGGTGTGTTGAAGACTGCGGTTTTTGGTACTGTTGCTAATAAAGGTCGGGCGGACAAGAATGTGCAAGTTGAACCTTCTTCGTACTCGTCCAAATTGATGAATGTGCTGAAAGGCGCTGGAGCGCGATTTAAGTATTCTGGGCCTATTACGCCGATGGCGAAGCCTGTGGCGCGCAATATGTGGGCTCCGAATAAAATTGGTGGATTTTCTATGAGAAGTGGTGGACTTGAATGGCTTAGGCATTCTGCGGGTTGGTTGTGGGGCAAATTGATGGAAGGACGTAGGCAGTGCATTAATCCAAGAGAATAGATTAAAAGTTTGGCACAATCGGTGCTGGGATGATTCGCTATTGTCGCTTCATATCTCGGAGGTTTTTTTTCGTTTGAACCAGGGATGTTGTTGAAGGTGCGTACTACTATACCAATTGTAAACGGCAGAGTTATTGCATCCAAAATGCCTTATATCAATATATTAAAGAATGAGCGCGATTTAGGCACGGCTATTCATGAGATTGATCATGTAGCGCGAAAGCATGCGCAGCGTTGAACCAGACTTGAGAATCGTATGGATAAATATATAGATGCGGCTGATAAGTACGAGGATAAGGTAGCCTTTGGTAAAAGTCGGCAGTTCTTGACTCGGCAAGCGTTGCGGTATGAAGCAGAAGCGAGTGTGCCCGCGATAGCGAGTGGTATAGGGAAAAAATTACTTAGGCGTGGTTTTGCTGCGTATGTGCGTTATGCTAGGTAATACAATCCTGGGCGTAATGCTGAATGGTGACGGAAGTACAAAGAATTTCGCAAAGCTGACGGAATGATCCATGAAGGTGCAAAAAATAAAGTATGGTTGAAATTATCAGTTGGTGATATGTTCGATAATCTAATATAAATAGGAGATTTTTTTTTCATGAAATGCAATGAATGCGGTAAGGAGATTAAGCAAGGAATTCATATTGGTTCTACTTACCCGAAAATTCTCTGCGCCGATTGCAGTAAGAAGTCCGCGCAGGAGGGTAAGTCTATTCGTTTGTCGGAGAAGATTGATCTGTGAGTCAATTTGGCGTTCTCATGCGCGATGGACGCATTGCGTGGCAAGTCTTCTATGGGGACGCTCAACCTGAAGGAGAAGGCTGGCAGCGCGTAAGCGGTTCATTGCCCGATGGGGCAAAGACAGATGCAAAGTGGTTCCGTTCTTATGCGATACTTAAAACTTCAAAAGCTGCGGCTGATAAGCCTCCTGCGCGTAAAGTTGCGAGCTTTTGGGATGCTCTGTCGTCCATAAAACATGCCATTCTCGGTACAACGCCGAAACAACCGAAGGCGCAGGAGAAGATTTCCTCATACAAAACAGGTGATCGTATTGTGCTGAAGAATGGTAATGTTGGTTATGTGCAATCGGTGAATGTTGATGGATCATACGAGTTGTTTGACACGAGGTTCGGCCGGACTGTGACGGTGATGAATGCCGATATTGTCAAGAAAGAACCTGCTGATCCGGATAATATGCTGGCCATTGGCGATACGGTGACTTTTAAGAGCGATCATCGTCCCGGTGTTGTGAAATCTTTGCCAAATCCGCAGGGTCGTGTGCGCATTGATACGACTGATGGCAAGCAAGAGTGGCATTATCCCGAAGAAGTTACGACTTCGCGAGAGACGGCGAAAGTCGTGGATGCGGCGCGCAAAGCAGTGGTTGCAGTAGGTACGGGCTACGATGATAAGATCATGCTCGGTACGCTGGCTCGCGCGGTGCGCAGCAAGCGTTCCATTACGACCATAGCTGAAATAATGGCCGATATGCAGACCCAGGGATATCGCAATCCTAGCAAAGATCATATCGTGTTGGCTTTGCGTAATCTGTCGAAACTGTACCCGAATATTGTGTTTGATGAAGGGCGTGAGTTCGTGGATATTTCCGGCGCTAAAGTTGGCATTCAAGCTATGGTCGAGGAAACGGGTACTAGCGTGGCTCATGGTCCGTTCGGATGGTCGCCTGATCCCGGAGATGGTGTATTCTCGACTCCCGGTACTGAGTTTGTGCTGCCCGCTGGATGTTTCGTTCGTTATGAGAATGAAGACGGTACAGAATTGATGGCTGAAATTACTAATGGGTATATCGATTCCCATGCTGGCGGCGGGGCTGTGCTGGCCTTCAAAGATAAGGAGGGCGAGACACACTTTATCAAATCTGATGATGTGCAGCATGATAGCGGTGCTGGTTTTTGGGAATTAGCCAAGACTCTTGACGGTAAGTCTCTCAAACCTGATCCATACGACCCTAGCTTGTTTGGCGATGTCATTCGAGATAATTTTTGGATATTGCGCGATCGTACGGTATGTCAGGACATTATGCCCGGTGATTATGTGAAGTCATTGCCCTATGCGCTGTTGGACACCAAGGGCAAAAAGATTCGCGAGCCCATGGGTGGGCGTGTATTGGATCGTAAGATAGATGAGGGGCTTATTCAAGTGCAATGGGAGGACGGTCGCGTGAACGACATTTCTCCGCGTATGGTTCAATTAAGTCGAGCTGTAGCTTCAGTCAATGACGCGTATAACATGGCGATTGTTCGGCGTGGTTCGGTTTATGGCGCGACCTTTACTATGCCATCCGGCGCGCGTATTACATTCGGTGATGTAGTAAGCGACGATCCTGATTCTATTGATATTCCTGAGGTTGGAGATACGGTGCAGATGACGAGTGAGAACGATGGTCGCACAGCTACGGTTATAAGTGTCGGTAATACGATTGAATTCGATAAGAACGGTAAGCCGCAAGTTGTTGTTCAGCGTGGTGGGAAGAAGCGCAAGCCTGTGTTTTTGTTGCGTTTTACTGACGGTATCGAAGAAGTGCATAAGCTCGGTCAAGTGAAACTGCTCAAAGTGCGCGGGCAGCGCGTTATGAGTAATGTGTCGAGAATCGTGTTTCCATCTGTTGAACATTTCCATAAGCATTATAATGAGTTCTTTGTTAAAGGGTTACATGGCGGATGGTTGAACCTCCTGAGTTCGTGGTTCAAGGGTGGGCGTGACCAGTCTAAGGATATGTTTGCTGTAGGTGAAGGGGAGACGCCTCCGTATATGCCTAATCAAGCTCTTATGCGCACGTTGCTGCATCTTTACCCACAGATGGATAGTATGAGTGCGCGGTCGTACTATGATGATACGACCAGGGAAGTTGTCATCGAGTTTGGACCTGATGATTCTGTAGGAAAACCATTTCCTATGGCCAACATTTTGCCGCATGTGTTCGCATCACAAAATGACCAGCCGGGGGCTATTCGTGTAGATTCGTACGAACGGTTGTATGCACCGGCTGATCGAGTGGATATTACATCGGATGGTAACAGTGTGTTTGTGCGTTTGGGCGAGAATCTTGCTTCCAAACAAATTCCTCTTTTCAAGGCATTAGCTCCGGCGATTGGAAAAGATGTGAAAGGTGCGTTGTTTTATCATGCGGTGACCGCGCATAAGAAACGGCTGGCCGATGCGTTCGCACAATCTAATCCAGATTTGTACATGGCGCTGTCGCGTTTCACGTATGATCCGGTCGGTAAGCGTTTCATAGCGGATTTGTCGGACTATGGTGGTAGCAAGAATATCGTTATTCGTGCGCTGCAAACCGCGTTTGGTGAAAATGTTCCTATATATGAAAGTACCGATCGTACCTGGTGGTTCCCTCACGGGAAGGGCATGGTTACGAAGTTAGCCAATGATCGACAGACCGTGTTGAATGAAGTGTCTAAGGCTAAAGAGAATGAAACGTTGGTGAAGATCAAAAATTTTAAGCGCAGGGATGGTAATGAGCTTCTGAGCTTGCAACGGCGGGCTGTGAATTTTATTACCGCTCCTGGGCAGAAAGCTACTCTATTAGCTAATGACCAAGGCACCGGTAAAACCCCAATTGCCCTGGCGTCATTATTAAAATGGCGGCAGGAAGGGAAAGTGAATAAAGCGTTGATTGTGGTGCCTGCGTCCATTCTTGCGAATTGGCGCAATGAAATAGAGATGTGGACCTCCGGTGAGAATCCAGAGTTTATTGATAAAGATGTGGCCACCATTCTTGGTACTGGGCGGAAGAATGAGTACATTAAACTGTTTGGCAAGAATGCGCCATTCATTACGATCACTTCGTATAATACGCTCGTTAATGATTATAAGGAATTGGCAACTGTTGGTTTTGATGCAGTTGTGTTGGACGAGGCGCAGGCAATCAAAAATCTTGGTGGCAGTAAGCGCGAGCAGGTGCTCAAAAAAGTGTTCGCTGCTGCGCCGTTTCGGTTGGCTTTAACAGGCACTCCTATTGAAAATTCGGCATCTGATATGTTTTCAATTATGGAGTTTTTGGCGCCTGACGTATTTGGTTCGTCGCGCAAGTTTGATAATGATTTTATTGAGTATGATGAGGTCTCTGTCGCTGATCCTCTTAATCCTGAAGTCAAGCGAAAGAAGACCATACAGATTGGTGTGAAGAACATTGGGTTACTGCGTTCCAAATTGCTGCCTTTCATGCTGCGTATTAGTAAAGAGCAAATGGTTGAGGCTATGCAGAAAGAATACGAACCTCGTCTTATTGCCAAATATGGGAAGTCAATCAAGCTCATAGGTGAGAAACGTATGTATCCATGGCCAAGACTTGCTGTTGATGAAAAGACCGGTAAATATCAGGGCGAGATTCCGCCCGAGCACGAAGAGTTTGAAATTCCGCGTGACGAGGCGGCATATCCGGATTTTTGGAAAGCGCATCGTGTGGCATGTGAACTCATGAATGACAAGACAGTGGACCCATTGGTGCGTCTTGTGCGTCTTCAACAAGCAGCCGATGACCCGGCATTGTTCGGGCGCTCGTTGCCGCCGGAGATGCAGCAGTATCGTAATGTATTTGAGAAGTTTGATGAGCGTAATAGTGATGGAACATATAAATATAGTCACCCTAAGCGTGATAGGATGTTAAAGGTGTTAAAGGATCATTTAAAAGATCCGGCTAATGGTAAGGTTATTGTGTTTTCTAACTCTACGTCTGTACTTGAAGATGTGCATAAATGGATCTATTCCGATCCTGAAATGCGTAAGCTTCTTGGTGTGTCGGATCGACAATACAATAATGTGTGGCGAGATGGCCGAGAGGCTAGTCTTCCGGGTGTGACAAAGTTTGTCGGTGGCATGAAAAGTAATGCTCCAGATGCTGATATTAAACGTATTGTGGCTTCTCTTGAAAAAGGTGGTGGTACGGCAGAAGAGCGGGCATTGGGCATGCAGCAACGTAAAGCCATTACCGAGGATTTTCAAAATCCTCGTTCACCGACGAAGATTCTGCTGGCGTCTGACGCCGCGCAAACCGGGCTCACGTTGACGCAAGCGAACCTTATCATCAATTATAATCTAAATTGGAATCCGCAGGCGTTGAGGCAGCGGTCAGATCGCGCACATCGCATTGATATTTCTGGTGCGGAGGCATTGGCTGGTACAGGCGGTGCGCGTGATGTGACAGTGTTAAATTTGATTATGGATAGTACTGCTGATAAAGCTAAAGTGACTCCGTTGGCTTTTAAGGCGCACCTGTTCGATCTTATCGTATCTGGGCAGGCCAATGCTGAGCGAATAGTGGCGGCTAATCCAGACGATCATGAAGCCATTATTGCCCAAATTATGGCCGAGAATCTAAAGAAGCCAGTAAAGGAAGCAGATTATGCGATTGGGTATCTATATATTCGTAGTAAATTATTTTCTAGGAGAGTGGCATGGCTGTAGATAAATTGATCGATATTTATACGTACGATCAATTAATGGTGGCATTAAATTCATTGCGTGCCGGTTATGTGTGGTTGGAGCCTGATGCGAAGAAGCATGTCTATGATAAAATTCGTCGATCGGCTGAGCGGTACGGCATCGATATCGAAGCATATAAAGAATTCATGATTTGAGGAGGTTGACTGTGAATATCTTGCGTCTTATAGAATCGGAATCACCACTGTTGGAACAAGGCGATGAACGGCCACGGTATGGGCTTGTTCGTCGCGGGATAAACGCTGTTGGTCGTGGTATAAAACGTGTTGGGTCTTTCGCGTGGCGTCATAGAGACAAGTTGGCCGCTGCGGCTGCTTTGGCGGGGTTGGCGCTTAGATCTGGGAGGGATAGAGTTGGGATGCGCGTTAAACTGGGGAGTAAGAACCCGGATAAAGTAGTTCCTACGAGTGGTGGCAGAGCCGCGCTTCGTAAAGGGTCTAGTAACCCCAGTACGCTTGATCCGGAAAATATTCCAGGAAAGCGCTCTTGGTTTGATTGGCCAATTAAATGGTGGACCAATAAATAATACTTTAATGAACCCGATTGAAATTTGGAAAAAAATATGGAATATGCAGGGAGCGTTGAACGCGCGAATTGGTGTTGATACTTTGAAAATGCGTTCTGATTGGAATTTTGGTGATCGCAAAATGTGGACTGCCCGCTACCTTGATGAGTTTGTGAATGAATGCGTAGAAGCACGTGACAATTTTTATCATAAATGGTGGTCGAAAGAAGTCAAAGAAAATCGTTCATTGTTGTATACCGTTCGTTCGCGCGAAAAGTTGCTCGTAGAATTAATCGACATGCTTCATTTCCTCGTGTCTGCGTTACACTTGTTTGACGCGCCGTGTTCGACGATCATCGAAACTTTGGCTGACAAAGATATTGGAGAGGTTATTCATGATGATGTGGCAGCTTATTATTTGTTGAATAACCTCATCGGCGAGGCTGCCACACAATGGCGTCCGTTGTTGCTCATTAAACCTATGCGCTCATTGTTTAGATATTTCGGCATGGATGATATGGCTATTTACAATGTATATGAAATGAAGCACGCAGCTAACATTAAGCGGCAGGAGGATGGCTATAGTGTTGAAACCAAAACCGAAACCGATAATGAATCGATTGAACAACGACTTGGCGGGAATTCCGGGCGTGCGTGACCATTATCGGTATCTTGCCGGAGCACAATTGTCTAAGCATTTCACAGCTTACGAGTTCGTGGATTCAACGAGATACCCGGAATTGGTGGTCGTGCCGCCTCCCGAAGTAATACGGCAAGGGGCGGACTTTGCGAATGACATATTGGAGCCATACAGAGAATTGTGCTGCGCGGCGAAGCCTGTGAAGATCAATTCGTGGTATCGCAACCATGTATTGAATGCGCGTGTTGGTGGAGTGGAGAATTCGGTCCATCAGATTTACTATAATGATGTGTTTCTCGGGGTAGCGGCAGATACAGTTCCTTCCGGTGTGTCGATTTATACAGCTATGTCTCGATTGGCAGATCCGAAAATAATGGCTAGAATGCCTCAGTTGAGGACGGTTATTATTTATCCAAAAAATGGGTTTATTCATATAGACACAGCAGTTCAGCGCGATAATGTGGTGTTTATGGTGTCCATGGCAAAAGGGAAGTACGAGTACATATCTCAGGATGAAGCGCGAGATATTGTGAATACGATGAAGAACCGCTTCAAAATCAATGTAAGCGGAGGTCACTAATGCTAGTTCCTATTATTCCGGGCGACGCACGGCCTGAAGATGCGATTCCGGCGCTGCTCAATCCGACGAATAATGTGCAGGAGCTGATGGCGACTGTTCAAGCCGGTATCGTATACGAACTCGTTCCATTGAAAAATCGCTTGCAAGTCATTGTGCAGGTTCAGTATCCTGCAACTGCCAAATTGTGGGTTCGTTGGGATGGTGGGATCCCGGCTCCGAATATCGGCATGCTTATGACTGTTGGTATGTTGTTCGGTCAGAATTTGGCCGATAACATTTGCGTGAAGATGGTGGCCGAGACTGATTCTGTTCAGGTGTATATTCAGCAGGCGGGAGGAAAATACGCATGAGTTTTATTGTCATTCCGCCTCCGGGCGGCAGCGGCATTCCTGGACCGGCTGGTCCAATGGGACCAG
>DYJP01000001.1:0-10809 GCA_020723065.1 Candidatus Micrarchaeum sp.
ATTCAAATTTACGCCGCAGGCTTGTATTCTCTCGGACTTTTCTTAATTTCCATCTTTGCGTTCAACGCCCTGAGAATTCCCGCTGCTCTTATCCTGTTCAGGTTCACTGTGTGGTTCAGGATCTCCCTTGACAGAGCATTCGGAAGCTTTTTCTCCTTCTCCCATATCTCGACAGTTTTCTTTGCGTCCTTGTCTTCCGCGATAAGGCTGCCTTTAATAAGAAGATGGCCAGACTTGTCTTTGTAGGTTATCTTAAATTCGTACTCGATCTCTATTCTATCCTTTTTCGCCTTCAGGCTCGTAAGGTTGATATTAATGTTTCCGCCTTCCGTAAACTTTTTTTCGTTTTTCTTCATTTCAAAATATTTTACCCAATGGTCTGTTATCATCTGAATCACACCTTGCTCATTTGATTCGGCTTTATGCCTTTGTAAACTTGAATACCTTTCCGCCACATACAGGGCATATTCCCACTAGCTGCGCTCTTTCTCCTGTCTTTGTCTTTAATATCTTCTTCTCGAAGTTCTCTACATTGACTTTCTTTCTGCATTTCATACAATAAAACTCTTCTGCCATGGTAATCCCTCCATCTATCGAAGTTGAAATATTTAGACGAACATAAGGTTATTGATTTTATATTTGTATTGAATCGTCCGGCTTCATCACTATAACCTTGCCTCTAGTGACCCGTCTTGCGAAATCCTTTACGTCCTGGGTTATTTTTTCGAAAGTGTTGTAATGCATAGGAATTATGTATTTTGCCCTGAAAAGTTTGGTGGCATTCGCCGCGTCTATCACATCCATTGTGTAGCTTCCGCCTATAGGTATGAGGGCGTAGTCGACGTTTATGTCCAGCATTTCGTTGAACTGGTAGGTGTCTCCAGCGTGGTAGATCTTTACCTTGTCGTTTATTATGTATCCGACAGGGTATCTTGACTGTGGATGTGAAGCTTTCACCACTGAGATGTCCACTCCCTTTATCTGAAACATATCCCCAACTTCAACAGAGACCTTCTGCCTTTCATTCAGTTCTATGAGCTCAATGGTTTGCTTAGGGCCTATGACTATGGCCGCCGTCCTTTCCGCCAGCTCCCTGATTATGTTAGGGTCGGAATGGTCTTTGTGCTCGTGGGTTAGAAGTATGAGATCAGCTTTCTTGATCAGGGTTGGTTTGAGCGTGGTTATCCTGATCTGGTCAGTAAGACCGGTGCCGAAAAACGGATCTATGAGTATAACTGCGCCCCTTAAGCTTATTTCAAAACCAGAATGACCCAAGTATCTAATGTAGTCCATTTTTGCACCTTTGTTTTTAGCAGTTATATGGCTATATATAGCGTTCATATTTAAAATCCTACGCTACGATATATATCCCATGAAAATGCTCGATAAATATTTATATATCTTAATTTTCGGGATCTTATTTGTCAACATTTCATATGCAGAATTCACAAGGTCTTTTATGACTATGCAGGTGACAATTAATCCTGACGGAAGCGCGCTCATAAAGAACGAGATCCGATTCTACATGAGCTCCCAGGATTCGATTGAGCTCTACAAGCTCTCCCTTAAGACCACGAATGACATAGCTGGTTGGAGGGAAAGGCTGGGGATGGATGACATAAGGTTCTATGTAGATACATCCAAGGTCCAAGTAGAGAAAGTAACAATACAGCCTTATTCGCCGGACACTTGTAACTACGATCAGACCGCATGTTACGGAACGCTTTCCTACCAGTACACCGTAAAGCCAGCTGCAAATATCACCGGTTTGGTGATCGTGGACAAGTATGTAAGCCCAAGGGTGATAAGATACACCCTGAACATGGATGCGTTTGTATTCGAAGTTTCTCCGGTCGGAGAGAACTATATTCCTGAACGGACATCTGTAGAGTTAATTCTTCCTTCGGATGCTGTGAACGTTAAGATCTCTCCCCAGCCTGTGGAATATATAGGCGAGATACCGAAGGGAGCCACAAAGTTTACATGGCAAGGCAGGTTAATAATGACTAATTCGGAGCTTTCATTTGAAAGAAAGGAGCCGCTTCTGTACGAAGTGGTGAGTTTCTTTGACACTATTTTCAAGATGGTTTTTTCATGGATTTTCTCGATAGAGGGATTAGTATTGATTACTTCATTGCTGTTGATCTGGGTTGGCTACTATCTGCTTAAGCAGCAGGCTTCTAGATAAGGATTGGTAAAATGATTAAGATTGATTTGGATTCGCTGCATCAGCATGAACGCAAGCTTCTTTTAGTTTTATCTGGACTCGAAGAGCTTGAAAGCTTGTCCAAAAAGACTGGAATAAATAAGGACGCTCTTCTCAGGTCTGCATTCGTTCTCAAGGAACGGGGACTGGTGAAGGTGAATGAAAAGACGCATGAAGCGTTCACCTTAACAGATGAAGGAAAAAAGTTTCTTAGCGAGAAGTTTCCCGAGCAGAGGGTGGCGGAATACGCATCAAAGCATACTCTTATATCCGATTTGACAGAAGAAGAGAGAAAGGTTGGGATTTCCTGGGCGGTAAAGAACAAGTGGGTAAGAATATCTAATGGAGCCCTTCAGCCAATTTCAAAGCCTGAAAAATATCCTCTTTATGATGCTCTTTTAGATATTTCGAAAGGCAAAAATGTTGAAGGCAAAGCCTTAACTTCTCTCATTGAAAGGGGAAGCGTGGAGAAAAAGATCTCTAAATCATACTCATTTGAGCTAACATCAGAAGGTCAGAATGTTTCAAAGCAGATAATGGCTAATGGGGATATAGGCCAGAACGAGATAAACGAGCTCAATCATTCTTTGATCTTATCTGGAGAATGGAAAAACTCAAAGTTTAGGAAGTACAATCTTAAGGTGGAAGTGAAAAAGGCAAGGAAAGGAGCTGCTCATCCGATCAATGAATACGCAAGGCAGATAAAGGATATATTCGTCAGTATGGGATTCGAGGAGATGGAAGGCAACGAAATCGAATCTAGTTTCTGGAACTTCGACGCGTTGTTTACTCCGCAGGATCATCCGGCAAGAGAGCTTCACGATACATTCTATCTGAGCAAGCCTTCGGAGCTTGATTACCCTGAAGAGATAGGACAGAGGGTTAAGGAGACTCATGAAAAGTCATGGAAGTACTCTTGGGACGAGAATGTTCCAAGGCAGGCAGTCCTCAGGACGCATTCCACCACATTATCCGCCCATAAATTAGATTCATTGAGAAAGAAGCGTAAGCCAGGAAAGTTCTTCGCAATAAGCAGGGTGTACAGAAACGAAGCTACAGACTTTAAGCATCTTGCCGAATTTTACCAGATAGAGGGAATTGTTGCGTGGAAGAACGCGAACTTCAGGAACCTGTTTGGAGTGCTTCAGACTTTTTACGACAAGCTTGAGATTGAGATAAGGTTCAGGCCACACTACTTCCCATATACTGAGCCTTCTGTGGAAGTAGAGAGGTGGGACGAGAAGAGGAAGCAGTGGATAGAGCTTGCCGGAGCGGGGATCCTTAGACCTGAGGTTTCAATTCCTCTCTGGAATTCCTATCCGGTCTTAGCATGGGGGATGGCGCTTGAAAGGCCGCTGATGAAGAAATTGAACATTAAAGACATAAGAACGCCCTATCAGAACGATGTTTCTTGGATACTTGACTCTCAAATATAGTGTGATGTTTATGGCAACATTATCTTTCAACAAGAAGGAGCTCGATAGATTCATCACAAAGGAGCTTCCATTCGAAAAGGTTGCAAACGCATTCGAAATGCTAGGCATGCCTGTGGACAAGGCGAACGAAGAGGAGATCGTCGCGGATATCACGAATGATAGGATAGATATGTTCACCGTGGAAGGGGCGGGAAGGGCGATAGGCCAGTTTATGGGGCTGATAGGATCCAAGGAATACAAGGTCGAGGCATCCGAACTCGTCTTAAACGTAGAGAATGTTTCAGTAAGGCCTTATGCGATGGCGTTCGTAGCCAGGGGCCTGAAGATAGATGATGAGATGATACGCTCGCTCATCATGGCACAGGAGAAGATACACGACACTTTCGGAAGGAAGAGGAAGAAGATCGCAATCGGAATCCACGATGTAGATAAAGTGACTGGTCCGCTCTATTATAAAGCGTTCAAGGACATTTCATTTATTCCATTGGATACCGACAAGGAGATGTCCGTGCAGCAGATACTTAAGAACCATCCGAAGGGGCAGGAATATGCTCATATTTTTGACAACGCTTCCGAATATCCTATGTTCATGGATAGCAAGGGAGTGCTTTCTTTTCCTCCAATAATAAATTCAGAGAGGACAAGGCTTACAGAAAAGACCGTAAACCTTTTGTTCGATGTGACTGGTACCTCAGAGACAGCGGTCAGGATCGTTCTCAATGTTTTCGCAACCGCTATGCAGGAAAGGGGCGCCAAGATAGAAAATATCAAAATCAACAAGTCCGGAATGATCCAGGACAGCCTTGTGTTTGAACGGAAAGAGAAGCTTTCATTGAAATTCGCGAACAAGCTTCTCGGTCTCAAGCTCAAGGATCAGGATGCCATCTCGCTGCTTGACAGGATGGGGATGAAGGCGAATGCTGAAAAAGGAGGGCTGATTATTTCTGTTCCGCCTTACAGATCGGATATAATCCACGAAGTTGACTTCATAGAGGATTTGGCTGTCGCATATGGCTATGAAAACTTCAAGCCAGCCCTTCCGAAGCTGTTTACAACTGGCGCAGTTTCAGAACAAACGAAGTTGGACTATAAAGCAAGAGATATCCTTGTATCTTTGGGTTTCATTGAGATAAATAGCTGGACTCTTACAAATGAAGAGATGACTGGCAAGGCTTTCATGAACAAAGAGTCGGTAACGATTAAGAATCCGAGAACATCAGATTTCACTATTTTCAGAACAGATCTCACGCCATCTGTTCTTCAGACTTTGGCAGAAAACAAGACAAAAGGTCTTCCTCTGAAGATTTTTGAAGTCGGAAGGGTGTCGAATCCGGATGGCAAGTGTAGGACACGGCTCTGTTGTGCCATAATGTCGGAGAATTCAAGCTTCAGTGACATTGTTTCAGTGTTTAACGAAGTCAAAGGATTCGCTAAAGTTTTTGAAAGGTACGTGGAGGAAGAGAAGGTCAAGCCAAGACTTGAACACCTGATAGACGGAAGATTCATCCTGATCAAAAAGCAGGAAGACATGAAGGCGGAATCAATCGGTTGGTGCGGAGAGATTCATCCCAAAGTATTGGAGAACTTCAGGCTGGAGTACCCTGTGGCAATGTTTGAGTTCGATCTTTCACCTTCTGTTCCTGGAAAAACGAAAAGAATGAAGAAGAAATAGTTTTAACTAAGAAATTATCGAAAAATATGCCAACTAAGTTTTTTAAAACATTTCTGTTTATATCTTTCCATGCAGAGAGTGAAAAGATTCATAGTGTTGCCAGTTCGAAAAGAGACTGCGAAGAAAGATATCGTTAGCATGTTGAAGGAGAATGGGTTTAGTTACCAGAAGATTGAGGAGGAACTTATTGGCAATTCTCCTATAATATGGATAACTTCTGTAGACGAGAAGAAGATAATTTCGTTCTTCAAGAAAAGGAACATGAAGGCGTTTCCCTCGGAAACTTCAATAGTTAAGCTCAGCGACAAGCCGGGAGAAGTCGCGAAAATAGCAAGGATACTCATGTCTTCAGGGCTAGAGGTCAAGGATGCGCATCTCATTCTTAAGAGCAAGTCGATTGCATTATACGGGATACTTACGGACAAGCCTGCAGAGGCAAACAGGCTTATAGAAAAAGTTGTAAGTGCTATTTCAAGTGATAGTTCGGAAGAGTCGGAACCCGCTTCGATGGAATGATATTAAATTGGTATTAAATCTCCAATTTTATTCCGTTTTTTGTTAGAGCCGCCTTGTTTTTATTAAGGAATTCTTCTAGCATAGCCTTGTCATTCGAAGCTTTTATACTCTTGTATTCCTGTACCAGGGAATTAACTTTTTCTATGTTGGAGATTATCCATTCGCCCTTTCGTTTCTCTTCTTCTATCTCTGCTTCAACTTGTTTGGCTCTTATTTCTTGATGTTCGAGCCTGCTGAGCAGCTGGTTCATCTTTTTTTCTGTTGTTGTTTTTATCTGGGTAGACATTTGTTTCCTATACAATGAACTTAATATCTGCGAAAGAGATTCCACACCCGTAGTGTCTCCATTTTTTTTATTCAGGCTTTCAGCAAGCTTTTTGTCTGCTACCAGGTATTTTTCTCCGTATCTCAGCGTCCGTGTTTTTCCTTCGGATAGGTTGCGCTGGAATTCTTCGATTCTTTCTGCGATAGCCTTTATTTCTTCCGGCTTCAAGCTTTCACTCTCTTTCTTAGGGTCTATTCCAATCTCGTATAAAAGCTCGTTTGCATAAAGCGCTGGGATCGCCACTGCCCTTGTGATCGCAACAACTGTTTTTTCTTTGCCTTTGATGGCTTCAATCACATTCTGGTTGCTGATTTCCTTTTTTGCGGTTGAGGGTGGAGCGTAGGTTCCGTTCTGCTGGAGTTCCCTGTCCTTCATTTTCTCCTCTTCGCTCAGGCCGACTATCTTTCCTTCTTTCAGAATCACCGTGTTTCCTTTCCTTATGCATTCAAGAATTACGGACCCTCCTTCGAATTCAAGAGAGAGTATCCTGTCGTTTTGAATCTGTCTAGCTGATTTGAGGATTCTGTTCAAGAAATTGTTCTTTAAGACAGTTGTGAACGGATTGGTTTCAGTTTCCGTCTTTTCAGATTCGCGTAAGAATAAGAATTTCGGAGGATTGAAAACAAGATCTATCTTTCCCTCTTTGGTTTTGAACCTAAATATGAAATGGGATTGACCTATCTGGTAGAATTGATCCAGCCTTGCCTGCTTAGCAACAAGCCGGAAGTTTATCTCGTTTGCAATTACGGAGATATCTATGTTTGTTAATTCTCTTGCTTCTTTAAGTACATTTCCTTTGAGTTCCTCCTTATTTGAAATTCCTTCGTTTTTCATTTTTGCCACTTCAGGATTTCAGTGGAGAAGCATTCCCTCTACTGTGCGCTTTATCCAGTCTTTGGAGTAAAGGAGCTTTATCAGGGTCGAGTGGCCTCTTATCCCTTTTCCGGAACCAATTGTCTCAACAAGTCCTAACCCTTCAAGTTCCCTGATATATTCCTTGCACCACCTTGAGGATCTGACTTCTTTCTTTAGCTCCTTGCAGACTTGCTTGTAGCTTTCGTACAGCTCTCCCATCATGAAAAGCTCCTCTTGGTTCTCTCCGAGTTTGTGGTACTTGCTTCCATTTATTGAAAGTATGGATAAAGAGTACAGCACTAGCTGTTGATGCTCCGGAAGTGTCGCGACCGCTTCTATTACAAGGTCTTTTTCGACATTCTTTCTTGCGTCTTCGACGTGTTTATAAGTTACTATTTCATCTTTTTTCTCGTCAGCGATTTCTCCTGCGTACATAAGCATCTTCAATGCGTACCTCGCGTCTCCAGTCTCTCTCGCAGCTATCGCTGCAGCAAGGTTAATTGCAGACATATCGCATGCGTTTTCGCTAAATCCGAGGTTCGCCCTGTAGGCGAGAATCTCCTTCAGTTGTTCGGAATTGTAAGGCGGAAACACCACTTCGGATTCGAGAAGTGCGCTCCTGCTTCTGTTGTCGAGCTTGTCTTTAAAGTCTATCCTGTTAGATATCCCGATTATAGATATTCCTCCAGTTCTTACTTCGTCGTTGGCTCTTGTGAGTGTGTAAATGAGTTCGTTTAGATCTTTGATTATATCTATTTCATCTAATACTATAATCAGGAATCGGTCTCCGTTGTTTATCCAGCTCATTATCCTTTCGTAGAAATGAGATGGCGGGAATCCATTTTTAGAAAATCCCACTATGTCGTTCGCGAGTTTCTGGAGTATCTTATATCGTGTATTATACATTCTGCAGTTGATGTAGTTTATGTATCCGTTGGAAGGAAGCTCCTTGAATTGTTTGATTATGCTTTTGACAGAAGAAGTCTTTCCTGTTCCTGATTTTCCGTATATGAATACATTGTTGGGGCGCTTGTTCTTGAAAACTGGTGCGATCACTCTCATTATTTTTTCGATTTCCTTTTCCCTGTGTATTATCCTTTCAGGAAGATAGTGCACCGAAAGCGCATCCTTGTTTATGAAAACTGATTTTTCAGATAGTATGTCTTTGAAATTCAAGTACTCACCCCATCAAAAACCGTGGAAATTGACGTACTGCAGTCTAAGTAATGGACAATTTTTTTCTGTTTATAGTGTTGTTTTTGCGATTTCTTTTGCAGATTTTTTGATCAGAACTTTTTTACATTATTTGAAGTTCTTGCAGTTCTGCCACTTACTCCTATTCCACTATTCAGTTTTCTGCTCCTTTTCTTGATCTCCCACAACCAATCAAAGGATACGTCGATAAATTTTCATTTATCTTGCTGTCTTTTTTATTTTTTTTTCCCACAATGTTTTGATAAAAAATTTTTCGTTTGTATGTTTGATTAAAATGAGAAACATATAAAAAGGTATTTGTGGAAAAAAAGATATAGACGTGAGTTTTTTGTGGAATATTTGCAAAAATGCAATCAAAACGATTCGTTGGAAATATTTTTTTTGAAATTTACTTCGAAATTTGAGTAAATTTATGCAAAGGTGATGTTATTTTCGAGATTATCTTAGACGATGCAAAACTATGGAAAAAGAGTTTGGACGCTATAGTGAATCTTGTCAAGGAAGGTTCGTTCGAGTTCGATAAGGACGGGATCAGGCTGATTGCAATGGATCCTTCACAGATATCCATGCTTGTCTTCAATCTTCCAGCTTCCGCATTCTCAAAGTACGAAGTTCCGGAGAAGGCGAAATTAGGTATAAATATAGAGGAATTTAGTAAGATTATGGGGAGAATGAGATTGAAGGAGAAGATGGTGCTGAAGCATGACGATTCGAATAAACTCGACGTCACATTCATAGCCGAGAAGAACAGGCGTTCCTTCAAGGTGCCGATAATAGACGTAACCCCTGGCCCCTCTAAGGCGCTTCAGATCGAGTACAACGCCTACGTAAAGATGAAGGGTGGAGTTTTCAAGGATATTCTCAAGGATGTAGCATTGATTAGCCCTCATGTTCTTCTTGTTGCGGACGTCAACAGATTCAAGGTTGAAGCGACAGGAGACAATTCCGGAGTTGAGATAGATTATCAGGGAGACGTGGAAATTAAATCAGAGACCACTACGCACGGTTTGTTCTCCAGGGACTATCTCGATGACATAAGTAAGGGATGCGAGGATGACGGAGAGATAACCCTTTTCCTGGGTACTCCTTCATCTGCAGATAGGAGGCCGAAGCCTTTGAAGGTGGAATATGCAGTCGGTACCGCATCCTTCACATATTTCCTTGCGCCGAGAATAGAAACTGATTAATTTTTTATTTGATTTTGTCAATAGCAAGGTTTATATTTCTCTTTTTGTTCTTTTTTACATGACAGATTCTAAACTTTCTACTTACGTTATAATTGGAGCTGGTGGAAAAGGCGAGAGGATGGGGCGAAACAAGCAGCTCCTTGAACTCAGTGGCAAGCCTGTTTTTATTAGAACTCTCGAAAAATTTGAGAGTCATCCATTAATAGACGGGATTGTTTTAGTAAGGCCGCCGGAATTGAAGGTCCAATTCTCGGGACTTATCAATAAGTATGGAATAAAGAAGATCATTTCAGAAGTGGATTCTGGTTCAGAAAGGCATTTTTCTATGTATAACGGTCTCCAGAAAGTTCCGAAATGCGGTGTGGTTCTTTTTCACAATGGAGCAAATCCGTTTGTAACTGACAGGGAAATTACTGAATGCATAAAGGAAGCGTATAATCACGGGGCGGCAGCGGTTGCCAATCCAGTAAAGGACACCATAAAGAAAGTCGAGGATTCCAGGGTAATCGAGACATTGAAAAGATCCGAGCTTTGGGCGATGCAGACTCCGCAGGGAATACGGTATGATCTCGCTCTCAAGGCATATGCACACATTATTCATCAGAATGTTTTATGTACCGATGATGTTCAGGCCGTAGAGATTTACGATCCATCAGTAAAAATAAAGATAGTAAAAGCTTCACCTCAGAATATAAAACTCACTAACCCTATTGACCTTGTTGTCGCAAATGCTATCCTTAATGAGCAGAACCCCGGTTTCCAACAGATTTCCAGTTCTATCCTTAGCATAGTATATGGTATCGGGGAGGATTCACATGAGTTCGAAGTCGACGAAACGCAGCTTTTGGACCAGGGAGACAAGCTGCCTGAGAATAAAAACAAGATTCAGAAAGTCTTAGTCATCGGAGGCGTAAAGATATCCAATGAAATGTCTTTCAAGGCAAATAGCGACGGAGACATAGTCCTTCATGCAATTTCAAGGGCGATTTCCTCTTCTGTAGGTGGTCCGCAGCTTGATTTCTTTGCGGATAAGCTTGCGAAGGAAGGCCAGATCGACAGCACGATATATCTTGCAAAAGTGATAGAATACGCAAAAGAAAAAGGATACGTAGTCAACGATGCAAGAGTTATAATCGAAGGAGGAAGGCCGAGATTGCTACATCATCTCGACCAGATGAGGACAAGGCTTTCGGAACTCCTCGCAGTTTCTGAAGAAAACATAGGACTTGTTGTCCATTCAGGAGAGAGACTGACTTCGTTCGGTCGTGGAATTGGCATGCGTTCATTGGCTTTCATTTCAATGAAAAAATTAATTTAATTATACAAGAACTAAGAGAATGCACTACTTCTATGGCGCAGGTGACAAACGTCTGAACGTTCAGATTTTTTTATTTTTT
>DYJP01000001.1:10909-41914 GCA_020723065.1 Candidatus Micrarchaeum sp.
TTTTTTTTGCTCAAATATACGAGATAAGCATGTTTTCTTTTCGTCTTAGAAATATTTAATAAGTTTAATCTATATACTCTATTACCAATTGTAGGCGTATTACGGCTGATTCATTAGTGAGTTTATGGCGACTATACAGGAGATTACCCTCCGTAATTTTAAATCCTTCAAAGCAGCTCGCATACCGTTATCTGCAGGATTCAACTGCATAATAGGCCCTAACGGGTCGGGAAAGAGCAATATTTGTGATTCAATTCGTTTTCTATTCGGAGAGACGAGCCTTTCAGCACTGAGAGGAAGGTCCATAAATGATCTTATTCACGGCGGTGGGGAAAAGGCCGCAATCTCAATGAAGCTTACCAATCTAGTTAATCAAGGTTCAGATGTTTCAAAAAATGGAACAGTAGAGATAGTAAGGAAGCTCAAGAAGGATGGTGGAACTGCTTACTGGCTTAATGGCAAAAGAACTACCAAGAATGTAGTCATGGATTTTCTGTTGTCAGAGGGCCTTGAAGTGAGCTCACATAACGTAATCGCGCAGGGAGAGGTTGACAAGATAGTAAGGTTCACTTCCAAGCAGAGAAGGGAAGTCATTGATGAGATTGCAGGAGTTGCCGAATTTGAGGACAAGAAGAAGGAGGCTCTTAGTGAACTTAGTAGGGTGGATCAGAGGCTCAATGAAGCTTCTGTGGTCATGAACGAAAGGGAAGGGATCCTTCAAGAACTAGAGAAAGAGAAAGATGCCGCTTTGAAATTTGTATCCTTTAGAGAGGAGCAGAAAAGGCTCAAGGGAACCATCGTGCTTACACAGTATTCAAAATTAGAGAAGGAATTCGAGAGTTCAGTAAAGAAGTTAATGGAAATAGAGAAAGGTTTTAAGGAGATAGAATCTGAGATGGAAACGCATCAAAAGAAGCTCCAGGAGTTTGAGAGCAAGAAAAGCGAGATAGCAAGTAAGATTACTTCCAAAGACCAGAAGAATGTTTATGCGGAAGTGGAGAAAATTAGGGGCGATAAGACCATCATTGAGACTCTCCTCAACGAAAAGGAGATTTCTCTTCAGAGGTCCAATTCGGAAATAGAGACCCTTAGCAAAGAGTTAAGGGAGCTAAACGCAAAACTTTCAACTTTTACGGGTTCAAAGAGAACCGCGGCGTCAAGGGCGGTCGAGCTTAAGAAATTAATAGAGAACCTTTCAGAGCAGAAGAAGAAAGTTGCGCTGGAATGGGAAGAGAAGAGGAAGAATTTCGGACTCTTCGACACCAGATTCGACGATCTCAGGAAGAAAGAATCTCAGCTTAAGCAGGAGCTTGCAAGGTTCAATACTCAGCTTGAGATGTCGACTTCAGGAAAGGACGACAAGAAGCAGCTTGCAGAACTGAAGTCAATAAAGGCTGCAATTGAGAAAAATAATGCGGAGCTCACTAGCGCTTTCAATAAGGAAAAGGAATTGAATAGGCTTGTAAGGGAGTTGGACAATGAGATTCTTTCTTTGAAAGAGGATCTTGCATCGGCCAGAGGTTCCGGAAACGTGATTTCACAGGCCATTTCCTTTGTTTTAAGCCTTAAGGACGAAATCCCTGGTATTTATGGTACAGTCGCAGAACTCTACGATGTGGACAAGAAATATAATATAGCGACAGAGGCCGCTGCGGGCCAGAGAATGCTGCACATCGTGGTGCAGGACATTCATACTGCAACTCAGATAATCAAAAGAATGAAGCAGAGCAATGTCGGAAGAGCAACGTTCATCCCTCTTGATGTGAAGACTGGAGACAAGACATTGGGCCAGCAGGGCACTCTGGGTCCAATCCTTAATCTAATTAAGTTTGACAAGAAATTCGCAAACGTATTTTCATATGTTTTTGGAAGCACGCACGTAGTCCAGAATGTCGACAGCTTCAAGTCCTTCCCTGGCCTGAGAATGGTTACACTTGACGGAGACATAGCTGAATCGTCAGGTGTGGTTTCTGGAGGAACCTCTATCAAGCGTTCAATCAGGGAGTCATTGAAATCCAATCAGCTTGAGAAAGATCTGGAGGCGTTGAAGCTTACAAGGCAGGGCTATGTTTCACAGCTCTACAACCTGAGTGAGCTTATGGCAGGGATAAGGAAGCAGATTGCGAGGGATGAGATAAGGAAGAAGGAGCTCGAGATCGAAATGGGCTCGACTTCGAATTTGGATCTTTCCGCTATCAGGAGCCAAGTTAGCCAGAAGGAGGCGGACATTGCGGACCTTGAAAGGGAAATGCTTAATCTTGAAGGTGAGAAGGCAAGGATAAGGATTGCGATAGAGCAGGGAGAGGGCGAGAAGGAGATTTCCCGGCTTGACGCAGAGATAATGGCATTTTCAAATGAACTTTCCGGTTTGGAGGAGAAACTCAAGAGTCAGGATTCGATTATATTGGAGGAAAGGCTTTCTGCAATTAATTCCTCTTTGGAGAAGCTGAACGGTGAAAAGAAAGAACTCCAGAAGACCGTAAGTGAACTCAATTCAAAGATAAAGCTTTTGACAAAGCAGCTCGAAGCAAAGGAAGCAAAAATAAAAGATGCCACCAAGGAACTTGAGCAGCTTTACGCGGAGAGCAAGGCAGTACAGGATGAGATGGATTCTATCAACAAGGAGAGAGGAATGCTTTTTAGGCGTCAGGAGAGGTTGAAGGAAGATAAGATAAGGTATGAGCTTATCAAGGAGAACCTAAAGACCAGGCTTGCAGACTTGCAGGTTGAAGCGGACCAGTATAAGGGAATCGATCTTCTCGATATGAAGAAGGATGCGATGGAGAAGAGGCTCGCAGAAGTTGAAATGGAACTCACCACCATGGGATCAGTCAACCTCAAGGCTCCAGAGACGTTCGAGCAGAAGCAGGAAGAGTACAGGCAGATAAAGGAGAAAGTGGACATTCTTTTGAACGAGAAGAATTCAATACTTAACATGATAGATGAGATAGAGAAGAGAAAGAAGGACATATTCATGAAAACGTTTATTGAGGTTAACAAACATTTCCAGAAAATGGCGACATCTCTTTTTGGAAGCGAGGCAATACTCGCTCTTGAGAATGAAATAAATCCTTTTGAAGGTGGCCTGCACATCATAATGAAAATTGGAAAGAGGCAGCGTCATATTGAGGGCATGTCTGGAGGAGAGAAATCTCTTCTTACAATAGCATTCGTATTTGCGATTCATATGTATAAGCCGTCAAGGTTCTATATACTTGACGAAGTCGAGGCCGCGCTGGACAAGGAAAACAGTAAGAGGTTTGCGGAGCTTGTCAGAGTTCTTTCGAAGGATACCCAGTTCATAGTGGTGTCGCACAACGACACAGTCATCACTTCATCGGATACCGCGCTCGGAGTGGCTAAGACAAGGCTCGGCTCAAAGATCCTCAGCATAAAGCTTGTTGCAGATGCTGGTTCGGATTCCACTAAGATGGTGTCTGAAGAAATTGAGCCGGTTGAAGAAGAGAAGGAAACCGATGAAGATGAATGAGCCTTTTTTTCAGTTTTTTGTTTGAACAGGTAAATGCATAGATTAAAATTCATTTTCGTTTTATTTCTATCGAATGAAAGCAATAATCGTTGGGGTGGATCCGGGAACATACGTGGGCATCGCTATTTTCGATGTCAACATGAATCTTATTTCTAGCTCTACCATCATCGATAAGGGAAAGGAAGCAGTAGTCGCCGAAATAACCAAGCATGGTCATCCTATAGTCGTAGCTTCGGACGTTTCTCCGCCTCCCTCGTTCGTTACCCAAATCGCATCATATTTTAATGCAAGAATATATTCTCCAAGGAGTACAATAAGCGATTTCGAGAAGACGAAGGACACTTCAAGATATAAGTTCGGTTCCGTTCATGAGAGGGACGCTATAATTGCTGTTCTTTCTTTCTTCAAAGAGTCAAGCAATAAGCTTAGATGGATAGAGAAAACGCTCAGAGACAAGGGCCTTATTAATATAGAAGAGGACGTGAAGAGGTATGCACTTAGCGGAATGAGGGTGGACGATGCGATAAAAGCCCTGGTTCCTGCTGACGAAGAATATAACAAGGTAATAGAATACGCACGTTCTCTTCCAGAGGCCCCGTCATTTGCAAAAATGGCAGAAAGAAGAGAGGAAGACAGGGGAACTATAATCGGACTTCTCGAATCAAACATTAGGCTGAGATCCAGGGTTTCCATATTAGAAGAGGAGAATAGGGAGTTGAAGATGAGGTCCGGGGCACAGATCGATTCAGATGTTCGAAACATAATTTTCTCTAAGGAAATGAAAATAAGAAGGCTGAAGAAGATAATAGATTTGAAAGATAAGACCATACAAAACCTTAAACGGCTCCTTTTCAGTAAGGAGAAGGGCTCATTCATCCAAAAAACCCAATCCCAATCTCAGAAAGCTTTCGAGGCTAAAGGGAAAGATTTAAAAGAGAAGGATGTAATTTTATCTATAGAGAATATAGTTAACGAATATAGGGAAACCAGGTTCCAAGACTGAATGTTCCAGAATTATCTTTGATATTAACCGCAAATAAGTGATAGGTATGGATGAAGAGAGAGTTAATAAATTTGAAGAGACCGAAGAGATCACAAACGAAGAAAGAATGCAGGCACCGGCCAATCAGCCTGGCAATATAGTATATGTCAGTAAGAAAGGAGTAATGGCTTACGTGCTCGCAGTTGTGACGCAGTTCAATTCTGGCGCCCAGGAAGTTACAATAAAGGCAAGAGGTAAAGTAATTTCCAGAGCAGTGGATACTGCCGAAATTGTGAAAAACAAGTTCCTTCAGGATGTTGTAATCAAGAGTATAAAGACATCTACTGAAGATATGACTTCTGCTACGGGAACTCAGACAAAGGTTTCCACGATAGAGATAATAATGGCAAGATCTCCAGGGAGCAAGGCAGAACTGAGGCTCTGATTTTTTTTTAATATTTTTCTTTATTCTATATTTAAAAACTTTTAACACATAATATTTATGCTACATTTGAACGTATCTTTTCCTATGTGGATATTTTAGAAATGAATTAAAAGTGAGTTTATGAGGATATACACTTCTCAAGTTAAGCCGGAAATGAATAACTCCATAGTGGAGCTTGCAGGGTGGGTCCATGAGACAAGGGATCATGGGAAGATCCGATTTATGGTTCTCAGGGACAAGGAAGGATTTATCCAGGTTATTGGAAAGAAAGGGATGGTTCCCGATGAAGTTTTCGACAATATTTCCTTGCCAAAAGAGACGGTGATCTCCTTGAAGGGAACCATAAAAATTTCTCCGCAGGCACCGAACGGGGTGGAGATTGTGCCTTCAGAAATAAATATTTTGAACAATGTTTCTCTGCAGCTTCCAGTCGACCCAACTTCTCGTATTGAGGCAGAACTTGACGTAAGGTTGGACAATAGGCACATAGATCTTAGGACAAAGAGAGTGCATTCAATTTTCCATATCGAATCTAACATTCTTAGGGCATTCAGGGAGAAGATGACCTTATTGGATTTTGAGGAGATAATTCCGCCGTCACTTATTGCAGCGGCAAGCGAGGGTGGGGCAGACGTTTTTCCAGTTATTTATTTTGAGAAGGAGGCTTTCCTTTCACAGTCTCCCCAGCTCTACAAGCAGCTGGCAGTCATAGGTGGAATGGAAAGAGTGTTCATGACTCCGCAGTACTTTAGGGCTGAGAAGCACAATACAACCGCGCACCTTAATGAAGTCACTGGGATGGATGCAGAAATTGCATTCGCAGACCACCATACAGGAATGAAGATTCTTTCAGAGGCATTTCTTAATATATTATCTACTGTGAAGAAGAATAGCGCAAACCAGCTCGCCGAACTCAAGATAGATCTGGAAGTTCCTGATAAGCTCAATATTTACACCTATACTGAAGCGGTTGACATGCTCAATAAGCATGGGATGAAATTTGAGTGGGGAACCGACTTCGGAAGAGATGAGGAGAGGAAGCTCTTTGAGATAATAGGAGAAGAAGCGTACATAATTTCTGAGTATCCGACTAAGGTCCGGGCTTTCTATTCAATGCCTAACGAGGAGAATCCGGAGATTTCCAATTCATACGATCTTATGTATCGGGGAGTGGAAATGGCCTCGGGTGCGCAGAGGATACACTTGCCTGACTTGCTTACTAAGCAGATTAAGGCGAAGGGAATGAATCCAGATGGGTTTAAGTTTTACATAGACGCCTTCAAATCAGGAGCGCCACCTCACGCTGGTTTCGGAATGGGATTGCAAAGAGTGTGCATGGCATTGACTCGCCAAAATAATATCAGGGAATGCACGC
Source organism: Candidatus Micrarchaeum sp. (assembly GCA_020723065.1). Classification (GTDB taxonomy): domain Archaea; phylum Micrarchaeota; class Micrarchaeia; order CABMEP01; family CABMEP01; genus DTQF01. The sequence continues at coordinate 17,202 of DYJP01000001.1, forward strand.
TGTTCCCAAGAGATATGCACAGGCTTACTCCATAAAACAGTTGTTTTTTATTTTTCTATTTTTTCTTTTTCTTATCATTAAGAAGTAGGTTTGGTTACCTTAAAGTCTTTTACGACGATGGAAGGAGTTATTACAGATCCTTCGACTTCCCAGGAATGGATTTTTTCAATGTTATTTCCTACTAGTTCAGTCTTTTCCATAAGTTCTTGCAAAGAGGCATTCAATCTTATGTTCTTTATAGGCCTTTCTATCCTTCCGTTTTTTATCAGGAATATTGCATCTCTTGGTATTATTGAGAACTCGCCAGTAAGATAGTTGTGGAATCGCATATACCATGCGTTTGTGATGTATATCCCCCTGTCCACGCTGCCTATGAGCATTTCCTTTGAAGACTTTCCCTTTTCTAGCACAACGTTCCATGGGTGCGGGCTTATCAGTCCGGCGTTGCCAGTCGTTTTGGTCTTGTTTCTTTTAGCAGTTGAAGTGTTGTGCAGATAAGTCTGAAGAATTCCATTCTTTATGATTCTATTTTTCTTGGTTGCGACGCCTTCGGAATCGAACGGAGTGCTATTGTACCCGTCATCTAGTAGCGGATTGTCAGTCAAGTTGAACATCTGGCTTCCGACCGTCTTGCCGAGTTTGTCTTTTAGGAATGAGTTTCCGCTTTCCACTTCGAATGCGGACGCAGAGTCTCCTATGTGTTCAAGCATTATCGCAAGCGGAAGTGGTTCAAATATGACATCGTATCTTCCCATTACTTCTGTTTTTTCTCCCTTTGAATCCACTGCAAACTGCGCAGCTTCCTTTGCAAGTTTTTCAGGCTGGAATCCATTTAAGGATCTTGCGGCATAAACTTTGTGTCCCGAAGATTCTTTGTCGCATATCGATCTGAATGAGAAGTATATTCCACTGTTTTTTTCCTTTGCTTCGCAGTTGCCGGAAGTGAGAAGGTATGTTTCCGAGGTTTTTGTTTCAATCACTCCGCTATTGCGTTCTCCCCCGTGTTTTAATGCAGTGTAGATTGCAGCTTCGATTGAGTCCGCATTTATATTGTCTGGATTCTCAAGTCTCTTGTCGTAATTGAGTTTCCTGTATTTGAAAGGCCCTTGGGCGATCCCTTCAAATTTTTCGTTTTTAGGGATGTGCTTTGCATATTTTTCAAGGTTATTCGCGAGCCTTTTTATCCCTTTTTCGTTAGCGTTTTTGAGTGTGGTTTCGATGATTTTTCCTTTCCAGTTGCAGAATACGAATATCGATGCGGATGAAGAGACCTCGGTGTTCACTATTTTGTTGTTCGCGAATTTCGTCTGACTTTCGTTGCTTATTTCAGACTGCAGGACTATGTCGTTTATATCTCTTGATTTAAGCATTCTCATGAGTTTTCCGGTCGTTTCTATCAGTCGGTCAGAATCCATTATTTCACCTAAATCAGTTTATTCTTATCTTCATCTTCATGGAAGGCCCACCCATTGTCACAGGAATTCCTTGCATTGGCTCACCCTTTCCGCATGTCGCGGCATGAAGCTCAATTTTCTTCCCTATTGCGTTTACAGAGCCCCATAAGTTTGGAGTCGTGATTTCTATGGAAGGCTGCCTTATTGGCTTTGTGATCTCTCCGTTCTCTATGAGATACGCTTCATTCCCCTTGTATTTCTGGTTCCATCTCTTGTCGTCTATGTTCCATTCCATGAAATTTTTGATGTATATGCCGTATTTAGTTTCCTTTATCATCTCTTCCTCTTTCCAATCCCCAGGCAAAACATAGGTGTTGGACATCCTTACAATCGGTTCCACCCCGTAATGCGTTGCCCTTGCAGAACCATTGCTCTGCAGTCCGAATGTTTTTGCTGTCTCCCTGTTGTGAAGGAGCTCGTTTATCATTCCGTTTTTGATTAGGTATTTTCTTCTTGCCTTTATGCCTTCATCGTCGTAAAGATAAAATCCGAATGAGTTCTCGATATTTGGTTCGTCTACAACGTTGACTATGCTGTTTCCTATCTTTGTTCCGATCATATTTGGATTCAAGAAGGATTCTCCAGCCTGCGCACTTTCCCTTCCCAGTATTCGATCCGCTTCGTAGGGGTGTCCCACGCTTTCGTGCGCCATTATTCCGGTTATTTCCGGAGCGACTATGACATCCAGATTTCCGACGGGGGATCTTACTCCATTTTTGAGGTTTTCGTGCAGGGCATCAGCTTCCCTTTTTATTTTTTGTTCAATCTTCATCTTTTCAATCAGTTCGAAGCCGCCAACCACCCCGTATTGCCAATAACGCTGAAGGTTTTTTGCGTTTTCCTTCGCTGTGAACTGGTAAAATAGATCAATCCTAGGTATTTTGCTTTCAATCCGGGTCCCTTCCGAATTCAGGTAAAACTTATTTGTAGTCGAATCAAGATAATAAAACGTCCTGGCAAGTACACTTGCCTTGGATTTCATCAGCTCTGATTCTATCCCTTTTACGTACTTAAGCTTTGTTTCTATATCTATTTCGCCTATTCTTTTCTTCTGCTTGACTTCGTATTTCAGTTTGTTTGTTTTTTCCTTTGAAAATTCGATTTTTTCGCTGAGTCTGCTTGATTTTCTGGTCGTTCTAATTGATTTTTCGATTAAACGGTTTATCTCCTTTTTTTCAATCATATTTGTGTTGAAGAACCCGATGCCACCGTTAATGCTGTACCTGACCCCTAAACCTTCGTCCGATCCGAACGATACCGCTTCCACGTTGCCGTTGTTTATCAGCAGGCTGTCTCCGTCGCTTTGTTCGATGCGTATTTCAACGTATTCGGCGCCTAGTTCCGACATTCGTTTCATTATAAAATCAGCATGACCTTTTTTTTCATCCCAGTCGGATTTTGGAATCCTGCCGTTGAGTGCCTTTGCCATATTTATATTTTAGTGCATAGTTAAAAAAGCTTTATGCGGATATGTCTTTATGGCAATATGTCCGAGTAAGATTCCATTGAAACTGCAGAACGCCGCAATCCTTCTTTTGAAAAGGAACTTGAAGATGAAGAAGGGAGAAAACGTATTGCTGGTGACAGACAGGGCCGATTGCCCGATATTCATGGCGGTGTCCGCAGCAGTTCTCCAACTTGGAGGCAAACTTATCCAAGCCTACATTTCTCCTGGTCGGGAGCATAGTTCTCCCATCTTTTCATTAAAGGAAATTGCACTCAAATCAGACATAATAATAGCACCGACAGACAAGAGCGTTACCCATTCTCCTGAAATCATGGATGCAAGAAAAAAGAAAGGCACGAGAATAGTGTCTATGCCGGGCATCACTGTTGGCATGTTCATCAAGGGAGTTTCGGTTGATCCAAAAGAGATCAAAAAAGTAAATTTCAAGCTGAGGAAGCGTATTTTCGGAGCCAAGGAGTTCCACATATTTTCTCCGTCCGGAACAGACTTCCACGTTTCCCTAAAATCGAAGAATTGCAAGGGCTTTGAATTTAACGACCACGGCGACGCATCTAAGAGAGGAACCATAACCAATCTTCCTTACGGAGAGGTATATTCTTTCTTTGAAAAGGGGAGCGGCACTCTCGTAATCGACAGGTGGAAGAATCAGATAAACCAGAAGAGGAAGGCAATTCTTGAAGTGAAGGACGGGAAGATAGTGCGCTGGAATTCTTCAGCGAAGGGATACGTTTCTCACCAGTTGATTGCGGGAGAATGCGGGTTGAGGATCGTGGAATTTGGGATCGGGACGAATCCGACCCATACAAAGCCGATAGGGATTGTGCTCTATGATGAAAAGGTTTACGGCAGCGTCCATTTCGCATTTGGCGGCGGCGGAGACATAAGGCATTGCGGAATACATGAAGATTTCGTGATACTTCAGCCCACTGTTCTTGCAGACGGAAAAGAGATAATAAAACGCGGGAAATTTCTGTTTGACTGATTATTCGCATTTTTAAATTTTTATATTGGATTGGTATTATGAAGTTCAAAGAATTCGCGATTACCGCTTATGAGTTGGAGAACACTTCCAGTCGGCTTGCAATGATCGAAATACTTTCACATTTATTCAAGAAAGCCGATTCTCAGAACATACAGAAGCTCATTTATTTGTTGCAGGGAAGGGTTGCGCCGCCATTCGAAGGTATAGAAGTTGGAGTTGGCGAGAAATTCGTGGAAAAGGCAATAGCTAATGCCACCGGATATACTATTTCGCAGGTCGAAGCTCTTTTCAGGAAGACCGGGGATCTAGGGGTGGCTACAGAGCAGCTTCTCCAGAAGAAAAAGCAGATGGCATTGTCTGCGGAGATTCTTTCGGTAGACGACGTATTCGATACCTTGCTTAAAATAGCAAAGACAAGCGGAGAAGGAAGCCAGAATAAGAAGATAAAGCATCTGTCTGAGCTCCTCAATAGGGCGGATTCCTTGGAAGGAAGATACCTTGTACGGATTCCGCTTGCAAATCTTCAGCTTGGAGTTGGGGATCCGACCATAATGGAGGCATTGTCCATTGCACTGAAAGGGGACGACAGCCTCAGAGAAGATATAGAAAAAGCTTACAATCTTTCTTCCGATCTTGGATTAGTCAGCAAGAATCTTTATGAAGGCAAGAATCAGCTTGGCGGGATAAAGATTTTCAACCCAGTAAGGCCCGCGCTTGCGGAAAGGGAGACGAGTCCAACTGCTATTCTTGAAAGGCACAAGAAGACTATGGCTGACCTTAAACTGGATGGGTTCAGGCTGCAGATTCATAAAAAAGGAGAAAAGGTAATGCTATTTTCAAGAAGACTGGAGAACATGACCGATTCTTTCCCAGATGTTATCAAAATAATAAGGGAAAACGTAAAGGCAGAAGAGGCGATTATAGACAGCGAAGCTTTGGCCTATAATGAAACGACGGGAGAGATCTATCCTTTTCAGTATACAATTCAAAGAAAAAGAAAGCATGGAGTCGCGGAGAAGGCAGAGGAACTTCCTTTGCACGTTTTTGCATTCGACCTCATTTACTTGAACGGCAAAGATCTTATAGAAGAGCCTTATATGAAGAGAAGGAAATTGCTTGAAAAGATAATTGGCGGAGAAGGGATCACTGTCATGGAGTCCATAACTACTTCCGACAATGAAGAGCTTGATAAGTTCTTTAAAAAATCTATAGAGATCGGAGCAGAAGGGGTGGTGTGCAAGGATCCGGATTCTCCTTATAAGGCAGGCATGAGGGGCTTTAACTGGATAAAGCTCAAGCGTTCATACAAGGGAGAGCTTGCAGACACCATTGATGTCGTAATTGTTGGATATTATTTAGGAAAAGGAGCAAGAGCAGAGTTCAAGTTTGGAGGGTTGCTCGGCGCAGTTTATGATGAAGAAGATGATATGTTTAAGACGGTTGCAAGAATAGGCAGCGGCTTCACTGAAGATATGATGGTCAAGCTCAGAGAAATGTTAGAAAAAATCAAGGCTAAGGATAAACCGGCAAGAGTTGATTCATTCATTAAGCCTGATTTCTGGGTCAAGCCTATATACGTTGTAACGGTCAAGGCAGACGAAATAACCGAATCTCCTATGCATACTGCGGGTTGGAAAGGAGACGCAGGTTATGCTTTGAGATTTCCTAGGATGGTCGGTGGCATAAGAGAGGATAAGAAGCCTGAAGATGTGACAAGCGTGGATGAGATAAAGAGGATGTTTAAGCTTCAGAAGCATACAGCAGTCCAAACAAGCCCCGAAGCATAATATTACATTCCTTCAAATTATTTGTTGTTAATTCCATTAATTGTTGGTGGTATATGATGGTAAAAGGTTTATTCATAGTCTTAGAAGGAATAGATGGGTGTGGAAAAAGTACTCAGATAAAAGGTCTTGCAAACTACGTCTTTGATCTTGATAAAAGTAAGCATGTTTTTCTTACTAGAGAACCGACTAAGATCTCTAAATATGGCGAGCAAGTAAGAAAACTACTTGCAAACAAGAAGGATCCTAAGAAGGATTCTGAATTTTTTACGAAACTTTACGTAAAGGACAGGTGGTTCCATGTAAAGAATCACATTCTTCCTATGATTAATGCAAGATGCATGGTTCTTAGTGACAGGTACAAGTTTTCAACATTTGCATATCAGCTTGCGCAGGGTGCGGATTTAAAGACCCTTCAACAGCTTCACAAAGGATTCCCAGTGCCGAATCTTACTATAATAATAGACATAACTGCTGAAGAAGCCATGAAGAGGCTTGGCAAGATCGGCAACAAGAAAGAAGTTTTTGAGAATCTCGAGTTTCTTACCAAAGTAAGGGAGAACTATCTCAGGATGAAAGAAATATTTGCTGAAGAGAACATAGTTGTAATAAACGGAATGCGGCCGAAGGAAGAGGTTTTCAAAGAAATAAAGAAAGAAGTCCATAAGATCCTGTGAATTCCTGTTTTTCAGTTTCTATTTTTTTAAGAACAGTTCCGGCGATAGCCGTGAATATTGTCACATACCCGAGCAGCCTGATTATCTCTTCTCTTTTTATTTTAAGTGCAAGCTCGAAAAAGATGATTTTCTTGCCGTAGATCTTTAAAATCGAATTCGCTTCTAGGACGTTTCCGACATTTGCAAACGATTCTATCTGGTTTTTTCCGGCATGTACATACTTGTTTATTCTAAAATTAAATTAAAATGCAACTTAAATTTTCCAAATCTCGTCATTTTTGAACCAAAGGGAAATCTCATTTTTGGCTTCCATCGGAGTTCCGGACGCATGGACAACGTTCTCTATCTCTCCATCTGTTGTTCTTCTCCCGTATTTGCCCCGAATAGTCCAAGGTTCAGCTTTTTCAGGGTCGGTCGCGCCTACTATCGCTCGTGAAACTTTGACTGCATCTTCGCCTTCGTATATTAGGGCGAGTATTCTGTTTTCCCCGTATTTCTTTCCCTGTATGAAATTTATCAGTCTTTCATAGAACGGCTTGCCTTCATGCATAGCATAATGCCTTTTAGCAAGGCTTTCCTCTACTTTCACTACTTTAGCTGCCACAAGTTTGAGCTTTGCGCTTTCGAATGCCATCATTACCTCTCCCATTAGGCCTCTTTTCATTCCGTCAGGTTTTATTAGGATTAAAGTTTGTTCATTTGTCATATTTTCACCATTCAATGTATAATTAGTAGTTTACTATATTATTCTTATAATAATTTGTTTAGTAGTCTCACAAAATGTTTTTAAATCCATATTGATAAATTATATTTACGAAATAAAATCTACTATTTTATTTGGGAGGAATTTACATGGATAGAATTGCTGACTTAAGGCCGGGAATGAATGGCACTATAGAAGCAGAAGTTATATCTATAGATCAATCAAGAGAAGTAAGGACAAAATTCGGAAAGCTTGTGAGAGTAGCAAATGCTACGATTCAAGATGAATCAGGACAGATGATTGTCACTCTCTGGGAGAAAGACATAGATCGAGTTTCCATAGGCGACAAGATCAAGATAGAAAACGGTTGGGTATCTGATTTCAAGGGAAATCTTCAGATTACAGCAGGAAAGAACGGAAAATTGGAAATAATCACTAAATAATCTTTTCATCTTTTTTTAGTTTCAACTACTGCCAAGACGCCTTTGCTTCTTTTTTGTATTCTTTTCTTTTGGCTGTGATTATTACATTGTATATGTATTTTCTTATCATTGCTTTTCCAGGCATTGTTTCTAAATCGGTTTCAATCCTAATGTTTGTTCCTTCAATCTCTTTTTCATCTATGTTCAGAGTTTTTATCTCTGGACTGAACCACTTTTTGTAATGCAGTATCATGCTCTTTACGGAATCTGTTATCAGGTTATCCGGCTTTATTGTTTCTTTTAAAAGGTCTATTTCTATCAGTCGGGTTTTTTCAAGTGGCAGAGATTCAAACTGCCTAAGATGGTGCTGGTTAGTGCTGCTGATGATGCTGTGCGCCAGATTGTTGGCGACGCCCGTAAGCTGGTTCATTTTCTCATTATAACCTATTCATATTTTAAAACTTAACGCATCAATTATATTTATGGGAATACTGTCTGACGTTGACATAAAGAAAGCAATAAAGAAGAAGGAGATACTGATAGAGCCGATGCCGCCAGAGGACTGCTTCGGAGCGGGTTCAGTAGACATTGCTTTGAGTGACGTTTTCTATGTGAGGAAGAAGAGCCTTTTCTTCAAGAAGATCGTAGATGCAAGCACTACAACCTTTGAAAAATTCTATAACAAGGTAATTGCGAATTCAATTGTAGTTAAGCCAGGAGAGTGTATACTTGCATTGACGTACGAGAAGTTGATGCTTGCTCCGAATATGTGCGGATGGATTCAAGGAAGAAGCAGATTCGCAAGGCTCGGACTCACCGCCCATGTGGCGTCGAGTTTCATTCAGCCTGGATCACACAATAGGCAGATACTGGAAATTGTGAACCTTTCTCCGGTTCCGATAAGGATATCCAAGGGACTGAGGCTCTGCCAGATAATATTTGAACGGACCGACTCCAAGGCGAAGGTTCCGTATTCAAAGAAAGGAAGGTTTTCGAAACAATAATAAGCATTAATATTGTTTAATATTTGTTTTATTTTGCGGCAGTAGTCTAGCCTGGTTGAAACTTTAGGGGCTAAACATTCTAATGTTTCCAGGAAAGGACGCGAGCTTCCCAAGCTCGCAACCCGGGTTCAAATCCCGGCTGCCGCATTTTTCATCCTTCTAATTCTAGGAATTCTCAAATAAAATAAAATTAGAAACAAAAAAAAAGAAATCAGTTATTCGCTGAATTCAGTTTTCTTCTTCTTTCTGAATCTGGGGAGAACGTATTTGTATGCGACGTATATCACGATTACTGCAAAAATCCCTATCAGCAGAGGGTCTATAGCCATCGCCTTTTCGTATCCATATTTTATCGCATCGTCCTTGCTGAAGACATTAACATTTACGTTCTGGGTCTCGGTGTAGCTGTTCCCGACTCCGTCCCTGTATTCGATTGTGATCGGCACGGTCATGCGGTTTTCATTCGTGTCTACGAAAAGCTCGAATTCGGCGGTTTCAGAATCATCTGAGTTTATGTCGCCGATATAATATACTGTCGGGCTGAGTACGGTGTATGCATTTTCAGGCGATTCTCCTATCGTTGCAGTCATGAAAGTGACCTTAGACATAGCCTTGTTTATTATAGATATTGCGACTATGTTTTTGCTACCGTTTTTTACTATCGTTGTCTGGTCGTGCACCATCATTATGTTTTGCTCTGTTTCAATTTGGAACGAAGTCAGGGTCTCTTTTGAATAGTTTTTCCCAAGTGCGTCATGATAGTTGAGAGTTATCGGGATCTTATAGGTATTTGCAACTGCATCTGGAAATGCAATTATGTTGAATGTTACGTTCGCACTCCGGCCCGCTTCTATGAGCGCGATTCTCTTTTCCGTAGTTTCATTTATCGGAGCAAAAGGTATATCCGTCCCGGAAAGGTCGAGGTTCACAGTTATGTCCTTCAGAGATATGGACGCGATGTTGTCAAGTTGGAGCGTGACGGTTCCCACCTCGCTAGGGTTGAATTTTGTCGGCGAGCTGAACACCTTGCTTACCTGTATTATCGCATCCTGCGCCTGCACGTAGATCGGCAGGTTCACTGTCTTGTCCGCATATCCGAGGACGGAACATGTCATCTTAAGGTTGTTCGTTCCGGTGACCGCATTCTGGTCGACCCTTATCTTGAATTTCATAAGGGCTTCTTGGTAGCTTGCGAGAGTGCCTATCTCGTATTCCGTCGTCTCACCATTATCTATCGAGAACGGGAATGTCGGTTCAAGCTTGCAGCTCACTCCCTGTATGCTTCCGCTGCCGACCACTGCTTGTACTCTTACATATAAGTCGAAATATTGGTCGGGTTCTACCGGGTAAGGTGTGTAGTATGTGGTGTTGCTTATCTTTAGTCCGCTGATTACGTCTATATCCGGAGTGACGTATTGCGCACTTGAATTTAATGCGAATATCGCAAAGAACATTAAGTACATCAAAGATAATCTAGCATTCTCCATTCGTTCACCATTCTTTTTATTATATTTAAATAATAATATTTTTAACTGATTCAAACTCGAATTTTATTTCTGTTTTATTCCGTTGAAGTCGAATCCCTTCGCCTTTCCGTCTTTCAGTATCGTTCCGTCCTGGAGCTGGATTATCCTTTCGGCATACTGGGCCACGAATCTTTCGTGGGTGACTACGATTATGGTTCTTTTCTCTTCCTTGTGGAGCCTGTCAAAGAGCTTCATAATCTCCAATCCGCTCTTGTAGTCTATGTTTCCGGTCGGTTCGTCTGCAAGGATGACTTCGGGCTCCACCACCAATGCCCGAGCTATCGCGACCCTTTGCTGTTCTCCTCCGGATAATTCTTTTGGAAGATGTTCCATCCTGGCCTGCATTCCCACCCTTGCAAGCATCTTTTCACTTCTTTCCTTTCTTTCTTCTTCCGAGACGTTCTTGAACATTAACGGGAGCATTACATTTTCAATCGCGGTAAGCGTGGGTATGAGGTTGAAGGATTGAAATACGAATCCGATCTTCTTCCCTCTTAGCTGCGCGAGCTGGCTTTCAGGAAGACTTGAGATGTCTATTCCATCCAGTTTTATCCTTCCTCTTGTGGGTAAGTCGAGGCTGCCGATCATGTTCATCAGCGTGCTTTTCCCGCTTCCCGAATGGCCGATTATTGCTACGAATTCTCCCCTGTTTATCTTTATGTTTATTCCGCAAAGAGCATTTACGTTCACCTCCCCCATCCGGTAGGTTTTCCTTACATTTTCAAGTTCTATTATTGGTTTTTCTTTCATCTAATCACCGTAATCTCAATACCTCAACGAATCCGCAGGCTTCTTCTTCGCGGCCTGGATCGCCGGGAGCAGCCCGCTCAGGCTTCCTATCGCAAATGAGAATAGGAGCGCTCCCCCGATGAGCCAGACCGGGTAGGATGCTCCGAACGGATAACCGCTTTGGAGGGTGATTGTTTCAACTGCCTTGCTTATTCCCACTCCGATTATCACACCGATCGCTCCGCCCACCAGCCCGAGTATTCCTGATTCGATTAGGAATATCATTATTATGTCTGAATTTTTCGCGCCTATCGCCTTCATTATTCCTATCTCTCTCGTCCTTTCAAGCACGGTGGTGTACATCGTGTTCATTATGCCTATCCCGCCGACAAGAAGGGAAATCCCAGCTATCCCTATCACTATAACTTGTATGATGGTCAGGACAATTCCGTACGTTTCCAGGAGCTGCTCTGCAGTCTGGACTGTGAAATCCTCCTGCCCTTCTTCGAGGTCCCTTTCGTCCCTTAGCTCATCCTTTATGTTTTCTGCGATAATGTCCATCGGATAGTTCGCCTTTGTCAATACGAACAAGTTCGTGTATCCCATCTCGCCGTACATCTCTTCCATGGTTTCAAGCGGGATGTAGACCTGCTTGTCGTCCTCTTCGTTTCCCACTCTTTCCGCGATTCCGACCACTGTGAATGTTTTTCCTGCGATCGTTATGTCGTCATTCACCTTTATGCTTCTGCTGAATATGTTTCCGTTCGCATAGTTCCATCCGACTATAGCCTTGTACCTGTCTCCCTCTTTCAGTTCTCTTCCTGTTTTGGGCCCTACGCTGCTAAATTCGTTTAAAGTCATTTCAGCAGGATCGTAACCCATTACGAACGAATACTTTATCTCGTCACCCTTTTCTATTCCTGCAAGTACGGTCGCGAATCCGACCACCTTCTCCACTCCGTTTACTTTCTCTATCGCAGATATGTCTGCGTTTGTAAGCTGTTCTGTTCCGGATATTGCTGCAAGCGTTCCGTATATTCCGCTTCCAGGAATGACGTATATAGAATTAGGATTGAGTTTTTCGAACATCTGGTTGACCGTGTCCTGCATCCCCTGGGCGAGAGACATGAGTGCAATAACGGCCGATATGCCTATAACTATTCCTATTATCGTGAGCCAGGACCTTGTAGGTTTGTGTCTGAACGTGCGAAGTGCGAAATTAAAGTAATCTTTTATCTCAACCATTTGCATCATCATTCATATCTAAGCGATTCGGCAGGCTTGAGTTTGGCCGCCTGAAGCGTTGGAATTATCCCGCTTACACTTCCGATTATAAATGAGAATAATAGTGCTCCTCCTATGATTAATGGGTCAAAAGATGCTTTTAATGATATGTCCAGGGAGGTTGCTGCGAGCTCCACCGCGTATGCCATGGACAATCCGAACACGATTCCGATCACTCCGCCAACGAGCCCCAGTATCCCGGATTCGATGAAGAAAACCATTCCGATGTCGAAGTTCTTCGCCCCGACCGCCTTCATTATCCCTATTTCCCTTGTCCTTTCAAGAACTGAGGTGTACATCGTGTTCATTATTCCGGTCCCTCCGACCAGAAGGGAGATCGCGGCTATTCCTATAACTATGGTCTGTATCACACCGATTATGTCTGATATCATCTTCTGCAGCTGCTGGGATGTCATCACCGTGAAGTTTTCGCTTCCCTCCTCTAGGTTCCGGTCCTTCCTCAGCTTTTCCTTTATGGCGTCTGCGACAGAGGTCGTGTCGTATCCTTCCTTCGTCCTGACTACTACGAGCGGATAGCCCTCCTGGGTGAATATGCTGTAGAACAGGTCCCGATTTATGTATATCCTGTTGTCGTATCCCGGGTTTCCGACTTCGGATACTATTCCTACGACAGTGAACGACTTTCCGCTTATTTCAAGGGTGTCTCCCACTTCTATGGGTTCTTCGTAAATGTCTTCGTAGCCTAGCGAGTATCCGATCATGACCTTGTATCCGTCGTTTGCCCTCAGCTCCCTTCCGTCTATTATTGTCACGCCTATGAAGTCTTTTATGTTTATTTCGTCTGGATTGTATCCGATCACCATGGTGTACTGGTGCTCGTCTCCGCTGACTACCTTTGCGATGGTCATCGCCACTCCGACCACTATGTTCACTCCGCTTATCCGTTTGATTATTGAAATGTCGTGGTCGCTCATCCTTTCCGATCCCAGCAACGATCCCAGCACTCCGAATGAGCTGGCGCCAGGGTAGATCGTTATCTTGTCTGTGCCGAGAATCTCGAATTGCTGGTTTATCGCTTCCTGCATCCCTTGTCCTAATGAAATTAGCGCGACTACTGCAGCTATACCTATGAATATGCCAAGAATAGTTAGCCAGGATCTGGTTGGTTTGTGTCTGAATGTTCTGAGCGCTAACTTGAAGTAATCACTGAACATAGTAATACTTCTTATATGAGAATATTAAAAAATAGTTCCAAACGCATTTGGTTTTCAGTGCTTTTCTTGTAAGTATTTTTCGACATCCATTGAAGCTTTGCAACCTTCTCCTGCGGCAACGATCACTTGCCTATAGGTCCTGTCGCCCACATCTCCTGCGACGAAAACTCCTTCCACATTTGTCTTTGTTCCGTTTTTCTTTACAATGTAATTTTCGCTGTCAAGGTCTATCTGCCCTTTGAAAATTGCTGTGGCTGGGGAGTGTCCTATCGCTACGAATACTCCATCGCACTTGTGCTCCTTTTTCTCTCCAGTCTTGACATTACTGAGCATTACTCCAGTGACTTTTTCTTCTCCTATTACTTCAGTTACCACTGTGTCCCATATGAATTTTATTTTCGGATTGGACATCGCGTGCTCCTGCATTATCTTGCTCGCTCTTAATTCATTCCTTCTGTGTATTATTGTGACGCTGTTCGCGAATCTTGTAAGGAAATTCGCATCTTCCAGGGCGGTGTCTCCTCCGCCTATGACTACGACGTCCTTCCCTTTGAAGAAGAATCCATCGCATGTCGCGCACCCGGAGACGCCTCTTCCTTTGAGCTTGTCTTCTCCTGGAACTCCGAGCCATTTTGCGACCGCTCCAGTTGCGATTATTACTGCCTTTGCCTCAAGCTCCTGGGTTTCAGTCTTGATTTTTAAGGGCTTATTTGTAAATTCGACTTCTTTAACTTCTTCATCTATGAATCTTGTTCCGAATCTTTCGGCTTGTTTTCTCATATTGTCCATAAGTTCTGGCCCCATAATTCCTTCTGGGAATCCAGGATAATTGTCGACCATAGTTGTTTGGGTTATTTGTCCACCTGGTTGCATACCAGTGATGACTATTGGTTTCAATTCTGCTCTTGCAGCGTATATCGCCGCAGTAAGTCCGGCTGGTCCGGATCCAATTATTATGACGTTTTCAGTTTCCATATCTCTCACCGTTCAAATTTAGTCTGTTTTGTTTCACTTTATTTTTTGTTTTAATATTAATTTCGCTTTAATATTCGTAATAGTATATTTATATATAGGTGAAAGTTCATGAATCTTGCGGTTGTTATGTGTTCAGATGTTTTGCATTTTCCGTTATCTGTAACAAAATAAGGTTAAAAATAGTTCCGTTCAAAATGTAGTTATGGTAATGAATAATTTTAAATTGGACAAGTCGAAGGAACTGCTTCTTATAAATTTCAAGGCATATGAAACTTCCATAGGGAAGTCTGCATTGAACCTTGCAAGGCTTATCGAGATTGCGGTGGAAGAGACAGACATCGGAATTTTAGTCGGAATTGCAGTTCAGTCGAGCGACATTAGGCTTTTCAGCGACATAAATCTTCCGGTATTTTCCCAACACATCGATCCTATTAATTTCGGTGCGCATACAGGCCATATCCTTCCAGAATCAGTATTCGATGCAGGGGCAGTCGGTTCTCTCATTAATCATTCCGAACGTCAGTTGGATCTCACAGTAATTGAAAATACTATAAAGCGGTGCAAAGAGACTGATCTTATTTCGATAGTTTGTGCAAGCACGCCCAAGATGTCTGAGGCGATCGCGTCCTTGTCCCCAGATTTCATCGCAATTGAGCCACCCGAACTTATTGGCGGCGAAATATCGGTCTCAGTGGCAAATCCCGAAATAATTACAGATACCATAAATTCTGTGCACGAACTGGATGAAACGATTCCTGTCCTTTGCGGAGCCGGAGTAAAGAATAGTAAGGATGTTTCTATTGCAAGGTCATTGGGTTCAAAGGGAATTCTTGTTGCGAGCGGGGTTACGAAAGCAAGGGATCCGAAAGCGGCAGTAATTGATTTAATTAATGGATTCAAGTAACAGGTGTTTGTATTTTTGAGGTGTATACTTGGTTGAATTAACTTTGTTTGAGGAAAAGGTCCTGCGAGCTCTTACAGACCTTGGGGCTTTCGATGAGTCAAGCATGAAAACTGCAGATCATATAATGAAGAAAATAAATCTTGCGAAAGGTATAATCGGTAATTCATTGGTAGGTCTTGTAAACAAAGGCATTATCAAAAGAATTGTCAGAGAAAAGGCTTCTGGATATTATATCATTAAAAGATAATATGTCTGATTGTTTAATCATTTTGCATTAAATGTGGTGAAATTATGGAAGAAGAGATTTCATTCTTTGCGAAGTACAAGGATTGGGTAGTGATAAAGAAGAAGAGCATAGATGAGAATACAGAGGAGAAGGAAATAGTTGCAATTCTTGCATCAATCAATGATACTGCGTCAAGAAAGGCGTATGACTTTGCGCACATAAACAAGCCTTTAATTGATGCGCTGGTGACAGAACTCACCAAGGGCAAGAGGAAGACGACAACCAATATTGCTGAGATATTCGGGTCGATAAAGCAAAATGAGCTAAAAGAGAAACTCACTGCGGCATGCTCCGATCCGACGTTTTATCCGTTCGCAGAGACGTATTTTATTAATTCTGTCCTTAAGGCAATAGGATTTTCATCATTTATAGATGGGCAGACTGTACAAGCAGTCTATCCCGATATAAAGATACCGAAGCCACGAGGAAGAATTGCGAAGAAATGATTTATTTCCGTATTCATAGTTTGAGACATTCAAGAATATTTAATACTAGTTTTGTATTTTTTTTATACTTAATAAGCGCATAATAAATGAGAGTATAGGAAGATAGGCAAGCAGCACAAACAGGAACAGTTAAAGAAGCAGTGGGCAAACAAGAAAAGCTTCTAGTGGATTTCACATGCAATAACAAGTAAGTTTCTATCGAATTCAAATAAACAATCTTGTTTCAAAGTACGACAAGTTAATTCTACTGAAACAGAGGTTAAGAAATATCTACGATCTCATAATTTTGGAAGCCAGTAGTCTAGTTGTGTTGATATAGTACTTAAGACAGATGAAAAATACTTACGGTCCGATAAATTTTCTTATGATAAGTAGTTAAAGGAATCCGACCGATATAAATATAGGATACGACCATGAAACGCACAAATTGAAGGAAGTTAAAAATTATGAGTTTCACATAAATAATTCTTGGTATTTAAAAATATTCGGTCCAATCTGAATAAGTATATTCAGATCGTACTTTTTTTCATGTTCAAATTGTACAAAGAGGAAGGTTAGTAACATTGCAATGGCAATCTTCAAGTATTTTAAAGGAAAGGAAGTTTTTGCTTCTCCGACATCTTTCGGAAAAGAGAAGTTCCAGTTCAGTAAGTACGGAAGAGTTGTGAGTGTAAGTTATATTAAGACAAGTATGAGTTTACTACGAAGGATACGGATGTGAGTATCTCATTTCTTAAATTTCTTAACTGAAAGGAAGTCCATTACTAATCGGTTTAATAATGTCGATTGTGGTTAGTACATTTTACTTGAAGTATTTGAACGAGAAATGCATCGAGTTCTTAATTGGTAGTGCACCTTATTACACTTGAATATTTTTGATTTCATTAGGTTTAGGAACTCTATAGGAGACTTTTCAATTATCGAAGTTCTAAAGATGAAATTTGTATTAAAAGAATAACGATTATAGGAATAATGAATAACTTATTTGCATTTCAGGTTTTGTTTTATTCTATTTTTCTCCAGGTTCCGTTAGAGAATTCGTAAAGCGACTTTGTGGTCGAATCGTAAACTACTCCGTTTTTGTCTGCTGTCGCCTTTTCCTTGTCTATCTGTATGAGTGTTTTGTTTCTTAACCAGTCGAAATGCTTAAACGGATTGATCTCTATTATTGGAACGCGCATTTCCTCTAATTTCCTTTTTTCGCACCATTCGACTACTTCCTTCAGTTCTTTCAGTGATACTCTGTTCAGCATTTCTTCCTGCATGGGCTCACTCTTGAGTTTCATATCTCTGCGATTATCGTCACTATGTCCTGATCCTGGAGTACATGGTCAAGTCCAACCCGTTGGTTCTGGTATTTCACTGATTTTCCGTTGACAAGTGCGTACTTGAACTTCTGGAGTAGTTCCTTGTGTATTTTCTTGCACACTTGCCTCACGGTGGTTCCCTTCTTAACTATCATTGGGTCTCCAAGTTCTTTTCCTTCTTTTCGTTTGGTGTAAACTTGCATCAGCTGGAGCTTTTCATAGATCACGTCCTTCAGTTTGTCGATGTTCGTTCCTTTTTCAGCAGAAATTTTGAAAACTTCCTTCTTGTATTTTGCCTTTATTTCTTCTTCTATTTTCTTTAGAACTTTGGGGTCGATCTCGTCTATCTTGTTAAGTACAATCAAGGATGGGATGTAGACGCAGGACCCGCTTACGTGGTCTATCAACTGGTCTATAGTTATAGGTTTCTTTATGATTATATCTGCATTCATTATTCCGAACGTTTTCAGCACGTCCTTAACCGTTTCCTCGCTGATTCCAGGTTTTCCGTTGACAGTTATTCCCCCGAGCGATTTCTTATTGATATGAATTTCCGGTGGGTTCTTGTCCAGTCTGATGTTTGATTTTTCCAGTTCAGTGAATATCGGCCCGATTTTTTCGTGCTTCTTAGGATCAGTTATAATCATGATCATATCCGCAGTTCTTACGGTGGAGAGTACCATTTTTCCCATTCCTTTTCCTTCAGCCGCACCTTCGATTATCCCTGGAATGTCGAGAATTTGTATCTTGGCGCCGTGATGCCAGAGTACCCCTGGGATTACGTCCTTCGTTGTGAATTCCCATGCAGCAACCTGGGATTTGGCCGCAGTGAGTCGGTTGATAAGTGTTGATTTGCCCACAGAGGGAAAGCCAACCATGACGACTGTGGCGTCTCCTTCCTTCTTGACTGCGAACCCCTTTCCTCCTCCTGACTTTTTGGCTCCGGCCGCCTTTTCTCTTAGTTTTGCCATTTTCGCCTTGAGCAGTCCGATATGATGTTCAGTAGCTTTATTGTACTGGGTTCTGCCTATTTCATTTTCTATGTCAATTATCTGCTGTTCAATAGTCAAGAAAACACCTGGTGAAAAAACGCAAATTGAAGTTTAAACGTCTATCTGCTTCATTTCGGAAGATTCATCTTCTTTTTTTGGTTTCTCTTCCTCTTCCGGCTCTTCTTTTTGCATCTGGACTGGTTGCTGCCCGAGCCTGATCTCTTCCTTTACAAGCTCCGGGAATGTCTGCGCCCATTCCTTCTCAAGGTCTGAATAATCTATAGTTCCATTCTCTTTTTCTTTCTGCTTCATTATCTTTCTTAATGCTGTGTTTGCCTTGAGTACGAATCCAATTTCCTTTAGGTCTGAGTTTCCAGTGTCTACCGATGCACGGTAAATCTGTGAGTACACCTTGCCCTTCATGAAAGCTTCAAGCATGTACTGTTCTGGGCTTATTCCAGTATCGTTGCTTCTTCTCTTCAGCGCAGGAGGTATGAAGTTGATGTCAAGGTTCTTTTCCAGCTGTCCTACATTTATATTGTCTATAGTCCATCTGTTCGCTTCCGGATTCTTTACGAACTGGCAGTTAAGCTTTGAATCAGATATCGTGCCTCCTCTTTCGAAAATGAACGTCTCTATGAATTTCCTTTCAGTAGGATCTGTTTCGTATGCATTCTTTATTATCCTGTAGAGCCTTTCCTTTCTTCCGAATCTGAACTTGTGGAGGAAAGTGTATCGGTCTGTTGCGAACATGGATGCCGCAGGTATCCCGAATACCAGCTCCAGTCTGTCCTGCACGTCCCTCAGACTTTCCGCGTGGAAATTGTAGAGCAGGAAAACCCCTGGCTGGGTGTTTAAGAGATTGATGATCCCCTGCACTGCAGTCCTTGATCTTAATTCGTTTATGATGACTGCAGCTTCACCCATCCTTAAAAGCGCGGATGTCATCTTTACTATGGACAACGCGGTTCTTTCCTCTTCCTCTTCCGCTACTTTTGCTGAGCCGATATGGAATCCGTATTTTCTGTAAGTTCTTGTTGGAATCTCTTCGATATCTTGGACTGGGATTATACGCTTCTTCGTTCCGATTGCGGTTATCTTTGCGGCCGTAAAAGAAGTTTTACCGCATCCCTTGATTCCCATTACCGCTTCTGAGGTTCCTAATGATACCATTACATCATCGTATCCGCAGAAGAACCCTGACATGGAGTTATAATGGAGGTATTGCGAATAGGTGAAAGGCGTTGGCTTCATAATCCTCATTGCACCCTGCAGTTCTCCAAAAGTCGCAGGCGGTCCCTGTAGGTGGCACCTCATGTTTATTCTATTAAGCATCAGGTCTATGAGCGGATTTCTCTCGTCAAGCTTCTTTCCAATTTTTGCGCCAAGCGTTGCATTCAGGAATGCATATTCGAGAAGTTGCCTGCTGTACCTGTACTGGGTGTGGCAGGTTCCGTGGTAAACGTGCTCAAGATAAAGGGGAGAGTTCTCTGCATCTATGTAAATGTCAGTTATGTTGTTCTGGTCAAGCGCAATGTTTTCGATTGGGGCGCCAAGCCCAAGAGTCCAATTGACCGTTTCCTTAGCCATTATGAGCGCCTGCTGTTGAGTTATCGGAATCTTTGCAATTGAAGCGTTGTCGAGATAATACTGCCTGTACTCCAGCATTTTCTTGTCGTAGAGTGCAGCATAGTCTGTCACTCCAGTAACCTGCTGCGAGTTTGCAGCAATATACGCTCTCATCATCTTTTTGAGTGGCTCGGGGAGCGTTTGCAGTGTTTCGTTTGTTTGTACGTACATATTTGCTTCCTTTCCTGGAAGCTCGTAGATCTGGACATTAAATCCGAATGGTAGTGAGTACTGTGCAGTCTTTGCGTCGATCTTTATTGCATTCTGGGGTAGCTCAAGTGTTATATTCTCAACGAATGCAGCGCTCTTCATTCCAGCCAAAAACAGAAATACATCCCTCATGCTTCCGAATTGCTTGGTGTAAGTGTACATCTTTGTCTTTCTGATTGAGTCGAGAGTATTAAGAAGTAGGGATCCGAATCTTCTGTAGCCATCTAGGAAAATTCCTCTGCTCGGTTCCGGCTCCTTGTAGTTCATTATCTTCTGCTCTGCGATTATAGGGTTCTGATAGATGGCTTCGAGTATTTCCCTCATTATCTTTCTTCTTGCTGGATAGTAGTCGTCTTCTTTGCGCCCGAAAGAGTCAGAATTGAGCATTGCCACTTCAACCTGTCTGATTACTGAGACGTATTCCTTTATTACTGACGTCTTATCCTCATCGAGTTCTATTATTATTTCCTCTTCGTATCTTATCCTTTTGAAGTTCATGTCGGTAAGAAGAGCGAGCTGCTTGAGCTGGCTGTTGATGCAGTCAGGGCTGAAAAGTTCGTAAGGGCTTGCGATGGAATCCATCCTCGCAACATTATTTTCTATACCGCGATAAATGCACATGCAATTATTTAATAAGAAATGCTTAAAAAGGCAATTAATCTAAAGATGATTATGATCTACACGAAAATAGACAAGATGGTGGATTTGATAAAAATCAAGTCCCGTTCTTTTAGCGATATTGCGTCTGAGTTGAATCTTCTTCCGGAGATTGTTGAGTTTGTTTTCAGGAATCTTGAGGCCGAAGGTATCGTGCAGATCAATTATCCGCCAGTCGGATCGCCACACGTCGTCCTTCTCAAAAATCTTGACGAGCCATCCGAAGAGACACCGAAAAACGCGGATGATTCATACGAGTTCGTCGTGAACGGGATAGATACCAAGGTTTACATTTATCGAGACGCTGAAAGGAGGCCGTTTTATCACGTGTTCTACCAGCATCCTGCCCCTTACACCAGGGTGTTTCTGAGGTCTCTTGAGAATCAGATTGCAAATGATATTCCGCTCGACACAAGCTATTTCCTAACGCCAGAAAGGATGCAGGCCTATCTTCCGGAGATCTATGGAAAGATAAAGCAGAGGCTTTCGAATTATTTCTCGGAAAATCTTGATTATCTTGCAGGCTATCTTTTCATAAATATGTACGGGATGAAGGAGCTGGAGATTCTCATGGGGGACGATTCCCTTGAAGAGATATCAGTTAATACTGCTAACATCCCAATAGCTGTCTACCACAGAAAGTACGGGTGGATGAAGACCAATTTCTCGTTCGAAGACGAAGAAGAGATAGCCAACGTCGCGTCCCAGATCGCAAGAAGAGTGGGACAGCAGATTAACATTGCAGATCCCGTTCTCGATGCGTTCCTTACTACAGGAGATAGGGCTACCGCAACGCTTTTCCCAGCATCAACGAAAGGAAACACGATCACGATAAGAAAGTTCGCGAGGGAACCGTGGACAGTCACCAAGTTCATTTCCAATCATACGTTGTCGGTTGAAATGGCCGCACTGTTGTGGCAGGCGGTCCATTACGAGATGAACGTTCTGGCGACTGGAGGAACTGCTAGCGGAAAGACAAGCCTTTTGAATATCATGATGCAGCTCATTCCTCCTTATCAAAGGATTGTTTCAATCGAGGAAACAAGGGAACTTGCGCTTCCAGAGCATGTCTGGAACTGGGTCCCGCTTTTGGTAAGGGAGACTGGCCCTTCCATAGAATCCGAAAGAGTGAAGATTACAATGTCCGATCTTCTCAAGACCTCGTTGAGAATGCGTCCTGACCGTATCGTGCTTGGTGAAGTCAGGTCTCCGGACGAGGCCAAGGTTCTGTTCGATGCGATGCACACAGGTCACAGCGTATCCACGACGTTCCATGCAGATTCTGCGAACCAGTTGCTGAAGCGTATGCTAGAACCTCCGTTCGCGATACATTCCACCGAAGTGGAATCTATTCACCTTGTTGTAGTGCAGCACAGGGACAGGAGAAGGAACCTGAGGAGAACTTTCGAGGTTTCCGAGATAACCCCGGGAATAGAAGGATCGCTCACTGCGAACAGACTGTATATATGGAGGCCAAGGACAGACAAGTTTGAGGCAATCAATAAGCCCAGACGATACATAGAGGACATCAATGTTTATACGGGCATGACTGAGAGAGAGATCTACGACGACTTGGAAGAGAGGAAGTCCGTTCTCGATTGGATGGTAAGGCACAACTATTACGACATTTCGCAGATAAGCGAGATTGCAAAGGCGTACTACAGCACGCCAGACATCCTTTTCGAATCAGTATCAAAGGACAAGCCGATGGAAGGTGTTCCGCACGTCAAGCACGAGCCGGTCGCCCTGACCCCAATAAATATTCCGGAGACCAAGTTTACAGGCATGGCGGGCATTGTGGGGCCGACTGTGCAGAAGCAGATGCCAGCAGGTGTGCTTCAGTCGAGTCACAAAGCGAAGCCGGTATCTGTCGAAAGGATTCCAGAAGTGGATTTCAGTGCTTCTCACATACTCAAAGAGCTTACCAAGGAGATTGAGCTCGAGAAGCAGAAAAAGAAGTCAAAGCATTCAAAGAAGAAATAGAATCAGGGCGATGCATAAAGTGATTCCTTATGGACCAGAAAAGACATTTCGACAAATTTAAAGATAGAGACATAGTTCCAACACAAAAGGAAATCATACGCTCAGATTCAAGGTTAGTTGCGAATATACGTGCAAGGCAGAAGATAGATAATAATATCTCTATTTTGCTTATAAGTGCAGAGCAAAGCAGGCATGCGAGGTTTCTCCTTCCGGTTGCAAGGTGGCTTCTTTCGGATTCTAAGAAGGCTCAGATACAGAACGCCTATCTAAAAGGAGAACCCGAATATTATATGATTGCGTTCATACTCTCTTCACTTATCTGGGCGATAATGCTTTCTGGCGTGGTTTTTCTTCTGCAAATGCTGATCAACCTATCAACTCCGGAAGAAGCTGCACCGATATCCATATTGACATTTGCAATGACTTTTCTGATGTTCTTCTATTTACATTATATATATCCTTCTATACTTGTCAAAAAGCTCGCGCAGATGACTGACTTTGAGCTTCTTCATGTACTTAGGGAGATGTGGATAGATGCGACTTCTGGAGTTCCACTCTATAATATCTTGGTGAACGTGGCCAAGGCCGACTACGGGACGATTTCAGAAGACATGGACCGTGCGGTCAGAGGAATCAGTACTGGTGAGCGCGAGATCAATGCCTTGGAGAAGATTGCACAGAGGACAAGCTCAGAGAGCTTCAAGAGGATACTTTGGCACCTTTCTTCCACAATGAGGACTGGAGTCGGAATCACGCTCGCACTTGACAATTCTATAAATCTTATGATTTCAGAGCAGATAAGAAAGATAAAGGAATACGGCGCATCGTTGAACTTTTACTTACTTCTATATCTTCTGTTTGCTGCGGTAATTCCGTCAATCGTCATTACATTCTTTGCTATACTATCAGCCTTCGGGATATTTTCGATCACTTTCGACTTATTGTTCGGGTTGGTAGTTGTTTCTTCGCTTTTCCAGTTCATGCTCATAGGTTTGATGAGGGCAGGAAAGCCTTCAATATGATTAATGGTGCTTAGATGCTGACTAATATTAGAAGGATATTGGAAGAGTCCGTGCCTGCGGACGTGCGGTCGAAATTCCAGATGATGCTGGATTATGCGGGCGAGAGCGAGAGGGCGGATTCATGGTTTGTCAGGAATCTCACCTTCTCCCTTGCATTTGCATTCGGAGTGATGATTCTCCCTATTGTATTCGAAGAGTTTTTCGAAAACTTTACGATTGGGAACCTTTATCTCTTCATGTTTATTCTTTTTCTGAGCTCGGCATTTTTGTTCTGGATTATAGTGTATTCTTCTATATCCTTCAAGATAGAATATAGGAAGGTAAGGACGTTTGATATCCTTCCCGATTTCCTTTCATCCGTGGCCATGAACATACATGCTGGGATGGAGCCCATTTCCGCTCTTTACGTTTCATTAAGGGCAGATTTCGAACCAATAACATCAGAGATGAAGAAGACAAGGTCTCTCGCGATAGGATCGAAATCCATACTGGAACAGCTTTCTTATCTGACTACCAAGATAGATTCTGAGCCGTTGCGAAGGACCATTTCCATCTTGGATAGAGCATCAAAATCCGGAGGAGAGCTTGGAAGGCTTCTGCTTTCAGTGGCAGATGATCTGAGGGAGACGAGCAAGGTTCAGAAGGAGCTCGAAGCTGCGACAAAAGGATATGTTTATTTCATTTCGTTTCTTATACTTTTTGGAGTTCCGCTTCTGCTTTCCGTTTCTTTTGTATTCATTCAGACCACTTCTGAGCAGACGAAGAATTTCTCGGGAGGATTAGCGAGCCTCGGGGGGCTTTCGACAGGAATTCCCCTCACCACTGGCGGCGGGGCCGGGGCGATAGATCCGCAGAGCGTGTTCATAATCTTCTTAATCCTTCTTTCGGTAAGTGCGGTTTCTGCTTCGCTTATGCTTGGAATTCTTTGGCACGGAGAAGCGAAGCAGGGGCTCAGATATACTGCGATATTGCTTCCAGCCACATTGATCGCGTTTACAGTATTCAAAATGTTCATAGGCGATCTGATTTCTGCTTTCGGGATATAATTGAAATTATATATATTTTATAAATATTTATATTAAATATTATCTTAA
>DYJP01000001.1:42014-56454 GCA_020723065.1 Candidatus Micrarchaeum sp.
GATATAATTGAAATTATATATATTTTATAAATATTTATATTAAATATTATCTTAATAAAATTGTATTATGAGGTGTATATATGTATAATAGGAAGAAAAAAGGACAAGCGACAATTGAGTATTTGGTTCTTTTGTCGGTGGCAATAATTATAGCGTTAGTTATATTCGCATTCATGGGATGGATTCCGGGTTTCGCAGGAAGTCTCAAGGAAAGGCAGGTAAAGCTTTACTGGTCATCCCAGTTCCCGATTCAAATCAGGGATTACAAAGTGAGTAATTCGACTGGAACATATATACAGCTCCAGAACGTAGGAGATTCCAAGATCGAAATCTTAAATATGACCGGTGGTTTTCTTAATGACACTACTCCTGATCCGTCAGGAGTCGATGCACGTCTTTCTGCAGGAGAGACTAAGATATTCCATTTCGATGGAATAACCTGTCCGACGACGGGTGTCGTCTACGAGCTTGAAAATATATCCTTCGGATACAACGTTATTGATGGAATCCAGGGGATGGTCGAGATCGGAGACAGAGAGCTGGTAGGCACTTGCCAGTAATTATTTTATTTTTTTCTTCTTTTATTTTATTTTTCAGGTTCTTATTTTTAGTTTTGTCTATTTGAATTCCAATATAAAATAAGAGTATAGCCCCGACCGGATTCGAACCGGTGTCTCAGGCTCCAAAGGCCCGCATACTTTTGGCGTAAAATAGATCAGATTAAACCTATTTCACTTGACCACTATACGACGGGGCTGTATAAATGCCTATTATTTTGAAGTACATTTTTGGAGTAATATAATATCTTAACCAATCTTTAAATAGCTTATTGAGCCTTTTCACCAAGGAACCCTTTTTAGTTTGAGCCTATAGGCTATCACGTTTGCGGAATAGTGTACGAATGGAGTTATGGCCATCAGGAAAGCAAGAGAAAGACAGTCTATCTCTTTGGGTATCAGCGGATAAACGAATGCGATTGCAAAGATCAGGAACGAAAGCTGGTCGAGTATTACGAAAGATTTTCCACTTCTTATCGCGAGTCTTCGCTTGATGAAGCTTCCTAAGGCGTCTCCCACCATGGTTCCGGTGGCAAGCAGGAATGCCGCTGTCATATGCAGTTCTATTGATCCATAGATTTTGATAAGTCCGGTCGCCCAGGTTACGTATCCTATGAACGTTCCAGTCGCTATCCCTACAAAAAATCCAGTCCAGGTCTTTCCTTTTCCCAGGATCCTTCTGCTGTCATAAAACTTGATCCCCATATCCATTGGCGTTTTGCTTTTTCCAGTTCTGAATATCACTGGGGCCGCATTCGCGAAATAGCTGGGCATTATGAAAATCAGTGCCTGGATCAGTTTTGCAGTCAAATCTTCTCCAAATACCATAAACGTTTATAAATATACAAAGATATTTATGTTTATGCGACATTCAGCACATCAAAAGTTTTTATCAGAGAATGCGAACGGAGGAGTTAGCGCAGGAAAAATACTCCTTTATATTTTGGTTATACTGTTTCTAGGGATGGTAACACTTAACTTCCTTTCAGGTTTTGGAATAGGAGGGTGTGTTGGCGTTCTTGAGCTTAATGGCGAAATTTCAACTTCATCTGGTTACGGATATATTTCTTCTTACGACCTTATTGCTCTTCTGAGATCAGCAGACGAAAGGCCGGATATACGTTCACTTGTACTCATAGTCAACTCACCCGGTGGTTCCGCGGTTGCATCTAACGAGATTTACACTTATCTGAAAAAAATGAATAAGCCAATAGTGATATATATGGCGGACATCGCTACTTCTGGGGGTTATTACATTTCGTTGGGTGGTGATTATATCTATGCGAATCCATCTACAGTTACAGGCAGCATAGGTGCCAGGATGGGTTCGATATTTGATCTCTCCAGGCTGCTCAACAATTCAGGGGTAAATACTACCATAGTTAAAAGCGGAGAAATGAAGGACATTGGCGACCTGTACAGGCCGGTGACCGAAGAGGAGAAGGCAGTCCTTCAGTCAATGATAGATGAGATCGCATCAGATTTTCTTAATATCACAATAATAGAGAGGAATGGTAGTGAGAGGTTCAGTTCAAATTCAATTAAAACTATATCTGACGCAAGGATATTGACTGGCAAGCAAGCTTATTCCTTAGGCTTGGTTGACGCATTGGGCACTAAGCAAGATGCAATAGATACTGCAGCCGTAATGGCTGGTCTTGGGCCTGATCCAGATACGTGCAGCCTTGAGTTCAGCAAGGATTTCTTGAGCTCGCTGTTCAGTGAGATGGGTAGAGGTATAGGGGAGACTTTAGCCAATAAAATATCTTTAAATAACTTTAAAATAGAATGATACATATAGATATCGGGCTAATCTGTGATATTGATGGATTTAAAACAAGCTGGGAATAGTAAGAGGAATTCGAAGGCATTCATATTCACGACCGATGCGTTTTTTGCGTTGCCTTTGGTCATCCTTGCAATCTCGACATTTGTAGCATTTTCCGTAACGTTAAGAGATAACATCACGATGCAGGAATATGCTTATATGCTTGCGAAGGATGCATTAAATACATTTATAGACGCTTCACCAAGTCAAATTTCTGATCAGCATATCGAAAAGTTATCCTTTGCTTATTTAATCATAAATTATACTTCAGGATCAGATCCATGTAATGAATGTGCCAATGAGACTGCAAGTGTGATAGACGACCTGTTTCCGTTAAGTGCGGCTTACATTCTAGAATACAAAAACGTGACAGACACGCAGTGGAAGACAATAAGGGCGTATGCAAACAATCAGGACAAGTTCAGCAGATATACGATTCAGGTCTCAAGCATCAGGGTGGTTTCCGCTGTTTCAGACTGGAGCATAGACTACAGGAACGCGTCTGAATGCAGATCCCAGGTTGTCTGCGGAATCGCATCTTCAATTTATGAAGAAGCCCGGATTATGGGCCCAATAGTTTTTAGGATCAGGGTATTCTTATGAAGAATTCAAAAAGAACAAGGAAAGGATTCGTTTTCACGATACTTACTCTAGTCATAATTGTATTCATGATAATTGAGCTGAACATCTATTTCAGGACGTACGAGCTTAAGCTGGAAAGCGAGCCAGGTAAGCTTAGGCTTCAAGTCATGAATGACTTCATAAAGGAATACTCGCCTTCATATTTTAACGAGACAGCTAGGATGTTTGTCTATTCTGCAGTTTATTCTCTTAATAAAGATTCTGTGTGGCATCCGCCACAGATGACAAATCTTGCTGAACTTATCTGGAATATTTCATACTATGGAATCAGGACAGATGCGCATCCAAAAACGTTGCTCCCCCCTGCCAACACTCTTTCATCCTATGATTCAAAGCTGAAACTATTGGCCCAGAACATGGGGATAAGCCTTGAAGTTTCGTATTCCAATTTTTTGATAAATCTTGTTGATCCATGGACTCTCCAATATAATTTTACTATGAATGCAAACATTTTTGATGCAGAGTCCGAGACAAGTGTCAGTTTCTCATCTCCAATTTCATTTAATATTTCCATTGAAGGATTTGAGGATCCGTTCCTTGCAAGGATGAATTTTACTAGAAATATAGTTCCGGTTGACCAGAGCCCACAAGTCAAAATTTTAAGGAATGGCGATAGTGGAAGAGGATGGTTCTATGGCGAACCGGTCAGAGTTCTCTCTTCCAACGATGTTAACTTCACTCCTGACAACAAGCTTAAGATAATGGTTACAAATAACATCGGAGTTGCAAGAGATTTCGGAGAGCTCTACGGTGCGGTTGTTTTGGTAGGCTCCTCATCTGTGCCTTCAATCGACGTTCCGCTTTTCATTGAGTCTGGCGCTTCAGTATCCGACATTCCTACTTATTCGTTCCTCATAGTTTCAGACGATAACGACGATGTGACCGGAACTGGCCCCACACACTATCATTATTTGATTGACAATTCCGCTCTCCGAAGCATGATAGAATGTGGTTTATACGTGGAAAGTTCGGCTAATTACGATTATCTACAGAGGCTTACGAATGAGACAACGGGCTTCTTCAGTCCAAATGGAATCGAAACGATTGTTTCTGGAAACTCTTCATTGATCAAGTCACCGAGCAAGAGCTATGTGGATAAACTTTATTATGTTACAAGCAGCGGCTCCAAGTATAAGGGGCTTCCCGGATGCAATTCTAATCTAATTTGCAGTTTCACGAACCCATATCCGACAAGATTGGACGATATTTCGGGTTCATTCTATATGATAGATAGCACAATAAGGGACAGGTTAAAGGCAAATTAAATCTATGTGGTGCAGTTAGATGAACATAATGGAAAAACAGAGAAAAGGACAGGTTGCTTTGGAACTGCTTATTGTCACTTCTTTCCTCCTGCTGATACTCGTTCCTACGTTGGTTTACGTTCTTTCTGTTCTTTCCACTGAATCTTGGAAGACAGATTCGCAGCAGGCATATTCGACTCTTACAAAAATAGTGTCGGTATCTAATAAGCTTGCTTTGCTTGGGGAGGGGTCTAATTCAGTTGAAACCATTTATTTGCCTTCGAGCGTGAAGTTCATGAACGTTTCGATTTCAGAGGGCGAAAGCGAGATATATCTGAGGTTAGTATCTGGCTCGGCAGGGATAATAGATATAGTTGCAGTCGCAGATATTCCGCTTGTGCTTGATTCATCAAAGGATTGGACGAATATTAGGGGATCGCAGATTATTTACTTGAATGTAAGTGATAATAAGGTAATTATTTCAAAACCGTATTAGAATCCCATATTAAAAATTAAATTGATTTATATCAAAGTATTGATTGGTGCAAGTATGAAGGATACTGGAAAATTGATAGGAAGCTCAAGAAAAGGGCAGGTTGCGTTTGAATTCCTACTGATATATTCATTCTTCATATTCGTGTTCACTGCAACTCTTTATATACTCTCGCAGCAGGCAATTCAGCAGCAGATTTATGCCGAAGGGATGTTTGCAAGGGAATTTATAGTAAATTTTGCAAATGAGATAAATTCCGCTACATTGGTCAATGGATACGAAAAAAACTTTTCATTCCCAAATACGATAAATAGTGCGCCTTATTCAGTCTCTATTTACAACGGGCTAATTAGGCTGAACTATACAACTCAAGTGGAGATTGATTTGATCTATCCGCTTGCAACAAATAATATATTTATTATAAGAAATGGAGTGACTAAGGACACTACGACTGCAGAGCGCTCTGTTGGTGTTTCAGATGGAAGAATTCGCATAGTCAATGAAGGCGGAACAGTGGTGATATATGATGATTAATCTTTCTATTTTGATTCGAAAGCAGAGCGTAGGATGCAGAAAAGGTCAGTTCTTCTCATATGATGCGATAGTTGCCGGGCTCATGTTCATACTTCTTCTTACTCTACTTTACACTTATTGGAATTCATTGAGGTCCACCATTTCAGTCAGAATAGATGATGTTACAAGGATAGCGATGGACGCGTCTAATCTTCTCATGACACCCGGTTTTCCTATAAATTGGGATTCATCTAATTACAACCAGATAGGGCTCACTTCCAGCTATAATTCGATATGCATTGAGCAGACGAAGATAAATAGCCTGAACGAGATCCCTTATGAGACGATAAAGCAGAAGCTTGCGATTGCACCGTATGATTTTTATCTGCAAATAGGGGATGAGACGGTAGGGTTTCCTCCAGACAATGCTCTTTCCAAGGTAACGATAAATAGACCGATCTTGCTTAACGATAAGCTCGTTAACCTCTCCTTGACGGTCTGGTCAGGGCTTTCCTAGCTGTATTTATTTGATTTTTTAGGCGCAATGATTGATCACCGTTTGTACGGAACTTTGCGTTATTGTGAGCCAGATAAATTCAAGTTTGTGGTATAAATAAACTTCGAATACGAATATTATGAAAATAGTGGTATAAGCACGATAAAGATTCTCAGTACTATTTTGTCATAGAAGTCAGCGATGAGATAATTAGGAATATGGGTGTGAAATTAGTGCCGGATCTCATTTCGTCATTATTGTCATGATTATTTCTCTCTGCTTCTTGTTTATTCGTTTACTAAGTTACTCGTTGTCGTTCATTGAAAACGACTGAATTATCTGTTCCATTATCCCGAAGTCTTTATTCTGTTTTGCTTCCATCTGCAGGACTGAGATCTTCTTTTCTTTAAGCTGTTTGTACTGCTTGTATACCGCTTCTACTGTGCGTCGGTTTACAAAATCGTGCTGCCTGAATCCGCCTCCGAATGTTTTCGGTATGTGGAGTAGCTCGTGTATTAGCACCTTCGTTTGGTCTTCGTAAGACATTTTGTCGAATCTTTCGCTAAGAACCTCTATTGCGTAAAATGGTTCGATTTTTAGTCCAAGCTGCATTACTTTGGGAAGCCCGTGGCATCTCGCGATTACTCGTTTGGAGCTGGTGCCTCGACTGCGAAAGCTTACGACCCTTGAAATGTTTATGTAATTAAGTTTGAGGGTGACTACGAGGTCTTTTATTCGTTCGTCAAGGTCTGGTGAAGATTCGTAATTCATAGACAGATTATGGAATAAATAATTATAAACGTTTATTCAATTTTTTTGAATTTTTGCAAAGCTAACGCTAAATAATTAGAGTTAAAATAAAAGAGAGTTACCAGTTGCCTCTGTACATGAATTCGAGTCTGTTGAGGTTTGCCGTATAGAGGTCCTTCGGTTCAACATTGCAGTTTCTGAATGCAAGCGGATGAACTCTGTACGGAAGAAGCACGGACTTGAATGTGTGCAGCAACGCAAAGTGTTCCAAGTCTATTTTGTCGTCCCTGTCTATTCTCTTCTTCATGTTCCGTATGGTATGCATCCATTCGACATAGCCGTTTTGCATGCACCATCGGATTGCTCTTCCAGTCATCGCCATGAATACTCTTTCGGCTTTAACTCCGTTGGGAAGTATAAGTTCCTTATCGAAGATTCCCTTGTTCTTTTCGATTTCTATAAGAAGGTATTCGTACCCTGTGCTGTATTTGTACTTATCGCTTTCTTCTATCTTAGAGTAGAGCTCAGGCTTCTGATCTTTTTTAGTCTTCAAATTCTGCTTTGGAACTTTTTCCTTTCTGCTGTTAAAATCAGCTTTTTCCATATAAATTCAGCACAATTTAGATATATATATCTTTCGGTGCGGGGTTTTCTTTTTGAAGGAATGTTTTTAATCTTATTATCTAAAATATATTTGTCGGTTCTATTTGTCTAAACTATATTCTTGAAGATGAATCGAGATAATGGAGGAATGTATTCTATGACAACAATGAAGCAAGTTTATATTTTCAAGGAAGGCTCAACTAAGATGAGATCTTTGCTCGGAGGAAAGGGATGTGAGCTATCTGAGATGACCAGAATCGGGCTTCCAGTCCCACCAGGATTAGTCATTACAACTGAGCAGTGCCTCCTTTACCAGAAGACAAAGAAGATTTCTAGGAGCTTGGAATCAGACATTTTCAAGGCGTTATCTTTTGTAGAGAAGCAAGTAGGGAAGAAATTCGGAGACAGGGACAACCCTCTTCTGGTTTCGGTCAGGTCCGGTGCTCCGGTTTCCATGCCTGGCATGATGGATACAATTCTCAATTTGGGTTTGAACGATCAGACGGTGGTCGGCTTTGCAAAGCTTACAAACGAAAGAACAGCATACGACGCATACAGAAGGCTAATTCAGATGTATGGAGAGATAGTTTTTGAGATAAAGAAGGAGAAATTCGACAAGATATTCGATTCAGTAAAGGAACAACACCACAGAAAGCAGGACGTGGAGCTTACTCCCGACGAGCTGAAAGAGATAATATCTAAGTTCAAGATACTGGTTCATGAAGAGACTGGAAAGCAGTTCCCTTGGGATCCTAAGGAGCAGCTGATCCTTGCGATTCAGGCCGTATTTGATTCATGGAATAACCAGAGGGCAATCACCTACAGGAATCTCTACAAGATAGACCATAACATGGGAACGGCAGTGGTCGTCCAATCTATGGTTTTCGGAAATACCGGAAATTCAAGCGGAACAGGAGTCGCATTCACCAGGGATCCTTCAACAGGACAGAAGAAGCTTTACGGAGAGTACCTGCTCAATGCCCAGGGAGAAGACGTGGTTGCAGGGATAAGAACTCCCAAACACATAGAGCTCATGAAGAAAGAGATGCCAAAGCAATACAAGGAACTTGAAAGGATTGCCAAGCTTTTAGAGAAGCACTATCGTGATATGCAAGATATGGAATTTACTATAGAGAACGGAAAGCTTTGGATGCTCCAGACAAGGAATGGGAAGAGAACTGCAGCTGCAGCAATAAAAATAGCAGTGAGTATGGTGAAGGAAAAGCTTATTTCAAAAGAAGAGGCGATAATGAGGATACAACCTTCTCAGATAGAACAGCTTCTGCACAGGCAAATAGATCCAAAAGTTAAGATAATTTCAATAGCGAAAGGGCTTCCAGCAAGTCCGGGAGCGGCCACAGGAAAGATAGTATTCACGGCAGATGAGGCTGCAGAGCTCGGAAAGAAAGAAAAAGTGATGCTTGTTGCGGTCGAGACAACACCTGACGATATCCATGGTATGATTGCCTCCCAGGGAATACTTACTAGTAGAGGAGGGATGACAGCCCATGCGGCAGTAGTTGCAAGAGGGATAGGCCTTCCGTGCGTGGTGGGATGCGAAGCTGCAAAAATCGATCTGAGTAAGAAAACATTGACAATAAATGGAGAAGTATTTAAGCAGGGGGATGTCATCACCATAGACGGCTCAACTGGTGCAGTGATAAAGGGAGAGGTTAAGCTTGTCAATCCCACTATTTCCGATGAATTCGGAATATTTCTGGGATGGTGCGATAGTATTTCTAGGATGTACGTAAGAGCGAATGCAGATACTCCGTCTACAGCCAAGGGAGCGAGGGAATTCGGAGCAAAAGGAATAGGTCTTTGTAGGACAGAAAGAATGTTCAATGATTCCGACAGGCTTCCATTTATGCAGAAGATGATCATGTCAGAAAACTTGGAGGAGAGAAAGCGGTGGCTTAGCAAGCTCAAGGAATTCCAGTCGAAGGACTTCTATGAGATACTGCTTTCCATGGATGGTTTTCCAGTCACTATAAGGCTTTTGGACCCGCCGCTTCATGAATTTCTACCAAAGCTCGAGGAGTTGCTTTCAGAGATAACAGTTCTTAGCAGCAAGAAAATTGACGAAATAGTTTTGATGGAAAAGGAAAAAATCTTGAAAAAAGTAAGGGAACTTAGCGAATTCAATCCCATGTTGGGACATAGGGGTTCCAGATTGGGAATCACTTATCCGGAAATATACGAGATGCAGGTTACAGCGATATTTGAAGCAGCTGCGAAGCTAAAGAAGGAAGGAAAGAACCCGCAGGTAGAAATCATGGTTCCGCTTATAGGGAATGTCAACGAGCTTAAGATACTAAAACCGCTTATCATTTCTACTGCAAATTCTGTTTTGGTAAGGGAAAATGTCAAGCTTAATTACACTGTAGGTACTATGATTGAAATTCCTAGGGCTGCATTGACTGCAGATGAGATAGCTAAGGAAGCAGACTTCTTTTCGTTCGGAACGAATGATCTGACTCAGACCACATTGGGATTCAGCAGGGATGACGCGGAGGCGAAGTTCCTTCAGCTTTACTTGAGCAAAAATATCTATCCGTCTAATCCGTTCGAGGTAGTGGATAGCGGAGTAGGAAAGCTTGTGGACATTGCAGTCAGGCTTGGAAGAACCACAAAAAAGAACCTTAAAGTCGGGGTATGCGGAGAGACTGGCGGTGAGCCGAACTCTATCACGTTCTATCATAATGTTGGCTTGGATTACGTGAGTTGTTCCCAGTTCAGGGTTCCGATAGCAAGACTGGCATGTGCCCAGGCAACTATAATGGAGAAAAAGAGCAATAAGCGCAATTAAATATTTGTTGATCTCCTAATGATAGGAGAAGTCACCTTATGTCTTCATATTCCTCTTGGGATTTGCCGGTAAGGGTGTATTTAACCAGGTTTTTCGCATGGAAGAAGAGGAATTTCTTATACCCCCAATGCTTAAGCCTTCTTGCAGAAGTGTATGTGACTGCGTCCGCGTATCTGGTCTTTCCATACTTCTTTATCCTGTTGAAAAGGTCGATGTCTTCCGCTGTTTTAAGAGCAAGGTTGAAGCCGTTTATTTTTTTGAACGCGTCTTTCCTGACTGCCATGTTCATTCCCGCGACTGCTGGCTTTCCTATCAGGTCAGTGAATCTTATATACGGTGTGAATAGGCTTGCAAGCACATTGTCAATCTTGCTTCCGTCCCTCATGAGAACTCTCCCGTATACTGCAACTACGCCAGGCTTGAACTGTTCCACCATCTTCTTGAGCCAGTCTCTTTCTGCGATGGTATCAGAATCTATAAACGCGATTATGTCCCCTTTTGCCATGTTTGCTGCCTTCTGCCTCTCTGCGGCCGCGGATCTTTTCTTTTCGATTATCACTTTGGTCGCATATTTCTTTGCAATCTGCCTTGTCCGGTCTTCGCTGTTTCCGTCGCATACTATTATCTCGTACGGCTTGTAGCTTTGTTTCTGTACGGACAAAAGGCAGGATTCTACGTATTTCTCCTCGTTCAGGGTTGGTACAACAACTGTTACTTTAGGATTTCCTGAAATTGAATTTTCCTTTTTCATATAATACTACCTTTCGCATTTTAAAGAATGTGAAAAATGTAAAAATAGAAAACAAAAAAGAAAAACAATTTCAAAAGCTCAGTCCATGAAGTCCTGCGCTCTCGGAGGTTCCTTGTTCTCTCCCTTTCTTTCCCTTACCTTAGTTACTATGTCAGGCTGGAGAGAATTCGGAACGAGCTCGTATCCGGCGTATTCATGATACCAGATCGCCCTTCCTTGGGATGCGGACCTGAGGTCGTTGGACATTCCGAATGTTTCCGAGACTGGGAGCTTTGCCTTCACTGTCGACAATTCACCTTCCTGTCCGATGTCCACTATTTCGCCTCTTCTTCCCTGCAGCGCTGTGATTATGTTGCCAGCGTATTCCTGCGGCGCCTGCACCAGGAAAATCTGCTTCGGCTCCATGAGCTTGACTCCTGCGGTCAATAAACCAGCATAAATCGGCCTCTTGATTGCCGGAAGTATTTGGGCGGGTCCTCTGTGGGCCGGATCCTCGTGGATTATGGCGTCCTCGAGCTTAATCTTGACTCCGACTACTTTTTCTTTTGCGAGCGGACCCTTGTCTACTGCCTCTTCAAATCCCTTGAGCAACAGTTCCATGATTTCGTTCATGTATTGTACTCCTTTCGTTGCATCTACGAAAATGCACCTGTTCTTGATGTGAAGCACTTTCTTTGCTTCGTCCCTTTCCATTCCTGCTTCTATGAGCGGGTCCCACAGCTGTTTGCCCTTCGGTCTTCCCTCTGGGATTTTGCCTTCCACTATGGCGTTGTAAACTCCTTGCTCGAGAGGTTCTACTGAAATCTTGAATTTGTTGTGCTTGTTCGGGGACTTCCCTTCCAATGTCGGTCCTTCCTTCATGATTGTTTCTCTGTAGACGACTATCGGAGGAGACGTCTCGATTTCTACACCCTTTTCCTTAGCGATCTTGTACTCCACGATTTCAAGGTGCAGTTCGCCCATACCGCTGATAAGGTGCTCTCCGGTTTCCTGGTTGATTTCCACCTTCAATGTCGGGTCTTCCTTGGACATCTGCCTTAATATCTCGATTAGTTTTACCAAGTCCTTGGTGTTCTTTGCTTCGATGGACTTTGTGACGACCGGTTCGGAGTAGTGCTTGATCTGCTCGAACGGCTCGAATTCCGGATTTTCACTGATAGTTTCCCCTACATAGAGGTCTCTTAGTCCTACGATAGCTGCGATATTTCCTGCAGGAACTTCGTCTGCCGGAATCCTGTCTGGACCCATGTAGACTCCTACTTGCTGAACTTTTGCTGATGAGTGCTTGGAAGCCACAGTGAGTTCAGTTCCTTTTTTTACTGTGCCACTGAAGATACGGGCCACTCCGACTTCTCCTGCGTGTTTATCTACTACAACTCCGAATATGATTCCACAGACCTTTGCCTTTGGGTCTGTAGTCAACATGGCTTTTCCGTCTTCCGTTGTGATATCTCCCTTCCAGAGGATCGGAATCCTGTACTTCTGGGCCTGGTCAGGTGTCGGGAGATGCTCAATAACCATTGTAAGCACTACTTCGTCAATTGGGGCCTTCTCTACAAGTCCCTTGTGATCGTTTGCAGTACACAGATTGTAAATATCATTGAAGTTGACTCCCTTCAGCTTCATGTATGTGAATGATGTCGCCCATTTATTGAATGCGGATCCGAACGCAATGTTCCCTTTCTCCACATTAATCTTCCATTCGTCCTTCATGTCTGCAGGGCCGTACTTATCTATGAGCTTGTTGATGTCCGTAATGAGTTTGACTAGCCTCTGCTGCGTCATTTGAGGAGTGTACTTCAGTTCGTTAATCAGTCGGTCAATCTTGTTGATGAATACTGTAGGCTTCGACTTCTCTTTGAGAGCTTGTCTTAATACTGTTTCGGTTTGAGGCATGATTCCTTCGACCGCGTCGACTACTAGAACTATTCCATCTACTGCTCTCATTGCCCTTGTGACGTGCCCTCCGAAGTCAACGTGGCCCGGGGTGTCGATGAGATTGATAACGTGCTGTTGATTCTTGTACTCGAAACCGAGTGAGATGTTTGCTGCCTTGATGGTGATTCCTCTCTTCTGTTCGAGTTCTTCGAAGTCCATGACTCTTTGTTCTCCCGCGAGCTCCTTGTTGATGAGTCCTGCTCTTGCGACCAGCGAGTCTGCAAGTGTAGACTTTCCGTGGTCTACGTGCGCCACGATGGCAATATTTCTGACGTGACTGAGATCATGCATCAGTTTCTGAACTTCTTCCACAACTAATTCCTTTCTTACCATAAGATCAACCTTTTCGAATCAATATAATTGATTAACGTTAATTTTCGATCAACTCTTTCAAAAAAAAAGAGTTTAGTGCGCCTTAACCGTATTTCAGTGCACTAGAAAAAATAAAATAAATGATTAAGCGATTATCTTGCGCTTCTTGCTATGCGCTCGACCTCATCCTTTCTCTTTATGGCGTAGCTGTTCACATCTCCATTGGCCGCAAGCGTTATCTCGTTTGCGAGAGCCTCTGCGAGAGTCGCCTTCTTGTCGAAAGATGAGATGATTGCCGCTAGGGAGATGTTCCTGAGTGCCATGTCCACTCTTCTCTTCGGAGAGACGTCCACCGCGACTTGGTATCTTACTCCACCGTACTCCACTCTTGTTACGTCCTCTCTTGGGGAGCTGTTCTCGATAGCCTTGACGAGCATTTCAATAGGGTTCCTCTTCTGCTTTTCTTGGATGGAGTCAAAAGCCTTTTCTACGATTGCGATGACTCTTGTCTTCTTGCCTTGTAACTTTCCATGCGTTCTTATGAGCTTTCCACCAAGTTTCTCTCCAGTTCCCCCTCTCATGAGCTTATTGACCAGAAGTTCGACTACGTTTTTTTGCACTCTGAGCTTCCTCTTGCCCACTCTTCCGAAGGTGTGCGGAATGACCGACGGCCTCAGGTTGATGTAATCCCGGATGGTCTCGTCTGCAACTTGCACATCATAGCTGTATTTGTTGAATAATTTGTCCTTGATTTCCATATTATCACTTCGTTCTTAACTTATCTGCGCGGCTTCTCCTTCTTTCCTCTCCTTATCTGCTCGAGAGAGACCCCATTTACCGCTATGACCTTGTATCTGACTCCCGGAATCGAACCCATCTGCCCTCTTTGGGATCCTCCCAATCCTTCAAGCAGTACTTCGTCGTGCTCGTCAATGTGGTTGATTGCACCGTCTCTTGGGGCGAATGCTGTAATTATCTTTCCATTCTTAATGAGCTGCACTTTGACGCATTTGATAAGTCCAGAGTGAGGTTGCTTCTGTTCGAGTACTTTTTT
Source organism: Candidatus Micrarchaeum sp. (assembly GCA_020723065.1). Taxonomy (GTDB): domain Archaea; phylum Micrarchaeota; class Micrarchaeia; order CABMEP01; family CABMEP01; genus DTQF01. The sequence goes on from DYJP01000001.1 coordinate 56,005, forward strand.
TTCAAGAACTATGCCTCTGGCTGAGTGAGATCCCTCTAGTGGATCGTATTTTGCTTTGAGACCTTCGGCTTTTCTTCTCCAGGTTTTCTTTAGCCATCTGTGTTTCTTTCTTTTCTTCTTGATATCTCGTCCTGAAAATTCTCCCATAATTGCACCTTAAGAACGTCTTCCGGCGCCGACCGGTCAGACTTAACGGACTGCTCCATGTCGTAACATATCAACGGAGTTTTCTGCTTCATCGCGTGTTTACCGCATCAGCACAGGCCTGTCCTTGCCTGCCGCCTTATCCCGGTTTCCTCTTAGAAAAAAGGATTCGGGATAACTAAAAGCACTAAATATAAAACGATGCATCAAATCATACGTTCTATCGTTATGCATTACTGTAATAATATAGGTTTGTAGTATTTTTAAATCTTTTTAGCTTTTAAGTTAATCTATTCATTTTTATGA
>DYJP01000001.1:56554-119261 GCA_020723065.1 Candidatus Micrarchaeum sp.
CATTTTTATGAATATCTTATCTTGAGCCAGGTTCAAGTTTAGGCCTTTATCTCCATTTTCCTGAAATTTCTCTCCACTAGTATGTTGGCTAGCTTTATTTTGTTTCCGCTTCTTCCGATGACGTATTTCCTGTCGTCTGCATTGGTGATTATCCTGATAGTGTCTTCTTCGATTACAACGTTCACCTTTATCGGAGAAAAGATGTTGCTTACGAATCTCTCAAGCTCATCGGACCATTCGACGACCACGATTTCCTTTTTCAACCTTCCCTTAAGGCTGTTTATAGTTCTTCCGCCTGGGCCTATCATCTTGCCCATGTCTCCTTCGGCCACCACTATGGCGAGGGTCTTTCCGTCGTCGTAGATGTCCCTCACGGCCGCTCCACTAGCGTCCTGGAGGTACATCATCATTTTGATTTCTTCGTTATTGAGTTTCGTCATGCTTATCTTCCTTTTTAGCTTCAGATTCTTTCGTAATCTTGAGAATTTCGGAGTCTCCAGCGTCTATTACGGAGAACATGAGCACTGGGAACGGCTTTCCTGTGATTGAGCCGAGCTCTATCGACGGGTATGGCAGTTCCTTATACGGAATCTTTGAGTTCTTGCAGAACTCGATCGTTTCTTCTTTTAGTGCCTTTGGGCAGTTTCCTGCCAGGAGCACGAGCTTAGCCTTTCCATTCATGATTAGATGTTTCGTGCTTCTTGTGCCGAATTCGACTTTTCCGGTTTCGACGCTCATTCTTATTGCCTTTTCAATATCAATAGCCATATTTTCACCTTTGTTTTTCATACATAATTTTCAAACGTAAATTCGCGCTTATTTCTGCGGCTTCATTGTTAGCTTGACTAGTCCGGTTCCAAGCGGAACGGGTTGTCCGATGAGGATGTTCTCTGTGACTCCATTAAGTTTGTCTTCCTCGCCGTGTATGGCGGAATTGACAAGGTGCTTGACTGTCTCTTCGAATGCTGCTCTTGCAAGCACGGAGGGTTTTTTCCCGCTCAGTCCGTGCCTTCCTACTGAGACAATCTCGCCGTCTGCGGTCATTCCGTCTGCGAGCAGGCAGATATGTCTTATGTCTACGTCCGCTCCCTGGATTTTCATGGTGGTGTGGATCTCCTCAAGGATGGAGTTTCTTGCGGCTTCGATTCCGAAAAGCTTGTAAATTTCCATTATATCATTGGTCGTAGATTTTTTCGGGTCAACCTCCGGGATCTTGAAAAGATCGGTGAGATTTGAGCCACCTGCAATTATGAGCCATTCTCCGTTTTCGTCTTGGGTTACGACCGGCTTTGTGATATCCTTGACTCCTGCAACATGGAGCGCCTTGAGTTTGTTAGTGAGTTTCCTGAGCATTCTGAGTTGGAGGTCTTTTGCGATGAGAAGTACTCTTTCCCTTTGGTGCTTCATCTTGATTCCGCTTTCGAGCTCCCCCATTATTTTCTTCTTGATCTCTACAAGGCCGAGGTTCCTTTCCTCCAACGCCTTTTTGTCAATTGTGATCATGACCTGCTTCTTCTTGAAGTCTTCGCTGAATCTTGCAACGTTTTCCAAGAGAACCTCATCTATCTTCATCGCGATTTCCTCAACTTTCTTCTTGTCTTTATATCTCTCCTTGAGATAGACTGTTACAATTGGTTTCTTGGGTTTCTTTTTTGCGTCTACGATCTCTATAAGCCTAGGAAGACCAGTAGGAACCATTTCTACTACTCCCGGTAGGTGGAAAGTACGCATGGTCATCTGGGTTCCAGGCTCTCCCAGTGAGTGGGCAGTCATTATACCCACTCCTTCTCCCGGGGTGACCATCAGTTCATTCTTGCCCTTGTTAATCTTAGTAACCATATAATTCACCTTATTCTCTTTCCGGAACTCCCACCGGAGTGGAGAGCTCCTCGTTTATTTTTTTAATCTTCATAGTGTCTCTTCCGTCTCCACCGTACACTGTTTCTATGATTTTTCCGCTTCCATCCCTGACGCTGTAATCATCTTTGACTACTAAGTCCTGGAGGGCGTTCATGATCCTTCTTTGCATGTAACCAGATCTTGCAGTCCTAATGGCAGTGTTGACGATAGATTCTCTTGCGGACATGGATTGAAATACATATTCTATTGGATTAAGGCCGTCAAGGAAGTTGGACTTGATGAATCCTCTCGCTGTTGCTGTGAGGTCCTTCTGCTTGAAGTGTGACAGCGTTCTGTACCTGTAACCTCTGTGCAGCCTCTTTTCCCTGACTACCTGTTGGGAGATTGCGCCGGACATTTGGGTCACGTTGATGATGGATCCTCTCGCGCCGATCTTCGCGATTACAATTGCCTTGTTGTCCTGGCCGAGGTCTTCTTCAAGAATTTTTCCTATGTTGGATCTGATTCCTCCTAATGTCTGGGAGGATTTGCTTTCAAGGGTTTCCTTCAGGCTCTTGCCTGGTTCTCTTTCAAGTGTCTTGTTCTTGTATTGCATGATGTAAACGTTAACCTGCTTTTCGGCGTTGTCTACTATCTGCTTGATCTTTTTCTTCCCTTCGTCAGAAGTTGTGTAATCCTTAAGACTGACAGTCATTCCCTTCCTAGTAATTACTTCGCCACCTATCTTTCCTATTCCGTCTATGAAGTCTCTTGCTTGCGCAGTTCCAGAATAAAGTACGATGGCCTCGATGATGTTGTAGAGTGATTTCTTTTCAAGATATCCGCTGATCATTTGTCCGTTCTTGATCTCTATCGTGCTTTTAGCGCTTCCCTTCTTTCCAATCTTCGATTCGATCTTTATGTTCAAGTTCTTGGGGAGTAGCTGAGATAATATGAGCTTTCCGCTGTACCTGTCTTTCATGTCTGGTTTGGGAAGCTCGTTAATTCCTGCCATCGAAAGCAAGTCCGATGTTTCGTTCTTGGAGAATGAAGTCTCATCAAGGCTGAGCAAGTATGCGCCAGTTATGTGGTCTTCTGTGGGTGCGACTATGGCATGTCCATGTCTTGGAGAGATTATTTGGTCCTCTACAAGCATGAGGTTTTCTGCCTCCGCTCTCGCTTCTTCTCTTTGCGGAACGTGAATGTTCATCTCGTCTCCATCGAAGTCTGCATTGTAAGGCGCTGTTACCGACGGGGAAACTCTGAATGTCTTTCCTGGCAGGATTTTTGTCCTGTGCGCCATGATAGACATCCTGTGCAGAGACGGGTATCTGTTGAAGAGGACTATATCCCCATCCTTGAGTTGCCTTTCAATTGTCCAGCCTGCTGCGAGCTCGGTGATTATTTCCTCCTTGTTCGTATCTGTTATTTTTCTTCTCCTTCCGTCTGGAGTGGTTACGTAGACAGCTTTCGGCTTCTCTTCTGACTTTACAAGATTCTTGCATTCTTCTAGGTTCCAGTCCGTTATTTTTATCGGAACTGTTAGTTCAGATGCGATGTATTCTGGAATTCCTACCTCATTTATCGAAATGCAGCCGTCAGGAGATACCACTGTTCTTGCGCTGAAATTGACTCTTTTTCCTGAGAGGTTGTACCTAAATCTCCCTTCCTTTCCTTTGAGACGCTGTGAGAGGGTCTTCAAAGGCCTTCCAGATCTGTGCCTTGCGGCAGGGATGTTCGGGCTTTCATTGTCGAAATATGTTGTAACGTGATACTGTAGAAGTTCCCAAAGGTCCTCGATAATAAGCTGCGGAGCTCCTGCGTTTATGTTGGATTCCAGCCTCTGGTTGATTCTTATGATTTCCACCAGTTTGTGGGTGAGATCATCTTCGCTTCGTTCACCGCTTTCAAGTGTGATTGATGGTCTAACATTAACAGGGGGAACGAGCAATGTAGTTAAAACCGCCCATTCTGGCCTGCTGTATTCCGGGTCAAAGCCGAGGTTTCTAAGGTCTTCGTCAGATATCTTTGCCAACCTGTCTCTTACTTCTGTTGGTAGCAGTAGTCTGTCCTCTTCGTAAAAAGTTGTTGGCTTTTCGAATTTAATTTCCTTTTGCTCTGCCGCGCAGTGTGGACATTTTTTCACCTTCTTTACTTTACTCATGATCGATGAGACCAGCTCATCTCTTGTCATGAGCTCTCCCTTGATCTCATTTATTTCGTCATTGGTGAGCAACGTTTTTCCGCAAGAATGGCATGTGGATTTTAAGAACATGTATATCATTGGGGCGAATTCTGGGTGAATTACTGGTCTGATTAATTCGATAGATCCGAAGTGTCCGGGGCAGCTCCTTACAGAGCCTCCACATGTCTTGCATCTTAGTCCGGGATCTATTACTCCCATTCTGAGGTCTGCAAATCCTCCCTCTATTGGGTATCCGTCATCATTGTAAGTATCTGCTACGAAAAGTTTTACTGCGGACATTTTTCTTATCATTTCTGGAGAGAAAAGTGTGAATTTTATTTTGTTGATATGTTTCTCCAGTATGTCATTTTCATCCAACATTGCCATATTGTCACCATTATATAATTATACCATACGTCTATACAGTCTGCTTAAACTAATTCGGTTTATTCCTCTGTCTTGTTGCTGGTTATTAATCTTGGGAAGATTCCTAACGATTTGATTTCATCCAACAGCAGTTTAAAAGCGTAAGACATCTCTATCTGCGAAAAGTTAGATGAGTCGCAAATCGGGCAAACCGGTTTGTTCTTGAGGTAATCATAGTAAGCTAATGAACCGCAGTCGTTGCACACTATTTGCACTGTTCTGTCAGACTCGTCCATGAGACGTTCCTTCAGGAGCATGGTTGCGCCGTATCCGATGATACAGTCTCTTTCCATTTCTCCGAATCTGAGACCACCCTCTCTTGACCTTCCTTCTGTTGGTTGGTGCGTTAAAAGCTGGACTGGGCCCCTGCTTCTTGCGTGTATCTTGTTAGAGACAAGGTGCTGCAGTCTCTGGTAGTATATCACTCCGACAAATATTTCGGCTTCTATTTTTTCGCCAGTTACTCCGTCGTAAAGTGTCTCATAACCGTTAGATTCAAATCCATATTGTTTTAGGATTTCCTTTGCCTCGTCCTCTTTCACTCCGCCGAACGGGGTTCCATCCATTCTTTTTCCGCTGATAGCTCCAGCCTTTCCGACTATCGTCTCCAACAGGTGTCCGACGGTCATACGGGACGGGATTGCATGCGGGTTGATTAAAAGGTCAGGAACAATTCCTTGTTTTGTGAATGGCATGCTTTCCTGTGGAACAAGAAGTCCGATGACTCCCTTTTGTCCGTGCCTGGATGCGACTTTGTCTCCGTTCTCAGGGATCTTTGTCTCCCTTATCCTTATCTTTACAAGCTTGTTTCCTGAAGGACTTTGAGTAAGCATCACAGAATCGACTATTCCCTTTTCTTCAGCTTTCAAGGTCACAGAGCTTTCCCTCTTCTTTTCCTCTGCGATTCCGAAAGCGCTGACTTCTTCCAAGAAACGAGGAGGCGAAGTCTTTCCTACAAGGACTTCTCTCCCCTTGACTTCTACTCCAGGGAGGATTAGTCCGTCCTCATCAAGATATTTGTAAGCAGTTTCTTCTCTGTATCCGTTTACAGTTGGAGCAGGAATTTCGAATTTGTCTTTCTGTCCTCCAGGGTATCTTCTCTCTTCCGTGGAGTATGTTTTGAACATTTCCACTCTGAGGAGACCTCGGTCGACAGAAGACTTGTTGATTACAATACCGTCTTCCATGTTGAAGCTTCTGTAGCTCATAATCGCAACCACTAGGTTGTTTCCTCCTATCCTTTTCTCTGCGCCGAGTACTTTCTGCGGTCTGGTGTAGACGATTGGGGTCTGGGGATAGAACATGACGAAGGATTTGGTGTCGTATCTTAGGTTGTAGTTCGATGAGAATAATCCTAATGCTTGTTTTGTCATAGAGCAGGCCATGGTGGTTCTTGGGGAAGAGTTGTACTCCTGCATTGGAAGCTGTGATGTGACGACGCTCAATATTCCAACTGGATCCATCTCCACATGAGTATGCTCTGGGGTTATGTCCTCTTCTTTTATGGCAATGTATGCCATAGTGTCCTCTTCTCCAGGGTCCAGGTACTCTATTATTCCGTTCCTTACTAAGTCTTTCCATTCTATTTCGTTATTCTTTATCTTGGATTTTATCTCAGGAGTGAGCTTTGACTTTCCATTTTCTACTATTATAAGGGGCCTTCTGCTTCTTCCTCCGTCGCTGTTAATGTATATCTCTCTGAGTTTTTTGTGGTATTCCACATTAACTTCATGATTGATCTCTCCGTTTCTTCTTTTCTGGATGATGTTCTTTACCAGTTCCTCCCCGTTCGGGTGAGTGCCGACCATTTTTCCGTTAAGATAAATGATATATTCAGTTTCAAGATTCTTTTTCGCCACATTAACACCTTTGTATAAGTATATTTTTCACGGATTATTTCATGACTACGACGCCACTTCTTTTGAGCGTCTGCTCCAGTTCCTTCTCGTCTACTCCAATCGTTATTTCGTTCGTCAAAGACATATTCTTGACTAACGAGGTAGACGCTCCTTCAGGAGTCTCATTCGGGCAGAGTCTTCCAAATTGCGTTCCGTGAAGATCCCTTGCCTCGAAGTGCGGGTGAACCCTGCTAAGAGGTGAGTTGATTCTTCTCAAGTGAGATACTGTCGCAAGATAAGATACTCTGTCGAGCAGCTGGCATACGCCTGTCTGTCCTGCAATCCAGTTTCCTGTTGCCATTGCATATCTTACTCTGTCGCTCAATGCGTCCGGCCTTACGAATGTCTGAACGTCCTGTAGTCTTCTTCCTCTTGCAACAGCTCTTTCTGCCTGGTATGTGATGTCTCTCACTAAGAATTGGAATGAGTATCTGAAGAGTTCCTCCATGAGCACTCCGCTCAGTTTGATTCGCTTGTTTGCGTAGTGGTCTTTGTCGTCTGCAGGATACTTCTTATTTGCCACAAGGGTTGTCCTTGACGCCATGAGCGCGAGGAATTTCGCCTTTATGTGTTTCGCAGCCGGAGTGTTTCCGAAGTGCGGAAGCAAATAGGTATTGAGCAGGATCTCTACTCTTTTGTCCCTGTATTCCTTCGGCTGTCCCGGAACTGACTTCTTTCCGATATCATCGATCGCGTCATCCACTGTCTTAACTTCTCCTATTTCATTGTTGAGTAGAACATCGTTAATTATAAGCGGATCATCTTCGAATAATTCTATGAGGTCTTCATCTTTTTTGATTCCTAATGCCCTTAAGACTACCATCAGTGGAAGCTTTGGAGGCGCTGCCGGGAATTCGACGGTCCATGTTCCATCAGTTGTTCTGTTTACTGCGCATCTTGTTCTGAATCCTCCGGACTGGGAGAATATTTTCGCAGTTATAATTGTTCCCTGCTTTTCTTTTGTGACCATAATTCTGTTGCCTACAAGGTCCTCGATTCCAATGAGTACTCTTTCCGTCCCATTGATGATCATGTATCCTCCTGGATCCATTGGATCTTCCCCGGCTTTTATCAGTTCTCCCTTTGACATTCCATCTGTATAGCAGACCTTAGACCTGATCATGGCCGGTATGTCTCCGATGTACGCTATCGAGGTTTTTCTTTCGATGTCGTTTATGATTGGAGTGATTTCCATGTAAACTCTTCCAGAATAAGTAAGATCTCTTTGTCTTGCTTCGAGAGGCAGGATTGGTCTCGTTGCAGAGTCGGCTTCGATCACCATCGGTTTTTCCACCCAGGCTTTGCCTAGTTTCAATTCATAATTCGGGACATTCGGCTTTATTGTTCCGACTCCGTTCACGATCCGCTGTATCCCTTCTTCTATGAATCGGTTATACGAATCAAGGTGCTGCTTAACAAGTTTGTTCTCGTTTAAATATTTTTCCAATAAGTCTTTTGTCACGCGATCATCCCCTATGAATTTGACGTTTACTTTTTGATGGCCGTCTCTGGCCGTCGTAAGTTCAGGTAATGTTAGGACTACAAAAGTCTCTAGCGATATTTAGCCCTTAAACCACGACCCTGTAGTAAATGCTTTTAGCATGTTTTTCATTTCTGTAAATCTTTATGATGTCCCCTTTTTTAGGAGTAAGATGTCTGATTGCGGGGTCGTCGATTTTTATTTTTGGCAGCTGCTCTTTTGTGGCATTGAGCGTTTCAAGAATCTTCTTCTCCTCATCTTCTTTCATGAGCTCATGTTTTGGAACGAGGTGATGCTCAATTTCTGTTGTTTCAGAATTCGAAATTTTAGTTTTTTTTTGTTTGGCCAAATTCTCACCATGGGAAAGGTACGGTTAAGTATCACGACGGATAGCCCAACAACTGGACCTTTCATACTGATAGTTTAAATCTAAAAGTAAAAATATATACATATGAATATTTATATTCCTTTGCCTTTTTAGTGGTTTTTGGTCTTTTTTACATAAATCAAGCTTTTGCAATATTTGTTCTTGCTTTTCATTTTTTTTTGACATAATTGTCTAATTATTCGTTTTTTATTTTCATCATCTTTTTAAATCTCATCTTCTAATTAAGATTGATAAAGATTATTTCAGTGGTCAGATGACGGAAGTTAAGGAACAGATCGAAGCGGTTTTGGCTGAATTAAAGAGTTCTGGAGATGTTGAGGCATCTGCAGTCATAAGGAGAGACGGCCTTATGGTGGGTTCAGATCTTTCTGCAAAGATAGAACCAGGGACAATTGCGTCGATGGCCGCATCCCTTGTAGGAGCTGCAGAGACCACTTCTTCTGAATTGAAAAGAGGGATATTCCAGGAGATAATCATAGATAGTGAGAAAGGAAAGGTTGTCGCGATAGGTGCAGGAAAGCTTGCGCTTCTAGTCTGCCTAGTAAAGAAGGAAGGCAATCTTGGTTTTGTGCTTATATCCATGGAAAGGGCAGCAAAGAAAATAGAAGCGATGCTTGGATGATTCTGCTTAATGGTGGTTATTTGGTAGCTGTTGAAAATAAAGTAAAAGTGAAGTCAGTTTTTTCACCAATACCAAGGGTTCCGACTGGAATATTCGGTTTGGATGACATGATCGAAGGCGGCTTTGAGAAGGGAAGTATCAATGTGGTCGCAGGAGAATCTGGCGCCGGTAAGTCTCTTTTTTCATTGCAGTTTCTTTACAATGGCGTTGTAAAATACAATGATTCAGCCTTGTTCATTTCATTCGAAGAGAAAGGTCCGACAGTCAAGAGAAGGATGGCGAGGTTCGGATTCGACATAGGCGAGCTTGAGGCTAAAGGGAAATTCTTTATGTATGATTACTCTCCTAAAAATGTCAGCAGTTTCATAAAGGATCTTTCCGAGATCGAATCGGTTGTCAAGAAGAACAGCGTTGATAGGCTTGTAATAGATTCGCTAACTTCGTTTTCCTTATTTTTCGATTCTGAAATTAAGAGGAAGCAGGAGACAGTCTCGCTTTTCGATTCGTTGAGGAACATGGGCTGCACCGTTGTTCTTCCTTCCGAACTTAGGATGATCTCTTCAGGTTTTGAGGCAGAGAACAGTTTCACCATAGAGCACTTGGCGGATTCGATAATATCTATTTATTCAATTAGAAAAGGAGATATAAGGGAAATGGCCCTTGAAATAATAAAAATGAGAGGAACTAACCATAGTAGGAAGCTCTCTCCGTTTAAGATACTCCCGATCGGAATGATAACATATCCGGACCATCCGTTTCTTACAAAATAAAAAACAAAAAGAGCTAAAGAATAAATTGCTTTATTCGCTTTTGAGCTCTTTCTTCAGCTCGGCTATCAGCTTGGTCTTTCGAGTACTGTCTTTGACTGCGTTCTCTATGACGTCAATAAGACTGTAAGCAGGTATTATTTTCACTTTCTTTTTCTTGTCCTCGCTTAGCACTATATCTTCGAGATTTTCTTTCGGAACTATGACTGTCTTTATTCCCGCGTCTATTGCGGCCTCTACCTTGGCCGTTACTCCCCCTACTGGAAGCACGTCTCCTCTTACGCTCAATGATCCGGTCATCGCGAGATCTTGTTTGAGGGAAACCCCTTCCATCGCGCTCAGCACTGCAAGTGCCACAGATATAGAGGCGCTGTCACCTTCAACTCCCTCATAGGTCTGAAGGAACTGTATGTGGACGTCGTATGCGGTAACGTCTTTCTTCATGTGCTTCTTTATTATTGCGCTTACATTGTTCACCGCTTCCTTTGCAATCTCCCCTAGTTTTCCTGTCGCGATTACCTTTCCTTCAAATTTGGAAGATGCAGGGGTTACCTCCGCGACTATCGGCATGACGAGTCCGCTGCTGCTATCTCCAAGCACCGCAAGCCCGTTTACTCTTCCAATCTTTGCTCCATGAGTTTTGAGAACGCTATATTCCTTCTTTTGCTCGATCATCATGTGGGAGAGCTGCTGCTCGATCGTTTGCGCTACTACTTTCGCTTTCAGAATGTGTTGGACATCGACCAATTCAGCATTTTCGTTCTTTGCTATGTCTCCTGCGGCTCTTATGAGTCCTCCGAGCTCCCTGAGTTTGAGCGTAAGCTTGTGTTTTCTTCCTGCCTTTCTCTTGGCTTCTTTTATTATTTCTATTACCGCTTCTCTTGTGAAGTGCGGTATCTTTCCGTCTTTTCTCACTTCTTGTGCGACGAACCTGACTAGCTTCTCTCTGTTTTCCTTGTTGTCCTGCATAGTGTCGTTGAGATATACTTCATATCCGTAACCTCTGATCCTTGATCTTAAGGCGGGATGCATTTTCTGCAAATCATCAAGGTTTCCAGCCGCCACAAGTACGAAATCGCATGGGACAGGTTCTGTCCTTGTCAGGGCCCCACTGGACATTTCGCTCTGGCCTGTGATCGGATATTTCTTTTCCTGCATTGCTGTGAGGAGATCCTGCTGCGATTTGGGATTTAAAGTTCCAACTTCATCTATGTATAATACGCCCATATCCGCCCTGTGTACAGCTCCAGCTTCAACTCTCAGGTGCGGAGGCGTGCCTAATCCCCCTGTCTGTAACGGATCATGCTTGACATCTCCGAACAATGCTCCTGCCTTTGCTCCTGTCGCCTCTATGAACGGCGCGGTTCTTCTTCCTGTGTTGTCCACGATAAGCTTGGGTTCAAGCAAGTCGTCGCGCTTTCCTCCGACCTGCAGTTTTGAGAGGAACATCCACATGGCAAGGAAGAATAGCCCTCCTAGAATCACTGCTGCGATTATTGACGAGTATTTTTCAAGGTTTGTCATGTCTGCCAAGTCTACAAATTGGAAAATCAGGAGCCCGATTGCAAGTATTGCCATTATCGTGAGAAGAGGTGATATTCCGCTTTTCTTAGGCATATTCTTCTTCATCTTGTTCATGAATACTATCCTTCTTCCCTGGCCCATCTTCTGCTCTTCGCTTGCATGTTCCGGTGGAAGTCCTTGCGGGTATGTTGTGACTGTGTTTATTTTTGGGTTGTTCTCGTCGAATTCGTTCGGATACGATAATACATCCCTTAAGTTTTCAGCAGGCATGAGCTCCGCCATTCCCTGTGCGAGCATGCTTTTCCCAGTTCCTGGGGATCCGAGCAACAGTACGTTTCTCCTCTGGGCAGCAGCTTTCTTTACTATATCTACCGCCTTGTTCTGGCCTATGATCTGGTCGATTATTTTGTCTGGAATTCTTATATCTGCCGTTGTCTTGAATTTTGGAAGTTCTTTTTCTAGCTCGTGGGTTTCTTTGCTTTGTATTTCTTGGTGTTTATTAGCTATTGAAGATTTGGTCATAAGTATCACTCCTGCAAAAATATGATTGGAAAATATAGTTGCTGATAATTTGTATTAAAACTTTATAAATTGTCTTGTGCTTTGTTGGAAATCGGATTAGAGTTACTTCATTCTTATGAAAGAAGAATTTCCTGTAGGTATAAATGGCATTATTTCGTCCCTACTTTTTCCAAGGTGTCTTGCTATCTTTTCAGCCACAATCTCTTTTCTGTAGTGTCCGGGAGTTACGGAGAAGCAAGTTCTGAAATTCTCTATTCCGCATTTTTCCGGAAGGCATTTGAGCTCTCCGCTGTGGTTAAGTCCCACTAGCAGCTTGAGCGAAGTGCTCCTGAAATAATTTTTCCTTCCGGCTATGAAAAAGCTTCCTTTGTCAAGATATTCTCCAGGAGGGGGAGACTTGCTTACCTGGTCCTTGGAGACATAATAAACGTCAATCGTGGCGTATCCCGCCTTCCATGCTGTTGAATAGCATGCGGCGAACTGTGCAGCCTGTTTTAATGAATCTTCTGAAGCTCTAGCTCCATTCTTGAGCACAACTACGGACGCTCCCGTGATGTCAGCATGGAAGAAAAGATCGTTCGACTCCAGCCTTTTTTTGACTATTTCCTCGTTCTGTCCTGCGCTCTTTCCGCCTATTGCAAGCAGCCCTTCGTTCGTCATGAACCAGTGGTAGTTCTCGTACCACTGCTTTTTAGCCTGCTTTTCTTGGTTCAGTTTTTCCTTTATTTCATTTTCGGCTTTCCTGCTTTCCAGTCTTTCTTTCTCTTTCTTTATCTCGATTTTAGTCTGGTCTATCGCTTTCATTGTGTCAGCGAGCTTCTGCTTCATCTTTTTTGATTTTTCAAAATAGATATTTGCGTTGTCGTATGCGGATTTATTCGGATCTATAGTTATCTCCATGCTATGATTACCTGTCTATATCTTATTAAGTTTTGCGACTGGGAACTTAAATCCAGTAAAGATGGGGATATGGATATAGAGGGATAGGTCGATGATATGGTTTTTGGCAGAGGATCCGATAGCGATAATGATAAGGAACAAGGAAATATCGGACAAGTTCAGGAACTTCTTCTATGTATTATGGGAGCATGCGAATAGATCGTAATTAAGGCGAATGGAAACGCTAATCGCTCTATCTAAAAAGTACTAGACTATAATCGCATATAATTTCGGACTTCTTGACTAAAAGTAAATGTTTTATACTTTAGCCACTACTTTTCTATATGGTTGCAGCTTCAAAAAAAGTCGGGATTAAACAGGTAATGCTCGACACCAATGCGCTGGTTTTTTCAGTTCAGAACAAGGTGGATTTTGTTTCAAGAATAACTGAAATGCTTGAAGGATGCAACTTTGAATTCATCATTCCTTCTGGAGTTGTAGATGAGCTTCAGATGATGATTAATTCTAAATCTATAAAGACAAAGGATAAACTTTCCGCTGGCATCTCTCTTAAATTGATATCTGGCCTTGTGAATCAAAGGAAGATTAAGGTGGTCGACTCCGATCTTCCTGTTGATGATTGGATGATCAAACAGGCTAAACTGCCTGAAAACAAGGGCAGGCTGGCTGTTTTCACATATGATCGCCCACTCAAGCAATATTTAAAAAAGTTGGGAGTACAATTAATATTACTAAAGAAATACTGATTATATATTGATCAGGTATTTCTTTTTTGGCTTTTTATATTTGGAAGAGGTTAGATTTTATGTATAAAGTTCTCACTGTTTCAGACACTGTAAGAGTGCCACCATCCTATTTCACCATGGATCTTAATTCAGCGATATTGAGGATAATTCAGGAGAAATACGAGAGAAAGGTAGATCTCGAGAACGGAGTGGTGCTTAGGATCTGGAACATTCACGAAATAACAGGAGGAAAGGTCGTGCTCGGAGACGGAGCCGCCTACTACGACGTGAAGTATAACGTTCTCTCGTTCATACCAGAGATCCACGAAGTGATCAATGGAGAGGTTTCCGAAGTTATGGACTTCGGAATGTTCGTAAACATGGGTCCTTTCGACGGCTTGGTACATCTTTCGCAGATCGCTAACGATTTCATAACGTTTGACAAGAAGTCAGGCAACCTCGTCATGAAAGGAAGCAAGCACTCGATCAAGAAGGGAGACTTTGTCCGCGCAAGGATAGTTTCTGTGAGCCTGAAGCCCACGATTCCTGAGACGAAGATAGCGCTTACAATGAAGAGCGATGGTCTCGGCGGAATGAGCTGGCTCCAAGAAGAGGAGAAGGCGAAGAAGCCAAAGAGAGAGGGCAAGGAAGAGAAGAAGGAGAAGAAATCCAAGAAGAAGGAATAATGAGAAGTGATTTTTATGGAGAAAGCATGCAAGGTCTGTAAGTACATATCTAGTGGTGAGGTTAAGTGTCCGCTTTGCGGAAGCGACAAGCTCACAGACAAGTTCAGCGGGTTGGTTATAATCGTTAACCCTGAGATTTCAGATATAGCAAAGAAGCTGAACATCAAGGCTCCAGGAAAATACGCCGCGAAGATAAATGAATAAATTATTATCTTCTTTTCTAAAATTTTATTTTAATAAATTTTTTTGTGTTTTAATTCCATTCAGTCTTTTTCTTTTTTGATCTTCTGTTCAGCCACTTCTTTATTTCGAACAGCAGAGTCAGCGAGAAGATCATCGGCAATGCATAGGCCCACTGCATGAGCGACATTTGCTTAAGCTCGAAAATTCCGGAAAGGAACGGCACGTAAAATGCAAGGAGCATCAAACCCACTATGACAGATATGGAGAGTATAATGTGCCTTGATGTTCGTTTTATAGACTTGATTATTGAGTCGTCTATTGAAACCGAATTCAGGATTATGCCTATAACCGCAACAAGAAGTGTGCCTATTGTTAACGACCTTTCGAATCCTTTGAAGATCGGCAGCGTGGTGAATATTCCAATGTATATTGAAACGAAAAGCGCGATAAGCAGCATGAAGGCATACTCTCCAGTCTGCGGGAACTTCTTGGAAGTTTTTTTTCTTAGAGATTCTTCGTAGATGCTTTCTTTAGCGAAGCTTGTTGATATCGCAGTGTCAGCTATCAAGTTGATGAGGAGAATCTGCATCGCAGTCACCATGTCCCCGGTGAATATTATCGCGTTCACCATTATCGTGAAGAATATGGATAGGTCGGATGCGAACAGTGCGTAGAAAGTCCTTTCTATGGCGCGCCTCATGTCCTTTGACTCTTCGATCAGATCTATCATCGATTCGTAGCTGTCATTCTTGATTATTCCTTCTGCATTGTATTTTATCGTGTCCGGTGAGCTTTCCACTGCAAGAGCAACGTTAGAGTAGAGGAAAGGGGAGGAGTCTATCCCGGTCGATTCGATGTAAGTTACCTGATGTCCTTCTTGCCTGAACGTGTCTAGTATTATCTTTTCGTATTCCGTGGTGGACTCAGAAAATACGGTTGTATCCAGTATTCTTTTCATCCTTTCTTCGGGTCTGAGGAACTTTATCTCGTCGCAGATCATGGCCTTGGATCCTTTTTGCATAACTCCGATTTCTCTCGCGAAATTAACCGCCTTTCCGCTCGACTCAGTTGTTATGATTATAGGTCTTATCCCGGAGCTTATTAGGGTCTCTATCCTCTTTTTTATTTCGTGTTTCGGCGGGTCGTATATCCCTATCAGTGAAAGCAATGTGAAATATTCTGGTTCATTTTTCTTCCATGCAAATGCAAACGCGTAGACAGTCTGACCCCTTGCGCTCATTTTCGCCTGTACAGTTTCCATCTCATTCTTTATCTTCTTGTCTATCTTCAGGAATTTCCCGTTGGAGTACATGGACTTGCATCGGTTGGCTACATCTTCGACGGGGCCGAACATCGTGAATGTTGTCCTGTTTCTGCTCCTGAGCTGCGTGATTGTGACTTTCTCGTCCTGTCTTCTGTTTAAGGCGATCCATTCTCCTCTGATGTTGTTGATTGGCACCCTGTTCTTCATCGCCATGACGATCAGCGCGCCTTCTATCGGGTCGCCGTCCATAATGCGGCTGTCATTTGCGTATTCCAGGCTTGCCTCTGTTGATGCCGCCGCAAGTTCGGTGAGCAGGTCTATGGATGCATAGCTCTTCGCTCCCTTGAACATTCCGAGCGTGTCCCATCCGTCTCCAGTTACTGTTATCTCTTTCCTGTCCGTCCAGAGGTTTCTTACCGTGGGTTCGTTCCTGCTTAGCGACTTCAGTATCTCAGTGCTTATAATGGTGGTTCTTCCGAGCTTGTCCACCATGCTCTCTTTTCTTATTATTGCAAATTTGGACATCCTTTCCATTGAGCTTGCATAGATGTAGGATGCGATTGAATACACTGTCTCCGGTACCGCCGCCACTATGGCAGCAGCCGTGATTACCACCGAAGTGAAAATCGGAACTTCGTCAAGCGTAAGCTGGAGAAGGATCACAAGCGATGCAAGGTATACCACCGGAGTGAAAGAATCCGTAGCCTTCTTCACCCTTCCTATCGCGTCGTTTCTCTTGGGGTCTGCGGAGAAGGGCTCCCTTATTCCGTATGTTATATGGTACTTCGTCTTCTCTCCGATTGACGTCACTCTCATCATTAGCTCCCCCTGGATCACGAACGTTCCTGCGTAAACGGAGGCGGGATCCGATTTGTACGGCTTGAAGCTTTTCTGCACCTCAAGTTCCGGAAGCTTGTCCACCACTTCTCCCCTGAATATACTTTCGTCAACTTTGCATTCCGAGGACTTTATTACGATTCCGTCTGCCGGGATCATCATTCCTGTTTTAAGAAGCACTATGTCTCCGGGAACTATGTCTTCTATCCTGACGCGCTTTACCATGCCATCCCTGAATACTCTGGTATCTCCGGAGAATTCAGAGGTGTTGCTTATTATCTTGGCCTCTGTGTCCTTTTCCCTCTTCCAGTTCATGGCTATTGTTATGGAAATTATCAGGAGGATAGAGATTCCTTCGATAACGCTGACTGTGGAAAGGAATATCGCAGCAAGTATGAGTAGGAGTATAGGGTAGCTGAACTGGGAAAAGAATATGTCTAAGTTTTTGCTTCGTACATAGGAGACGAGTCTGTTCTTCCCGTGCTTCTTTTCCAGTTCTTTTGCCTCTACAGTTGTGAGCCCTATAGGCATTATCTTTCCGGTTGAGATCTGCTTAGAAATAGTTTCATCTTTTCCGTTTTTTTCATTCTGGTTGGATTTTTTAGGAGCCATATTTATCAAGTTTCAGTTTAAGCTTTGACGGTTTACTGCTTGACGATTACCCTTTCCGCCACGCTGCTGATTCTTTCCAGCTTGAGGGGTATTCTTGTACCTATCGGAGTCTGCGCTATCGCGGTTTCGGCCTTCCGGTCTATTCCTATTATCTTTCCGATGTAGGCGCCTATATCGGTTATCACTTCCTTGCCCTCAAGCTTCATTTTGACTGCGATCTTGACCTTGAGCTTTCTTGCGATCTCTATGGTCAGGAGTGATACTGCTATAGTGAGTATTATCGTGGCCATGAATTCGTAAAACCATGAATCACCAATCACCCATGAAAGCGCTATGTAGCTGAGGAAGGATACCATTAATCCGTTCACAGTGTACTGCCCGGTATCCACGAGTTCGAAATAGCTTCCTTTCGGATAAAGTTCTATTGTTTTGCCTACCATCAGAAGTACTATTATGACCAGGAGGAATGGGGAGAATATGGGCCTGAGGCTGTAGGCCACGGATTCCACGAAAGAGTAGCCGTTCTGTGTGGCGAAGGTGTATTCGTTCACCCCTATTGAAAGCGAGATTATCGCCAATGCCAGTATTGGAACATACACAACCAGCGCCATCTTAGTAGAAGGCATGATCAGGTTCCTTATGGTGTTAATCATGAACTCCTCCACTCCGAAACCTTTCAGAAGCAGATATAACCCTACGATCCCGATTATTGGTTTCCAGCCGTACCCTAAAGTGTCGCTGATGAGGAATGAGATAAGTATCAACGCAGGTATTCCGAAGAAAAGCCTTGCATAGTAAGGCTCCTTAAGCTTGCCAAGAAGCGTGACGTATGTTTTTTCCAGTTCCTTTGCCTGCTTCATAACCACTGTTTTCTTTGAGTCTATCTTGACTCTGGAAGAGATTAGAGGAAGTATCTCCTCGTCGTCCGCTCCGTCCGTCACGAATATACAGGAGGTTGCGTGGAACTGTTGGAGTATTGATTCCAGTTGGGTAACTAGCTTCTTGTCTGCCTTGTATCCGAGCGAGTTATCTCCAGTGATGGTGACAATCTCTGCCTTTTTAGTCTTTGTGATTTCATCATATATCTTTACCGCCTGGAACATCGCGTTTGCATCCACTTCTTCAGGGTCGTGAAGTAGTAGATTTGTGGCTGCCTGTACGTTTGCCTGCCGTCCTATGACTGGACCTATTATTTTAGCTTTCTTGCCCAGGTCATCGTCTCTGTCGACGCACAATATTAAGACATTATCCTTCGCCATTAACGCACCTTGCTTCCTCCTTCACGGCCACTTTTTCTTTTTTTTTCGACCGTTCCTTCTTCAACTGATTTGAGAATAGTTGTATTTTAATATTTATAAAGGATACTATCGTATATTATAATATAGCTATTATATTTTAATCCTTAGAAAAATTTCCACGCGGCTGATCATTGGTTATGCTTTTGAATTATTTAGGTAGAATCGAATTTCATTAGTTTCAGGTTCTTAAAGTTTGTTAAAAGTTGATTAGTATGGAAGAAAAGGAAAACATAAAGGTCGTTATACCAGGAGAGGTATTGGGCACCGAAGAGGAATTCCTTCCAGGGGAGGGAACTTCTACAGACAAGGAAGGAAATATCCGCGCAGTAGTGGCTGGAAAAGTGAACGTTGACGAGAACAGACAGATTACTATTTCTTCAAGTGATGTTCTGCAAAAGATAAAAGTAGGGGACGTGGTTTATGGAATGGTGGAGGAGATGTTCGAATCTGTGGCATTTATAACAATGGAGCATAAGGCGTCTCCTTCGTCTAAACAGATAACCCATACATCTGCAATCATTCCTGTTTCTGAAATTCAGGAAGGATACATCGAATGCATAAGGGATGCGATTCATGTCGGAGATTTCGTTAAGGCAGTAGTGACGGAACTAACTCCTTTCAGAGTGGTGTTAAGCCTCAAGCCCAAGGGAATGGGCGTGGTGCAGGCTTTCTGCTCTTATGACAGGCAGCCGATGGATCTAAAGGGAGACGTTTTGGTTTGTTCCAAATGCGGTCAGAGGGAGAAAAGAAAGTTAGGGACTCCTTATGGCGAGTACGAGTTCACAGGTAAGCTTGACCTTTCAATGCTAAGAAAGGAAAGGCAGGAACGAAGGCCGCCACGGGAAGGGGGCTTCAGGGACAGGGGGTCAAGGGGTGGAGATCGTGGTGGAAGAGGATTCAGTGGCGGTGATAGAGGGAGATTCCGAAGAGATAGAGGCCCGAGAAGAAGCGAAGGCGGTCCGCGTAGGGAAAGATCTGGAAGATCTGGTTCTTTTCAGCAGAAGAGTGGAAGATTCGGAGGACAGTCAAAGTTTTAATCTTTATGCCTGATATTAATAATGCATTTGATATTTTGCTTGTATTTATCGGATTTTTTCTGAGGTGTTTTTTATGGTTGAATTGAAGATTGACAAAAAGGACAAAAATTATGTCGAGATTACTTTCATAGGCGAGGACATTGCACTCATTAACGTTATAAGGGAGATCCTTGTTGAGAACGATGAAGTGGAATTTGCGGCGGTTAAGCACGACCACATCGAGCTTGCAAACCCGGTGCTCGTGGTCAGAACAAAGAAAGGCAACCCGTCCACGCTCATCGCAAAGGCGGCGGCAAAGGTCGCGAAGATGGCAGGAGACCTATCCAAGAGTTTGTAATTTTTCTGTTTTTCCAGTTATTTTCCATTTTATATTGGCAGGTAAGTAAAAGTCGATTTTACTTAAGCTTAGTTAAGTAAACAGTAATTAAGCCTTTTTGACTAACTTTTGATAAATACCGGCTTTCGGTAAATGCCGAACGTTGGCGGAATGTTTTTTTTTACTCTTATACCGCCTTCGATCTCTACATTCTGAAAAAAACAACTCCTATTCTTTTCTTAAACTGAAATTTGTATTAATGACCTTTTTGTGCCACCCGACGTTAAGCACTGCTCAAAGCGAAGTTTTGTATTTGCGGCCAATATGGGAAGGAACTTGAGTCCGCGCTGGACGAAATAGGGGTGAAGGGCAACGAGGCGAAGATATACCTTTCCCTATTGAGATTGAAGTCGGCCAGGATGAGGCTAAGGGAGGCCAGGATAATGCCGATAATGTTCGGGTCGCACATGGGCATTTGGACATGCAGGGACAGGTCGATAATCTGGCTCATCGCCGAGGATCCGATAGCGATAATGATAAGGAACAGGGAGATATCGGATGAGTTCAGGAATTTCTTTAATGTTTTGTGGGAGCATGCGGACAAAAAATGAAAGGATTAAATGCGACAGGTGCGTGGGATTAGTATGTTCAAATTATTCAAGAAGAAGGAAACAGTAAAGGCAGTCATCCAAGAGCTGGAAGCAAAGTTCGAAAAGGAAAAGTCAGAAACAATAAGGCGCCATACCGCGAGTCCTGTGTGGCTCAAAGGGGAACATTTGCAAATTGACGAGATGACAAAAAGAGGGAATTGATATGCCAAGGCCTAAAAATGAAGTCCGGAGCAATGCTTCAGATTTCAAACCGATGATAAATCCGAAAGACTGGGTGTTCGAAGGGTTCGGCTTCGGCAAGGGACGGTCTCTTGCGATCAAGGTGAAGAAAAGACTGGCTGTCGTGCAGTCTCCGTTTCAGAAAATAGAAGTTCTTGAATCTGAGGCTTACGGAACAGTAATGCTCATAGACGGGGCGGTGCAGCTTACTGACGCGGACGAATTCGCCTATCACGAGATGCTTGCGCACGTTCCAATTAATGTAAAGAAGACTGTGGGCAATGTTTTGATAATAGGGGGAGGGGACGGCAGTGTAGCCAGGGAAGTCCTCAAATATCCTTCAGTTCGCAGCGTAGACCTTTGCGACATCGACAGGAAGGTAACGGAGCTTTCTAAGAAATATTTTCCGAAGGTCGCATGCGCGTTCAAGGACAGGAGGCTCCATGTCTTTCATGAAGACGGCTTTGCGTTTTTGGATTCAAGGAAAAACGAATACGACATAATCATAATCGACAGCACGGATCCGGTCGGATCCGCTGAAAACCTTTTCAGGAAGGAATTCTTCCGCAAGGTTTCCAATTCGCTCAAGGGCGACGGCATAATGGTGAGCCAGCTCGAATCGATGTTCTACAATCCGGACATAATCTCCAAGACGCTCGGCAGAATTAGATCGGTGTTCAAAAGAGCCTGGTATTACTATACAGTTATTCCAACTTATCCGTCCGGGACTATAGGGTTCTCGTTCGCTTCAAAAAAATTCGATCCCGTAACAGACTACAATCCGAAAAAGATGAATGGAACCACAAGGTATACAATAAGAAGATGCATCATGCGGCCTTTTGTCTTCCGGAATTCGCGAAAAGAATCGTAGAATAGCGGACAGGCGGGTTCTTACTTTTTGGCTTCGGGATCGCGTATCATCTGTCCCCTGTAAACCAGGTCCCGTACGTACATTCCTTTCCCGAATGTCTTCTTTATCTTCTTCTCTGCCTTTTCTATGTCGAAGTCTTCGCATGCGAAGATGTCTATGCAACCGTATGAGTATTCCGGCCAGGTGTGGATGGTTATGTCGCTTTCGACCAGGAGAATGAATCAGTTATCCCCCCTTCGGCCATCACTCCGTTCTTTTCAGGGAAGTTGTGGATCAGCGGCTTGCCTATCGTATGGAGGTTTACGGATTTGGGAAGCGTCTCAAGAAAGTCTGCAAGAAAACTCTCGCTGCTAAGCTTCTTCACGTCTTTCTTGTTCTCAAGATAGAATTCCCATGTCGCGTGGGGCTAGCGTTTTTCTTTCGTTTCCATGATTATATTACGCTGAAAACAAATAAAAGTTTATATATTTTTAGGCCTCTGCTTGTTTTTCACATCAAGCAATCGATTTTGCCTGATTTTGCAATATTGTTTCCAAGGTTGCGTTGCCCTAATATAAATAAAGCGCACAATCTTATTTTTAATCGTATCAAATTATCATTGCCATTCTAAACCTGCTTTCTGCGCTGAAGGATATATTTATTTATCTTTTTTTACTATATCATACTGAAAGATGGGCTTGTAGCTCAGACTGGTAGAGCGCGTCGTTCGCATAAACTTTCTTAGGAAGAAAGTTTAATCAAAGAAAAACTTTCTTAAGAAAAAAGTTTCGGAAAACGACGAGGCCGCGAGTTCAAATCTCGCCAAGTCCACTTTCCTTTTTTGTTTATTATTCCTCAACTCAATATTTTGTTTTTATTGAACCACATAAATAATCCTAGCGCGGTTATTGATGCGATTCCCGCGAATGCAAACGTATAGGAAGGGTCTATCATCCACAGTATTCCCGCGATTATCGAGGCTGGAAGGTAAATGATTCCCGTTACAAAGTTGTATATTCCTATCGCGGTTCCTTTTCTTTTTCTTTCAAGGTCCGTAATATAGGCTTTGCTCTGGCCTTCGTCTATTGCGTAGAACATCCCGTAGAGTACGAACATCAGGATGACAAGCTCTTTCGTGTTCGCGAATACGAATCCTATGCTCATTAGCAGGTAGATCACATAGCTTAGCGCTATTATTTTTTCTCTTCCGATTCTGTCGCCAATTTTTCCGATCGGTATCGAGAAAATTACGAATGCGACATTGAACAGTGTGTACAGCAGGATAACGTCCGTCAGCGCGAATCCCGCTATGTACGCTTTCAGTAGCAGGAAGCTGAAGCTGAAGTATGCAATGGAGAATATCCCTGCTGCCAGCAGGTATCTCTTAAAATTTTTGTTAAGATTTCTGTAAGTCTTGAATATGCTTTCGTGTTCTGTTGGCTTGGAATGCCTGTCTTTCAGGAAGAAAAGAAGCAGAGTTGCTGCGATAGCGGGAATTACTGCAAGGATGAAAAGGTTTGTGAATGCCGAAAGGGTCTCAGGATAGATTGTGAAGAACAAATATGCGAGAAGGGGGCCGAGTATCGCCCCTGACTTGTCCAGAGCCTTGTGCACTCCGAATGAGAACCCCTTGTTCTTTCCTTCCGCTATTGATGCGATCCAGGCATCCCTCGGTGGTCCCCTTACTGACTTTCCTAGCCTTTCTACCACCCTGAACAGCGCGGCCGCAGGCACCGTGGTTGCAAATATCAGCATTCCTTTTGCAAGGGTGGACAGTCCGTATCCTGCGATTGTTATCTTCTTTCGTTGTCCGGACTTGTCAGAGATTGAGCCTGAAAAGTAGTCAAGCGATGAGGCGGAAAAGTCGGCGGCCCCCTCGATTAAACCCAGAAGCGCGGTGGAGGCGCCAAGAACCGTGGTGAAGAATATCGAAAAGACAGAGAATATCGCTTCTGAGCTGACGTCTGTCAGGAAGCTCACTATCCCCAGCAGAAAAATGTCCTTCTGTATTCCGAATATCTTCTTTTCCATGCTACTAGTTTGCTAAAAAAAGTTTATTAACATATTCTGCGCCAATTCAGTGCATTAGTATGGTGTCGCAGCCTTCCGGCTCCCCGTAATACTGTGGCCCGCTTATGAACAGCTTCACGTATCCAAGTATCGGTATTCGGAATATGACCTTGCCTTTCACGTCTTGCGCTCTTACGATGTCAAAGTAGGATATGTCCATGTAGTTGTTGTTGTCCCCCTTTGTGAGTATGTAGTAGTCGCTTCCAACCTTCAGCTTCAGGAAAGCCCTGTGCACGATGTCCATGTTGATGTAGCTTCCGTTTATCTTTGTTGCGTATACTATGATATCGTTCGTGAGGTTTTCGCTTACAGATGTAATCCCGCTCAATGAGCTGTTTATTGTTATCGTGCGCACACATTCAGGAGAATAGCCTATTATTTCCTTGGTGGCGGAAGAAATTCTTGGGCAGAATTCCTGGCAGACATAGTTCGCTGGTCCGTTCGGTCCGCAGCCAACTTTGGATTTAATCAGTGCTTCTAATTCTTGCCGTGTGATTTCCACTGCGGGCGCATTAATGCTTTCCGCGTTTATTCCTTGGACTATCACGAAGTCTCCTCTTTCATAGGAAGGCAGTAGCGAACAGGACACTACCCCACTTATCGGAACGGAGGTTCCAAGCAGGAACTGCATTCCGTACCACAGTGCTAGCGCTATGAAGAATGCCTTTGCTACCTCGATCAATTCCTTTTTCCAACCTTCCGCGATAGCGCCAACCAATATGTCTAGAAGGAAGGTCCCTATGAGGGAAGCTCCCGCTAGGAAAGCGAAAAGTATGCTCTTTGTAAGAAGATAAAGGCCGAAAGCTATTACGAATAAGTACAAAAGAATGTTTGTCTTGTGAATGTTCTCTAGAAACTTTTTGGAATTTTCATCCATGTTAATCATTTAGTATAAAGTAATTTAATTCTATTTATGGTTGGGGTATTTTGTTGTAAAAAATAGGATATGGAAAAAATAAAAGAAAAAAAGAAAAGATTTGGCGATTGTTTGGTTTCAGAATGGGTCCGATTACCAGACCAATTCTTCTACCATTTCGTATGCCTTGTTCTTCTCTTTTTCCGGCTCCATGTTGCCCAACAATGATGTGGAAGTCACTCCAGTCATGATTGCTGTTACGACAACTTTGTCGCCGAGTTCCGGCATAAGCCTTGCGCCCCAGATGACGTTCGCATTGCCATCGAAAGCCTCTGTGATTCCCTCTCCTATCTTGGTGGCCTCTCCTAATGTGAGGTTTGCTCCACCGGCGATGTGGATGAGTGCGCCCTTTGCGCCTTCGTAGCTGACGTCAAGCAGTGGGTGTTCGAGTACGCTCTTCACTGCGTCCTCCACCTTGTTAGTGCCCTTCCCTTCTCCTACAGAGAGCATTGCGACTCCACCGTTGCCCATGATAGATCTTATGTCTGCGAAGTCTATGTTGATCAAAGATGGCGTCATGATGGTGTCTGAGATTCCTCTTATCGCTCTTGCGAGTATCTCGTCTGCCACGTTGAACGCCTCGTTCATTGGAAGATTCGGAACATACTGGACCAGTCTGTTGTTGTCGATTACGACCACTGTGTCGCATGTTTTTCTGAGCTCGTCAAGTCCCCATCTCGCCTTTTCTGTTCTTGCTCTTTCAAGAGAGAACGGATAGGTGACCATGCCGACTACTATTGCGCCTTCCTTCTTTGCCACTTCTGCAACTACAGGGGCCGCACCGGTTCCAGTACCTCCTCCCATACCTGCTGTTAGGAATACTAAGTCTGCACCGCCGAGTGCCTCTGCGATTTTGTCCTTGGATGCCTCTGCTGCCTTTCTTGCAACCTCCGGGTATCCTCCCGCTCCAAGACCTCTTGTTATCGACTGACCGATCAAGAGTCTCTTGTGCGCTTCTGTTATCTTGAGGTGATTAATATCAGTATTGATTGCTATTGTGTCGGCGGTCTTTATGCCTGACTTCATGATTCTTGTGATGCTGTTGCAACCCCCGCCACCAATTCCAACCACTGAGATCCTGACTTTGTCAGATCCGAGGAAATCTTTCTCAGCAGCCCCGACTGCTTTTTTGTTTTGTCCGGTACTTCCAAATGAACTAAGGAAACTCTCCATGTTAATCCCTGCCTCATGTCAATATGAGTCTAAGCTGGCTGTCCTGGTCGGAACAGCCAGCAAAATCTAAAAAGAAAAAATTTAGCCGATTATTTCTATGTCGCCATAGACCGGTGTGTTCGTCTTCTCTTCCTCTATCGGAACTCCGACAACGCTCGAGCCCTTGACTCCGGTGACTATTGCTACGATTTCGATTTTGCCATCGTATCCTGGAATCAGTCTTGCTCCCCACTTGACGCTTGCTGTTGCGTCCATCCTGTCTGTGATGATTTCTCCAGCTTTGATTGCGTCTCCGAGTGTCAGGTCGTTTCCACCGGATATGTGGATCAATGCGCCTTTTGCGCCTTCAAAGTCGACATCGAGAAGTCTGTTCTTAAGGACTCCTTCTGCTGCCGCCTGGACCTTGTTGGTGCCTCTTCCCTCTCCTACTGCAATGAATCCGACATCTCCTGCGGACATGATAGATCTGACGTCTGCGAAGTCGATGTTGATGAGGGACGGTTGTGTGATCGTCCATACGAGACCGCCGATTGCTCTTGCGAGAATCTCGTCTGCCACTCCGAACGCTTCGTTCATCGGGAGGTTCGGAACTAACTGGACTAACCTGTTGTTGTCGATTATGATAACGCTGTCTGCGTGCTTTCTGAGCTGCTGGATACCCTCGTCTGCCTTAGATCTTCTTGCCTTTTCAAGTGCGAATGGGTAAGTGACCATGGCCACTACGATTGCGCCCTGCTCTTTTGCTACTTCTGCTACGACTGGTGCGGAACCTGTTCCCGTACCACCACCCATACCAGCGCAGATGAATACGAGCTGCGCATCCTTCAAGGATCTCTCGATAAGCGGCTTGTCGATCTCAGCTGCCTTCCTGCCGACTTCTGTGTAGCCTCCTGCTCCGAGTCCTCTTGTTATGGATTTACCAACGAGTATCTTCTGAATTCTCTCATCGAGCGTCAAAAGGTGTTGATTGTCAGTGTTGACTGCAATTAAATCTGCTCCTTTGACTCCGTACTTGAGAAGTCTCTGAAGTGTGTTGTTTCCTCCACCACCGCAGCCCACGACTGCGATCTTGATTCTTTCCACTGGACCGAAGTTGTTGTCGTTCTCAGTGTGTCCGGTTACCGATTTTATTAAACTTTCCATTTACAATCGCCTTGTTATCTTCTTGATATATAATATTTATATACGTTGCTTTTTCAAAAAATTCTTCGACGTGAAAATTTTGCAAAAAATAGTTAAAATGTAGTCCAAAATGACATTTTTTCGATTTTTTTTGAATTTTGAGTCGAAAAAATTGAAAGAAAAGTTATATAAAATTAATGAATTAATATTCAATTAATAAGAATAGAAATGTTTAAAAAATAATGAATATTTATTTAAATAAATCTGTCCATAAACATCGGCTTAAAAAAGGTTGAAATTCGCTAAAAAGCACACGAGTTGGATTTGATGACAAGATTGAAGATCTATAAAAAAATAGGGAGCGTTCCGAATAGTTTGCATTTCAAGCCCGTGGATTTGAAACTGAAGCATTTCGATGAAGTTGTCATCACCATGGAGGAATTCGAGTCTCTGCGTCTTAAGGATTTGAACAATCTCAAGCAGAAGGATGCAGCAAAGCGGATGTGGGTATCTCAACCAACGTTCAATCGCATAATCACTTCTGCAAGACGGAAGCTTTCCAATGCAATAATCAACGGAAAGTCTATAAGGGTCGAAAGCAAGATAAGAAAAAGGAGGTCTAGGTAAAGTAAATCTTGGCTGCTTGTATTAGGTTTTTGCTTTAGTTTGCCTTGGTCTTTTTTTTGTTTTCAAATTAGTGAGCGAAAGCTTTATATACATTAATGAATATATATTCATTACTTGTTATGAATAAAAATTCATAACTGAATTAAATATTAACGCTGTTAAATGTAAAATAAGAGGTGAAGCATATGCCATATGGAGATGGAACAGGTCCTCAAGGCAGGGGCTCAATGACCGGAAGAGGAATGGGTCCTTGTGGGAGAGGATACAGTTTGAGCGGCGTATATGGAGCCGGATATGGTCGAGGATTCGGGCGCGGAAAAGGTTTCAGATACGGTAGAGGATACGGTTTCGGAAGGGCGTATTACGGAAATTACGGATACACTTTGCCATATCAAGATTCGGTAGCTCTTACAAAAGAAGAGGAAAAGCAGATTCTTGAGGAAGAGCTTAAGGCAATAGAAGCCGAGAAGGCTGCAATAGAGAAGAAGCTTAAGGAGATGAAGTAATTTCCTTGTTTTTTTATTTTTTTCTTTTTATTATAATAATTAGTATATATTGATTTGTAAATCGAAATAAAGATGAGATAAGTTGGAATTATGGAAATAAAATTTGCGTCAATTGCATTTCTTTTGATGTTAATGTCCGCTTCATTTTCTGCGGATTGCGCTTATTTCTTTTACGGGATAGGCTGTCCGCACTGTGCCCAGGCAGAGACGGTTATAACCGCGTTGGAGATGAGCGGAGTAGAGATTCACGAATTCGAAGTCTACAGGAATTCAACAAATGCCATGGTATTAAATGCATTTTTCGATGCTTACAACGTATCGGATTCCTCCAGGGGAGTTCCCGTGTTGTTCTACCAGGACGGATTTATGATCGGAGACAAGCCAATAATTCAAAGGGCGCCTTATGTCCTTAGCGCAAACGGGACGATGGCGTGCCCTTCCTTGAATCAAACGGACGGCGAAATTGCAATCTCTTCTAGTGCATCCCCGGTTTCTAAGATCTCTGGGATTGAGCTTATACTTTTTGTAGGGGGTGCTGCGATAGTGGATTCGATAAATCCGTGTGCAATTGCAGTTCTGCTGATTCTGCTGTCATCTTTGATGATGGCAGGAGACCCAAAGCGCGCCCTTAAGGCGGGTCTTGCGTTCATACTTTCTATTTATATAGCATATTTCTTATTCGGTTTGGGACTCTTTTCTGCAGTGCAGATCGCAGGGGTGTCGAGCGTGATATACGATGCCATCGGATTTGTAGCAATCGCAATCGGAATTCTGAACATAAAGGATTATTTCTGGTATGGCGGGGCGGGTTTCGTGATGGAAATTCCGAGATCCTGGAGGCCGACGCTCAAATATCTTTTGAATTCGGTTACAAGCGCTCCGGGTGCATTCCTGATTGGTTTCGTAGTTTGTCTTTTTGAATTGCCGTGTACAGGCGGACCGTATTTCTTCACCTTAGGTCTTTTGGCGAATCAGATGTCTGTCAATGAAATAATTCCAATTTTGGCGTTTTACAATTTGTTGTTCGTTTTGCCATTGTTGCTCGTTGTAGTGGTTATGGGTTATGGCTGGACAAGCGTTAATCAGCTAGAGAAGTTGAAGGAAAAGCACATCAGGAATTTCCATTTGCTTGCAGGCATAATAATGTTTGTGCTTGGTTTAGCGCTGGTGATGCATTGGTTCTAGTTTGATTTTTTTAATTTGAAAATGTGAAGATATGGTAAGACCGAGAAGATTCAGAAATGTGGGCCAGGTTCCTGGCATCAACTACTTTAAGCCGACCGGTGTAACGGTAAGAGAATTGGAAGAGATTATCTTGACTGTGGACGAATACGAAGCGATTCGGCTGAAAGATTTTGAAGGTTTTGAGCAAGAAGAAGCCGCTAAGAAAATGAATATTTCACAGCCAACCCTTCATCGGCTCATTTTTTCAGCGAGGAAGAAAATTGCAGAAGCGATAGTTCAGGGCAAGGCCATAAGGATTGAGGGCGGCAACTACATAGTGATTGGTCGCGGAATTGGTAGAGGATCCGGCCGAGGATTCGGAAGAGGAAGGCAGGTTGCGGGAATCGGAAGGGGGAAAGGGATCGGTGGAGGCCCGCTTGCAGCAGGTCCCGGCGGAGTTTGCGTTTGCCCGAAATGCAAGATGGAAGTTCCTCATGCGGTCGGAATTCCATGTTATAAAATGAAATGTTCCAAGTGCGGAGCCACGATGGTAAGAAAAGATGATTAAAATATATCTATATCAATTGGCTATGGCATAAATTTTGACAACTGGAATATAAATTAATTGGTGATAATTTGAAGGAAAAGATAGCATACATATCTGTGTTTGTGAACATTCTGCTTGCTGTAGGAAAACTGACAGCGGGAGTAGTGACAGGATCCGCATCTGTTTTTGCTCAGGGAGTTGACTCAATTACGGACGTATTATCTTCTGCGATAAATTTTTTTGGAATAAAAGCAAGTAAAAAGCCGATTGATGAAAAGCACCCGTACGGATATTACAAGTTTGAGGTTTTTGGTGGATTGGCCATAACTATAATTTTATTTATTACAGGGGTTGGGATAGTTTATGATGCGTATCTTGGCTTTTTGAATCCAACTAAAATTGAAACTGGATACGTTGCAGTAGGAGTGATGATATTTTCTGCATTGATAGATGAAATAATGGCTAGAGTAAAAATTTATTATGGGAAAAAGGAGAATTCCATTAGCTTACTTTCAGATGGGATTCATTCAAAGGCTGATGTTTATGCATCTATCGCAGTAGTTATCGGATTGTTTTTAGCAGATTACTGGATATATACAGATTCGTTGTTAGCTTTATTGATAGGTCTATATATAATGAAAGAATCATTCTCACTTGGTAAGGAAGCAACCGATTCATTGCTTGATGTTTCAGGAGGAGAAGAAGTCGAAAACAAGATCCGGGAGATCGTAAAAAACGATAACATCGATGTTTCTGATTTGAAAACCCTGAAAAAAGGTTCTGCGATAACTTTAAATCTTAAAATAAACCTTCCGAGCAAGATAACTGTCGATGAGGCCACGAAAATTTCTACGAAGCTTAGGGAAAAGCTTATGAGCGGGATAAAAAATCTTGTTTATGTTGCAATACAGATCGAGAGCCACGATGTAGAAAACAGTTATTTCAAGCCTTCGTTCGAGCTCGTGCAAGGTTTTGGGTGGCAGAGGAAAGGTAGATTCAAAGATGAAATAAAAGAAGCAAAAGCGATGGGACCTGGAGGAGTTTGCGTTTGCCCCAAATGTGGATACACAGTGACGCATGAAAAAGGAACTCCATGTTCATTGATTAAATGTCCTAAATGCGGGGTTGAGCTTGTAAGAAAATGAAATATGTTGCTTAGATAAGTTTGTTGTTATTTGTTGTTTTGACATTATTTATATTAGAAGGTGAAAAATATGAAAATTGCAATAAGTTCTGATGGAAATGAATTGGGAAGTAGAGTAAGTGAGGTATTTGGAAGATGCCCTTATTTTATGATTGTAGAAGTGAATGAAGGAAAGATAGTTGGGCATGAAGCGGTTGCGAATGCAAGCGTTGCCCAAAGGGGTGGAGCGGGAATATCCTCCGCTCAGCTCATAGCTGAGAAGGGGGCGAAAGCAGTCGTTGCGGGAAGCATAGGTCCGAGAGCCATGGATATTCTTAAGCAGCTCAAAATAGAAACTTATCGCGGCGCAGGAACTGTGGAATCCGTGGCATTGCAATGCGCGGAAGGAAAGCTGACAAGAATCTAATCTGACAAGAGTATACGTGATAGATTGATAATAGCGATTCCTACCTGTGAGAAGAAAGGAAGGAAGATTCGATTGCCGAGCATTTTAGTAGATGCCGGACGTACACGTTTCTTGACGAGAGCGGAAAACCCTTGAGATAATTGACAATGAAAGCGAGCATGGCGGAGGCGTCGCTTTGCCTCCGGAGCTTATGAAAAAGCACGAGCGGACGTTCTTTTATGCCGGGATTTGGGTCCGCGCGCCTTGAATTCGTGCTTTAATTTGGGTATATCGGTTTATGTCTGCAATGAAGCAAAAGTCAAGGATGTGTTCAATATGTGGAAAAAGGGAAAGATACAGAAGGTCGGTGTAAATGACGTATACGAAACCTATAAGTTATGAATCGCGGTCGAATTCCGTTTTGATTTTTATGGCATAAGAACATTTTGATAAAATGGATAGTGGAAAGACCGTTCAAATAAATAAACAGAGGGAAAACATGAAAATAGCAATAACAGGAGGAAAGGGCGGAACCGGCAAGTCAACAGTTGCCGTCGCAATCGCGCATTTTCTTTCAAAGAGCAAGAAAGTGCTTTTAGTTGACCTGGATGTAGACTGCCCAGGAGACCATCTTCTGAGCGGCCTTGAACTGGAAAAAGTGAAGGACATAGAGAACATGGTCCCAAAGATAGACCAGAGCAAGTGCCAGAAATGCGGAAAATGTGCTTCGGTTTGTCCTGAAAATGCAATAGCATTTGTCAAAGGAAATTTTCCCATCATTGTTCCAGAGCAGTGCATTGGATGCGGAGCGTGCAAGATAGTGTGTCCATTTGGGGCGATAACCGAGGAGAAGCAGATAATAGGGGAGATATTCAAGGCTAAAAGAGGCAATCTCACCCTGATATCCGGAAAGATGAAGCCGAATATAGAGGAGTCGAGCCTTGTCATAAATGCAGTCAAGAAATATACCGCGCCCTTCGAAAAGGAGTACGATCATGTAATTATCGATACTGCGGCTGGCACGCATTGCCCGGTGATAGCTGCGTTATTAGGCGTAGAGTATGCGCTTGCAATAACTGAACCGACTGCGCTAGGCGCACACGATTTAGATTTGATCCTCGATCTTGCTGAGAAGCTGGGAATTCCATTTAAGATTATGTTGAATAGAGCTGGGATAGGTCCCGAGAACCTGATAGAGAAAGTGAGCGCTAAGCACAACACGCAGATAAGTGCAAAGCTTCCGTACAGCAGGGAGATCGAGCAGTTTTATTGTTCCGGAAGGCCGGTTGAGCATGAAAGCATAGAATATATTACGAATTTGATTTTCAATAAGCAGTGATTGTATGAAAACGATAACGATATTGTCCGGAAAAGGCGGAGTCGGGAAAAGCAGCATATCTGCCTCTTTAGCTGTAATGCTTTCCGAAAATAATAAAGTGGTGGCTGCAGATTGCGACGTTGATGCCGCTGATCTCGCCTTGCTGTTTGGGATAAAAAATCTCAGTAACAAGGAGCGCATTTCAACGAACACGAAGGCGTTCGTGAATGAGAAAATTAAAGGCTGCAGGAAGATAGTGGATAAGTGCGTCTATTCCGCCATATCCTGGGACGAGGAAAAAGACATGCCCAAGATAAATAAATTTCTTTGTGAAGGGTGTGGCGTGTGCAAGCTCCTTTGTCCAGAGGGGATAGACATGGTAAGGATCGAGAACGCAGTTATCGGCGAGTCGATGACTAGTTACGGATTTCCGATAATAACTGGACAGCTTGAGATGGGCGAGTCTGGAAGTGGAAAGGTGGTGGACTTCGTCAAGCATAAGGCTAAGGAAAAGGCGGATTCAATAGGGGCCAATCTTCTTATAGTTGATTCGTCTCCCGGAATCGGATGTCCTGTCATCGCATCGGTGAAGGGAAGCGACTATATAATCGTGGTGGTAGAGCCGACTTCAGTGTCTTTGAGCGCAGTGAAAAGGGTTCTTCATGTGGTTGAGCATTTTGGGATAAAATACGGATTTGTGATAAACAAATCTGATTTGAATAAGGAATTCATAAATGAGATAGAGGATTTTGCCAAAGAGAAGGGGGCAGCCATTATCCAAAGATTCCCGTTCAGTAAGGACTTTGTCGACGCGACAGTTAATATGAAGCCTGTTATAGAAGTCAATCCAGAATATAGGAAGAAATTCGAAATGCTTATCGAAAATATTGCGAAAGATTATGCAAAGAGTGGAAGTAAACTGTGGTGATTTTGCCAGTTGCCGTTTTTTTTAAATTTAGTTTCTGTTTATAGTAGAAGAAGGGCCGCAATTCCTATGACTATTCCCAGTGCAACGATATGCTGTTTTTTTTCGTATTGGATCGCGACAGGGATAAGTTCATCTATAGTTATAAATATCATGACTCCTGAGGCAAATGCCAATGAAGTAGGTATCAGAGATGGAAATCCTGAAAGGAAGAAATATGCCAGGATTGCGCCAATTGGTTCGACCAGACCGGAAAGCAACGCAATCAATACGGATTTTGTCTTTGAGAATCCTCCGGCATAAAGCGGAAGTACAGTTATAAGTCCTTCGGGAATATTGTGGAGTGCAATCGCGGCAGCAATCAATAAGCCTAAATCTGGAGTATACTGATAGCCGACTCCGATCACGAATCCTTCGGGAACATTATGTATAGATATTCCTATTGCAACCAGCATTCCAACTTTGAATATTTTCAAGCCCATTCCTTTCTCTTTGACGTTGAATCGGATGTGTGGCAAAAGTAGATCGACAATCGAGATGAAAATTGTTCCAGCTAAAAACGCGATTATCGAGATTTTCATTCCTCCGATATCTATAGCGTGGGGAATCAGTTCAAAAACAGATATGGCGAGCATAATGCCTCCAGAAAATCCCATTAAAAATCCAACTGCATCTCTGCTCGGTTTTCCGAGCAGTATTGCAAGACCACCTAGTCCTGTTGCTCCCCCAGCCAATAAACTCAAAAAGAGTATATCAATGAATGCCATGCTTACATTTTAGTTTTCAATTTAAAAAAACTTAATCCTTTTGCGCGAAAAACAAAAAAGAATAATTTATAAATATTATGAATATATATTCATAAGATTAGACAAATTTCTGCAAGAATGCAGCGATGAAATAATTCGGAGGTTGTTTATATGCCAGGTGGAATGGGAAGAGGCGGAGGTCCGCTTGCAGCAGGTCCCGGCGGAGTTTGCGTTTGCCCGAAATGCGGTTATGAAATTGCGCACCAGCTGGGTACTCCGTGCTATCGGATAAAATGTCCGAAATGTGGGACTCAGATGACAAGAAAATAATTGCTTTGGGTTTAGATTTATTGACTTAAAATTGTTAAATTGAGAAATGAGAAGTGGGTTGTATGGGGGAATATGTTATCAACAAGGCGAAGTGCAGAGGTTGTGGCCTTTGCATGAATAGATGTCCAGGAGCAACAAAGATAAGCGAAGATCATAAGGCGGAAATAATAGACGAAGCAAAATTAAAGGAATGCGGTGGCACATCTGTCTGTCCGTTCGGAGCAATAGAATCTTCATCTGGTGTAGAAACAGAAAGGAATCCAGTTTCTCCTTCTCAATTCAGAGGGAGAGGATTCGGCAGAGGAGGAAGGGGGATGAGATTTGGTCGCGGAATGGGTAGAGGATCTGGTCGAAGAGGAAGAGCATTTTAAACACATTTAGATTAAAAAACATGTTAATAAAACTAAACGTTCAAAAATATTAATAATATTAAATAATTATTAATAATATTAAATAATATCTAAAGTCAAATGTTTATTTGGTCATGTTTTATTCTAGCGATTGGATTAAATGAACGTTAGATATATAAGGTGAAATAATGATTGAATTGGATACCTTTGGATGGATTGCACTTTTTGCGTTTTTCTCAGTGATAGTCAACAGTTTAGGTATACTGGCAATTATGCAATATAGGCAATGGGCTCTGAAATCAAAGACGTATTTTATGTGCTTTGCAGCAGGTCTTTTGTTAACAGCTCCATTGGTGCTTGTTTTGCCAAATGCTGCAAAGACCAACCCCTACGCAGGATTCGTTGCATTATTTGGATTTCTTTTCATGCTATTATCAAACAGGTTAATTAAAAAGTACACAAAAAAACGCGAACTTGCATTCGGAATCACAGCTGTGGAGGGAATAGGGATACATTCATTTATAGATGGATTAGTTTACACAATAACTTTTCAAGCTTCAATCTTGATAGGCTTATTGGCTGCAACAGGATTAGTCATACACGAATTTGCTGAAGGTGTAATTACTTATATTTTCTTGACAAGGAGTGGAGTTAAGAAGGAGCTTGCAGGAATATATGCATTTTTGGTTGCAGGTTTGACAACTCCAATCGGTGCTTTTTTGGTTTATCCATTTGTTGCAACTCTTGAAAAGTCTATTTTAGGTCTCCTTCTCGGCTTTGTTAGTGGAGTCCTTCTTTATGTCTCTGCGGCACATTTACTTCCAGAAGCAAGAGAGCAAGAAGATAAAAAAGGGCATTCAATTATCGCTTTTATGGCAGGTATTGGGTTTGCGCTGTTCTTAGTATTAACAAAAATATTTAGTTGATCAAATCTTCAGAGAATTTAATTCAAAAAAAAATAATTCAAATTCGGAGAATTCAAAGATAGTTAATTATTTCGCCATCAGCAGCTTTAATTAGTCTATCCATTATAGCGCCCCCTATACTGTTTTGTTCGACTCCTTCTATTATTATCGCATCTATTTTTTCATTATCAGCTTTCCTGAATGTATCGAATATTTCATGTGCCATCTTTTCTTTTGACTTGAAGCATATTATTTTGCCATATTGTTTTATGCTCTCTAATAGGGATTTTGGAAGCTCATTTGAAAAAATAAACATCATTTTCTTTTTTTCTTGCTTTAATTTTTTTCCGAAAGTTAGCATAGAATATATTGTTCTCAATCTTCTTTCGTTTCTTTTAGCTACATAGATCTTTGCATTTGGAGAATAATGTTTATACTTTAATATTTGAGGAACCTGGTCTTCATTTTGTGCTTCGTAAGTTTTGATTTTCTTTCCGAGTACTCTTTCTATCTGCTCTTTACTTATCTTTCCTTCTCTAAGTATAATTGGGGTTTTATCGATAAGGCTCACTACTGTTGATTCTATTCCGATTTTGGACATTCCTCCATCAAGTATCAATCTCACTTTGTTCCAGAGTTCTTTTGCCGCATGTTTTGCCTTGGTTGCACTCGGTTTTCCAGTTATGTTTGCGGACGAAGCTGCAATTGGTACATTTGCGGCATTTATTAGGTCTAGCGCGATTTTATTATCTGGCATTCTTATTGCCACAGTATCGGTTCCTGCGGTGACTAAATCGGAAACTGTAATGGATTTTGGCAATATGATTGTGAGCGGACCTGGCCAAAAATTGGAAGTGAGCGTCTGCATTTCTTCTGTTATGTTAGTAACCAAACATCTGACCATGTCCATTGAATTAACATGGATAATAAGTGGTTTATCATATGGCCTTTCCTTAGCTTCGTATAATCTTTTTATTGCTTCTTCATCGTATGCATTGGCCCCTAGTCCATAGACTGTTTCCGTAGGAAATACAACTAGCTTTCCTTTGCGTATTATTTTCGCAGCTTTTGCTATCGCATATTTGTACAAGTTATCATTTTTTTTGATCCTGATTATTTTTGCGCTCCCATCAATGGTTTTTTCGTCTTTGCACTTCTTTGAATAGACCTCATTGTATTTTAGTCTGGCAAGTATGTTTTTTTGTTTATTATTTGTTTTTGAATTGAGAAATATTTGTTTTTTTATTTTGTCTCTTTCTTGGTTTCTTTTTTCATTATGTATGTTTTTGCTGAACATTTGTTTCCCGTATTCGTGCATAAACACCATCCATTATGTCCAATGGCATTTGCTTGCTACCACATTATTATTAACTTCTTTCGAGTTTAAAATAATTCGCTTTTCATTTTTTTAGTATAAAGAGAATCGCATACGAGAATCATACTAGAATATTAATTTAATAATATTGTGAGGGACATTAATGCTGTGGGAATATCTGAGCAATCACTATTTTGTCTTTACATTGTCGCTTCTGTTCTGAATTCAACGCTAAATTGGAACATTTTCTATAAAAAGGTTCAAAGGGCCTTGATCTTTCCGATTATCCTCATCTTTCCCTCTGGCTTGAGGAGGAGGTATTCATGTCCAGGTAGATAGGCGATTTCCCTATCGCACTTTAATTCAATTTCGTTTTCAGAGAAGGATTCTATGTTGACCTGCCTGTATTGTAGTCCGGCAGCTATGAATATCTTGCTGTCCGTCTCTATATTGTCGGAATAGTATTTCTGTTTGATCAATGTCCCCTTGATGCTTTTTGAAGATTTAATTCCATCTTTCGCAAGGATGTGCCCTCGTTCAACCTCTTCCACTGTTGCGCCTTTTACTGAAAGACCAACTCTTTCTCCTAGTTCGGCAATCTTGACATCTTTATCATGTACCTGGATAGATTTTACCATTATCTTCTTTCCGCCAGGATAAACTGTAAGCTCGTCATGCACTGCCACATTTCCTTTTGCAACCCCGAGAACGACTGTTCCTACGCTTTTGACATCGAAAGCCGAGTCTATCATGACGTGTTCCACACTCGGCTTTTCAAGCGTCATTGATGCTATTCTGGGATAGACTTCTTTCGGCACTTTGTCTATTATTACAAAGGATTCCAGGGTAGTTCCCTTGACCATTCTTATGAATGCCTCTTTCTCTACGTATTCGTCAAAAATTATCAGGCCTTTCTTTATTCCAAGCAGGTCAAGCGCGATTATATATTCTCCAAGTTCCTTGTCGAGTTTCTTCACTACAAGTATGGCCGCATCTGCCATTGCAAGGCAGTGCGTCAGTGACTGAAGCTTTTCAGGATAGCTTGTAGGAACTAAGAAGGTCGCGGTTAGCTCGCCCCCTTTCATGTCAGTTCCCTTGTAATTGTATATCGTGAAATCCGTAACTGTTCCGCTCTTTCCGAGCTGTTTGGCGAATTCTTTGTCTCCGAGTACTGCTATGTTAATGTTTTTCATGTTGATCACTTGCATATGAAGGACTATGGCGCTGTCTTTCCGTATTAATATCCATGCTTATCTTTTTAATATTTAGTCATAAACTAGTAGTGAGATTGATGGAAGAACAGACAAGCAATGCAAACGGATCTTCAATAAGAAAGATGATAGAGCTGAAACGGACAGATTTCGATTCCGTTAGCACGCTATGGGCTGAAACAATGGCCTGGAGGCACTTGCCTAGACCTTTTCCAAATATAAATGTAATGTACAATATAAAGAAGGACACAGGGTTTGTCTTTTTATTTTCTTCTGATTTCGACAAATTTGCAAAATCCGTTCAGAATATAGAATCAGATGGAAGTAAGGCTAGTATAATCTTGGAGCTTGTTGACAAGTGCAAGAAGGATTATGACAGTGCGATGCAGGCCGCCAAGGACCTTTCCGAAATAGATCTTGAGTCTCTGCCGGCGGAATCTATTTATAAGATATATTCTATTCTGCTGAATCAATATAGCGAATTAGCTAAGCCGCTTTTCATCTATTATCTTCTATCAGCTGTAAAATCAGATATGGCTTTCGAATTGGAGAGCGTCTTGAAAGATAAAGGACTGGAGGTAAAGATCATTGAGTATTCCCTTAAGCAGCTTTTCGGAAGTAAGATATTTGAAGAATTGAGTAAGAGAAGCTACAAGAGTAAGAAGGAGATCATGCTTATGAGCCCTGAAGAGATACATAATTCTATCTATGGGGGGGTGTTCGAAGAATGGGAACTAGAGAACAGGAAAGATCATTTCATAATGGTCTATGATCTTGAGAAAGATGGGCCTATTATTTACAGTGGAGAGAAATCGAGAGTTATGGAAGTATCCTTAAATATACGGATATAACTTTCATATCTGTTGTTTCTTAGTCGTTTTAATTGGTGGTATGATATGATGTCTGAAATACCGATAAAATTGGATAAAATAAATAAAAAGGATATAGACCGCGAAATTTTGCGAGCTGGGATAATTGCAGAGTTAGATGCGATCAATCTCTATGAGCAGATGGCTGCCCTTGCAACTGATAAGAAAATTAAAGTAATTCTTTTAGATATTGCAAATGAAGAAAAGACCCATGTAGGGGAATTTCAGAGGCTTCTTTTGAATAGAGATGAAGAGCAAGTCAGGGAAATGGAAAAAGGGAAAAATGAAGTCAAAGAGGAAGTTGGAGAATGATCTCTTCATCTATTTTTTGGCTTTTTTTCTTTTTTTAATTTATTTCACAGTAGGAAAAACCATTTCTTTCAATCTGAATAGGAATCTCAAAACCCATTCGATTATGATCGAAACTGAGATGTAATTGGTGAGTTTCGGTATTAGTATTGGAATCTCATTTATCTTTGAGTAGAACAGGTCAACGGAGAAAAGTTGGCTCAATCAAAAACGCGCCCAGAGAAATCAATAGTAATAATTTCGTGATATCGATTGTAATTTTCTCATATGGGGGTGTAGAAGAGTATTGCTGAAGAGAACAATAAGACAGGTAGCGCTATTCAATAAAAACCAATAAGTATTCGTTCAGTAAATGAAGGTCGATTATAGTGTAACGCCTTACTCCTTTGGTTTGTTTTGTTTGGTGTTCTCCCCCTTATGTATGCCTTGGTAGAGCTGAGTTGCTTCTTCTATCTGAAGAAACACAATTTGTGCGATTTTGGCCCTTTTTTTCAGGCGGACTCCCCGTCCATTATGCACGATCAGGGTTGCTTCTCCCTTTCCACTGTATCCAGGATCCCAGAATCCATTATAGATATCGCATCCGCATCTTGTTAAAGAGATTCTGCATATTGTTATTGCAGATAGGTCCTTGGGCATGTTGACGATTTCCGCGATTTGTATCTTGTATGCCGCTCTCGAAAGGCTGACCCATCCCTCTGAATCGAACTTCAGCTCGTTCATCTGGCTCAGTCGCCATTCTTTGTTGTCG
This sequence comes from Candidatus Micrarchaeum sp., assembly GCA_020723065.1. GTDB lineage: Archaea > Micrarchaeota > Micrarchaeia > CABMEP01 > CABMEP01 > DTQF01. Next base: position 96,427 of record DYJP01000001.1, read on the forward strand.
AAATCTATGCTTCCCCTGCTTCCGAATGCGTACACATTTTCGAGCATAAGATCGAAGCTTGAAGGCTGAAGCTGTCCCTTAAGGTCGACGTAGTCTTCTACTAGTTTATCCTTTTTTTATTCTTTGGAGGATTCCATCATGGTTAAGCATGTAGTATATGGATGGAAAACTAAAAAAAGTTACCACATGCTTTTGGTCTTCTGTCTTCTCCATTTTATTCTGTTCCACACTCTTTTATGCATGAAATAGGCGGCTGTTGCGTAGAGGCTTATCCCTAGGGTTGCTTCAATCGCGAGATTTGAATCTTTTGTCAGGAACAAGAATATAAAATAATCTGCAATCAAGATCATTATTCTTTAGGTGATTGTTTTCACGAACGATCGTTCCCATCGCTCTATAAAGTGTGCACGTCGTCGCTTATTCTTTTCGCCGTGTCCATTCAATCAGTACCTTTCATGGTTGTAGTTCCGGCACCGTTTGCCTCGTCGCCGCTGTTTTCTTGTTTTTTGCCGTTTGAATACAGGAAAACTCCGACAGAAGCCACTACATTCGAAAGTATGATGATTAGCAGTACCATTTCAGTGAATCCGGCTATTTTCAGTCCGATATACTGCGGGTATGTGGACAAAACGGCCGCCGCCAGCCCTTTCGGCATCATCATTGCTGCGAAGTTCCTTTCTCTGTTTGTAAAGAAGAATTGTGCGACCAGCCTTCTCATCAGGTATATCCCAATTATTATCAGAATCGACGTGATTATCATGCTGTTACTGAGCGAATTGAAGCTGAAGAGCAGCCCTATGTACACGAAGAAGAAAGTCCTTACGAAGAATGCAAGCTCCTTTTGTGATTCAGAAAGCCTTTTCTTTATAGAAGCTGCGTTTATGTTCTTGAAAGGCATGCTTTCAATATTTCCCAGAATCAGGCCGAAAACGAATACTGCGATGATTCCGTTGCTTCCGAGAAGCTCTACCGATGCATAAAGCAAAAGCGTTGCCGCAAGGGTAAGAACTGACGAGAATTCCCATCCTTCGAAGTATATCAGCAATCTAAACCAGGTGATCCCGAATACCGCGCCCAGGACAAGGGAGGTTGTGAACGAAGTGGCTAGAGACTGGGCTATCAGCTTCGGATCTACCGATCCGGCCACGATTATTTGGCCCAGCATTACCACGGAGATGATCGTCAGCGAATCGTTTATTGTGGCTTCAAGGTTTATTACATCTTTGACTTCTTCAGATATCTTGCTGTATCTCATCAAGCACATCGTGGCTACTGCGGTGGTTCCTCCCAGCGTAGCCCCCATCAGAAGGCTTTCAAACACAGTCCATTTGAAAATCAAGAACACTACCCCGGATATTGCAGACGCAGTGAGGATGAATGTGATTAAAGTGAATAAAGACGCCTTTCCAAGGCTTTTTGATAGCGAGCGTATGTTGAAAACCAGCCCTCCTTCGAATATTATTATCATGAGCGTGAGAGGTCCGAACAGAGGCATTAATCCCATGAAAAGTTCCCGGTCTATAACATTAAGTATTGGGCCAAGCACTATTCCTATTAGGATGAGGAGGATTATGTCTGGGATGCTGGTCGTCTTGAATAGTTTGGACATGAAAAATCCTATGAATATTATAGCGCTTATCAGACTGAATGTTGTAATCGGGTCCATACAATATATCTGGAACTTAATTTTAAAAAAGGTTTTAATCATCTATGGTTCAGGCATGCAGCTTTAATAGACTGCGACTTGGGTCCCGGCCATGACCAGTATATACAATGCATAGATTGCAAGGAGCTTGATTCCGTCATTCTTGTCCAGCTTTCTGTTCTTCCAAAGAGAGTATCCCAGGAATCCTGAAGAAAGGAATATGCACGCCATTATTGGGGTTGAGATAAGAACATTTGGCTCGAACTGGTTGATCGCAGCATTGAGGCCCAGCAGCAGCGAGACGTTGGTAACATTGCTTCCCAGGATGTTCCCGATAGCAAGCCCCCATCTCCCCTTCTTTGCTGCCGCAAGGTTCACGGCAAGTTCGGGGGCGGACGTTCCTAACGCTACTATCGTGGCGCCTATGAATGATTGGAATATGTCGAGCTGGGTGGCAATGAGGACTGCGTTTTCGACCGCGAATCCTGCGCTGATTATGACCACGAGCATTCCCACCAGGGTTATCACCAGGTCTATGCCTGCTTCTTTCTTGCTGACGTTGTTCGATGCGTTGTTATGCGGGACCCCTTCGCTGATTACTTCCCTAAGGAAAAGGAGGTATATCACAATGAGGATCACGGCATCGGTTATTCCCATATGCCCGTCGATTACGAGTATGAAAGGTATGAACGAAAGGAACAGGAACATCAGCATCGCTCCTATCGTTTTCCTGTTGAATCTTTTGCTTTCCCTGATGAATGCGCTCAGACCGAGTATTAATGCGACATTCGTCACGTTGGAGCCAAGGAGGTCTCCGAGTGAAAGGTTGTTGTTACCTCCTGCGGACGACACCACTACGACCGAAAGTTCAGGGAGAGATGTTAGAAGAGATATGAGTAGGAAACCTATCGCTAGTTCGGTTATTCCAAGATATTTCGCTAAGCGCGAGGCGCTTTCGACGACATAGCGTGCCGCGAGCCCCAATACCCCTATCGATGCTAGAAGAACTGCAAATTGAACTATGATGTCAAATGCCATAATGGTATTTCTGTAGATTCTTTAAATACTTACTGATTGTTTGAAAAAAACAGGAATAAAAATGGCCGCAGCCTTTGCTCGATGCAAAGGTGCGCCTTTTTATTGGATGAAAAGGGCCGCAGCCGAGAATCGAACTCGGGCCCGAAGGTTTCTATGAAGTTCCCTTGAAAGAACATTTCATCGATTTTCTGATGAAACTCTTTTTTCAAAAGAGTTTCTCCACAGCCTTCCGTGCTACCATTACACCACCGCGGCCATTTTTAGATTTTATTATTATTTAGTTGATTACTTTTATATTACTTTATTTTACTAGATTGCGCACCGAACTTCTGTAGAGGCTAAAACAGTTGCTTTTTTTTCCGGTCCTTTCCAATATTGGTTATATCTTCTGAAATTATGAATATTCCCTATGGATGTATATTCAGGAGGAATCTTCTTGATTCCGTCCGGATACTCGAACTCATTTTCGAATCTTGAAGGGATTCTGTTTTTCATACACCTGTTCAGCTCGTTGAACATGTCAGTCTTTTCTATCCCAGGATATCATTCCATCATTGTTTTTCCGATGAGTTCTTCTCTGCTTCTTCTGTTATGATTGACTGCGGAATCGTTTATGTAAATATATCTCCGGTCTCGCCCAATTATCTGGAAGCCTTCCATCAATTATTCAGTATTTGTTTGTATTCTGGTTCGTGCTGCCGGTAATCTCGATTTTCTTTTCTAATTCGGTTTGCTCAGTTTATTTTCGTTGCCTGCTCCCATGCCATTAATTCCATACGTTAGAATTAAATTTCATCTTGTTATTTTAGCGTTTTCCATTGCCGCCTTGGTTTCCGCCGCTTCCTTGTTCTTTTCGAAATAGGTTCTTACTGGTTCAAGTATGTTTATGAGGCTTTCTCCAATTGTATTCTTGAGATCCATCGGATGAAGTTTCCCTTTAGCGAAAGAGGTCTTAAGTTCTTCAAAAGACTGAAGTTCGAGGTTTCCGCCGAATCTGTTCGGTCTCTTGATTGTCAATGAATCAGTTTCCCTGAATATGATGTGCTTCGCAAGATCGAGTACAGGGTTGTTCTCGGTTTCTCTTTCTGGACAGAATGCCTTTGATATCTTGCTTTTAATTTCTTCAGGAGAATCGTAGATGAATATTGCCGTATTTGGCTTAGATTTCGACATCTTAACTGCGCTCAGCGCCTCTTTTTTAGCTGCAGGATCTGTTGGCAATGGCCAGACGTCAGGCTTGATCAATCCTTGCAAAAGATGGTGATGCACAGGAACTGGTTTCCAGAACCCTATCTTCTCACCTATCTCCATTGCAACCACGTTTGCCTTTCTCTGGTCCATTCCTAGCTGCGGAATGTGTACTCCGAAGTGGAATATGTCGGCGACCTGCATAGGAGTGTACAACAATGATGCAATCTTCATGCCTTCCGATTCTTTTCTTCCCGAGATCTCAAGGGTTCTTATCCCTCTTGCCACTGTCATTTCTTTTGCAACTTTTACGACAGTCTCCCAGTACTCTATGTCATCGTAAAGCTTGTCTGGCCATACGAATTCCACCTTGTCTTCCGGAACGCCTAATGCTATCCATGAATGCTTGAAATGCAGGGCGGCTTTCTTTATCAGCTCCCTGTCTCCGCCCAGCTTGTCGTTCATCCATGCGTGCCAGGTCGCGAGATAGACCTTGAACTTGATTCCTGCTTCGATGAGATCCTTCATCTTGTAGGCGCACATCACTCCTGTTCCTAGGTGAACCTTCCCTGAAGGTTCGAATCCGTTGTATGCCACTGGATTGCTTTCTGTTTCTAGCAGCCCTCTGAGCGCTTGCTGAGTGAGAACCTCTTCAGTAGGCGGTCTCGAGATTAGTTCGATACGTTTTTCTATGTCCATGATATCAAATCCCCTGCCAAAACTTTTAAAGATTGTTTTATTCGGTTTGATTCGAATTAGTGCATTGAATCAGGGAAAGGTATAAAAATTAATGGATGTAATCTATATTACTATTTAGTTATTATTAATTGCTAAATTTATTTTGAAAATAAAATTTATTTAGGTGATTTTTTGGGCGCAAAACCAAGAAAATGGAAGAAGAAAGGAAAAATGAGATGGAAATGGGTAAAGAAGCGAAGAAAGAAGATGCGCAGAATGCAGAAGAGAAGAGTAGGCGAACTGTAAGTGTTTCGTATGGTAAAGAACTTTATAAGAAACATTGGACAGAGGCTCAAATCCGCCTTCTCTTCGAAAGTTTTCTCCAAAGAGCAGGAGAAGTATTCCAAGAAGATAAAGACGCCCAAGTCTTACTACCGGACAAAGGCGAAGCAGCAGTCTTCTGCAAAGAAGAAGAGATAATTTCTTTTTATTTTTCAATTGCCGGAATTCTTTAAGGATTCCGGACTATACCTTCTCAAGAGATTTGCATGGCAAAAAGAATTTTGAGGATCAAGGCTTCTAAGAGGGCCCAACATTTGGTTCGTAAACACGCTATTTCTAAGCATAAGCAAGGTGCTAGGTATGGGAAGGAGTACGATCTTTATAACATGTCCACTTTCAGGAACATTGGAGCAATAACAGAGAAGGAACAGGACAAGTTATTTGAATCTAAAGTTTTCGTTGTGGGTTGCGGAGGACTTGGAGAGATTGCAATCGATATGCTCGCAAGGGCCGGTGTCGGAGAGATTTGCTTTGCAGACGGAGACGTTTTCGAGGTCACCAATCTGAACCGCCAGCTATTCAGTTCTTACTCGGTCATCGGTAAGAAGAAGGTGGATGTGATATCCAAACGGTTGAGAGACATCAATTCTTCAATTAAATTAAATCCTGTTGCGGAGTTTATTTCAAGCGAGGAGTCCGCTGCAAGGCTTTTCAAGGGATGTGACCTTGTGGTGGACGGATTGGATAATGTTCTTTCAAGAATTTATGTTTCAAGAGCGGCCAAGGACTGCGAAATTCCTTATGTTTTCGGTGCAGCGGAGAAAACTAGGGGATACTCCACGGTGTTCCTTCCGAAGGCGCAGAGCTACGAATCTGTTTTCATGCTCCCGTCCAACGGAAAGAGAATGGATTTCAAGATGAAGGAACGCATGAAGAATGCGGCGGGCTGCCAGTCTATTCTCGGCGTGACTGCCAACATAGTTGGGGTGATTCAAGCAACGCAGGCGATCAACTATCTGCTCGGGAAGAAATTCATTTCTGTTCCTGATTTTATACATGTTTCCCTGTTCGACGAGATTCCGTTCAAGGTTACCACATTGTGATTTTTTCGCTTTAAAGTGATCTTATGAAATTTGGCACAGCTGGAGTTCCATTGTCGTGCAAAGAAAGATCTTCAATTGCAGGAATCGCGTGTGTCAGGGAGCTAGGTTTGGATGCGTTTGAATTTGAATTTGTGCACGGATGTAAAATGGGGAAGGAGAAAGCCAAAGAGGCAGGCGAAGTAGCGAAGAAGAATAAAGTCAGCCTGAGTGCTCATGCTTCTTATTACTTAAATCTTATTTCTCCTGAAAAAGTCAAACACGACAAGACAGTGAATGAGATACTTTTTACTGCAGAGATATTGGATGCAGCCGGAGGAGACAGGCTTGTTTTTCATCCAGGGTTTTATCTCAAGATGAGTCAGGCTGACGCTTACGAAAGGATAAAGAAGGAGCTTTTGAATATTGTAAGGGAGATAAATGACAGAGGTCTTAAAGTTCATTTAGCTCCCGAAACGACCGGAAAGCCGACTGCGTTCGGCTCTTTCGAGGATCTATTTTCGCTTGCTCAGGAGATAGGCTATGATTACATAAGACCGACTGTCGACTGGGCTCACGTCCATGCAAGAGATAATGGAAGAATTAAGGGAAAGGAGTCTTATGTGTTGCTTCTTGAATACATGGAAAACAAAGTTGGAAAAGAGGCGCTTAAAACTCTGCATTGTCATATGTCTTCGATACATTTTACTGCCAAAGGGGAAGCGCACCACTTGACAATGGACCACGACGTTCCCCCGTTCAGGCCGCTTGCGGAGGCTCTTCACGACTTCAAATGCGATGGAACAATAATCTGTGAGTCCCCTGCAATTGAAAAAGATGCACTTTACATGCAAAAAATGTTTAATTCCATCAGATGATTCGCATTTCAAGTTTTATCATTTCTTATTTTTTTTTAGCTAAAAATACCTTTTTTAAATTATACGCATAAATCTTTTTATGGTAAAAAAAATTAAACATAAAAAGGTCAATACAAAGTCTCGTTCATTGACGCCTGTTATGAAGAAGGCGCCGTTGCCTTCTGGCAAAGTCATCTATATGGATTATGCTGCAAGCACTCCCGTGAGAACAGAAGTGATAGAAGCGATGCTTCCGTACATGCGAGAGAAGTTCGGAAATCCGTCTTCGCCACATAGATATGGGGAAGAAGCAAGAGAAGCAATTGAGCAATCCAAGGAAATAATAGCAAAGACGATTAATGCCTCTCCGGAAGAAATAGTGTTCACATCCGGATCCACTGAATCCTCTGTTCTTGCAATAAAGGGGGTAGCATATGCGAAGGCAGGAATCGGCAAACATATTCTTTCTTCTGTTGTAGAGCACGATTCGGTGTTCTCAACATGTAAAAGCCTGGTTGCAGATGGGTACATACTTTCAAACCTTCTTGTTGACATAGATGGGCTGATAAGCATAGCAGATCTGAGGTCCAAGATAACGCCTAAAACCACTCTTATATCCATACAGCATTCTAATGGTGAAGTTGGCACAATTCAGCCAATAGAAGATGTCGGTAGGATTGCGAAGGAGAAGAATGTTACTTTACATACGGATGCTACGTTTTCGTACGGGTGGGTCCCTCTCGATGTTAAAAAAATGAATGTGGATCTGATGACTTTTGATGCGCATCATTCATACGGTCCGAAAGGCATAGGCGCACTTTTTATAAAGAATGGTACGCTGATTAAGCCTTTGTTTAATAGCAGGGGTAATCAATTTAGGCCTGGTACGTTGGACATCGCTTCCATAGTTGGATTCGCAAAGTCGGCGGAATTGGCGCATAAGGAGATGAAAAGTAACCAAAAGAATCTTGAAAGGATGCAGAAGACATTCATAGACTATGTGGAGGAGCACATTAAGTTTGTAAAGCTTAATGGCCATATCTCAAGAAGGTTACCGCAGAACATAAATTTCAGCTTCAGTGGCATAACCGGGCAAGAGCTCATAAGGCAGCTTCAATCCAACCAAGTCATAGCGTCTACATCTATAGACGGAAGGGTGTTGGAAGCGATAGGTGCCAAGGGAGAGAAGTTCACAGGCTCAGTGAGATTCAGTTTTGGAAAGGATACTTCGCCTGCGGACATCAAGACAGTGCTGTACCTTGTTCAGAATCTGGTGGAGAAGGAAAGGAAGGGTTATTAATTCCAATCTTCAGGCATCTTTATGAAGTCATTAATCAAAAAAGTTCAGAAGCGTGACGGTTCGTTATCAGATTTTGACCAGAGTAAGATAACTAATGCGGTTTACAAGGCCACAGAGGCTGCAGGTATTTCTGATTTGAATTTTTCACAGAAGGTGTCTGATCGAGTAGTATTCAACCTTAATTCTTTTTTTGAAAATAAAATTCCAACTGTGGAACAGATTCAGGACATTGTAATATCCGAGCTTTTAAAACAGAACAAAAAAATCGCGCACGTCTATATTAACTACAGGCAGAAAAGGTCGGAGCTTAGGGAGAAGAAGAATGTTCTTTTCGGGGTTTATGACGACCTGAAGCTTGATTTGAATTCAATAAAGGTCCTTGCATCTAGGTATCTTCAGCGGGATATGAATGGAAAAGTGATAGAGACACCAAGGCAGATGTTCCGGAGGGTTGCGCGGTACATCGCTTCTATTGATTCAGTATATGGTCAGGACAAGAAGAAGTCCGAGAAGGTATTTTACGAGATGATGTGTAACTTGGAGTTCCTTCCGAACTCTCCGACGCTGATGAATGCCGGCACTAGGCTCGACCAGCTTTCGGCTTGCTTCGTATTTCCCATAGAAGATTCGCTTGAGAGTATATTTGATACATTGAAGTATACTGCATTAACACACCAGGGTGGAGGGGGCACCGGTTTTTCTTTTTCAAGATTGAGGCCCCGTGGAGATATTGTGCGTTCTACGATGTCCGTTGCATCCGGCCCAGTTTCTTTCATGAGAATATACGATGCCATGACTGAGACTATAAAGCAGGGAGGAAAGCGGCGCGGGGCAAACATGGGAATACTCCGCTGCGACCATCCAGATATAATCGAATTTATAAACTCAAAGAGGAATGGCGGACTCAGCAATTTCAATATTTCCGTTGCAGCCACCGATTCATTCATGAATGCGGTAAATAATGATGATGAATATAAATTGATTAATCCAAGATCTGGGGCGGAAGTCTCAACCGTTTCTGCAAGGAAAGTTTTTAACCAGATAGCAGAAAGGGCATGGGAAAATGGAGATCCAGGCATAATTTTTATCGATGAGATCAATAAAACACACCCATTACGAAAGATTGGCGAGATAGAGTCCACCAATCCTTGCGGCGAACAGCCTTTGTTGCCTTACGAATCATGTAATCTGGGAAGTATAAATCTTACGAAATTTATACGTCCGGATGGAAGCGATTTTGATTGGGACAGGCTCGAAGATGCGATCAGGAACGCGGTCCATTTCCTTGACAATGTAATAGACGTGAACAAAATCCCAATAAAGCAGACCGAGCAGGTTACAAGGGCTAACCGGAAGATAGGTCTCGGGATAATGGGGTGGGCGGAAGCACTGATTATGCTAAACATTAGATATGATAGCAGGGAGGCCATCATCTTGGCAGAGAGACTTATGAGATTTATCAAGCAGGAATCCTATCTGAGCTCTTTCGAGCTTGCTTCGAAGCGGGGAAGCTATCCGAATTTCAAATTCGCGATATATCCGTCCAAATTCAAGAGGCTAAGGAATGCAACTTTGAACACAATCGCCCCTACGGGCTCGCTTTCGATAATAGCTGGGGTTTCTTCCGGCATAGAGCCGCTGTTTGCGATCGCATACTACAGGGAGGTCCTTGAGAAGGTGAAACTCATAGAGATAAACAAGCTTTTCCACACCATATCCATAGACAGGGGATTCTATAGCAGGGCGCTGATAGAGAGCATTTCCCGCGGCTTTTCGATACAGAAGATGAAGGAGATACCAAAGGACGTCAGGGAGCTTTTCGTAACGAGCTACGACATTGATCCAATTTGGCATATAAGGATGCAGGCGGCATTTCAGAAGTACGTGGACAATGCGGTCTCTAAGACAGTGAACCTTCCCTTCGACTCCACAGTTGAAGACATAAAAGAGATTTATCTTAAGGCGTACGAATTGGGAACGAAAGGAATAACTGTCTACAGGTACGGAAGCCGGCCCGAGCAGGTCGTATACATAGGAAAGCCTGGCAAGGTGACCCTCGGTTCAGAATTCGCAGGCTCTTGCCCGGGTGGAACTTGCATGCCGTGATTCTTACCCAGGGTTCACCCTTCTTCCTTTGCTGCTTTTCTTGAATGATACCTTCCTCTTTTCTCCACTTCTTCGAGCTTTTTAAGGACGGATTTCCATTCCTTCAGCGATTTGTATCCTGTGACAAAATGAGCGTAATTTTTTCCTATTGACCTTTTCATTAGAAGGAGATCTATTGCTCTCTCTTCATTGTCCTTAGAGAAGATTGCGAGTCCGAAATCGATGATCATAGGCCCTTCTTTTGTAATCATTACGTTTGCCGGAGTGAAATCTCCGTGGGTTATTCCTGTGGCATGAAGCTTCGCAAGCATTTTTCCAACTTGTCTGTATTCGGAAGGTGTGATTTCTTTTGCGTCCTTCATCAGTATGCCCTTTTTCCTTTCCATTATGAGTTCGTATTTTCCTGCGTGAAATATTCTCGGAACTGCGACATTACTTTTTGCGGCAGCGAGTAGCGAACGCGCCTCTATTCTGTTTCTAGACGACCTTAACGCATTGTCCAGCTGTTCTATCCTGTACCTCTTAGGATCCCTTCGTTTGATCACCACAGGGATTCCGAATAGCGTTGAGAAATAGATTTTTGCTTCCGCCCCTCTGCGATTAAATTTTTGTTCTTCATTTCTTTTTCTTGAAGCGCGAGGTTTCATCATCATTCACTTTTTTCTGTTTTGAAAACCTTTGGTCCCGACTTCAAGAAATCGCTAAGGCTTTTTGCGCCGCTTTTAGTCATTATGTATGACCCTGTGAACACTACGGCCGCTACAAACGGATTGAGACCCAGGGCAATCGCACCGATGCTTCCACCGCCTATTACTGGCAGGGAAGGAGAAGTCACCATGTCCGCTATTTTCTCGCTTAATGTCGGTGGAGTCTTGGTGAACGGATTGATTTCGATTAATGTTCTTCCGCCCCTCATTATTCTGACTGCTCCGTCTTCTTCGCTTGATGTGATCGAAAGAGTTCCGGGGATCTCAGATATTCCGAGTGCGGCGCTGTGTCTAGTGCCATGACCCTTATAAAGCTTGATCTTGTTTATCTGGGCTCCGTATGCGCGTAAGAATCCGTCTTCGTCGATTATGACTGCGCCGTCGAGCTCTGCAAGTTTCTTTACTAGAGGGAGCATTCTCTTATTGTTTATCTTGACCATTGTTTTTTCCAATATGTTTGTGTAGAGCCAGCTGTAGTACTTATTTATGTTCCTGTTAGTGATTATGAAAAACGTTCCTTTCTTTTCCTGTCCGAATTCCATAGCAATATCTATAATTATCTTGACCAAGTCTTTCTCTATATCTATCTCTTTGATTTTTTTTGCCATTTAACTTCACCGCATTCTGATTTATTAGTCGCAATTATACTATCCGTCGTCAATTATATAAACATTTCTTTGTTTTTTTGAAAACTAGAACGATTGTTTTTCGCTTTTATTTTTTCGGATTCCGAATCATATTTTGAATTGGTCTGTTCTGTATTTCGGAATCGGTAATATCTCATTTGGTTTTAGTGCATTCTTCTTTGCTTTTCCTTTTTTCATCAGCAAATATCCGACGTAAGCAATCATTCCGCCATTGTCCGCATTGAACTCATTCGGGGCGACCCCGAATCTGCAGTTCCATTCGCTTGACATTTCGTTAAGCATCTTCTGTAGTCTTCTGTTTTGTGCCACTCCGCCGCAGATCGTGACTTCTCTCTTGCCTGTAAGTGCCAGTGCTCTTTCTGTTATCTCGCACAAGGAAGCGTATGCAGTTTCCTGCATGGAATAGCACAGTTCGTCCGTGTTCCTTCTGTTCCATAATTTCTGTGCTTGGGTGAGCATCCCGCTGAAAGAGGCGTCCATTCCCTTAACGCTATACGGGAGAGGGATGTATTCATTCGTCCTTTCCGCATGCTGTTCAACTTCCCTTGCATTCTTAAGTCCGACGCTTCTTGCGAAATTGTCAAGCATGTTTCCGATTCCGATATCCAACGTTTCCCCGAGAATTAGATATCTGCCTTTTTCTTTCACGAGCACCTGTGTGTTGCCTCCACTGACATAAAGAACAAGCGGATCCTCGAATCCTGTGAAATGCTTTGAAATCTCGATGTGCGCCACGCAGTGGTTCACCCCAACTACTGGTTTATCATATTGAATCGCCAAGACGCGTGCGGCAATTGTGCTTATCCTGAGGCAAGGTCCGATTCCCGGTCCTTGCGAGAATGCGACCAGGTCTATATCCTTGAGTTTTACTTTTGCTTTTTGTAGAGCTGAGTCTAATACTTCAGAAAACACGTTTGCATGGTGGTCCGCGGTCTTTCTCGGGTGGATTCCGTATTCGAAGAGCATGCTCTTCTCGTTCGCAACAACTTTTCCGTTTTTCACTATCCCGATTCCCAAGGTGTGAGCTGTGCTCTCTATGCCTAAGACTATCGGTTCTCTTTTTGTCGCTTTTTTCGCTTCATTTTTTCGGGCCATATAGTAAAATGGAAAGAAATATTAAAATACGTATCCAAATCATATCGAATGATGACAATGGATGAAACTGAGCCGAGGCCTTTGGCTGAAGCTATGACGATTGATTGGCGGTCTGACAAATTAAATTAATCAAAATAGACACACAGGTATCCTGCGGTAGGAATTCAATTAAGTGTTTAGCGGTCAAGGAAATAAAATAGTCCTCTGCCGACCTGCTTGTTTCGATTCTTTTTTTTATCGTTCTATCTGGTTCTCGCCTAAGGTTTTCAAGATCAGGATCGGGTAGTTTTCAAGGGAAAAGGAGTGAAACACCGTTCAGTTTTAAATTACTTTCTTAGAAACTATTTCTATGCTTCTGGAACTGATCGGGATTTTGGCCGGAATCGCCATATTCATATACAGTATAGAACAATTAAGCTGGCAGCTGCTGCAGTTCTCAAAGGAGAAGCTGAAGGACATCCTCCAGAAGTTCACGGACCACCCGCTGAAGGCGCTGGGAACGGGCCTTATCGCAACTGTTCTTATCCAGTCCAGCACCGCAACAACTTCTATTCTGGTTTCGCTTGTTAATTCAGGTCTCATTTCATTTAGTCAGAGTTTCGGAGTGATTGCGGGCGCCCATATAGGCACCACTCTGACCGCGCAGCTGGTGGCATTTCAGTTCATGGGGATCGCTCCGCTTTTCATTGTTGTCGGATTTGCATTGAGCCTGTTCCAAAAATACAGCTTGATCGGCAAGTCGGTCTTCCTTTTCGGGCTGGTGTTTTTCGGCCTTTCAATTATATCTTCTGAATCTTCCACGTTGAAGGACGATTCGCTCGTGCTTTCGCTCATAAATTCGATTGACAGCCCGGTTTATGCGATAGGAATAGGGATCCTGCTCACGCTGGTTCTTCAATCAAGCTCCGTGGTCACAGCATTGACTGTTCTATTTACAATGGAAGGAATTCTTCCATTTACGATTGCAATCCCGCTGGTTCTTGGAAGCAACATAGGGACTACTTCCACAGTCCTTTTTGTTTCAAAGGACATGGATATCTTTGCAAAAAGGACCGCATGGGCCCATGTGTTGTTCAGCGTTGCAGGAGTGGTGCTAGTATTTCCGTTCCTTTCCGATTTCACTTCTTATGTTTCTTCAGTTAGTTCGAGCCCGGGACATCTTGTGGCAAACGCACATACAATCTTCAACATAGTCGCAGCTGCGATGTTCCTAGCTATTTCCCCTGTCTTTGCGAAAATAATTGAGAAGTTCATTCCTTCGCGGGAAAAGGAGATCCTGTTCCAGCCTAAGTATATCAAGAAGGTTCCGAAGGACACTGATCTTGCCATAACAAAGGTCAGGTTGGAACTGATCAACCATCTTCGCATATCGAAGGAGATGTTTGACCTGGCTACTGATATGGTGGTTATGAAGGATGTTTCAAAGTTGCAGGCAATAGAGAAGTACGAGTCGTTGAGCGACTATTTGGACAAGAAAATAACCTCTGTGCTTGTAACAGTTTCCCAAAGGAATCTTTCCGAAAGGCAGTCAAAGGAAATAATCAACCTTTCCAAGATTGCGAATGAGACGGAGAAGCTTGCTGACATAGCGCACGACTATGCCTACATCAATGTCAAGCTAAAGGACAATGGCCTTGAGCTTTCCAAGGAATCGATAAGGGACATTCTGAAGGTGAAGATGGTCATAGATGAGATCTACGATGTTCTTTTCCTAAATTTCAACCATCTCGATCGCCGCAATGTTTTGAAAATAATAAAGATGAGAAAGAATGCGGACAAGCTAATCTCTTCTTCTCATAAGCTGAGGATTCGACTGCTTTCGCGCGATAAGTTCGGTATATACGCAACCGTTCTTTTTGTAGATGCGATATCTTCATTTGAGGATGCAGCGTCCATATTGGTAAGAATAACTAGAAATGCAGAAAGGTAGAAAGATTAGGCTTCAATTATCTTCTCAGTAGTCGACTCCCCATCTGGCGATTATGCCCTTGTCGAACGGGTGTTTTATCTTCTTCACTTCGCTCACCAGGTCGGCCATTCTTATCAGTCTTTCGTTTGGCTTGAATCCAGTGAGTATAACCTCGGTATTTTTGTGCTTCTTTTTCAGCAGTTTGGCCACGTCTGTGAAAGAGAAGTGACCGAATGATGCCGCCGTGTTTATTTCGTCCAGCACAACAAGGTCGTATTTTCCGGATGAGATCATCTTCTCAGCTTTTTTCAGCCCTTTTTTTGAATTTGCTATTATGTTCTTGTTGTAGGTGAAATAATCCTTTGTTAGTCCCGCTTTGCCATTCCTTACTAACGAGTCATATTGCTTTCCCGCTGAAGGCCCGAGCCCGACTATCTCTATCCTGTGCCTTTTGAGATAGTTGAATTCTCCGCTTATGGATCCGTCTTTTAGGAACTGGATCACTGCAACTTTGAATCCGTGCCCGCTTGCCCTGATTGCGGTGCCTATGGCGGCAGAGGTCTTTCCTCTCCCGTCCCCGTAGAAGATCTGTATGAGTCCGTTCTGAAATTTGTGTGCCATAATTAGGATTATTTCAGATGGTTTAAAACACTTCTTTTTTCAAGTTTCCATTGGAACAGTGCCCTGGCAAGGTTTAAAAAATAACACTGTTAAGTATATTTATGATTCCTTGCGAACTCATGGCTATCGAACTTCTTCCTACAGTAAGAAGGCAGACTGCGATGTTTCTCAGTTCCAAGGGAATGTCTCAGCGTGAGATTGCGAGAATAATCGACACTTCAGAATCTGCGGTTTCGCAGTACATCTCAAAGAAAAGAGGAAAGCACAGGAATGAGCTTGAGAAGCTGGTAAGAGATTATATTTCAAGACATTACGATACGGGCAAATCCTTCTCCGCAAATGTGTGCTCCCTATGTATGTTCCTTAGAAAAAATGGAAAAATGTGCTATGTTCATAAGCTGACTTCAAAGATTTCAGAAAGTAAGTGCGACGAGTGTTCAATGGGTTGATGTCATGGTTTCTAGAAAGCGAATTTATATGGATTATGCAGCAACGAGCCCCGTAAGGTCGGAAGTCGTGAAGGCGATGCTACCCTACTTCAGCCAGGAATTCGGGAATGCATCTTCATTGCATAGTTACGGTCAGGCTGCCTCAGCTGCATTAAGGCAATCCAGGGAAGTTATTGCCAAAGTAGTAAATGCGGATTCAAATGAAATCATATTCACTTCTGGCGGCACGGAAAGCGATAACCTGGCGATAAAGGGAGCGGCCTATGCGAACCGGGAAAAAGGCAACCACCTTATCACCAGTTCGATAGAGCACCCAGCCGTACTGAATACTATGAAACAATTGGAAAAGGAAGGCTTCAAAGTAACCTATCTTCCAGTGGACAGGTTTGGAAGCGTTAATCCAAAAGATGTTGAAAAAGCAATCACAAGCAAGACGATACTGATTTCCATCATGCATGCGAACAACGAAATTGGCACGATACAGCCCATAAAGGAAATAGGCGAAATCGCAAAGAAGCACGGAATCCTGTTTCACGTGGATGCGGTGCAGACGTTCGGCAAGCTGTCGATCGATGTAAAAACCATGAATATCGACCTCTTGTCTGCTTCTTCCCACAAGATATGCGGTCCGAAAGGGATCGGAATGCTGTTTGTAAAGAAAGGAGTTCAGATCAAGCCGCTTTTTGATGGGGGAGCGCAGGAGTTCCATAAAAGGCCGGGAACTGAAAACGTTTCTTCCATTGTAGGGTTCGCAAAGGCGGCGGAACTGGCGCATAAGGAGATGAAAAAAGAATCCGCCAGGCTCACAAGGCTTAGAGACAAGCTGATCAAGTCTGTTCTTTCTTCGGTTAAAGGATCCAGGCTCAACGGCCATCCAGTAAACAGGCTGCCGAACAACATAAATTTCGGATTCGTAGGCGTGGAAGGAGAAGCGCTGCTTTTGGTTCTTGATTCGATGGGGATCGCGGTTTCAACCGGCTCAGCCTGTTCCTCTCATGACTTGACTCCGTCGCATGTTCTTTTAGCGATAAATCCAGATCCGGTGAAGGCGCACGGCTCGCTAAGAGTTACGCTGGGTCATGAGATCAAGGAGTCAGACATAGCTTATGTCGCAAAGGCGATTCCGAAAGCAGTGGAGCAGATAAGGAAGATGACCCCCAGAATAGAGGGAGTTACAACAATAGATGAATAAAATATTAGTTAAATCAGGATTATCGGTGATTTTATGGCAAAAGAAAAGAAATCAGGTTCAAAGAAACCAGAAGTTAAGCAATCCGTTACGAATTCAGGGATTTATACCGACGAGGTCATGGATCATTTCATGCACCCGCACAATCTTGGAGAGATAAAAGATGCGGACGCAGTCGGCGAAGCCGGAAACCCAGTATGCGGAGACATTGTATACCTTTATCTCAAGGTCAAGGACAATAAAATAAAAGACATCAAGTTCAAGACCCTTGGTTGCGCCGCCGCCATAGCGACAAGCAGCATGGTGACCGACATTGCGAAAGGCAAGACAATCGAAGAAGCGCTGAAGATCACGAATAACGAGGTCGCGGAAGAGCTCGGAGGCCTGCCATCTATAAAGATGCATTGCTCAGTGCTCGCGCAGCAGGCATTGAAGAACGCGATAGAAGACTACTATAAAAAACATCTAAAATAGTTCTTTTCGTAGGATTTCTACAATTTCTGAAAGGCTTTGTAGAAATCTTCTGAAACAAAGGTTTATATATAAAAATCGTGTCTTTTTCTTATGGAAAAACAAAATTCCAAGTCGGCAGGCATTGTAAAGACCAGTCGATTTAAGGAGACGGCAAAGGAGCAGTTTTCAAAATTAAAATCATTAGTGGAAGCAGAATATAACAATTCTGTCGACTATATTCATAAGAATCCAGCAACGACATTCAAGATCGGTGCTACCGCTCTTGCATTCTCTTTCATATTCGGATATATTTCTGGAACCAATTCGAGGACTGCGGATAGATTGGATGCGCTAAATCAGAACGTGCGTGTAATAAATCAGCAGAACTTCAAAATAGCCAATTCTCTCCAGGAAATGATTACTACGTACACTTCTTTAAACGTCAGGGTAGAGAATCTTGAAAAGCAATCAAAGGCAAGGCTTAACAGCCTCGAGAACAAGATCCAGTTCAAGGAAGCGGTCCAGAAGGGCGAAGAGCATGTAAAGAAGATGGAGAAGAGGAGGGGCTGGAAGAAAATCCTGCCCTGGAATTGGTAAAACGAGTTTAGTCCTTTCCGATGTTTTGAGACATTCCTTTTTTAATCCTTTTTTACATATACTATCTATCGGGTGCTCCGGTAGCTCAGCTTGGATAGAGCGACTGCCTCCTAAGCAGTAGGCCGAGGGTTCAAATCCCTTCCGGGGCGCTAATCTTTTTTTATCCTTTTATCGCATCGAAATTTCGGCATAACTTATTTAAACATTCCCTTGCATATATATCTGAGGCAGAAACAATGACTCCAATACAGACCGCCCAGACTGCGGCTTCTGTTGAAACGCGCGAAGAGAACGCATTCCAGAAGGTATCAGTCTTGAGCATAAATTGCAAGACAATAAGAACTCTCCTAGTGGAAAGTATCTTTAAGAGGAAGCCGAGATTTACTCAGGAAGAGCTCGAAGAAGCAAAAGAAGCGTGGATGAGAGGATAAATCTATTTAGATTTATCAGACTGTCCAGAATACTTTCATGTTTTAAAGATATTTGTCTTTCTTTTTATCAACATTTTTAAACATATAGCTTTAACTATTTCCATGAATAAGAAAGAGAAACGATCGGCGCACGATCTTCTCCAGATTTTTCCAAGCGTATTCAAGATAGATGAAAAGCTTGCCACTCTCAACTCCTATCCGGGCAATACTGTTTACGGCGAGAGGCTCATAGATATAGAAGAGAAGGAATACCGCATGTGGGATCCGTTCAGGTCCAAGTTGGCTGGGGCGATAAAGAAGGGGCTCAGGTCCAGCGGAATTAAGAAGGGGGACTCCGTGCTTTATTTGGGCGCAGCAAGCGGCACAACATCCTCTCATATTTCAGATATAGTCGGCAAGTCAGGGATAGTATACTGTGTAGAATTTTCCGAAAGGCCATTAAGGGACCTTATTGGTGTATGCGAGATACGGGACAATATGGTTCCGATATTGGGGGACGCAAGAAAGCCCCAGGAATACAAGAAGTATATTGAGGGAAAGGTGGATTTCATTTACCAGGACGTTGCCCAGCCAGACCAGATGAGGATATTCAAGATAAATTCCGATATGTATCTTAAGGATGGCGGGGAAGGATTCATCTGCATAAAGTCCCAGTCAATCGATGTGACCAAGAGCTCAAAGCAAGTGTACAAGAGCTCACTGAAGGAGCTCAAGGACTATGGGTTTACAATAATTCAGGAAATAGAGCTTTCGCCCTACGACCTCAACCATCTTTTCGTTCATGTGAAGAAATAGGGCCGTCTCGAGATTTTTGGATAAAAAAAATAGAAATCAAAAAATAAATAGATTCTTATTCTTTGCACTCTTCATTTTCCGGATAGAGGTAGCAGAATGCATATTCCGCGAACAGCGGATAAGTGGAGTACCTGCAGTCGATAACTATCATCGGAGTGGTTGCAGTCCCAAGGAAAGTCTCCGCGAATCTTTGGTCTGTTGCGAGATTGCCCAGTACCTGCCCGCCTTCCGCGCATTGTGCTATCTCGTTCTTGTCTCCGCCGTTCTGTGCTACGCATGACAATAGTTCGGTTTCGTTGAGGAATTCCTTGTCCGCGGTGTAATCCTGTATCACGCATTCTTTGAATGAAAGGAAGTATGGCTTCTCTTTCGTGCATTCGTAATACTTGAGTGCAACGTATGCGTCCGAAGACGGATCATTAGATATGTGCTGGTAGCTGTATGTGGAGAGTATCCTGTATGTCACCAGCATGCTTCCGCGGAATCTCTCAGTGAAGTTCTTGATCACTGAATCGTACTTTATGGACCATGGGTCGTATGGGTCTATGTAGATGTCGACAGTTATCCGGTCTCCTATGCTGCACCCTGCCGTTTTGTCCAGGAATTTTATGGTGTTTGGCTTGGACGGCATGTTCAGGGTCTGCGTTATCTTTTGTATCGAGAAGTCCTTTGCATTAAGCTCCACGTCAAGATTGACTATTCCGTTGGACGCGTAGCCGTTGAGATTGACCTTCCATGTCTCGCCAACAAGCGTTTTGCTGTTTATTGTGACGTTGACTATCCCGTGGTAAAGGGTTACGTAGTTTATGACCCTGTTGTCCACTACCGCAGACATGTTCTCGTCTGCGAACGGGAATTTCATTCCAAGCGCGAACAGCGCTATGATGACAATGAATATAGTCCCAAGAAGCAGGTAAGGGATTCTGACGTGTTCGGGTATGGTCTGTTTTACCGAGCGGTATCCGCCGGTTATCTTTTCCTTGAATGATCTTTTTTGTCTAGATTTCTTTGTCAATTAATCACCTTGATTGAATATTGCCTTAATCTAATTTGCAGCTTTCTATGAATGCGATTATTTCAGACTTTAAGGAAAACGAACCGAGATGAGTCTTGTTCGTCTTAATGCACACATATTCTGGGGTTCCTTCGAATGATGCTATGCCATACAGGCAGTTGTATGCCGCAAGCATTAAGTTAGTGTCGGCCGTATCTAGCATGAATATCGAATATCCTTCGGCAATGAGCTCGTTCACCCACGGGGTGTTCTCCTGAGAATAGCTGCAGTCTTGCCCGTATATGTAAAGAACATCGGAAGCTATTCCGTTCCTAGATAGGCATCGGACATGTGTTTCAGTCTTGGTGTTCTCGTCTATTACAAGCGAGCTGTTGCTTTGCCTGTCGTTTGCTGAATTGTCTTCATTTCCGCTCAAGGCCTGGATCGCAACGTATGCGGCCACAAGGAATATCAACAGAGCTATGGCGAATACGATCAACCTATTCTCCTTGTCGCCTTTCGTGGCTAATTTTTCCTTTATCCTTGCCTTGGTCTTTGTCTTTGTCATATTCAAGAATTAGAGATAAAGTATTAAAAACATTAAAGATGAAGATGTAATAGGACGGGGCGTAATGGTTTAAATAATTGCGCTTATATATAATGTTAATTTGAGGTTATATCTCAGTAATGTTTAATGATTGACATCTCAGTTATAACCCACCGTAGCTCAATCTGGCAGAGCGCCTCGCTGTAGTTCCAGCCTGTCGGTTTTCGGCAGATTTCGTAGAAACGAGGATGTTGCTGGTTCAAATCCGGCCGGTGGGACTCAAACAAAATTGAAAACTAAGCTGATGAAAGCATATGCTTGGGTGGTGTAGTGGTTAGCATTGAAGCCTGTCACGCTTCCGACCCGGGTTCGAATCCCGGCCCAGGCGCTTTCTTCTTTTCTGATTTTTTATGGTTTAATCCGATAGCGATAATGATAAGGAGCAGGGAGATATCGGACGAGTTCAGGAACTTCTTCAATGTTTTGTGGGAGCATGCAGGAGGAAGTGAAATAATTTCGGCTGACCGAAAATTTAAATTTAATTCAAGCGTCATATTATGGAGAAAACCATGACAAAAACGAAGGTTTCCGCAAATACGTCCTCGCAGATCATGAACAAGGTATTCGGAGACGTCTCTTTTTACTTTAAGACGTTCGAATAGCCAATTAAAAGAGAGAATGAGAGTTTGTAAGGTTTTTACATTTTGTCAAATACATTTTACTGAATGTATGCATTTTGTTAAATCCATTTAATGAAATGCAATAGTTTATAAATTTTATTCATAACATATTGCTATGCAGACGGAATTGATCGAACTTAATGAACGAGCAAAGGAAGAGGGAAAAAAATACGGCAAAAAGAGGCTTATCTTTAATTCGATTAAGGCGTATGCAGGTCAAAGAGCGTTTACCGCAATCGTCGGTCCAAGGGGCGTCGGCAAGACCGTCCTGCTCAAGCAGCTTCTTTGCGAAGCTGAGAAGGCATTCTTCATTTCGCTTGATGTGGGAAGGCTGGATGCGGGGCTCTTCGATACCGCAAAGGATCTGGCGGAGAAGGGCGTGAGGATTATTCTGATCGATGAGATCCATGGTTACCCCGGCTTTGAAAAAGAGCTCAAGAAGATATACGATTTTTTGCCTGATGTAAGCGTAGTCTTCACAAGCTCCTCGTCCCTATCGCTCTATCGGGCATCTGTCGATCTGTCCAGGCGCGTCAGGGTTCTTGTCCTTCCTCCCTTTTCCTTTAGGGAATTCATCTACTTCGAAAAAGAAGAGCTCCCCCCGCCCATTTCGTTGGACAATCTGCTCGACGAGAAGGCCGCGAGGGAGTATTACGGAGATGCAATCGGCTATGAATCCCTTTTTGAGAGGTATATGCGCGGCAGGAATTATCCCTTCACCCTCAACCAGGCTGACTTCCTTCCGCTGTTCAAGGGAATTCTTGAAACGATAATCGACAGCGACATGGTGGTTAAGGAAGGGCTCCAGCTGGATGAGTCGTTTGAAGTGCGGAAGCTGCTCGCATTCATGGGCAGATCGTTTGCCGAGGGAATCAGCTATTCCTCGATATCTGAAAACTGCGGATTCAGCAAATTCAAGGCAGAGAAGTACGTTTCGCTGCTTGAAAAGTCATTCGTAATAAGGAGGGTGATGCCGAAGGGGACGAACGTTAAAAAAGAGCCGAAACTGCTCTTTTCGCTGCCGTATCGCCTGCTTTATAAGAGCTACGAGGATTCCATCGGGGCGCTGAGGGAGGATTTTTTTGTCGACAGCATCATGAATTGTGGCTTGCCGATTTATTATTTGAAATCGAAGCGCGGCGAAAAGACGCCGGATTATATCGTCCAAGATACGGTATTCGAGGTGGGCGGGGTTTCAAAGGGCTTTTCCCAGTTCAAAGGCTTTGAATCCGATAAAAAGATATTGCTGACTCACCCCGGGACCGTTAGTCCGATCAAACGCCCTCTTTTCTTTATAGGAATGATGGAAGGATGGGGCTAAGGGAGGCCAGGATAATGCCGATAATGTTCGGGTCGCACATGGGCATTTGGACATGCAGGGACAGGTCGATAATCTGGCTCATCGCCGAGGATCCGATAGCGATAATGATAAGGAACAGGGAGATATCGGATGAGTTCAGGAATTTCTTTAATGTTTTGTGGGAGCATGCGGACAAAAAATGAAAGGATTAAATGCGACAGGTGCGTGGGATTAGTATGTTCAAATTA
>DYJP01000007.1 GCA_020723065.1 Candidatus Micrarchaeum sp.
CGTTCACTCCGAAGCCGAAGGATCCGCTCATGGGAAGCACAAAGACTGAAAGATACGTACCAGGAGTATTTCCAATCATAAGTATGGGCGCATGCCTGCCACTTTTCTTGGTGATTGGGCTTCTAATCTCCGCAATGTTTGCAGCAGGAAAGAACCCGTTCGGACTTTTTGATTTTTCAAGGGTTGCATTCAAGGCGCCAGGGGCGCCAAGGGGAAAAATGACAACTAGAGTTAAGGGAACACTCTTAAGCATACTGGCCACTGCAGCCCACACAGGAACAACAGTGGTAATGAAATCGCTTAGCCATAAATATGTAATAAAGCCTGTTGGCGAGGCTATGATCAAAAGTGCCGAAACTTTAGCGAAAATGGCCAAATCAGAAAAGAAAGGTGTTGGGGCTGCTTTTGTAAAATTTATTGCGGGCGGCACCAGCAAAGCACTGAAATTCAGTGGAAGGGTAGCAATGACAGGCACTTCAAGAAGATTGACCCAACAGGAAATGAAAATGCTCGAGGATGCCAAACAAGCTTCAGGACAGAAAGCAATAAGCGAGAAGGAAGCAGAGAAGATACTTTTAGGAAAAGAAGGAAGTGGCCAGGTAATCAAAGGACCGCTTGGCGAATTTCGGATAGTTGAGGCGCTTCCAACGAGAACTGCCTTTAGAAGCGCGCTTACAACATTTAACAAAGCACTTGGAAATGCAATTGCAAGTTACGGAGTAAGACCATGGTCTCTTTCCTATGCTTACCCGCCGCAGATTAATAGGCCGTCAGAGGAAAAGATGTCAGAGGAGGAGATAGAAAGCACCAAGAAAAAAATTAAAGAGGTATATGGCGTCGAATTAGACGCCAAAGACATAGACGTATACGGCCTTACCGATAGCGGAAAGGACAAAATTTTGGAGAGTTTGGGGTTCACTAAGGGAGGGTTGATGGGATTATTATCAAATTTGGCTGAAAAATTGAAAACAGCGGAGAAACCAGAAGATGTGAAGGACGAAATAAAAAGCGTGACGAAAGCCCTTACAGAAAAAATGAGCTCAAAAGACAACACACCAAAAGAGAATAGCAAGCTAAACAAGATGATAAAACAACTGTCCGAAACAAATATGAGAGACCTAAAAAACAATGTAAAATCAATTTATGCTGAAGAAAAGCAAAATTTAAGAAACAGAATAAGCTATTCCGGCGCACTAGTCAAAATTGACAAAAAAGATCTAATCTATTCTGACGTTCTGAACGGCCCAACATACTATAAAAACTATGGCCTAGATGAAATGAAAGCACGAGCTGGAGAATTCAGCCTATTAGCGCAAGCACATGGCATGTCTTTTGACGAAATACGAACCGCTTTTGAAACAGAAAATCCGAAGCTCATTAAAAAGATTTTCGAACAAGCGAGAAAAAATCCAGACGCGTTTACCGCCTTCAACTACATAACAAAGAATGCACAAATGGGCCTGGTAATGCGATTCTTGGACAAGATGGAATTCAAAGATGAAAAAGGAAAGATCATAACAAGTCCGGATAAAAAAATGGATGCGTTTCTTAAAACAGATTACGGTCGAATCGAAAACAATGAAATTTTAACAAAAGCTGTTATAGACACAAAGATGACAGAATGGGGCGCGAACCTGCCTTCCAATCTTAAAAATGCGCACCGAATTTTATATGGAACGGAAGTATCAATGGAAACGGCAAACGTGGCAGTTCTTGGAATTGTAAATGACGGAATGCGGATGCAGCAGGAAAGAATCAACGACGCAGAAACGGAATTAAACAGAATAAAGGAAGAAAATCTAGGTGCGACGCCCGGTTCACTGGGAGAATATAAAATAAAGAAGCAGAAAAAAGTAGTCGAAAAACATAAATCTGATTTAGATACGATTGAAAAGGGAGTAAGCGAGATAGTGAATGACATAGACCTTCTTAAAACCATGAAGGATATGCATGACTATGGCGTGGCAAATGGAATGGCTAATATATCGGCACCAGACCAGATTTCGCTTCAAAACATAGAAAGTATCAAAAACGCATCAGCTATTCTCGACAGTACAGACTCTGCAAACCGCGTTAATTC
This sequence comes from Candidatus Micrarchaeum sp., assembly GCA_020723065.1. Classification (GTDB taxonomy): domain Archaea; phylum Micrarchaeota; class Micrarchaeia; order CABMEP01; family CABMEP01; genus DTQF01. The sequence goes on from DYJP01000007.1 coordinate 2,081, forward strand.
TGCCAACCTATATACCGAAAGGAAAATTGATGACCTTACACTACACATCAGCAATCTAACAAACTCATTACCGCCGATTCCGTATCAACTCAGCGAAATAGATAAGAGGATAGTTGGCACAATAAAGAATTTTGATTCATGGAAGAGCGGATATGAAATAATTCCTTCAAATAGCGTTAAGGAGATATCGGAAAAGGACTCTGGTCTCCAATTAAGCATATTAGGTAAACAAATTGAAAGTACGATCAGATATATCGAGTATGAAAGAAAACAAAATCCCATAGAATCGAAAGAGGAGGAAGAAAGATATAACACATATATAACCGAGTTAACAAAGATTAACGGTGAAATAAATGATGCCAAAGCAAGAATAAATGGAGAAATGAAAACACACATCAATAATAACAGAGACAATCCTTTCGCATCAATTATAGATGGAATAGGATTTAATAACTTTGATGAACGGGGAGTTGATCCAGAGGTGTTGCGAAGGGAACTCATCGCCAACAAGACGAATGACGCTAACAGCATAGTCTATTATTATACTGAGGAAAGAAAATATCAAGATGAAAAGAAAAACGATGAAGAAACGTGGACTGCTAAGTTTTATGGTCTTGATAAAAGGAAAAAAGTAGTCAATGTTAGAATCGAGCAAAAAAAATAGTAGTCAGTGTTGGAATCGAGCAAAAAGAAGACAAGCGGGGTGGAACCGAAGGAAGGGAGCCGCCAAAGTAGCCTGTTACACCACCAGTTACAACGCCAGAAGAACCCAAAAAACTGCCGCCGCTCCCAGCAGAAAGGCCGAAACCAATAAAGCTGGTATTCGGACCTTCGTTGGAAACAAAGTCGGAATACGAAGTAAAAACCCAGATGAACAGCTCAGGAGAAACATTCAAGCCTTCGCAAAAGAAGGAAGAGAAGTCAAAGGCAAGCAAAGTAGTTGAATCTTACAAGGAAGAAGTAAAGACGATTTGGGAATGGCAAAGTCGAAAGTAAAGGGCGAGAAGGAGAAAGGGAAAGAAAAGTAGAAAGATACTGCACCTGTAGTAGATTATTTGAATTTCTTTGAAAGGTCGTAGTATTTGTTTGCATTCTTAATGTCGCCATCAGCATTGTATAATTTTCCAATGCTGTCATAAACCAAAGAGTCGCTGACTTCGGCTGATCGTTTTCTGTCCAGTGATTTCTTATAAAAGGAACTGCCATCTTATAGCCTTTCTTGCCATAATAGGCAATCCAAGACCGAAATAAATATCCCCGTTGTTTTTGTCAATTAGAAGCGATTTATAATATACGTCTATCGACTTAGCATACTGGCCTGTTTTTTGAGTATGCCACGCCTAAATTGTATAATATTTCCGAATCCTTCGGATTGAATTTTAATGTATTTTCATATGAATCGATTGCCTTGCTGTACTCATTATTGTGCATGAAGTATGAGCCAACAGATAGATAAGCTGAAGATAGCAGCATCTCTGTTCCGCCGATCTGATGTATCGGGTAGAACTTGCTTAAGTCCTGTCTGTAGAACATGCTTTCTCCTTCTTCCACTGTGGTTTCAAAACCGTATTTGTCGCCAAGGATAAGCACATGGCCTTTTGTTTTCACGACGTTGAACTTAAAATTTAGCTTCGAAAGTACATTTCCAAAAAGCACGGTCGAACCATAGCAGTTTAGAAAGGGGGTTTCTTCATCAAACCCCTTCAAAAGAACGACCCCTTTTTCATAACGAATATTTGCGTTTGAATACGCAACGCTTGAAATGTTCAGAAAAACTTCCCGTTCATCTTTAAGGTTTGGAACTTCATCACGCACGATACCCGCAATAGTTTCAACGTAGTCATCGTATTTTTTCCTAAGTTCGATTACTTTTTCCTTCGGAAACTGGAGCGCAGATTTTCTAGGTTGAATACCTTGTCAACAGTCAAACTGATTTTCTCCTGCTCTTTCTTGGTTTGATTCTCCATGTACATCGAATCCATCTCAACTTAACAGATGACTGCGTAAAAGTTTAAAATAATTTCTATTAGGTCAAAATTCACTGATTCAATCAAAAAAAGCAAAAATGAAGAGGATTTATCTCTTTTTCTGTGCCTTCTGCAAAATCTCCAATGCCTTCCTTATTGCAAGTTTGACTTCTCTTTCAGTCTTGCATCCAGTGCAAATGATCTTTCCATTCTTGAAAAGCAACAAGGATGACTTCGGCTCCTTTAACTTGAGGATTGCACCGGGAAACTGCTCAGGCTCATACTCAATGTCCGAAACCTTTCTTCCAAGAGAATAAAGATCGAGCTCGATTCCGAGATTTGCGGAAGCGACTATATTCTCGATATTGAATTTAACGTCTTTTACCATAAAAAACACCTTGCACCGCTTTAAAAAGCCTTAAGGCGGTATTTATATAGTGCAAGAAAAGTATTTAAATACTAATATAAACATATATATGTTAGAAAAAACCACGGATGCATATTTTTAAACATATCTTGATATAATATAGTATCTAGTTATGCATTATATGCAAATAACCTAGAGTAGATTATAAATTGGAAATCGTGATAATATGGTAAAAGCATCAAAAGGAAGAATGCACAGGAGAAGCAGAGTGCTTGGAAGAAACACAAGAAAGAAAGACGTCACAGTAGTCGAAAAGATAAAGACTCTGGAAGTTGGCACTAAAGTGCAGCTTGTTCCGAACGCAAAATTCGAAGACTTCCCCCACCCAAGATACGCTGGCAGAGTGGGCAAGGTCATCAGAAAGCAGGGCAACGCATATGTGGTGGAGCTCCAGGACGGCGGAGTCAAGAAGAAGTTCATCACTACAGCGATTCACCTGAAATCATGCTGATTCTTTAACTAATACAAGTGGTCAAAATGATAGGCAAAAAGACACTAGATGTAAGGGAAGTTACCTTGACGGAAGTCAAGGAGATTCTTGAAATGCCTAGCGACATTGAGATGGGATTCGAGCAAGCCAAAACTATGGAATACTCCAAGAAAATGGCTAAGCTGGACAAGGAAACTGCAGAAGAAATGATCAAAGAACTCATGTCTGAAATCCCAAAGCTCAACAGGGGCAAAGCAGTAAAGATAGTGGACCTAATGCCCGTCAAGAAGGAAGAGATCGACCAAATCTTCGTAAGGGAAACCTATTCCTTGAACGACGAAGAAGCCGCAAAGGTAATCGAGATCGTAAAGAAGTATAACAAAGCATAGGACAAGGTATTCTTATGGAAGACTACGGATTTGTATTGGACTATTTGCCATCGGGTAAACCCACCGACATAAGGCGAGAGCCTGTCGCTTACCTAGTTGGAGAAAGGTTCTTTACCCTTCTGGAAGTCACCTTAAAGAGAAACGTGGAGGTCCCCATCCAATCAAAGCTCTATATCGGAAAGGAGCTTTCGATGAGAAAGGAAGTGGAAAGAATCAAAGGAAGGATTGACTACAATCAGCTCACTTCCGGAGCAAAGAACGAGCTCAAAACGATAATCAAAATAATCATAAAAGAAAGGGAATCCGAATTCATAAAATTCATAAACAAATGCGGACCAGTAACGATAAGGCAGCATCAACTTGAACTTCTTCCGGGAATAGGAAAGAAGCACCTTAACGATATAATAAGGGAGAGGGAATCCAAGCAGTTCGAGAGCCTGGATGACCTAGCGAAGAGGGTGCCGCACCTTACGAACCCGATGGACATAATCAGCGAAAGAATAATCAAGGAGCTCAGCGGAACAGAGAGATACTACTTGTTCACCAAACCGCCAACGCCATCAGGATTTGAGTTTAAGAAATATTAAATTCCTTTGCAAACAACTCTTTATCAGAAAGATGAACAATCGTGGTTACTATGAGGAAGATTCAGATAAGAAAACCAAGATACAATCCGAAAAGCGATTTCGGAATGAACGGAAGAAAGGATATCATCATCACAATACAGAAAATGCTTAGAGCACTAGCAAAGCCTGAAAAAGCGGTAGAAGATTCTCCCGAAATCAAGCAAACGCTAACACACTCTTTCCTTATGCTTGCAGCGATAGAACTACTTCTCATACTCATAACTGGATTCAGAGTATTTGATCTGACAACGGTGATCATGTTCGGGCTACTTGGAGCACTCCTTTATGCGGTGATCGTGCCTACTGGAGTCTTAGTCATTAGCGCAATGCTTTGGATGTTCAGCGCACTTATGGGAGCTAAGCAAAATTTCGAGTCACAGACGAACTCATTCATACTTTTCTTAACACCAATATTCATAATTGCAAGCGTTATCTCTGTAATTCTCATGAACTTTGCAAACGTAGGGATGGTTATAAACCTCATACTGATACTTTATGCACTTTATGGGGTAGAATTGATAGTTAAGAAAATAACTGAGCTACCAACTTGGAAGGTGGTGGTTTCAATAATCCTATCTATTATAATTTCATTCATTCTTATCCTGGTTACGCAGACAATGGGTGTCAGCACGAACTGAAAATGATTGGCAATGTACAACAAAAGAAAGCATTTCGGACAGCACATGCTGACAGACGAAAGAGTCCTAAATTACGAGAAAGAAATGCTTCAGCCGGAAGGGAAGATAATTCTGGAAATTGGTGGGGGCACAGGAAACCTCAGCAAGAGACTGGCTGAAGAAGCCAAGCACCTGATAATAGTGGAAAAGGATCGGGACATGACTGGAACGCTCGATGCCTTATTAGGAGACAAAAAAAACGTAACCATACTCGAGGAAGACGCCCTTAATCTGAGCGAAAAGGACGTCCTATTTGCATCAAAGCAGAAAAGGATCGACCAAATAATAAGCAACGTTCCGTATTCAATATCCTCTCCGCTTCTCTTCAAACTCAGGAATTTCAATTTTGAAAAGGCGATACTCTGCCTCCAGAAGGAATTCGTGGATAGGATGGTGGGCCTGCCCGGAACCAAGGACTGGTCAAGACTCAGCGTGATGACACAGCTCTATTTCAAGCCAGTTTATTTAAAGAAGGTTGGTAAGGAGTCTTTCTCGCCACAACCGGAAGTGGATTCTGCAATCGTCATGCTATTCAAAAAAGATGAAAGGACAGATGAAAAGAGGGACAAGTTCATAGAGCACTTGTTTTCTCACAAGAAGAATACGCTCCACGCAGCGTCAAAGGCGAAGGAGATGAGAGAAACATATCCCAACCTTGAAAAAACAGTAGCAGACATGAAAATGGAAAAAAGAAGAATATTCACCCTCACAATAGAGGAAATACAGGAAATCTACTCAAAAATAAAATAGAAAAGACTAGTTACTTAATCTGCAGAAGCATTCCCTTGACTTTCTCCGGCCCGATTGCAAAGATAAGCTTGCCCAACTTGGGCCCTCTTTCTTTTCCGAGCAAGGAGGAGTAAAGATTCTTGAATACTGTGGAGGGAGGAATGTTCAACTCCTTTGCGGTTTCAAACACGAGATTATGTATGTCTATCTCATTCATCTGACCTGAAAGCTTGCTTGCAAATTCAAACACCCCAGTGGTATCAGATGGCTTGGACGACTTTATTACGAATGAATATTCTTCCGGAGCGTAGCCCCCTTCAATCCATGCTTCAATGTATTTAGAAAGATAAGATACTCCTTCTGCATCATTTAAAATTTCTCCAACTTTGCTCCAATCCTTGTAGATTTGGTAATTCAGTAATATATCCAGGAACCTCGCTTTCCACTTTTTCTTTCCAGACAAAACGAATGCAGCGTGCTTCTTTTCGCCAGCACGGTCGGTGTTGGAAATATCGATGTTGCTAACGGACTCGTAATCCTCGTAAAGCTTTATAAGTGAATTACCTGTCGGATCGAAATCCTTGTTTTCATCTATATCTGCTCTTAATAAGAAATACTTAACTATTTCCGGCGGCACGAGCTTCAGCAAATCCGAGGCACCCATACCCACTCCTTTCGATTTGGAGTATTTTGCACCTCTAAGAAGGAAAAAACCGTGCTTCCATCCGATTGGAGGATCTTTCTTAAAAATCTCTTTAAAGACCATAACTAGTGTGTCCCAAGACCCTCCCTTTGTATGATGATCCATTCCTGCTCCTTCCGCACTGGTTCCGAATGAATCCATCCATGCCGGCCAATGAAGCCTCCAAGTTATCTTGTATTTGTGGTCGGAAATCTTATTATGGCCCTTGTAGCCGCAGCCCTTAGTGTACTTCACATCCCTTGTACAACTATAGGTATAAGATTCATCGTCAAAATCAGTAACAACCGTGGTGGCGATCTTTCCGCATTTCTCGCAAATTGGCATAATCGGGCTCCAATCCGGAGGAAGTTCCCTATTCGATGATTCCGCCACTATCTTCTTTGCAAGCTCAAATTCTTTAAGGAACAGCTTCGCATAACTATCGAAGCGCCCCGAAGCATACTCCTCGCTCATGCGTATGATTTTGGGAGAAATTCCAAAAAGATTCATAATATCTTTCATTTCAATAAGAAAATAATCTCCAAACGATTTGGTTGTTCCGGTCGGGTCTGGAACGTGCGCGAGCGGCTTGCCTAGATGGGGGGTGAGCTCTTCACTATATTTTTCAAGCAGCGCAGGAACAGAATCGAATGCATCAAGATCATCTGATATGAAATAATTGGAAACATCTTTACCAGATGAGGTAATCCTTGAACCAATCGCAACAGGATAGTAAGCCTCGCAAAGAGTACCTAAGTGGACCGGACCACTGAGAGTAATCCCAGATGTAATCACATACGGCGGTTTTTTCTCATTGATTATTTTTCTTGCCCAGATATCTGTCCAATGATCTGCTTCTTTAACTGAATTTGCGTCCACCATAATACCACTGATTAAACTTTTGCCAACTAGTAAATATAGTTATATTATAACGAATAAGTATTTAAAAATAGACATGCAAGAGGATAGTATGGAACTAAAGATCTGTAGAAAATGCTGGAAAAGAAATGGAATAGCAAAGCCGAAAGCCGATTTAATTTCAAAAGAAGAGGAATGTCCGCTCTGCCTCGGCTCTTTTTTGAGAATAGAGGAAATAAGCCGAATGATAAAGTCTGAACTGGATTCTACGCCTGAAATAAGCAGCTTCAGTATAGGAACCAAGATTCCGAAGGAAAGCGAAAACATAGAGGAAAGAATTTGGGAAGACATAGACATAAGAAATGCAAAAAGCATCAAGGCGGAACTGAACACCGAAATAGGCAGATGGATAGAAAAAAATTCAAGATACAGATTCAGCCTGGACCCGGATGTAAGAATAATTTACGATTCAAAAAAGAACTCTGTGGAGAAGCAGATAACTTCACTTTATATTTATGGATACTACAACAAGCTACAGAGAATGATAAGGCAAACGAAGAGGGCGGACTCTGAAGATGAGTCTGTAGAGGGGCTGATAGAAGGCCCGATAATCGAAAGCATCGGCGGTATTAAAGCTGTACTTCATGGATCCGGCAGGGAAGACATAGATGTCCTAATGCTTGGAGAAGGCAGGCCTTTCGTGCTTGAAGTGATTGCACCAGGAAAAAGAAGGATAAGTCGGACCCTTCTGAAAAGGATTGAGAATAAAATAAATGTTCAGAACAAAGGTAAAATTGCTGTTAAATTGAAGAAATTGTGTAAAAAAGAGCTTATTGCAATAATAAAAAGAGCAAAGTTCGACAAAGAATACGAAGCAATCATAGAGCTAGACAAACCGATAACAAAAGAAGAAATGAAAAAGATCCCAAGCAAGATCCTTCTTATGCAAAGAACGCCCATCCGAGTCGCAAATAGAAGAGCGGATCTGATAAGAAAAAGAAAGATAAAAAGCATAAAGATGATATGGATAGACAATAGGCATTTCAAGGCAAACATACTATCTCAGTCCGGAACCTATATAAAAGAATTCATCAGCGGAGACAATGGAAGGACTAATCCGAGTGTATCCTCTATCCTGGGAAGGAAAGCCTTCTGCAAAGAGTTAAATGTCTTAAGGATACATAGTGAATGGCTGGACGATTTCTGGTAAATGTAATAGCCTGAAATATAGGTGAAAAAATGTTGGAAATTTTGAGAATACTGATTGCACTGCTCGGAACAAGCTTGACGGCATACTATGATATATACAACAAGAAGAACGTCCCGGACGTGGTTCTGTTCGGATTTCTTGCGATAGCGCTCATGGTGAATTTGGTAGATCCGACGTACTTCATGAAACACATAGTAGTTGCCGGACTGATAACTGCAATATTCTATCTTATGTATAGGATTGGACAGCTTGGCGGTGCAGATGTCATAGTTCTTGCAGCAATATATTCTGCATTGCCTGTATTTCCTCTTTCAGAGGATGTGATGTTCCCCTCAATTTTAGTTATTGTTTCAATAGCCACTGTACTTGCTTCGTTATGGATACTTTTCAAGCATTTGCCAGGGCTCCTGAGAAGAACGTTCAAAGGCAAGATCAAATTTAATCTATATCAAATGATACAGGTTGTGTTGCTAGTATTTGCGCTTGCCACCATGATCTATCTGTTCACAACATTCCCGTACATTTCTTCACTAGTAATGGCACTTATCCTACTCTTGTTCCTGGAGGCAATCTTATTCATACTATACAAGGACGAAATATCCAAATCCATGATAGTATGGACCAAAAAAGTGGAGCCGGAAGACGTGATAGCAATAGAACTCGTCAAGCCGGAACTGATAAAGAAATACAATCTTAACCGACTGATAAGCGCGCAGCAGGCAAGAGTGATGAACAAGTTGAAAGAGCAATGGCCTGTGCTGGACATGCCAATGTTCCTTCCGTTCATATTGATTGGCCTTATCGCATACATCATGATGGGGCTGGCGTAAGGGAGGATAACATGCATGTAATCTATTCCACACAAGACGTGGCAGGCTGCCTTATCGCTAAAAACCTAACCAAAATAAATAATGAAAGGTTCGTAGAAGGCAAAACGATAACGAAGACAGACGAATCCCTTTTAAACTCCGAGAAAATAGTTAACGCAATAAAGACGGATTTCCTGATTTTCGCAAGCAAGCACAAAAGCGAAAGCGGAAAGCCGTCTCTAACAGTGCACGTTCCAGGAAACTGGTCTTCTGCCCAGATGGGCGGAAAGGACAGACAGATCTCCTGGAACGACCCCATAAAGATGAAAGGCCTGATTTGCACCCTTTCAAGAATAGCATCTGAAAAAGGAATGAAAAAGGAAACTGAGATAACGCTGGAAGTGGATCATCACGGTCCTCTTTCTCGTACTCCGTGCGCATTCATAGAAGTCGGAAGCACCATGAATGAATGGAAAAACGAAAGATACTCAATTGCTGTCGCTGAAGCGATAGCGTATTATGAAGAAACACTTCCTGAGCTTGAAGTCAAGAAGATTGCGGTTGGCGTGGGCGGCGGGCATTACTGCCCTGCGTTCAACAAACACGAAATAGAGGGAAATGTTGCATTCGCACATATAGTCCCGAATTACGCAGCGCCTGTCCTGGAATACGAAACTTTCATACAATCGTTTGAAAGAACAACGAAGGAAGTTGAAACTGTTCTGATAGACTGGAAGGGCCTCAGGCAGCAGGAAAGAGCCAAGATAATCTCCTATTGCGAAAAGTACGGAAAAGAATGGGAAAGAGTGTAAGAGAGTGAAAACATGGAATTCCAACAGTTTGTCAATGATTATTTCATAAATCCGATAGTTGAGCACAGCGGCTACAACATGATAAACACGCTCTTCTATGCGGCCATTGCCATGGTTGCCGCCTATCTTATTTTCAAGAAGTTCAAGAAGCAGTTCACCAAGGAATTCATACTTTACACCGTCCCTTTCATACTCCTAGGCTCAACCATAAGAGTAATAACCGATTCGATTGATTCTGGGATAGCGCAGCAGCATTCATCCGCTCTGTTCGGATTGATCGGCGCGATAGTGAACAGCGGAATATATGACTATGGTTTCCTCACCGTAACTCCGGGAATCTACATCCTTATCGGTTCGTTTACCCTACTTTCATTGGTTTTCAGCAACGCGCTCAGAAAGCCAAAACTTTATCCTACGATCGGGCTTGCATTGTGGATTCCGCATTTCATAATGGTACTTTCAATGATAAACGAAGCAAGCTTTGCGCTTCTCATAGTTGTACTTTCAGCCGCACTCTTGGCATTCTCGCATGTGATTCTGAAAAAATACAAAATCAGCGGAATCGCAAGTAGGCTTGCGGTCGGAGCGCACATACTTGACGGAACCTCAAGCTTCGTTGCGATAGAGATTTTCAACAGAGTTTCACCACAATGCGTGCAAAATGGATTCTGCTATTTTGGCCAGCACGTCGTGGAAAGGTTCTTCGGCGAGATCATGGTCTACGGGACTGCACTCTACCTTATGGTCAAGGTGCTGTTCGCAATCCTGGCATCTGTCATAATTGAAAGGGAATCCGAAGGCGAAAACGAGAAATATTTTATTTACCTCTTGATTATTATATTTGGGCTCGCGCCTGGAATAAGAAATTTCCTTAGACTGGCAATTGGAGCCTGACTATGGTGAAATGATGATTCATCTGAAAAAATATTCTCTTGCTTTAGGAATAACATTTTTTACCCTTGCATTTGTATTCAGCTCTGGTTGTCTAGAATTCGGAGAGGAAAAAGAAGTGAACAAAACAATCGTATTAAATGAAAACAAGACAACCCAGGTTTTCGAAACAATAATAAATAATATAACAGAAGAGACTGAGAAAATTTTAGACTTGGAGCCGGAAGGCAGGATCAACCTCACAGTCAAGATATATTCAAATTTCGAAGTCGCTGAAATCAAAGGGCTCAGGTCATTAGAGCTAGAATTAGCTGGAATAAGCATAGAATCTGACAACGAAATACGTCTTATAAACGCTACCACGATAGATTTAAAGGAAACCAAAACAAAGCTCACCATGGCTACCATTGAAGTTCCACTTTCTAACTATCGTGCAATTGACGTGTCGTTGACAAAGGCAACTGGAACTTTCGAGCTCAGCAGCACCATACCTGGGATACTTTCTCAAATACAGGAAAAGGACTTAATAATAAAATCAGAAAAAAGAACCATTCCCCTCAATCAGCAGATAAACGAAAGCGCGCACATAACAATAAGATTCAATGTGGCCAATATTTCGTTCAGCAAGCCAACTTTCGAAAACACGTTTACAACAATTGAGATTGTAACCTATCCTTCCTGCAACACCAACTGCAATTCCCAATGCACTCAGGAAGGCAGCTTCGAAAGCTGCTACAGCAGCTGCGTACAGAACGGCAACATAGCCTGCAACGGAAAGGCAGTTGATCTCTGCAATATGAGATGCAACTGCCCTAATAGCGACTGCACTTATGCGAAAGATGAAGAATGCAGGTCCGCATGCATAGATGAAGAACAGGATCCGAATACAGAGTGCAAAGTCAATGTTATCTCAAGCTGCCCAATAGTATGCAAAGAAAAAGCAGAGTACCTTACCTGTATGAAAAATTGCAACCTGAGATGCTAACACTATCTTAGAAAAAGGATAGATTTTTTAATTCTCTCAGCTCTATTTTACCATATGGCAACAGATGAATTCAAGCCAGTAGTAAAAGAACAGGAATTCGTTGAAAGAAGAAACGAGTTAAATATACTCAATGACAAGATTAAACTACTAGAACTGATAATAGACAGATACAGATCCACAATAGAGCAAAGCGAAACAAAGACGATAGCAGATATCAAGGCACTTATCAATCCAAGCGATGAAACGGTCAAAAGAATAGTATCTGAAATCACTGAAGAGTTCAAGCCGTATATATACGAGCAAAATTTCCTTGCAGCATCTAAGAAAGCACACGAATATGTAAGGAAGATACGAACTATAAAGACTCCGATCGACTTCTGGCTCATGCCAAAAGATGTTGTAAAGCTGAGAGCAGGAGATCCTATGGACAAGGCTGTGCTCTTATGCTCTATCCTCATGGGACTGGACAATTATGATGTTTTTGTGATAGTAGGAGTCAATGATGGAACCAAGGTTGTCGTGACTTTCAAGCACAACGAAATCTGGTATCTTATGGACCCAATAAGCAACGGAATGATAAGCGGGAAGAAAGAAGACATAATCGAACAGTGGCTGGGAGACGAAGACAATATTTATGAGTTTAACAACGTGCACTACAATCAGATAAAGGAGAGTGAACGTGAATGATAGAGGTAAGAGTAAACAAGAACTACCTTTTTTCGCTTTGGATAAAGGCATTTCTGGTGTTGTTCATATTTTGGGGAATGGTCTACCTTATACTCATACTACTCAATTCGATAAGCCTCCAGATTGAAATCTCTTCTGGACAGGATAACTCTTTGATTATTTTCACACTGTTTAACATAACATTTGGGCTAGCAGCCATTGGCGCATTTGTATATTACAGCCTATTAAAGAACTCTAGTATGATCAGACTGGAAGAAGATGGAATTAAAATTATCGAAGGAATCATCAAAAGAAAAGAAACCCTTATTCCGTACAAAGAAATCAAGAATGCACACTGCGACGAGGATTCTCTCTCAATAGTGGACAATTTTCTCAAGATTTCCATAGTGAAGATCCATGCCTCGGAAACGGTGAGCATGGTGGGAATCTCAAACGGAACTGACTTGGTGAACGAGATAAACCACATGGCAGAGCTCAACAAGGAAATCAAGTCTGACCCGATAACAATTCTCATGGAAGAGGTCAAGTCACTTAAAAATGAGATAGCAGATTTAAAGGAAAAGATACAGAAAGTAAAAGAGCAGAAGAAGCCGGAAACGATTGAAAAAAAGAAGAAGTTCAAGATCGGTCCGTTTAACGAAATAATCAACTGAACTCTTCCAGATAGATTTATATTCAGAAAATGCGCTTATTCTACAATATTCAAATATACTAGTGGTAGTATGGAAGAGTCATCTATTAAAAGAAAATTCAAGGCCCATGCAAAGGTGAACCTATTTCTTGCCGTCGGAAAGACTGACAGAAGGGGATATCACATTATTAACACTGTTTTTCAACCACTCGATCTTGCAGACAAGATAATCGTGGAAAAAAGGATGGATAATGGAATAATCCTCACCAGCAACAGAAAAATCCCGCTTAATGAAAAGAACAGCGCGTACAAAGCAATAAACATGATGTGCCAGGAGGCGAAAAAGACCCTGGAGGAAGCAAGGCTCCATATACACATCGAAAAGCATATACCATTATCCAGCGGACTTGGTGGAAGCGCAGTTGACGCGGCCCCTGTGCTAAGAGACCTTAATGAAAGATGGAACATCGGAAAGACCGATAATGAATTGGAAGCTATAGCATCTATGATCGGAGCGGACGTTCCGCAGGCGCTTCACAAAGACACAACCTACGCTGAAAGATATGGTGACCAAATACTCGCCCACTATTCATTGCCAAAAAGATATCTGTGCATCTACGTTCCAAAGGAATACATGTCAGAGTACAAAACAAAAACTGCCGCCCTTTACAGCATGATAGATTTAGAAAGAAATGAAGAAAGGGACAAGGCCGTCATGGTAAAGAAATGTCTTATGAAAAAAGCGCTAGAAAATAAAGACTGGAATACAATAGGAAGGCTCATGCACAACGATTTTGAATTCGTAGCATTCAAGAAGTATCCTTTTTTAAGAAAGGTAAAGGAACTCTATATGAAAAACGGAGCGCACGGCGCCCTGCTTGCCGGATCCGGCGGAGCTGTATTCGGAGTGTTTGAAACGCCCGAGGAATCACTAAGGGCCTCCAACGTGATAAGTTCAAGCATAGTAAGAAGCGAATCCGGCCAGATAATACTCACGGAAACAATTTAGGATAGGGCTTTGAAAAAAATATAAAAAGAGAAAGTAAAAAGGATTAGAACTTGACTACCGGGGCCTGCCTTGCTCCTTCCTCGGCCTTGAAATACTCTTTTTTCTTGAATCCGAATAAAACGGCGACTATATTGTTCGGTACAGTCTGAATTGCCCTGTTCAAGAGGAGGACGTTGTCGTTGTAGAGCTGCCTAGAATAAGCAAGCTTGTTCTCTGTATCTAAAAGGTCCTCCTGGAGCCTGAGGAAGTTCTCACTTGCCTTGAGATTCGGGTAGTTTTCTGCAACTGCGAACAGAGTCTTGAGAGCGCCAGAAAGCATGTTGTCTGCCTGGGCGGCCTCTTTCGGAGTCTTAGCACTCATCAGCGCTGCTCTCGCATTTGTGATGTTCTCCAATGTTTCCTTCTCGTGCTTCATGTAGCCTTTCACTGTATTTACAAGATTCGGAATGAGGTCCGATCTCCTCTTCAACTGCACGTCAACCTGCGCCCATGCGTTCTCGACATTGTTCTTAAGAACAATAAGGTTGTTGTACAGAAGAACGAAGACGATCGCTAATAGCACCAGAATCCCGATAACTATTTCTATCAAAGGATCACCTTCTTAACATTAATGTAAATTAAGACTTATAGACAACCAGTGGAATGACATCCTTCTCGAACTCAAGTCTTGCTATCTGGGAAGGCTCGAAAATAGCTGCCGGAAGCTCTATCACTGGGGGCGCGCCCATTGAAAGTTGGAGCGCTCTTGCGCCTATTATTCTTGCTTTTTCAAACTTAGTGTAATCCATCCTATCAACCTAGATTGAGCATATGATTAGATCAGTATATGTAATCTGTATCATATCTTTTTAAAGTTATATATTGCCTAAGAAGTTTGAAGAAAAATTACCTTGATCTTCTCTTTGCTTTGCGCTTGGAAGCCTTTTCCGAAAGCTTGATCTTGGCTTTATTTGAAGATGGCCTAATTTTCTTGGAAGAAACCTTAAGTTTCTTTGAGGTAATCTTGATTTTCTTTGAAAATTTAAACTTCATCGGCTTAACATGCTTTTGCTTTACCTTGAACATGTTCTTTGCAAGCTTTGCCTTCTTAGCTTGTTTAGCCTTTCTCAATGCGACTTTTTTAGCTTTTACATCTTTGGAATCCGCAATCGCCTGAATCATAGTTTGCTCTGCAATCTGCGCCCGCATGGCCTTGAGATGTTCTTCCTCTATCTTGCGCATCTCTTCAAACTTCTTGATGTCCTCTATAAGTATTGAGTGCTTCTCCCTAAGGTCCTTCAACTCGTCCTGATACGCCTCCTTTTCCTCTATCTCTTTTTCTATAAGCTTGTGCTCGCAATGCGGACATCTGAATGAAAGATCCATTGCCAGATCGAATTGGATAAGGTTGGTCTTTGAGCAATTTGGACAATAGTAGAGAAGATCAGTGTTCATCTTCTCCACTTTTTGGTCAAGCTCATCTATCTTGGAGTTTATCTGTATCTGAATCACAGACAGCACGTTGGAGACATCTATCTTCCAGAGGTATGAGAACCATCCGGTGTCTCTATCTTTTATCCTCTTATATTCTGCAAGCTTGTAATTGTAAAGTTTATTTAAAATTGCTCTCACTTCTGCAACCTTAAGCTTGCATCTGGCTGCGATGGCGTCGTCTGTCATCTCTTCCATTGCAGCCTTTATTACCTTCACGGAGTTTTCTCCAAAATTAACTGAAAAATAGTCAGTCACAAGAGGGTTGGCTAAAAGCTCATTCTCAAGCTTGAGTTGGCTCTCCAGCTTTTGACCCTCTAATTTAATTTCTTGATCCATTCAATCGTGCCTCACTATATTCTATATTTTGTTATTTAAATGCTTTTCTAAAATTTTAATCTGATATAAAAACATTGTGTTTTTTCGGCACTGTAAAAATCATTTATACTAACATAAAATTTTTAAAAAAAAATAACTAAATCAAAAAATGTAAAATTATATTTCCTATACTTTTTTATGACATAACCACCAGTCATAACATTCAATTTCACCTGCCTTTGCTTTCTCTAACCTTTCTTTTGCTGTCTTAATATCTGTAGCTGGTGGGACAATCACATGGTCTTTTACTATTTCGTTATTAGGCCAGTTAGCAGGCATTGCAACATTGCTTTTATCGGCAATTTGTATTGCTTCTACGATTCGTAAAATCTCATCAATATTTCTTCCTAATTCTTGTGGATAATAAAGGATAACTCTTATTTTTGCTTTATCATCAACCACAAAAACAGCCCTTACCGTGTTTGTTCCTTTTCCTGGATGAATCAAACCAAGAGTTTCAGCGAAGGCACCAGTATCGGCAATTATAGGAAATTGAATATCAACTTGAAGTTTTTCATTTATCCATTCCTCCCATTTAATGTGAGAAAAAACCTGATCAACACTCAATCCTATTAATTCACAATTCAATTCCTTAAACTTCTTGTATCTATTCTGGAAGGCAACGAATTCTGTTGTACATACTGGAGTGAAATCCGCAGGATGACTGAAAAGAATGAACCATTTTCCTGCAAATGCTTTTGGTAATTCCATTACCCCGTGTGTTGTTTGCACTTTCATATTTGGAAAATTATCTCCAAGAAGTGGAATGCTTTGCTTTTGTTGTATATTCTCCATATTTTCACCTCAATTTGTTAAACTTTTTTATATTATATTATTATATTATACTTTTAAATTGTATTAGTTTAAGGATCTATAGAATTCTTATTGCCATTATCTTCATAAATTCCTTGAAAATATTCTACAAGCGCCTATTTCTTTTCAGTTTGATTTATAATTCATTAATATTTTATCTGCAGCTTTCTTCCTTCCGAAAATGCTCTCAAACTTTCCACGCTCCACTATAAGGGCATGAAATTCATTGAAAACAGCAACCCTGTCCTTTTCATTTCGAAATGCTCTGTGCACAATCATTTGCAAATGGTCGTATTCGCTGTTTTTCTTCAGCTGTTTCGGATCATAAAATTTGAATTTGTGGAACAATCGCTTGGTATAAAGATCTACCACGAAGATCGGCTTCCTGTATGCATAAAGAAGGATGGAATCCGCAGTCTCCGGACCGACTCCGTTTACCTTGAGGAGCTCGTCTCTTACTTTTTTAATTTCCTTTTGAGAATCTCCAGATTTAGATATTTTGCCATCCTTTTCAAGGAACCACCTGGAAATATTCTTCAACTTCTTAGCCTTCTGGTTATAGTATCCTGCGGGAACTATCTTCTTTGCAATTGTTTTTTCATCTGCAGAAATTATTTTTTCAGCAGACAATAATCCCGCCGAATGCAGTGCGGACAACGCCTTCTCAACGTTTCTCCAGGAAGTGTTCTGAGTGAGAATTGCCCCCGCAACCATTTCGAACCTTTGCTCCCGCGTTTTAGGATAATCGTAAATTCCTTTGTGATATCCTCTTGAATCGAAACCCTTCGCTCCCGCTTTCGATAATATCGGCCACCATCCCTGCGGCCCGTACCCCTCAAGCAGGATAAGGCGCATTTCTCTGATCCTTGACGAAATGGACATAATCTCACTAATGAATAGAAAAGACTACATTGTGACTTTTTTCTTGAATAGAGATCTTAGGAACTTCATTATCTCTTTCTTCTCCTTCTTGGTCTTGACAAGCCCCAGTCTCTTGAGAATTAAGACGACCCTTCCGACCGCAAACCTCGGGGTGGAACCGTTTCTTATCTCCCTTTCGATAAGCTTCTTTGCGATGTCCCTGATCGGCTCTATCATTCCTTTCCTTCTTGCCTCATCAAGGAGATTCTTTATCTGCTCTCTCTCCTTCTTTATCCTTTCCTGTATCTTTTCCTTTTCTTCCTTTCTCTTCAGCTCCTCTTTCTTCGCTTCCTTTGCGATAGCCTTGGCTTTCTCTGCTTTTTGAGTCTCCCTCATCCTCTCTTCTTCTCTTCTTATCGATTGATCGTGCTTCTGGAGCTCGTCTGCGATCCTCTCTCTCTCCTTCTCCGCCTCTTTCTTCCTTTCGTCTTCTACAAGCTTTACCGCCAGAGTCTCCTTTACTACTGGTTCGTGCTTTTCGGATGCGAGAGTTCCCTTGATGTGAACCTTCATATACCCTATTTCAGTAAGTGGCTTGGCTTCTCCGAATGACATCCCGGACATACCGCTCTTCTCCATCATGTCCTTCTTAACCTCTGAAGCGTGATGCACTTCTTCCTTTGACTGCTGCTCCTTACTCTTTCTCTCGCGCTCGCGCATCTTCTCTTCCTTCTCCTCTTCTTCCCTGTAAACAGACTGCGGCATCAGTAATATAATAAAAGAAGCTCTTTTATCCTTTTTGATAGAGCCTTAGCTAAATACGAAGATTGTAAAAGCAGAAATGATTATTCAGACCTTCCTGGTCTTTACCCATTCAATTGTTCGCTTGAGGCCTTCGTCGAGATTGACTTTCGGTTCGAATCCCAACCCTATCCTTGCCCTGCTTATGTCCAAATATATATGCCTTACTTCTCCGTTTATTGCGGGCATGTGCTTTGCTTTAGCCTTTGTGGAAAGGGTCTTCTCCAGACTTCTGACTATGTCGTTTACCGACGTGGGTTTTCCTGTGCCAATGTTGAATTCCATTTCGCTAGTGCTCTTTTCCATGGCTAGAATGTTTGCCTTCACCACGTCCTCGACATAAACGAAATCTCTCGTCTGGTCTCCGTCGTCATTTATTAGGATTTCCTGCTCGGAGAGCGAGATTCGATCCTATGAATCCAGCTCCGCCAGTAACAAGTATTATCATAAAATCAATTAGAACCATAAAATTTAAAATTAAGAGCGGGCCCGATGGGATTTGAACCCATGACATTTCGGTTAAGAGCCGAACGCTCTGGCCAAACTGAGCTACGGGCCCATGTGAAATTTAAATTACACAATGAATGTACACAATGAATGCTAATAAATACAAAATAATAAATAAAAAGATTCGCTTTTTTTTCAATTATACGAAATGAGGGTAAGAAAAATTAATAAAGAAAGAAACAGATAGGTAACCACAATCTATTGAAGTGAAGGCATGGACGAAATAATAAACTTTGACAAATTAATCGACAAATACCTCTACAGAGACATCCGCCAAAGGACACCGGGAAAATATTATCCTTCTGAAATCGGCCAATGCCTCAGAAAAGCATGGTTCAATATAAAAATGCCTAAACCGGTTGAGCCGGAAGTCACCAAGATATTCGAAGCTGGAAATCTATTCCATGCATTCATCGTAGAGGTACTGAAGAGCGAGAAGAATCCAGAGATAGAACTTGTTGCAGACGAAATGCCATTGAAATACAAGATAGATGAATTTGAAATAAGCGGAAGAATAGATGACATAATACAGCTGAAATATAACGGAGAAAAGATTCTGATTGAGGTCAAGTCAACCAAATCCCTTGACTTCCTGAAGGAACCTTCAGAAGCATATATTATGCAGATACAGTTCTACATGCACGTCACAGGGATAAAGAAAGGCGCGATACTCTATGTGGAAAAGAACACACTGAAAAGCAAAGCATTCTTCATGGATTACGATCCGAAAATCGCAGAAATGACAATAAACAGATTCAGGGAATTGCATAAATCGGTCACAGGAAATGTAATGCCCGAACCGGAAGCGAAACTTATCTACAAAAAAAGGTGGATGTGTAACTTCTGCCCCTATAAGAAGGAATGCGACGGAATAGAGCAAGGACAAGAATAATACAAGTAGCGGTGAAAATCATGGAAGAGAACAAAAAAGAAAAAAATACGAGACCAGTGAGACCAGCCACAGTTGACATATTCGTGATAAAAGATGGAAACGTTCTTTTGATAAAGCGGGCAAGTGAACCTTTCAAGGGCGAATGGATGCTTCCTGGTGGATTTATAGAGATAGATGAAGATGCGGCAACTGCTGCGAAAAGAGAAGCGAAGGAAGAGACAGGTATTGACGTAGAACTCATAGGTATAATAGGAGTTTATTCTGATCCTGCGAGAGATAGTAGAGGAACTGTAAGCATAGCATATCTTGCAATCCCACTGAATGACACATTAAAAACGCAAGAAAACGAAACAAGTGAAGTAAAGTGGTATCCGATAGATAAACTTCCAAAACTAGGCTGCGATCACGAAAAAATCGTGGCAGATGCGATGTCATACCTAAATCAAGACAGCTGTGGCGGAAATTGCGATGGAAATTGTCAAGAATGCGGGGAATGAACGCTCTTAAAACGATCAATAAAAATATGCATATTTCCAATTTTAAAGGAAATAAATTTCCGCTCATTAATATTAAAGAAGAAAGTTCAGATTGGCAGAATTGATTTAAATATATGATTTTCAAAAATTCAATAATTATACCGACTAAAAGCTCTTTTACTTCTAATATGGTAAATGAGTCGAAGCACAGGGAAACCGCAATATTTAATTTTTTATTAAATTCTTTTTCTAATATCTATCGCTTGTCACCATTTTATTTTTTTTTTATTAACACAGACAAAAAATACAGAAATAATATTTAAATCCGATATCGACCAGCATAATCAGCACGTATCGATTACGACATTGATGGGACGAAAGGATTAAATATCTTATAAGAAATAGTAATACACTACAGCCGCTAATTCAATTAAGTTAGAAACATAGAGAAAATCATCTTTTATGAGATTCTATATAGTTCTAATAACTGAGTTATCCATTAAGCGGGCCGGTAGCTCAGCCAGGTCAGAGCGACAGTCTTATATGGCGCGTTCTGATATATCTCAGAACTGGTTTAGGATAACTGTAGGTCCGGAGTTCAAATCTCCGCCGGCCCATTTCTGATAATAGAAATGAAGGAATCAATTAGGTATCTGTATGAAACGGAAAGAGTTGATTCTTGAACGAATGAACCAGCTGCTGGAACTGGCTGAAAAAAATATAAAGGATAAACCGGAAAGAACCAAAAGATACGTTGGCCTGGCCCGAAAGCTTTCCTCTCGATACAGGATAGCGATTCCGGAAAGATTTAAAAAAAGGATATGCAAATCATGTAATATAATGTGGATTCCTGGCTACAACGCCAAAGTCCAACTAAACAAACGCTCTAAGGTAGTCGAATACAAATGTGAATGCGGCGCTTTAAGGCGTTTCGGTTATACTAAAAAGAGGGATGACAGATGATTACAGCGTTAGATGTTGAAACAAATAAGCTGCTCAAGGCAGTTGCAGAAAAGCTCAAGGACGATAATTTAGTTTCACCGCCAGAATGGGTCGAATTCGTAAAGACTGGTCCACACAAGGAAAGAGCGCCGCAGGACGAAAAGTTCTGGTATGTAAGGTGCGCAGCGATTCTCAGGGCACTTTATCTTGACGGTCCGCTCGGAGTAAGCACTCTAAGAGAAAAATTCGGAGGAAAGCCAGGAAGCAAGAGCGGAAGAATGCACGCCAAAAAGGCGGGCGGATCCCTTATAAGGAAACCTCTCCAACAGCTCGAAAAGGCAGGCCTCATTACAAAGGACAAGAAAGGAAGACACATCTCTAAGAAAGGAATCTCACTCCTTAATAGTGTCGCCAAGCAGGTAGCAAAGAAATAAGCGGGTGAAAAAGTGAACCCAGAGGAAACTGCAAAAATCCAGGAAATCCAGAAAGCTCAAGAAGCCGAGATACAGCTGAAAAAAATCCTAGCCGTAGTACTGGACCAGACCGCATACGACAGGATCATGAATGTAAGAATCTCCAACAAGGAGCTGTATTTCACAGTTGCCAATGCCCTGATACATTATTATAAAAAAACGCAGAAACGAATAACTGAAAAAGAACTTATAACAATAATAAACATGAATCTGGCTGCAACAAAACAGCCCGAAACTAAAATTCATATAAGGAGGAAGTAATATGGGAAGCATTAAAAGCAAGCAGAAGAAGGCGCGCCTATCCAAGGCAGCAAAGAGCTCCAAGCCGGTCCCAATATTCGTAAGATTAAGAACAGGAAGAAGGGTGTCAACTACACCGGCAAGAAGACACTGGAGAAGCCAAAAACTAAAATCAAGAGAGAAGGAGTAAGATTGCTCTTTTGAAGATTGTAAAAGGTAGAGATTATGGAAAAAATAATGATTGCAAACTTGAAGAAGACCTACGAGAAGCCCAGAACCAAGAGAAGAAGGGTGGTCGTCCAGGTCCTTAAGGAGATCGCCGCGCGACACGCAAAGAGCGAGTACTACAACGTTAAGGTTGATAATTCTGTCATGAAGGAGATATACAAACACGGAGGAACCTCTCCGCTTAAGAAGGTCAAGATCAAGATTACGAAGGATGACAAAACTGGTATAGTCCTTGTGACACTGGCGGAAGCTCCTATCAAGAAGGAAAAGAAGCCGAAAGTGAAGAAAGAAATCAAAAAGGAGGCACCGAAGAAAGAGGAAAAGAATAAATCAACCGAAGAGAAGAAGCAATAAGTGAGAAAGATGGTTGATAAGTTCTGCAAGTTCGCTTTCTACGGCAATGCTTTCATAGGTTTATTCCTCAGAAGTAACAACGAAATCACTCTTTCCCCGGTAAGCAAGCCAGAGAAGTTCTCAAGAATACCCGAGCTTCTTGAAACTATGGATATACCAATGGTGCTTGCTGACAGCCCCCTTCTGGGACTCTATTCTGTCATGAATGACAACGGAATATTGTTGTCCAAAATAGTAGAGGATTCTGAGATGGAGAACCTCAAGAGGAAGCTCAAGGAGAACAGAATTGACTTGAACGTTGATAAAATAGACAATAATTTCACTGCAATCGGCAACAATATAGTGGTCAACAACACGATTGCGCTGATAAATCCAGCGATGAACGACAAAAAGGCGGAGAAAAAAATAAAAGACACACTCGATGTCGAAGTAGTTCCTTTCTCCATAAGCGGATATAACACAATCGGAAGCGTGCTTTTCATGAATAACAACGGGTTCGTCATACACCCGCACGTCAGCCCAGAAGAGCTCCAGAATATAAAGAATACCTTGGGACTTGAAGGAGGAGTTGCGACCGCAAATAGCGGAATCCCGTTCGTGCCACTTTGCATACTGGCGAATGACACTTCGATAGTTTTCGGGGAGAAAACCACTGGATTCGAGCAGCAGAGAATACTTGATGCACTCGGATTTGAATAGAAAAAAAATCATAATTCGTGATAATATGGATGCAAAATCGCAAAAAGACATACAAGAACCAATTCAAAAAGAAAAAATTGAAGAAAAAATAGACTACGAAACATTCTCAAAAGTAAACCTTCGGACCGCCACAGTTCTTGAGGCGGAAAGGATTCCAAATTCAGACAAACTGCTGAAAATGACAATCGATGTCGGATATGAAAAAAGGCAACTTGTGGCGGGTATAGCGTCCTCGTATTCTCCCGAAGAGATGATAGGAAAGCAGATAATAATCGTGGCAAACCTCCAGCCAAGAAAAATAAGAGGGATTGAATCGAACGGGATGCTTCTTGCGGTGCAAGGATCAGACGAAAAGATAGTACTTATAGCGCCGGAAACAAAAGGCGAGAACGGACTGAGGGTCCAGTAATAAATATTATTATAGTTATGCGTATATATTAGGTGCATATGGCTAAATGCCTGTTTTAATAAAAAATGATTATAGGTGAGCGTATGAAATTCAAAATGCAGGGAACAATGAAGATAAACAAAAAAGAACAGAAGTTCTCCAAGATAATAGAGGCGGAAAATGAAAAAATGGCATTGCAGAAACTCTATTCTTTGATAGGCAATTCTCATGGATTGACAAGAAGAAACATAAAGATTGAAAAGACAAATAAGATGCAGTAATTGCATAATCAAGGTGTTCTAATGGCTGAATTACAAGAACAGTTCGAAATGCTCGCTGCAGAGGCATCCTATCACCAGCATTATGCAAAGGAGATAGAGAACCAGATGAAGGCGATAGCGCAAGTGGAATCAGAAATGGACAGGACTATTCAGGCGCTCAAGAACGCAAAGGACGACAACACCAGCCTGTTCAACATCGGCTCCGGAGTATTCATAAAAGGACAACTAAAGGATACAAATAAGTTGCTTTTGAATGTCGGCGCAAACGTATTCGTGGAAAGCAGCACCCAGGACTCCATCGCATTCCTCACTGAAAAGAAGAAAGAGCTTGAAGACGCGAAGAACGACCTGATCAAAAGCATGGAAGCTATTTCAAACAGACTCAAGGAAATTGACATCGAGGCAAGGAGACTGATGAAGGAGCAGGCTCCCGAACAGTGAAAAACATGTTTGATCTGCTGAAAAAGAAGATTACCGGATTAGTAGGAAACATAACCAAAACGATTTCTAAAGAAGAACGGCCCGCCACAACTGAAGAAAGCAAGTCGGCGCCTTCCATAACCGAACAGATCCAACACAAGCCAGAACCCCAAATTCCAATTTTAGAAAGACCTGAACCGCGAATTCAGGAACCGAAACATGAACTAAAAGAGGTTCCCAAGCCGATAATAGAGAAGAAGGAGCTGGAAGAACTTGACATCATTTTAGAGAAGAAACATCCTACTGAAGCTCAGAAAAATAAAGAACGGGTTCAAACTTCAGCTGAAAAGACAAAAACGAATACAGAGACTGAAAGGAAAGAAAAGACGCCAGAATCGATCAACCGAAAATCTGCCGAACAGAAACAAGACATCGCAAAAAAGCTGGAAAAGGAAACTGATGAAAACTTGCCGCGGAAGCCAGAACCCGAACTATTCGGAATCCAAAGGAAAGAAGAGCTGAAGGAAGCAAACATAAAAGTCAAGCCAAGCTTCTTCACTAAAGTCAAATCATTCATATCTCCAGAAGTAATAATAAACGAAAAGGACATTTCGTCCGCAATGGAAGACTTCGAACTTCAGCTGCTAATTGCAGATGTAGCATTACCGGTTGCTGAAGAGATAATCTCTGAACTCAAGAGGAAGCTGATAGGTAAAACAGTCAAATCAAACGAAATCGAATCATACATCAAGAAATCGCTTTACGAATCAATATCAGATGTCATAAAGCAGGACAGACTTAACTTAATAGATGAGATAAGCAAATCGAAAAGTCCGTACAAAATACTTTTCATAGGACCGAACGGAGCTGGAAAGACAACCACAATTGCCAAGGTGGCCCACTATCTTAAAAAGAACGGGAAGAGCTGCGTAATATCTGCTTCAGATACGTTCAGGGCAGCCGCAATAGAGCAAACAATAGAGCATGCAAAAAAGCTTGGTATACCTTTCATAAAACATGATTACGGTTCCGACCCTGCCGCAGTTGCTTTTGATGCAGTGAAGTATGCAGAAGCAAAGAACATAGATGTCGTGCTTATAGATAGCGCCGGAAGACAGGAAACTAACCGCAACTTGATAGAGCAGCTGAAAAAGATAGAAAGAGTAACCTCTCCGAACCTTAAAATTTTTGTTGGAGAAGGAATAACTGGAAATGCGCTTCTAGGGCAAGTTTCAGAATTCAACAATGCGATAAAGCTCAATGGAGTAATACTCACAAAACTGGACGTAGACGCCAAAGGCGGAACAGTGATATCTGTAAAAAAAGCGACAGGAGTTCCCCTCATCTTCATAGGAGTAGGCCAAGAATACGACGATCTCCTTCCCTTTGACGAAAAGTACATAATAAACAGAATAATGTCAGCCTAATTTTTCAATGATTACTGGGTATAACAGGTCCAGAGGCCGCCTGGGCAGCAAACTCCACTTCCGCTTATATTTTGGCAACTATAACCACAGCAGCAATCTGAAGAAGTGTTGCATGAACCAGCAATCCCTATACATTGCCCTTCTGGCAATCTTAGATCCACGCATTTTATCTCGTTTACGCATCCATCACTGCATATGATCTCATCAGCACAAGCTCCGACTGTTCCAGTATATTGGCAATCTACAAAATTAGAAGGAACACAAAGCCCGTTAAGGCACTGCTGGCCGGAAACGCAGTTGACTCCCTCACAGGGATCCACACAGTTCCCGTTAGTACATATCTGGCCAAGAGGGCAGGTAACATCAAAACATTGGTCCACGCAGTTACCATTGAGACATTTTTGACCCACTGGGCAGTTCATTCCTTCACAAAGATCAATGCAAGCCCCACCAACGCAGCTGAGATTGCCTGTGCAGACAACATCTGCGCACGGATCGTTCTCGCACTGACCAGCGATACATATTTGGCCCGAAGGACAGACCATATCCGCGCACGGGTCTAACTCGCACTGGCCGTTCAAGCAAACCTGGCCATCCGGACAGACTACACCCTCGCAAAGATTAATGCATTGGCCGTCTTTGCACACAAAGCCAGTCGGACAGGTCACATTAATGCACAAATCTTCTATACACACGCCATCTTGGCAAACCTGGCCATCTGGACAAATTATGTTTGCGCACGCATCTCCATAGCAGAAACCGGATGGAGTAACGCAACACGAATCATTCCAATATGTATCTGGGGGGCAGCAGCCGGTCGAATCGCACCCACCGACAAACGGCAGAGTACAAGCAGACAAGGAAGTATTAAGCAAGCAACTGGTTATGCAGACTCCCTTCTCATTTACACAACATTTCTGGGTGTCATTCCATCCAATCGAACCAAACGGACAGCAACCAGTCGAATCGCACGCGTCCAACCCCTTTGTACAGCCTCCTATCCTCAAAGGATCTATCGAACATAGCATGGCACATTGATTAATAAAGGAGCCTTCTGTGTAAACGCAGCAATCCCGCGCCTCACTCCATGAAGTGTGCGGAGGGCATTCTGGAATTGCCGAACAGTTACAGGTATTTATGTTGCAGCAGCCGCTTGGGCAATTTGAAGTCTGGGGGCAATAAAGGCTACATGGAGCCGAACCTTCAGGACATGGACAGCTTCCATCGGGCAGGCAACAGCTTCCAAGACAATTTGAACACGAAAACAAGCCCTCAGGACATTCTGGAAGTGGACATATTACGTGAAAATGACACAGGAGTGCAAGCAAAAGAAGAAGAATTGCAGCACCGAATATCTCCATTCCGGAATCTCTTTTGCGCTCTTCTGCCATCACACCACTAAATGCAAAACATCAATAAAAATGAAAATAAAAAAAGAAAAAAACTCAGAGGTCCTTCGAAAGGTCTATTTCTATTATGACCTCTTCTACTTCTGTCTTCTGCTTTTCCAGCAGCTTCTTGATTCTCTCGATCCTCTTCTGCTGGTAGGCGATCATCTTGTATTTCTTGACTGCCTTATTGAAATGCTCTGTCGAAAGCGTGAAAACTTCTTCCTTGTCCATCTCAGAAGCAATGTCCTTCAAAATTTCCCCCAAGAATTCGTTGGCTGCAATCTTGACCTCGGCCCTTATCTGGTGCTCCTTAGTCATGTTCTCTTTCATTATTCTTACTACTCTCGCGGTTGGGAACGGCAACTTCTCATCGTCTTCCATAGGAAGATCTCCTTCCTCTACCGGCTGATTTATCTCTTCATCTGCCATAAATAACACCGAATATATTTAGTAGAGAAATTTATAAAGCTTAATTCGCAGTAATAAATGGAAATGTAAAGGAACTGAAAAACAAGCGGTGTGCACATGGCATATCTTGTAAAGAACAGAATTTTTGAAGATGACCCGAATCTGGCAAGAATACTCAAGGAAAGGGGTTTTGGAAAAGACTATGAAGGAAAAACCCTCCTTTCACCTGTAGAAGCGCTTTACCTTTTGGAAAACAAAAGAATAATGATAACGCAGAACCGGAAAGAAATGAAATTCAAGGAACTCATTTCGACATTGGGAAATAGCGATAATGACCTGGACCTGAAATATATAGTTTACAAGGACCTTAGAAGCAAAGGTTACGTGGTAAGAACTGGCTTTAAGTTCGGAGCTTGCTTCAGAGTCTACGAAAAAGGCATAAGGGTCGGCGAGGGGCGCTCTCACATGCTGGTATACCCTGTACCTGAAGAGAAGAAAACCAGCATAGCAGAGATAAGAAGTATGATACGCCTCTCACATTCAGTCAAGAAAAGCATGCTTTTCGCAGTTGTAGATGGAGAAGGCGAAGTCACCTATATAAAAATGAATATGGCTGGACTTTAATGTCAGAAGGAGCAACTAAAGATTTTTAATTGTTATATGCATATAATTAGCACTATTGATTCTTTACGAAGGTGAAAATATGTCAAAACCTGAAAACGATCCGAAGAAGAAACCGAGAAATAAGGAAGACGATCTCGGAGAAGAAGAGGAACTCGAAGACGAAGAGGAACTCGAAGACGAAGAGGAACTCGACGAGGAATGGACCGGAGACGAGGAAGATGAGGATTTCGAGGACGAGGAATACTGATTTCTATTTTTTAGTCTAATTTTATTTTTTCAATTTTTCTAGGCTCTTTCGGTGAATCTTTTTTAGTAAATGCATATGTGACAACCGCTAACACGCAGAGTAATATTCCAATATAAATGAACGTCGGATCAAAAAGATTTAATCTGTTTTCTCCTGTAGAAAGCATCTCGGACTGTATGTAATTGCTTAAAAGCATGGAATCAAGATACATTCCGTTGTTGTAAGCGGTTTTTGCTGAAGAGAACATCGGCTGCAGCTCTGTTATCTTCTGCTTTTCTTCCGCTGTTCCGCTCTTCATCTTTTCATCAAATAATACAGAAATGTCCTTTATCAGCTCATTGGAACTTTCCCTATATCGTGAAGTGAAATTAGATAGATAATCAATGTTGAATGTTATGTTATTGGTAATTTCCGACATTTCTTCAAATTCCTCAAAGTTTTCAAGCATCTCTTCTGTATTGTATTCCTTAAGTTTGAAATAAATTGCGCTTAATTCCTCTACGGCAGAATCGGTTTCATTCATTCTGGCCACCAGCTGGTTGACTGAATTAGGAATAGACTGGATCGGGTTATTTTTACTCACGGAAAAAGTACTGAACAATCCTGATTTCTGCTTCTTCCAGGAATCAATCGCTCCCTTTGCGGAATTCAAATTTAAGGAGAAATACACTGCTGCAGATCGGGAAGAGTTTTCAACTTGATCGCGTATCTCATCCAAACTGATTGAGGCCCCATTAAGTCCAGTCAGCGCTGAATAGTAGTCGTTTGAAGCTGTTGCGGGAGCGACCACGGACAGCTCCTGCTTTATCTGTTCGATTTCTTCCAGGATAGCACTCACATCAGTAAACCTACTTAAGGAGAAGATAATGTTCTGCATGTCAAAAAGCTCATCTGTAAGCTTTTTCTCCTTGCTGTACAGCACATTATCAATCTTGTTTGAAGAAACCATCGACTCCAGATCTTTGATTATTTCTTTTGCACTGGAGATGTCTCCAGAATTGAGTCGATTTCTGGCGTCCTTGACCTTGCTGTCATATTCTGCTATCTGCTTTGAGATTTCCACAGAGACTCCTGCCAACGAAAGATTAGATGAAATAGAATATATCTCCGCGGACTTGTTCTTCAGCTGAGAGATTTGAGCGGAAATCTTATCCAATCGCTCGGTCAACGAATTATTCTCTATCTTCTTGTTGACGGCGAGCGTTATTGTTTTCCTAGCCTTCTCAAGGGAATCGATTGCAGTATTGTAGTTGCCGGTGCTTGCCTTATATTGTGCATCCCTAATAAAATTGGAGACATCGACAGATTCATAATAAGAGGAATTCTGGATGTCCGCTTTCAGGTTAGAGTAATAGCTTGCAAGATCATTCGCCCTATACTGGACAGTGTAGTTGATGTATTCAGACGAAAGAAGAGGAATGATCCATTTGGCATAGTACCTGTCTCCATATTTATACGAAGAATAGTTATCCGGAACCTCTCCGGAGATTTCCGTAACCCTTATGCTTAAGGGATCTATCTCATTTACATAGCCCAGAAGTTGGAGAGTGTAGTCCACATTTTCATAATCTTCATAGTTGCTCTTTAGATGCAGGATGTAGCGAATGTAACCGTCCTCCTCTGTGAAGTTACTGGAAAGGAAGGAAATCGGCTCGTTTCTTACGCAGGTAGCCTCGACTACAGACCTTCCCACCTTTGCTCCAGATATTAGAATTGAAAGATTCGAAAGAGACCTAACTATCTGTGATTTGCCGTTCATATAGACTGCGCAAGAATCTGCATTGTATCCGTCTGAGAGTAACAAACTGTCAGTATCAAAATTCGAATCTATATAGTAGGTGATCTTCTCAACGAGCCTTGTATCGGAAAGAGAAATCCTTTTCACTGATTTCGAGGACAGAACAGCCGGCTTGATATTTGTCTTTATTGTTATATAGTATGTCGTATTCTCGGAGATATTTGAAATATAAAGCAAGATGCCGGTTCCATTCTTTGTTGCATAAACTCCGGAAGGAGTAGAATGCACTATGCTATTAACTGCGAACGGGATATTTTTAACTGAAATTATCACTGGCTTCGAGCTTGTCAATGCAAGGTCGTTCTTCACTTCAAGATAAGATGTTACATTCACGTACGAATCTACGGCCGGAACAGAATCGAATGAATTGGTGAAATAGTACCTATTGGAAAGATAGTCTCCAATGATTTCGCTTGACTTCCTTTCAAGATCACTAAGGATGCTTTCATATGCTGACTTTATCTTGAAATAGCTTCCCAACGTTTTTGACGGAACAAAGTCACCTCCGGAGAAATACGTTTCCTGGACGCCGAGTCTTGAATTCATCTCCGAAACGTAATCTGAAACGTCCACGTATTTGCTCAAACTGTCCAGGAGCCTGTAAAGCCTCAACCTCACGTTCTTAAGTTTGGAATACTGAGATTCGGCCCTTGAATATATCGCACTTTCCGCATCGTTGACTGCTGAAATCGATTCATCTATGAATGTGATATTTGAAATTTCAAGCGAAAGTATGGATTTCTTTGAATCCATAAGCTTCTCTTCGGAAGTAACATCTATCCCGTCCAACTTTGCTTTTTGAATGACAAGATTAAGCTCCTGAAGAGAAGTATTCAGGGCCTTTAATTTTTCTGATTTAACGTCCCACGCCTTTGCTGCGATTGTTTCATTGATCTCGTCGAGAAGAACGCAAGCAGAATAAAGGTCCGATATTCTCGCTCCTTTCGTAGTTTCGAACGGATTATAATTGTCATAAATCTCAAGAGCACGGTTATATTTCTGAGTTACGGAATCAAGCACTGATGCGGTGGAAGTGTCCCAGACGCTGTAGCTTTCTATCTTTGCGTGGGTCTCGTTAAGCTTCTGCACCACCTTTGATTCTAATAAAGAAAGAACCTCTGAGACTTTCAGCTCAATTCTTTCCGAAAGGTTGAGAGAGTATTCGGAAATGAAAATCGAAGAGGAAAGAAATTCCATTCCTTTCGCATAATAGAATTCTGTTTTGTCTCGCACACCAGTTTCTGCCTGCGAGATAAGCATTTCTGCTCCAACCTTCGATCCAGATCCATGAAGGATTGACTCCAGCTCTGCTATAGCATTCGAAGGTATTTGGCTGACGTCAGACTCAAGAATAGTTGTCTGAGAATCATTTGAAACATATGCAATCAAAGAAGAACTGACAAGATCATAGCCGTTGTCACGCATATAGTCAAGCTTTGAATCTGCCTCTTCGTACTTCATCTTCGATATTGAAAGTAAGGAATGATAGTTGGACTTAAGTTTGGCCCGCTCAGACAAAGTCTGCCTATAAAGATCAAGCATACTGCTAAATGCGGAAAAATATTCTTTGGAATGCATTATTCCCATCTCACAATTTGAGAATATGCGGGAATCGTTGCCAAGTTCAGAGCTCTTTTTCTGAACATAAAGATAGCTGTAGGATTCTCTTTGGGGATCCAGCCTGCCCGACTTGTAGTCACTTATCAGAGACCTTATCCTTTCGTCATAGAATGAAGAAGCGCTTGAAGAGTAATTCTGATAGCCCGCCCCTTCATAGTAAAGCGAATCTGCCTGCTCCTGAACTGCTGAGAAAAGCAGGTTCATAGATCTCGCCCCATTGCTGTATGTGCTTTCCTGGGAAGAGAAATAATTGTCCACACTGATCAGCACGTCCACCCATAAATCTCCGAACAACATGTCTATTATCTGATCTTTGAAGATGTCATTGCATGACTCAATATAAGTCGGAAATAAAAGCACCGAATTAATCCTGTTTATGGTACAATTGAAAGAAGAAAGGAATATGTTGAACCATCTGTTCTTCAGATTTTGAAGATGCCTGTCGCTTGAAATCATTAAATCGTATGAGTCCTTTAAAGAACCTGAAATCTCTTCTGAACTCATCTGGATGTTTGATGAGATGTAATCACTGGATTCTATACAGAAGTCATACACGAACGCCCCACATTTACCTTCATAGTCTTCAGGAATTGAACTGCATCCTGCAAAAGGAAACTTCTCACTTATCGGATATATGCTCCTAAGCGAGTCGTTCTCACTCACCATCATCCTATATCCCTGGTCCAAAGGAAATGGCACTGAAGAAGCGAATGAAAATGAATAAATTGAAATTAGTATGAATGCTATCAGCATTAGACCGTGGTCGGCCAAAAAATCGCGATACGAGATTATCTTGTTCTCGCCATCTTTGAAACCCATAATAAAAACTACAATATTACGTATTTAAACTTAACTGAAAGTAAATATCCTGAAAATGTGGGGAGTGGGATTTGAACCCACGTAGCCGCTAAGGCACAGGATTTCCTTCCTGTACCTAGGTCTTAAGTCCTGCGCATTTGACCTGACTCTGCCATCCCCACAGAAAACGAAAGACTAAATAAAGCACTGTAAAACTACAAGATAATAAGGAAGATAAGTATAAAAAATATGCGCAAACAGATGAGAAAATAGAGAAAAAAACAAAATAAGCAAAAGGATAAAGATTTTAAACATATTATAACAAAGATAATAGAGGCACTGTGAGATTAGTTCAAGATAGGTTTTTAAATCTCACATATAAAAACATAGTAAGGTGGACAAATGGTAAAACTTCTATTAGCGCGCCAGTTGGCAGGCAGAAAATTAATAACAAATGACGGTGAAGAGATAGGACGACTCGTTGACATCTTAATCAACGAAAAGAACGGCAAGCTCGAAACACTTGTAGTTGAACCGAACCCAGACAACCTTGTAATGAGAAAGACAAAGAAGGAAGAGGGTATGGTCTACATACCGTACACTGCGATCTTGGCAGCATCCGATTACGTAATTGTCGACAAGAAGAGCTTCGCATAATCTCTTAATTTTCTTTATTTTTTTGTTTCTGATTTTTTGTTTATCTCGAGCTTAGGACCACTGTTTCTTAAAAAAAGAGATCCAGCCTTAAATTTCATCCTTAACGTCAAGCTCGACAACCTTCCCATCGTTCCATACTTTGTATTTCGCACTCTTGCCCGGCGGCACCGGAATCCCGTACTGGCCCGCCCCGCCCGGAACATATCTGAATCTATTTTCCCTGAAAAGACTTATCAGTTCGGCCACTTTCTTGTCTTTCTTATCAATTTCTGAAATTGGAACTTTAAGCAATACTTTAATTTCTGTACCGAATTCATTCACAAGATCCCGCCATACGCTCTGCACTTTCTGAGAATATGGATTTTTCACTTCATAAGCGATAGAGATTATTTCTGAAAGTGGAATGATGTGGATGCAATCCGGCCTATGATCTGGATGAATGGTTTCCCTTCCGCCCGAAAGCTCCTGAATCCGTTCAACCACTCCTTTCTTTATTGTCTTCTTGCAGACCGGGCACCTGTGCTTGAATAAATTATAATATTCTAATGAAAAGAACGTAAGGCAGCCCATGCACCTTGTGCGATGGTATTTCCCTTCTTTTGGATTGAGCTTGACATTGAGAACTGGCTTTCTTCCATTGGTTCTTTTTATAGCTTTTTCAAGTTCAGCAAAAGTTAATTCTTCCATAAGAAATGAAGTGAACTCCCTGCCCATCTTATTCGGCCAAGGGCTGTGCGCATCACTGTTGCTGAGGAAAGTAAGATTAGAGATCTCTTCGATGCGGTCAGCAAGATCAGTATCTGCGGACAACCCGAGTTCAATGAAGTATATCTTGTCCGAATAATCGCCATAGCATTCCTTTAATGAATCAAATTCCTTGTATAGAGAAGTCCAAGGTGTGAACGCATGTGAAGGACCGATCAAAGCTCCCGCTTCTGTGGCTATTTCCGCTATGCTCTCTCCATTAAGATGTATCTTAGGCCTTCCTTCTGTGTCGAGGTCCTTACAGTACTTTGAAAGAGCTTCCCTGACTTCCTCGACCTTGCTCATTGAAGGGAAAAGAAGTATGTGGTGGACCCTGTTTTCATCCTCCACTTCGGTCTGCAATACGAATCTTGTTCCGGATTCGTGAAGGAAAATACCTTCGTCTGAATCGCTCTGCTTGAGCTGTTCCCTTACGATCTTAATCCATCTTCCGTTAAGGATGTCTGCCGTCCCCAACATGTCAAGACCTTTCAATTTTGCCTGCTCTCCCATGGTGGAAGGAAGCATGTCATTGGAAACTGCTCCGGAATATTTGCCGTGCAGATGAAGATCAGCGTTAACTTGCCTAAGCATAACAACAACACCTAGATAATAACTCTCAAAAGAAATAAGAGCGTATCTCAAAGGTATATTTAAATAGATATTCCCTAAAATATCAGACATTGATAATATTCGGTGTATTAATGGAAATAAAAAAAACAAAAACTAGATCTGTATACCCCGGGCTGTTTATTCTCTTAACATTAATGATTTTAGTGCTCTCATCCGGATGCGTCCAAAAGAAAATCTATCCTTCTGAAAAAGAAATTATAAAAAACGAAAGGCTCTCGGACCTTGATAACGACGGAATACCTGATGAGCAGATCTACACCTTCGAGGCCAAGTCAATAGACTCAGTAAACATAACTAGGGAAATACTTGTCCACAAGAACCTTGGCAACAATGTAACCGTAAGGCTCAATATAATAACCAAGGCGTCGGACAAGATAACTGATATTACAGTAAGGGAAACGATACCGACCGCTCTTGCACTTAACATAGAGAAGCTCACTTTCACGCCCAAGTACAGCGAACTGCTGAGGGCGGAACCGCCGATAACGGTCAGCTGGGCATTCACCTTCTCCGGAAGAGAGAACATAGGAAAGACTATCGAATATAATGTCATGGTCTTCCAGGAAATAGACAAGACATGGATAGAGAAGTATGTGCAGTCACCATACATAGAAGTGAACACCATAGACCCTGAAAACGTTCCGTTCTTTGTTTCAATCTCCAAGATAGGAGAAGGGGTGTATGGAGTTCTCAAATCGAACCTTGACTTCTATATTGCAACCTCGATCTATGCTTCGCTTATATTCATCATGATACTCATATACCTGGAATTGCTCGCACTCTTCGGAGCATATGTCGTCAGCCTTGTCAAGAAGACCCCTCTCATGAGCGAAGTATACAACTTCATAGGCCATGGAAGGAAGGACAACACAGTCTGGGCGATAACCGGAATAGCGATGATAGTGATAGGTGTTGCGATAATATTCTTTACGAAGGAAGCTGCCGGAAGCGCAGACCTTGAGACTTTAGTAAGGCTCGGATCCAATGTTCCCAAACTCATAGGTGGCTTTGCGATAGCGATCGGAATGATCTCTATATACTACTCGATAGTGGACATCCTGAAGGGATCGGTCTTCGGCGAAAGGTACTACATGTCCGCACTTGACATGGCAAAGGAACGGATAAGACAGACTATCTCGCTTGTGGACGAGCTTGAAAACAATATAATGCACGCGGTGGAGAACAAGATAGACACTGAAACAGAGGAGATAGTCGCGCAGGTGGAGAGAAAGCGCATGGAAAGATACATGGTGGACATAAACCAGGAAAACGCAGATCAGTATCTTCCACAGATAGTCAAGTCTATGTCAGACGTGCAGGGCGCGATAGATAGCATCTCAGGGAAAGGAGAGGTTCTGGAAAACTGGCCTTCCTGGAGAAGGAACATAGACGAGCTCCTAAAGACTAATGACAAAGTGGACATAAGCATGCTTGCAGACATTCCTGGAAGATGGAGGAAATGGGCCCTTACAAGGTACATGTCTGAGCACATAGGGGAATCCCTCACTATAGAGGAGGGCGCCCTCAAGAGAATCAAAACCGCGATAATAGACAAGAGCGAAGTCAACCAAGTGCTAAACACCCTCATGAGTGGAGGAAAGGTGGAGGGGGTGGCGACCGTAAGAAAGGACGGGCTTCTTGTCGCGTCCATGCTTCCGAAAGAGATAGATCAGAACCTAATAGCGGCTGTGACCGCAAGGATGATAGCCAATTCAGACATGGCATCCCTGGAGCTTGAAAAGGGCAAGGCTAACTTCATAATACTCAAGGGAGTGGACGGAGACGCCATCATATACGCAGGAAGGACCATAATACTCGTGTCTCTGGTCAAGAAGGGCGAGACCATAGGCTTCATAGTCTCTGAAATGGCAAAGGCAATCGAAAAACTTGACGCCCTGATCTGATAGGCTTATTTTACATACCAATCCTAGAAAGGATTAGCTCTGCCTTGGTTTAACGCGCAGAAGAAAAAACAGTGAAACTGAACTCATTGTCTTGAAGATTAGAAGCGCTACTGATCAGATTATGAATGTGAATATAAAGGTCAAAAACACGAACAGAAGGAAATTGTCACTCACCTTGAGATCTATGCTTTCTATCAATGCGGCCAGGAAAAGAAATGGAAAGAAACTGACTCCTAAAATAAAAAGCACTGGAAGCGTTGAAAGGATAAATGCTGCAAAGGAGACTATGTTTTTGTTCTTGAAAAATGACTTTTTCTTCGGAGTGAAAAACGAGAAAGCTGCGGAAGCTACGTCCCCTATTGTGACTATGTAAAGTCCAGCCATTATCTGGCCTATGTCCTGACTGAATCCTATCAGGATCATGCTGCCGAGCACGAATAGTATCGCTCCTTCTCCGATAAAGGAATCCCTTACGCTTATAAAATGAAGAAGGTCGTAAAGAATGGTGATCTTCTTCTTGAAAGAGTCCATGTGTACCATCAGCAGCAAAACCACCAGTATTGCAAAAAGAACAATCAAGGATATAAGGATGGGATAATCTGAGAAGGCGTAGGACATCATTACTGCGAACATGACAAATAGCCCGAAAAACAGATGGGAGAACGCCCTGAAAAGATTACTGGATTTGGATGCGATAGTCTTGTTTTCCTTGCTTAAGGCAGACCTGACTACAAAAAAGCCTGAAATTCCAACTGTAGTGGCAACCAATATGTCAAGAAGGTAGTGCAGCCCCAAGTACATCCTTGAAAATGCAACAAGACCGTAAAACAGCAAGGATGAAAAGAATAACGGGGTTCCCATGGTGAAAGGAATCAGGACTGCCGCTGAAGCGGTGTGGGTGCTCGGAAACGATGAAGACTCCGGACACTCTATCTTGTCTCCATTGCTGAAGCCTGCGTTGCAAGGCCTATCCTGAGGATAAACAAGCTTGACAAACTGTACTGACGCGATGACAAGCATCAAGGATAAAATAGCTATGAACGCCCTCTTCTTCAGCTCATCCGAATATACTATCTTTCTTAATGAGTTCAGGAATCTGCCCTTATACTTGAAATAAGACAGAAAATAAACAGACAAAATGAAGAGGAATGCGATTGGGATTGTGAACAAATCAAGAAACAAACTCATGAATGTCAAGAGCCCGTTTTGGAGAGAAAAAAGCCAGACAGATAATGGATCAGAAATCATTAGACCACGTATGAATCGTAGAACGATGAATGCAATGCCAGAGGAGAGATTTGAACACTCGACCTCCAGATTTCCTAATTTCACAGTTCCGCTTGCGCGGGGCCTTGAGTGAAACTTATGAGTCTGGCGCTCTAACCAACTGAGCTACTCTGGCGTGATATGCTAAACTTACAAGGTTATCAGAAGTATATATAGATTACAGTTGAATATTTAAAAGGTTTAATAAATAGATAGAAAGGAATATAAAACAGAAATGTGTGTTAAGACAATGCATGAATCCCTGAAAAAGGCGAAACCTGTATTCTGCGGGATTGACCTGGCCGCAAGAGAACACAACCCCACTGGCGTGATATGCATAGACTGGAATGAGAAATCCCTTGAGGAAGGGCTTCTTTTCGACAACGACAATATCCACAAATTCATTAAAAGAAACAAGCCGACCATTATTGCGATAGACGCTCCGCTTTCGCTTCCGACAGCTGGAAACACGAGAGAAGAGGACAGAAAGCTGTTGAAGATGGGCTTCAGAATATTTCCATTTTTCCAATCCATGAAAGAGCTTGCCGCCAGAGGTATTTCCTTCTCGAAAATTTATGACAAAAGCATAACAATCATCGAGGTATGCCCATCCATTTCTGCAAAGATACTGGGAATCCAAAGGGAGAAGAACAAAGTGAGAAGGCACCTTGAGGACGCAAAGATCGCGGCAAGGACCGCGATAATGTTCTACGAAGGCAAATGCGAACTGGTGGGTGGAAGGTTCTACATCCCAAGAAAAACGGAAGTGTGAAAGCCAAACGAAAGTATTAAAATTATATTATAAAAAATGATAGCATGGTAAAGGAAATACTGTTTCCGAAAAATCTGGAGCCGTCCGAAAGCGTTCCGATAGTTCTTGAAGGGATATTCGGGGGGACCGCCGCCGGGCTGGGAATGATGACCATAGGGGCATTCTTTTCTCCTGAAGTGAGCACCGCTCTGGTCAGCGCATCTGCAGTGGCAACTGGCTTCGCGACAACCTGGATACTCCAGGACAAATCAAGGCAAAAGATGGAAATGGCCAA
>DYJP01000015.1 GCA_020723065.1 Candidatus Micrarchaeum sp.
CCATCCAGAGAATGTGAACTGGTATGGTGCAGGCGATTCGATTATGTTGACAGAATCTCCCTCAAAGATAGAGTCATCAAAGTTCTCTCTTGTAAGGGTTATGCCTGTCAAAACATCGTTCGAGCTTGCGCCGTATGTATGCCAAGACAAGTCAACAATCCAATCTTCGTTGGCGTCGTCATCAACAGAGCTTCCATTTGTCAATGTCAATTCCTGTGTGAAGACTGCCATCTCTGCCCACTTTGATGTGGTAAGACCTGGTGCTGTCTTGTAGACGTGGAGGGAGATCTTGTCACCGTTTGGCAATGTGATTTCCTTTGTTGCGCCGGCTGATGCGGTATCTTCCTTCACGAGCTGCTCGTTCGCATCGTAGATCTGGACTACTGCCATAGAGTCAGTTGTTCCGTACGGAATTGTCAAGTCAGCGAGCTTCACTGTGTATGCGCCTGCTGTGATTGACTGTCCTGCGTACACGATCTGTGCCGGAGATGCTTCCTTTGCCAACTTCACGGATGTGCCGTTGGACATGCCGGAAATGATCCACTCCTCGCCCAAGTACTTGACTTTCAGTCTCTGCCTGTCGATTGTGTTGTCATCAGAACAGTTTCCGGAAGTCAATTCAGACTCATCAACACACATCGGAACTCCATTGAATTCATTATGATCAAAGGTGATCTTGTATGTTATGTTTTTGAGATCTATATAGTACTTCTCTTCATCAGAATCCCATTTTGCGGGTGCGGAATCCTGGTGAACGAATATCTTCTGTGTCTCTGTAAATGCACCAGATACTGAGGATATTGAAGACTCGTAGTCAGCGAATGCTGAAATGTCATCCCCGTCGATCTCTTTCGGATTAGATTCATTGTATATCTGGTTGTCTTCTGATGTGCCCACGTTGTCTATGAATCCGTAACCATAGGTCTTGAATCCATATCCGCCTGCTACTGTTGCTGTTCCCGGTGTTGTGATCTCAAGTGTCACCTTCTCGTCAGAGACGGAGCATGAACCTGAACCAGTTCCAGAAACTGCGCATGTTGGAGAACCTGTCAACTGTGCTGACACGGTCTGTGTCTTGTATGCCAAACTACCGATAACAGCTGCAATGTTTGCTGCTGCAACACCGTCGGACGCCTTTGCATTTGCTCCGACAACTACTTTCACTACCGGTTTACCCTGAGCGTTTATGATCTCAGTGTTTCCATACATTATTGGTGCTGCTGCGACGAGTGAAGCTCCCAAAAGAACTGCACCTGTTGTGACAGCCGCTATTTTCTTTGCATTTATACTTTTCACGATATCACCTCAAAGTATATCGTCACTTGCGCGAGGCCTTTCGGCGTTTTATATGCGCAAATTACTTAGACTCGATGTTAGAGTCTGGGAATAGTTTATTTAGACGGTATTTAAATATTACGCTTTTATATTAACTTTAGTTTATATATCTATCCACCCATATAGGCAATAGACGTAATACCCTATCGTTCATGAACGTAATATCTGCCATAAGGCAAAAAACCGCAAAAACCTAGCTGAAATCTTCGACGTTAAAATCGCCAAAAATCGATAAGCGTCGATTGATTGGAAAAGGCTGAAAACAGCTAAAAAAACAGATTATCTCTTCCTTGGCTTTCGGATCAGTTCTGCTGGCTGAAAATGCTGTTCAGCTCTTACTATCTTTCCATGATCCGCTTTTCAGATATCTTTCTTGGATAACTACATTATTCAGGCTTGGAGTCTTGATAGCATTTTCAATCTTCTTGCCATGCAATTCACCTGATATATACTATACTAATAATAAAAGGTATGTGATAGAATAATAAAATAGCGGAAACTGCAAAAAAACAGGGATTACCTTCTCTCTCCGTATCCCTTCACGAACTGAAGGTATTCCTTCAGCATCTGGACTGTCACAGACTTGGTGCGCCTGGAGGCAATGCGCATGAGCATATCTGTGGTGATCGGCTGCTCTCCCTCTCCCCCTATCTTCTTCTTCAGCAGCTGCATCTTCGCCTCCTGGCAGATGCTCGCTATGTCTGCGGGGGTGAACCCTTCTGTCTCTTCAACCAGGAGATTGTAGTCCACTGATTCCATGCCCTGGATCCCTTTCAGGTGATACTTAAACAAGTCTATTCTTCCCTGTTCAGTCGGAGGACCGACAAAGATGATCTTGTCAAGCCTTCCCGGCCTTAAAAGTGCTGTATCTATCATGGACGGCTTGTTCGTTGCTCCCACCAATATGACGTTTTTGAGGTCTTTGAGGCCGTCAAGCTGCTGCAGGATCTCGGAGACTATGTCTTCCGTTACCTTTGAAGAGTACAGGTCTCTGGAAGGAGTGATCGATTCCAATTCGTCTATAAAGACAACTGCGGGCGCGTTCTCCTTCGCCCTATTGAACGTATCCTTCACTAGCCTTACTGCATTCTCGTATCCGTACCTTGAAAGATCGGACGGGGTGAGGCTTATGAACTTGGCGTTGAGCTCGTGCGAAGCAGCCTTTACCACCAAGGTTTTTCCTGTTCCCGGTGGGCCGAACAGCAGGATTCCCTTTATTGGCTTGACATTATATTTCTTCATCTCTTCCTCGTGAAGGAGAGGCATCTCTATGGCCTCGGTCAGCACCTTCTTGATGTCCTCCATGTCCACCACATCGTTCCAGGTGACTACCTTTTCCTCTATCGGCTTGATCTCCTCCCTGACCGCCCTTCTCTCGAAGTCTCTCCTGAACCTGTCGTATTCCTCGAGCATCTCGAAAGTGGTGGATGGCTTGATGGACTTTATTACTGATGTGAAATCGTCCATAGTTATCGGGACGACCTTGCCGTTCTTCATGGCGTTGGGCGCGGCCTTCCTTGCAGCCTCAAGCACTATGTTGACTATGTCCGCGCCAGTGAATCGTTCCATGCTTTTGGCAAGCTTAGAAACGTCTACATCCTTTGAAATCGGAAGCTTCTTGGTCACCGTCTTAAAAATCGCCTCCCTTCCCTTCTGATCCGGCGGAGGCATGTATATTATTTTGTCGAATCTTCCCGGCCTCAGCAATGCAGGATCAAGCTGATTCGGAACGTTTGTGGCTGCGACAACTATGATCTGCTCCTTCTCCTTCATGCCATCCATCTCTGTGAGTATGGTGCTTAACGCCCTCGCCACAGTCTGGTCTGATTCGCCGTAGCCGGATATGTCCCTCTTCTTTCCGATCGAATCTATCTCATCAAAGAAGAGCACGACCGGCGAGTTCTTTCTTGCCACATCGAAAAGCTTTGCTATGTTCTTCTCTGACTCTCCCAGGTACTGGCCCAGGATGTCGGCAGTCTTAACGTAGTAGAAGTTCATCCTGAGCTCCTTGGCCAATGCCGACATGAGTAGAGTCTTACCTGTACCAGGCGGACCAAACAGAAGAATTCCCTTCGGAGGCTTTATCCCGTAAAGAACGGAGAGCTCCCCATGATGCAGGGGCATCATTATGGACTCCTTTATCTCCTTCTTAGTAGAATCATAATTGCCAACATCGTCAAGGCTCTGGGGCCCGGACTTGGATACACTGAGGTCTGAAAGTCCCGGAATCCCGTAAAGGCCCTTTTTGCTCTCTGCGACTATCTCCTCTTCCTTGGTGATCTTTATGTTGTAATTGTCCAGTATCCACATAACTCCTATGGTCAATGCGACAGCAGGAATCACCATCATGTCCGGATCCACGCCTGAAAGCTCAGAAGATATGAGATGAATAGGAATCAAGGCGATCAGCACCAGGGAAGGCACGAACTGGGACCATTTGCCGTAAAGGATTATGGGCAAATACGCGATTCCG
The DNA here is from genome assembly GCA_020723065.1 of Candidatus Micrarchaeum sp. Lineage (GTDB taxonomy): Archaea > Micrarchaeota > Micrarchaeia > CABMEP01 > CABMEP01 > DTQF01. The sequence continues at coordinate 3,809 of DYJP01000015.1, forward strand.
TAGAATACAATCGACCATAGGATTATCTGAAGGAGTCCGGCATCCGAGAAGAAAAGGCTCATGGTGCCCTCTCCCCAAATAGAAATAATGGTGTTGACCTCCCTAATAACTTCATATGAAAACAAGTCTGTTACGGAGTCGGGTATCGCGGCCATTATTTCGAGAGTCTCCGGCTCATATTTGGACGGAACAAGCGAACTGTCTGAAGAGAACGTATTCTCGGATATTGTGAGGAACGCTGAATTGTGCGCGCTCCAGAACACGCTCAGCATGAGTATGAGATAGAATGTGACTGGGAGAACATAAAGCGATTTCTTCGAACCGAGGTTCAAAGAAGTTACCGCGAGCACCAGCACCGTAAGCGGCCCGAGAACTAGGTTGTAGGGCTCTGGAGCAAAAGGCGCGGACACCACGAACAGCAGTGCCGCGATGATGTACCAGTTGTTGAACACCAGGAAGAAGACCATTCCGATCATGACCAAGAAAAGCCATGCGAAAACCGGAACCTGATATGATACTGCCGGAAGTATGCACAAGAATGAAAGTATGACTCCGAAAATCGGATGGTGGTACCCGACCACGAACACAAGAAGAGCGAGCAAGGGCAGCAGAATCCCGTAGAACGGGAAGAATAATGCAAATGAAAAGAAACCTCCTGTAATGAGCAAGCCCTGCCAGAGTTGGGGTTGCTGGGCCAACATTATGCCTATTGCCTTGAGCTTCGCCAGCTGAAATTGCATGTCTGAATTGTTTGACTCGTCTTTATGGATTTCCTTCGCCTTTGTCTTCTCTGCTTCGTTGATTTCCTTTTCTGGCATACTAGATGTTATCAATAAAGGTTTAAAAATACTGAGATTATTTTAAAAATTATCACACACCTTTTCACCGAAGAGGAAAAAATAGGAATTAACCGCAAATAGAAATGCAAGGAAAGAAAAATAAAATAAAGGAAAATGAAAAACTGGAATCAGTGAATGAGCCTGAACGACTTTGTGAACCTTATCTCTTTTTTCGAAAAAGGAGAAGTTTGATCCCGGGACCGAATGTGCAAGTCGTATCTTGGCGCGTTCTTGAAATGTATTTTCATGTCCTACCCCCACACAAGACTGGAACTTTAATCTCTGACTGAAACTTTCTTTTTTAGATTGCATAATTGATTTAAATTAGTTTTCTTTTTTCAGGAATTTTCGAAGTTAAAAAAAATATAAACAAGAAAGGAAATATTTGCGGAAAAAACGGAAAGAAATATGCAAAAATCTGAGAAAAATAGATAAACCGATCGAAAAATGAAAAATAAGAACGTGCTTCATTTGAATGAAATGCTGGAAAACGCAGCAAAAAGACAGATTGACTCAAAAGAAAACCTGAAAAAATATTTTTCACCTCTGATTCTCATCGAAGAATTTAGGCAAAAACAAGTCAGACGATTTCACGTCGAAAATCATTCTGTTTTCTTCTTTGGATATGAAGTCCTTGCAAATGAAGATTTCACAGAAACCGACTGCCCACTTATAGCTCCCTGAATGCTTTTTATTTCTGTCTCTGAAAGCTTGTACATCTCGGGATTCTTCAAAACATAAGGCGCGATGAACCTGAGCTGAGATTTCACTTCCCTGCTGGACATGTGAATGACGGAGCCTATCTTCAACAGAGCTCCCTTCATTATCATCCTGGAAGCGACAGTATATGCCATCTTCTGGAGATAAGAGGGAAACTTGTACTTAACGAATCTTGCGACTGGCTTCCTCTTTGCTGCTGCAGCTCCCGTAGTGGAAAGCTCCATGGAATACTTAAGAAAGCCCCAATGCTGGCGCTTGGATATCCTTCCTTTGAAAACGTCAGCCCTTGAAAGGTATTCGAACGCATAGCTTATCTCAGACGGGTGCAGATATTCATTCGGAATGTTCTCCTCCACCCACAAAAGCTGCATGTCTGGATCCAAATCCACGTCCCAGAGGGAGGATCTTGCGGAAAGATAATCGTCTGTCCTGAACATGTGCGCTATCGAGCCGAATATGTCCTTGTCTCTGTCCCTGGAAAACAGTGCGGAAGTCAGGTCTATCAGGGCGGACCTCACGTCTCCCTCGGACTTAAAGGAAATCTCTTCGAGCCTTTCCTCTGAAATATCAATTCCCTCCTTCTCAGCGATCTTCTTAAGGTAGGTTTTCAGCGTCTTAGAATTCACCGGCTTCATCTCGAGAAGCTCCGTCTCAGGAAGAAGTGCCTTAAGCTTCTGTATATAAACCTGGTTTGCAATAAGTATTATCGGCTGCCTTGATTCCGAAAGTATGGTGGTGACCGCGCTCACGCCTCCCCTGTCCTCTCTTCCCGCAAGGCCATCTATCTCGTCTATGACGATGAGCCTCCTTCCGCCCATCAATGTAGTCTGCGCGGAAGCGTACGAAAGTATTTCGTCTATCGCAGACTTGTTTCTAGTGTCGCTGGCGTTCATCTCGAGAAGCTCCCAGCCCATATCCCTGGCTATTGCGTGAGCGAGCGACGTCTTTCCACACCCGGCTCTTCCATAAAGAAGGAGAGGCTTCTGGGGGATTCCTTCCTCCCACCTCTTCGCCCAGTAGGAAACGCGCTGCACCACAAGCTCCTGCCCGACTAAATCCTTAACTGTTTTGGGCCTATACTTGTCGACAATCATCTTAACCACAGTGGCTGCCGCCACAAAAATAAATAGCTTAAAACATTATAAATAAGAAAGCAAACTAATTAAACCTTTTTAGTATACTATGAATGCAAAGAACGTTTCAACAAAAATGGAATGAATTCAAGAGGGAGTATATGGACCTTAAAAAAGTTTTAGTTATTTACAGCGACAGCAGGACAATAGAGCACAAGAAGACAATCCAGACTGTAAGGCAAGTGCTGAAAAAATTCAAAATAAGCAACAAATTCGTGAAGAAAGAACAGAAAAACAAAAGAATCAGGACAGGTTTCAACCTTGTGATAAGCATCGGAGGGGATGGAACCTTCATCGAATCCTCCCACCTTATAACAGATGACACCCTTATACTCGGAGTGAATTCGGATCCGTTCCACAGCGAGGGAGCGCACACCTCGGCAACAAGAAAGAACTTCGAACAAAAGATGCGCAAGATACTCGACGGGGATTTTTCAGTGGAAAAATGGTCCAGACTGGAAATCGCCACAAGCCACAAGAAAAACAGGGTACTTGCTTTAAATGAAGTTTATATTGGTGCGGCGCAACTCTACAACACCTCAAAATATTGGCTTTTCGCAAACAAAACGTGGGAGGAGCAGAAAAGCTCTGGAATAATATTCTCCACCGGGTGCGGATCAACCGCATGGTATTCCTCTGCAGGGGGAAGACCGTTCAGCAAGACCTCAAAAGAAGGAAGGTTCATTGTAAGGGAGCCGTACTGCGGCCACCTTATCTGCGGAAGGACCATAAACGGAATAATAAAGGAAAAAGATTGCGTGCAAGTGAAATCCAATATGAGAGATGGAATGATCGCAATAGACTCAGCAGCAGTGTTTCCTTTTCCAAAAAATAAGATAATCAAAATCAAAGTATCAGACAAACCACTGCATGTAATAGTGTTCAA